>JAFECJ010000032.1 GCA_018242205.1 Pseudomonadota bacterium
GTGTCGACCTGCATCTGGGTGAGGTCGGTGGCGATCAGGAACAAGGTCGGCGTCTGGAAGCTCGCCGCCACGGTCTGTCCAACGGTGACATTGCGCGACACTACGGTGCCATCCACCGGCGAGACGATGTTGGTGTAACCGAGGTTGACCTCCGCGGCGGCGAGTTGCGCCTCGCGCTGCTGGATCGTGGCCTGATCGACGCCGATCTGGGCGGCGGCTTGGTCAAGCGCGTTCCTGGCGTTGTCGAGTGCGTCGCGCGACACGGCGTTGGTCTGCGCCAGGCGGGCATTACGGTCGTAATTGAGCTGGGCGTAGGCCTGATTCGCTTTGTCTTTCTCAAGCTGCGCGCGGGCGACCGCGAGATTGGCGCGGTTCTGATCGACCACGGTCTGATACGGCGCCGGATCGATCCGGGCGCAGACCTCGCCGACCTTAACCTCGGTGTTGTAGTCGCAGTGGATTTCCTTGATCACGCCAGACACGTAGCTGCCGACGATGATGGTCAGCACGGGATTGACGGTGCCGGTCGCGGTCACCGTGCGGGTGATGTCGCCGCGCGTCACCGCCGCCGTGGCGTATTGGACGCTGTTGGTACTGTCGGCGTAGCGCCAGATGCCGAAGGCTGCGGCGCTGACGACAGCCGCGGCCACGGCGGCGGCGATCCAGAACCGGCTTTGCCGCGGTGGCGGCGGCGGTGCTTGCGGTTTGGGAACGAGCACGACCGGGCTCGCGGCCTCGGCGCGCGCTGGATCAACGGCGGCAGGTTTATTCATCGGCTGGCCTTTCGCGCCCCTACCCGAACAGGTAGCGCGTTGTTGGCAGCCGGCCTTTGATACCGGTCAAACCGGCGCGGCGGAGTGGGCTAAAGGGCGCGCGCCCGAGCTTTACGGCTCCAGTTCCGTATCCCAGTAGAGATAGTCGAGCCAGCTATCGTGCAAGTAGTTCGGCGGGAACTGGCGGCCATTGCGGTGCAGGTGATGCACCGTTGGCTGGAACGGCATCTGCGCCGGATGCATGTGCGCCTCGGCCATAGTCAGTGAGCCCTTGCGCAGGTTGCAGGGCGAGCAGGCGGTAATGACATTGTCCCAGGAGGTGATGCCGCCACGCGAGCGGGGAATGACATGATCGAAAGTCAGGTCGTCGCGGCTGCCGCAATATTGGCAGGAGAACCGGTCGCGCAAAAAGACGTTGAAGCGGGTAAAGGCGGGGTGTGTTGAAGGTTTGACATAGGTCTTGAGCGATACGACGCTCGGCAATCTCATCTCGAAGCTGGGGCTTCGCACCGCCTGGTCATAGTTGGCGACGATGCTGACCCGTTCGAGGAACACCGCCTTGATCGTGTCCTGCCAGGACCACAAGGACAGCGGGTAGTAGCTCAACGGTCTGAAATCGGCGTTGAGCACAAGGGCCGGAAATCCGGCTGGCGAAACGTGCACGTTCAAGCGCTGCTCCTCGACCTCCAAGGACAGCCGCCGCCACGCGGCTTAGCCTCTACTAATAGGGCAGCGTGACGGGATTGTGAAGAAGACGCAAGGGGCGGGTGCCAGCGGCCCACCATCGATAGGCGCTGTTTATTTCCGGGCATTCAGGTGGCGGGCCAGGAACTCACCGCCATGGCGCAGGCCTTCCTGGTCGATGCCGTGGCCGATACCGCCGGAAACATGCCACTCGGTCATGAACTCCAGCGCGGCCAGCGCCTGCGCCGCGTGCATCAGCGCCTGCACCGGAATGAGCTGGTCCTGGTCGCCGTGCACCAGCAGCACAGGCGGCCGGCTCTTGATCTCGGCGGCGAATGCATCCGGATCGCCGTCCTCCGGCAAGACCAGCATGCCCGAGTAGCCGACGATCGCCGCCGGCGCGACCGGCCGACGCGGGCCGACATGCAGCGCCATCATGGTGCCCTGGCTGAAGCCGACCAGCGCCAGCGCTTCCGGCGGCAGTTCGAGCCGCTCCAGTTCGGCGTCGAGGAACCCGTTCAGCGCCGGCGCCGCGGCGTTGACGCCGGTCCAGCGCTCGTTCGGATCGCGGAAGGTCAGCGGAAACCACTCGCGGCCGACCGGCGCCTGGCCGCAAGGCCGCGGCGCGTGCGGTGAAACGAAGGCGGCATCCGGCAACAGGTTCTGCCAGACGCGGCCGATGTCGATCAGGTCGTTGCCGTCAGCGCCGTAGCCGTGCAGGAACACGACCAGTTGTTTGGCCGTGCCGGATTTTGCCTCGAGTCGCGGACCGTCAAGTTGCACGCTTTACCCCTTTTGCCTTTTTGGCGCGTTTGGCCGTTACGGTTTTCTTCTTAGCAGACGATTTCGTCTGCTTGATCGGCGGCCGGAGTTTTTTCGCCTTCGATGTTTTCTTCGCGGCTTCGAGGCTGATGCCCTCGCGGCGTTTGACGACGTGATAATAGGCCCACATCAGATGCGCCGCCACGCCGCGCCACGGCCGCCAGGCCTCGGCGATTTTGGTCAGCGCCTTGGGGTCGGGCCGCTTCTTCAGGTCGAGTGCGATGCGCGCCGCCTCCGCCACGGCGAGATCGCCGGCGGGAAACGCGTCGGCATGACCGAGGCAGAACAAGAGATAGATATCCGCGGTCCACGGCCCGACGCCATGCAGCGCGGTGAGTAAAGCATGCGCCGCGTCGGCATCCATCTCGCCGACGGCGTTGAGATCGATGGTGCCGCTCGAGACCGCCTTGCCGATTTCCTTGATCGCCTTGATCTTGGCGGCGGACAGGCCGAGGCGCTTGAGCTTGTCGCTGCGCGCGGAGCGCACCGCATCGTGGTGGAACGGGTCGAAGGCCTTGAACAGGCGGTCGCGGATCGCGGCGGCGCTGGCGGTCGATAGTTGTTGACCACAGACGATGGCGCAGAGGCCCGGATAACCGCCCTCGCGGCGGCGCAGCGCGAAGGCGCCGGCTTTGTCCGCGACCGGCGCGAGGCGCGGATCGATGCGGATCAGTTCGGCGAGGCCGGCTTCGAGATCGGACTGGGTGTGGAGGAAATGGGTCATTTTTTCCGTCATCGTCCGCGAATAGCCGTTCGAAGAACGGCGTTCTTTCAGAACGCCTATGAGCGGACGATCCAGCCCTTCGCTGAAATGATATAGGGCTGGATACCCTGCTTTCGCAGGGTATGACGAGTCAGAATGGCCATGCCACCCGTTTTCCGCTTCGCCCCGTCGCCGAACGGCTACCTGCATCTCGGCCATGCGCTGTCGGCGCTGCTCAATGCCGAGGTTGCGCGCGCGACCGGCGGGCGGCTGCTGCTGCGCATCGAGGATATCGACGTCACCCGCTGCCGGCCGGAATTCGAGGCGGCGATTTACGAGGATCTCGCCTGGCTCGGGATCGAATGGGAACAGCCGGTGCGGCGGCAGTCCGAGCATTCCGACGATTATCGCGCGGCGCTGCAGCGCCTCGAGGCGATGGATCTGATCTATCCGAGCTTCGAAAGCCGCGCCGAGATTGCGGCACTAGTGACCGAGTGCGAACGGCAGGGCCCATGGCCCCGCGATCCCGACGGCGCGCCGCTGTACCCGGGGACGGCGCGAGAAATGCCGGCCGAGGAGCGCGCGCGGCGCATCGCGGCGGGCGAGCCCTATGCGCTGCGGCTCAACATGGCAAAGGCGCTGCCGCGCGTCGGCGCGCTGTCGTGGCAGGAGGCCGAGCGCGGCCTGGTCACCGCCGATCCTGCCGCCTGGGGCGACGTCGTGCTCGCCCGCAAGGACGCACCCGCGAGCTATCACCTCGCGGTGACAGTCGACGATACGCTGCAGGGCGTCACCGACGTGGTGCGCGGGCGGGACCTGTTCCATTCAACAAGCGTGCATCGGCTGCTGCAAAGCCTGCTCGGGCTGCCCGTGCCGCGCTATCGCCACCACCGCCTGATTCTCGACGCCGACGGCCGCAAGCTGTCGAAATCCACCGCGGCGACGGCGCTGCGCCAACTGCGGGCCGACGGGTTAACCCCAGCCGATATTCGCCGCCGGGTCGGGCTCGATTGACGGGGCCCGCCATGCCATGGTCCGCCGTTGGGGCAAGGGGTCATGGCCAAGCGCAAGCGGGCGATCAAGAAGGCGACGAAGAAAGCGGCCCGGAAGCGGGCCGGGCGGCCGGCGCAGAGATCGCCGGCGCTGCCGCCGGTGCGCGCCATCGAGGCCGCGCTGGCCGGCATCGCCCACGACATTCGCACGCCGCTGACCGGTATTGTCGCGCTGGCAGAACTGCTGGCATCCTCCGATCTCGGCCCGCGTGAGCGCGCTTGGGCCAGCGCCGTCAAAAGCAGCGCCGATCATCTGGCGCATCTTGCGACCCTGATCGTCGATGCCGTGCGCGCCGACGCCAAAGGCCTTTTGCTGCACGACGAGCCGTTTGCACCCGGCGCATTGGCCGAAGCGGTCGGGCAGGCGCTGGCCGCGCGCGCTGGCAGCAAGGCCATCGCCGTCACGACGACGATCGCACCGGGCCTGCCGCCTTTGGTGTCCGGCGATGTGTTGCGCCTGCGCGCGGCGCTGGAAAACCTCGCCGACAATGCCGTCAAGTTCACCCACGACGGCTCGGTGACCTTGGAGGTTTCCAGCGAAAAGGCCGCGCGGGGCCGGCTGCGCCTCGTCTTCGCGTTCACCGACACCGGCGTCGGTCTGTCGCGCGCCGACATGAAGCGGCTGTTCAAGCCCTTTGCGCAAGCCAATGAAGACGTGGCGCGGCGCTATGGCGGCGCCGGGCTTGGGCTTGTCTTCGTCCGCCGCGTCGCCCGCGCCATGGGCGGCGACCTGACGGTGACGAGCGCGCCCGGCCGTGGCTCGACCTTCACCTTCACCGCCTTGGTGAAGCCGGTCGTTGCGCCGGCGTCGGGCGGCAAGACGCGGGCATCCGCGCCGGTGCGCGCGTTGACGATCCTGTGCGCCGAAGACAATCCGTTCGGCCGCGTGGTGCTGAACACGATCCTCACGGAACTCGGCCATCGCGCCGACTTCGTCGGCAGCGGCGCGGCGGCGGTCGAGGCGGTGGCGCGCGGCACTTACGACGCCGTGCTGATGGATCTGGTGCTGCCGGATATCGACGGCTGCGAGGCGACACGCCGCATTCGCGCGCTGCCCGGCGCGGCGGCGACACTGCCGATCATCGGCATTTCCGGCCGCTCCACGGTTCAGGATGAAGCGCGAGCCAAAGCGGCGGGGATGAATTTCTATTTCGTCAAACCGGTGAGCCCGGGAAAGCTGGCCGAGGCGCTCGGCGTCGCCAAGGCGTGATGCCGTATCTCAAGTCTTGATGCGGTCCCAGGCCGGGTTGGTAAAGCGCTCGGCCAGGAAGTCGATGAAGACGCGCAGCTTCGCGGGTGGATTCCGGTTCGGCAGATAGACCGCGTAGATGCCGTCGAGCGCGAGCGTCGGCTTGTCGAGTTTGAGCCGGACCAAAGTGCCGGCGCGCAGATCATCGGCGACGATGAAAGTCGGCTCGTAGATGATGCCTTCGCCGGCGGCGGCCGCGGCGCACAGCGCGTCGCCATTATTGGCGCGGACTGTGCCGCGCACCTCCACCACGGTCTCGCCTTTGGCGCCGAAGCGCCAGCGCCCGATGCCGGCCGTCCGTGGCAGGGTATAGCCGAGACAATTGTGCGCTTTCAGATCGGCGACGGTCTTCGGCGTGCCGCGCGCCTTGAGATACATCGGCGATGCGGCGACCGCGGTGGTGCACGGCGCCAGCCGTCGCGCGATGAGGCTCGACTCGGCAAGCTTGCCGATACGGATGGCGACATCCCAGCCTTCGTCGGCGAGATCGACGAGACGGTCGTTGAGGCCGAGCTCGATGGTCATCTGCGGATAGCGGCGCAGGAATTCGCCGAGCAGCGGCGCGATGTGCCGGCTGCCGAAGCTGACCGGCACATTGACGCGCAGCGGGCCGCGCGGCTCGACCCGCTCGGCGGAGACGGCAGCGTCGGCCGCCTCGGTGTCGGCGAGGATACGTTCCGCCGCCTCGAGATAATTGCGGCCGGCGTCGGTGAGCGAGAGCCGGCGCGTGGTGCGGTAGAACAGCTTGACGCCAAGGCGGCTCTCCAGCGCGGCGATGTGCTTGGTCACCATGGTCTGCGACAGGCCGAGAGCGCGGGCCGCCGCCGACAGGCTGCCGAGCGCGGCGACGCGGGCAAAGACCGACATGCTGGTGAGGCGGTCGAGCATGGCCGTTTTATCTCACACTATTGGTATGAAATGTAATCTAAAATGAGCGGATTATCACACCGGGCGTTCGGGGCCATGTTCAGGGCCGACCCCAAGGAGATTCCCCATGACCCTGCCAGCCCTGTTTCTGTCGCACGGTGCGCCGACCTTGCCGCTGACCGATACGCCGGCGCGCAGCTTCCTCGCCGAACTCGGTCGTACTTTGCCGCGGCCGAAGGCGATCCTCGTCGTGTCCGCGCATTGGGAGACCGACAAGCCCACCGTGAACGCGGTGGTGACCAACGACACCATCCACGACTTCTACGGCTTTCCGCGTCCGCTTTACGCCATGCGCTATCCGGCGCCGGGCTCGGCTTCGCTCGCCGCCGACGTCGTCGCCCTGTTGAAGGACGCCGGCCTTGAGACCGGCATCGACGGCCGCCGCGGCCTCGACCACGGCGCCTGGGTGCCGCTGTCGCTGATCTATCCGGCGGCCGATATTCCCGTCGTGCAGCTTTCGATCCAGACGCAACGCGGGCCGGACTATCACCTCAAGCTCGGCCGCGCGCTGGCGCCGCTGCGCGACAAGGACGTGCTGATCATCGGCAGCGGCAGCTATACCCACGACCTGTCGGAATTCCGCGGCCACGACGTCAACGACCCGGCGCCGGCCTGGGTCAACATGTTCGCCGACTGGTTCGACGAGCGGCTGCAAGGCAACCGCATCGACGACCTGCTGGCCTATCGCAAGCTGGCGCCTTACGGCGCCAAGAATCACCCGACCGAAGAGCACCTGCTGCCGATTTACGTCGCGCTCGGCGCGGCCGGCGAAGCGCCGAAGGTCGAGCGCCTCCATGTCTCGTCGACCTACAGCATCCTGCGCATGGATGTTTATGCCTTCGGCACGAAGGGTGAGGTCGGACTGAAGAGCGCGGCGTAATTGGAAGACGATGACTGTTTTTCCCTCTCCCCGTAAACGGGGAGAGGTGAAAGAATAGAAGCCTTAAACGTTCGTCAGGTCGTTCTTCTTTTCGACGATCCGCACCAGGTCGCCCATGATGCGGTTGAGCTCGAAATCCTTCGGCGTATAGACCGCGGCGACGCCGGCTTTCTCCAGTTCGGCGGCGTCTTCCGGTGGAATGATGCCGCCGGCGACCACCGGCACGTCGAGGCCCGCTTCCTTCATGCGGCCGACCACATCCTTCACCAGCGGCAGATGGCTGCCCGAGAGGATGGAAAGGCCGATGACATGGGCCTTGTTGTCGCGGGCGGCTTCGACGATTTCTTCCGGCGTCAGGCGGATGCCGTCATAGACCACCTGCATGCCGGCATCGCGGGCGCGTACGGCGATCTGCTCGGCGCCATTGGAGTGTCCGTCGAGGCCCGGTTTGCCGACCAGGAAGGTGAGGCGGCGGCCGAGCTTCGACGATACGCGGTCGACATCGGCGCGGAGGTCGTCGAGGCCTTCGACATCGTTGCGCATGGCGTTGCCGACGCCGGTTGGCGCGCGGTATTCGCCGAACGCCTCGCGCAAGGTCCAGCCCCATTCGCCGGTGGTGACGCCGGCCTTGGCGCACTGGATCGACGGCGGCATGATGTTGCTGCCTTCGGTCGCGGCGCGCTTGAGCGCGGCGAGCGCTTCCGCAACTTTTTTGTTGTCGCGCTGCGCGCGCCAGGCATTGAGCCGTTCGATCTGATCGTGCTCGGCTTCTTCCGGCACCGTCATGATCGAATCGATGCCGCCGGTGAGCGGCGAGGGTTCGGTCTCGAGATATTTATTGACGCCGACGACCACCTGATCGCCGCGCTCGATGGCCTCGAGCCGCGCGGTGTTCGATTCAACCAGGCGCTGCTTCATGTAGCCGGTCTCGACCGCGGCGACCGCGCCGCCCATGTCCTCGATGCGTTTGAGCTCTTCGCGGGCTTCGGTTTTCAACGCCTCGACCTTGCGGGTGATCTCGGCCGAACCGTCGAAGATGTCGCCGTATTCCAGGAGGTCGGTTTCGTAAGCCAGAATCTGCTGCATGCGCAGCGACCACTGCTGGTCCCACGGCCGCGGCAGGCCGAGCGCCTCGTTCCAGGCCGGCAACTGCACGGCGCGGGCGCGCGCGTTCTTCGACAAGGTGACCGCCAGCATTTCGATGAGGATGCGGGCGACGTTGTTTTCCGGTTGCGGCTCGGTGAGGCCTAGCGAGTTCACCTGCACGCCGTAGCGGAACAGGCGCTGCTTCGGATCGGTGACGCCGTAGCGTTCGCGGGTGATCTCGTCCCACAATTCGGTGAAGGCGCGCATTTTGCAGACTTCGGTAATGAAGCGCAGCCCGGCATTGACGAAGAACGAGATGCGGCCGACCACCTCGCCGAACTTCGCCTGATCGACTTCGCCGGAGGCTTTCACGGTGTCGAGCACGGCGACGGCGGTGGCGAGCGCGTAAGCCAGCTCCTGCACCGGCGTCGCGCCGGCTTCCTGCAGGTGGTAGCTGCAGATGTTCATCGGATTCCACTTCGGCAATTCCGAGGTGGTGAAGATGGCGACGTCCTTGATCAGGCGCAGCGACGGCTTCGGCGGAAACACGTAAGTGCCGCGCGACAGATATTCCTTGATGATGTCGTTCTGGATGGTGCCGGTCAGCGCGGTGCGCGGTGCGCCGGTCTCGTCCGCGACCGCGATGTACAGCGCCATCAGCCACGCCGCGGTGGCGTTGATGGTCATCGACGTGTTCATCGAGCCGAGCGGAATTTGATCGAACAACGCGCGCATGTCGCCGAGATGGCTGATCGGCACGCCGACCTTGCCGACTTCGCCGCGCGCCAGGACATGGTCGCTGTCGTAGCCGGTCTGGGTCGGCAGATCGAAGGCGACCGACAGGCCGGTCTGGCCTTTCGCCAGGTTCCGCCGATACAGCGCGTTCGAATCCGCCGCCGTCGAGTGGCCGGCGTAGGTCCGGAAAATCCAGGGTTTATCGCGCTTTGTTTCGGCCATTGCCCAGTGTTTTCGCGGCTGAAGACGTGGGGTGCTTACTTCGGCGGCAGTCTGGCGGTTCTATTGTTGCAATGCAATATAAATTACGCCAGACTGATGCGGCTCTCAAATTAATAAACGCCGTTGCCAAGGGAGTTCGTCGATGCCGGTCGCTGCCGTTGCGCGGAATGGGTCCGCGCCCAAGAATCTCTACGACATCGGTGAGATACCGCCGCTCGGCCATGTCCCCGAGAAGATGTACGCCTGGGTGATCCGCCAGGAGCGGCATGGTCCGCCGGAGCAGTCATTCCAGATCGAAGCGGTGCCGACCTGGCCGATCGGCGAAGAGGACGTGCTCGTCCTCGTGATGGCGGCCGGCGTCAATTACAACGGCATCTGGGCCGGCCTCGGCCAGCCGATCACGCCGTTCAACGTGCATAAACAACCTTATCACATCGCCGGGTCGGATGCCTCGGGCATCGTCTGGGCGGTCGGCTCCAAGGTGAAGCGCTGGAAGGTCGGCGACGAAGTCATCGTCCACTGTAATCAGGACGACGGTGACGACGAGGACTGCAATGGCGGCGATCCGCTGCTGTCGCCGTCGCAGCGCATCTGGGGCTACGAAACGCCGGACGGTTCGTTCGCGCAGTTCTGCCGCGTGCAGTCGCGCCAGCTGATGATCAAGCCGGCGCATCTGTCGTGGGAGGAGTCGGCCTGCTACACGCTGACGCTCGCCACCGCCTATCGCATGCTGTTCGGCCATGCGCCGCACACGCTCAAGCCGGGCGACAACGTGCTGGTCTGGGGCGCCTCCGGCGGCCTCGGCGTGTTCGGCATTCAGCTTGCCGCCGCTTCGGGCGCCAACGCCATCGGCGTCATCTCCGACGACTCCAAGGCCGAGTATGTCTACAACCTCGGCGCCAAGGGCGTAATCAACCGCAAGGACTTCAAGTGCTGGGGCCAGCTGCCCCAGGTGAACTCGCCCGAGTTCAACGACTGGGCCAAGGAAGCGCGCCGTTTCGGCAAGGCGATCTGGGACATCACCGGCAAGCGCGACGTCGACATCGTGTTCGAGCATCCGGGCGAGCAGACCTTCCCGGTGTCGGCGATGGTCGTCAAGCGCGGCGGCATGGTGGTGTTCTGCGCCGGCACCACCGGCTTCAACATCACCTTCGACGCGCGCTACGTCTGGATGCGGCAGAAGCGTATCCAGGGATCGCACTTCGCGCATTTGAAGCAGGCGAGCCAGGCCAATCGCTTCGTGCTCGAGCGCCGCATCGACCCGTGCCTGTCGAAGACCTTCCCGTGGCTGGAGATTCCGAGGGCGCACACCATGATGTGGAAGAACCAGCATCCGCCCGGCAACATGGCGGTGCTGGTCAATTCGCCGATGACGGGGCTCAAGACCTACGAGGACGTGCTCGAGGTTTCGGGGCAGGGCTGAACCGGCTGTTCGGTGCGACGTTTCAGCACCGCCGCGTTCAGTTCGCCGCCGAAGATGAAGATCGAGGCGCAGACGTAGAGAAACACCAGCGCGATCATCGCCGACGCCAGCCCGGCATACATGTTGACGTAGGCGAAGGCGTAGTCGGCGAGATAGCGGCCGAAGGCGGCGCCGCAGACCAGCCACAGCGCCAAAGTCGCGGTGATGCCGGGCGCGACGTCGACGAAGCTGCGGCGTCCGGCCGGCAGCCAGCGGTGCACGATGGTCAGCGCGACGACCAATATGATCGCCGCCGTCGCGAAGCGCGACAGTGTGACCAGATCGCTCAACGGCTCGAGCGTCGGCACGAAGGCCACGATCTTGTCCCAGATGAACGGCGCCAGCACCACCAGGAACGAGAACACCAGCAGGCTGACGGCGCCGACCAGCACATAGCCGATCGACTCGATCCGCAAGAGCCACCATGGCCGTCGCTCGCTCATGTTGTAGGCGCGGTTGAGCGCGATACGCAGGCTCTCGACTCCGCTGGAAGCGAAATAGATCGCGAACAGCACGCCGAATGTCAGCACGTTGCCGCGGCTGCCGACCAGCACGCCGCGGATGTCGGTGGCGATGGGGCCGGCCACCTGTGCCGGCCAGGTCTCGAGCAGGATGCGCGCCGCTTCGTCCGCCAGTTCCTTGGAACCGAAGAACACGCCGGCCAGCGCCGTGCAGACGATGAGGAAAGGAAACAACGCCATCAGCGTCGACAACGCGATATGGCTGGCGATGGCCCAACCGTCATCGGCCAGAAACTGGCGGACGGCATCGAGCACACAGCGCAGGGACAGCCTGAGATAGCGCAAGGCGCGAGGCTCCGGAGCGGACGATCCACCGTCCCGAGAATGGCGATCAGGCCGCGGTTTGCAAGTAGGGAGGCTGTCAGGCCGCTTGTACGTCGCTGAGGAACCGGCGTACCTCGGCCTCCAGGCTTTCGGCTTCGACGGCGACCGTTTCGGCGAGGCTCTTGACGTCGGCGGCGGTCGACCGCGCGTCGATGGTCACGCCGGCGACCCGGCTCATCGCTTCGGCGCCGGTACGGGCTTCGTTGGAGGCGCGGCTCACGCCTTCGGCAATGACGGCGACCGCGGCGTTCTGCTGCTCGACGGTCGCGGCGACGGAGGTGGCGATCGCCGCCATTTCGCCGATGATGGCGTTCACCTGCTCGATGGCCAAAGTGGCGCCGGCGGCGGCCGACTGGATGCCGCCGATCTGTTCGGCGATTTCCTCGGTCGAGCGCGCCGTCTGCGCCGCGAGCGATTTTACTTCGGCGGCCACCACCGCGAAGCCGCGTCCGGCTTCGCCGGCGCGCGCCGCCTCGATCGTGGCATTGAGCGCCAGCAGATTGGTCTGTCCGGCGACCGCCTGAATGAGGCCGACCACTTCTCCAATGCGCGTTGCGGCGATGCCGAGTTCGGTCATGGTGCCGGCGGTTTTCTTCGCCTCGGCGACCGCGCGCCCGGCGACGCCGCTGGATTGCGTGGCTTGCGCGGCGATGGCTTCGATCGACAGCGCCAGTTCATCGACCGAGCCCGCGGCGGTGCTGACATTTTCCGATGCGGCGCCGACACGCTGCTCGGCCGTGCTGGCTTCGGCGGAAACCGTGTCGGCCGTGCGGTTGAGATTGGTCGAACTGGTCTCGAGCTGTTGCGAGGCCGCACGCAGCTTGCCGAGCACCGCGCCGATGGACGTCTCGAACCGGCGAATGGCGGCAGCGATGCTGTTCGTGCGCGTTTCCCGCGCGCGGCTCTGGTCGGCCTGGGTCTGCGACAGCTTCTCGCGCTCGATCATGGAATCGCGGAACACGAGCACCGTGCGCGCCATGGCGCCGATTTCGTCGCGAGCGCGGGTGGCCGGAATGGCGGTTGCAGTATCGCCGGCGGCGAGCGCCTTCATCGCGGCGCCGAGGCGGTCGAGCGGCCGTGTCACGCTGCGGCCGATCAGCCAACTGAAGATCAGTCCGAGCATCGCCATCGCGGCGCCGACCGCGATGATGCCGTTGCGCGTGTTGTTCTGTGACGCGGTGAGCGCCGCGGAGGCATTCCGGGCGGCGCCGTTGGCCGACAGAATGACGGCATCGACGCGCGGCAGCATGTTCTGGCTGTCGATGTCGATCAGCGAGCGCAGCGGATGGGTGCGGTCGTGTAGCGATACCCAGTAACTGAAAGTGTCCTTGTATTCCCTTACGCGCCGTTCGATTCTGCCTTTCAGCGCGGGCGTGCCGTCGATACCGGCGAATAGCTGAACGAATGCCTTGTAGCCGGCCTCGAACTGAAACATCGTCAGTTCGCTTGGCGCGAGGCGGTATTCGCTTTCCTGGTGCCGCATCGTCAGCAGCACCATCGTGATCTTGCGCGCGTCGGCGTCGGCGATCCAGTTCAGATCGTTATTGATGATCGATTCAACCGCGTTGCCGGCATCCTTCAACGCCCAGCGTATGCCCTCATCGTCCGAGAATCCGAGCACGCGCTGCAGTTCGTAGAGGTCGTCGTAGTTGGCCTTGATCGTAGCGAGCTCGGAGCGCAGCGCCTTGATGTCGTCGCTATGCGTGCCGTTGATCAATCGCTCGATGGTGTTCAGACTCTCGACCGCCAGCCGCTGCGACTGCGGGAAGGCATCGAGCGAGAAATTGCGCTCCCGGCCGAAGTCCTTCGTCGCGATCCGGATCGATGCGATCGCGATCTTGAGGTCGCGGCTGGCGTCGGCAAGCGCACGGGAGTTGGCGGCGGTTTGGAAGGCACCCGATACTTCGCTCTCGCCGGCCATGAAGGTCAGACCATTGGCGAGAAATCCCATCACCGGGATCAGCGCCAGCGTGACGATGCGGGTCCGCACCGAAAACGACGTCAGCAGCCGGATCGGCGACCATGACCGCTTTATTGCCTGGGGGAGGCGCATAGAGGTTGGGCCGGTAAGGGTTGCCGTCAGTTGAACGGACCGGGGAGTACAAGTGACCGTTACAGATGAACCCGAAATGGTTAATTTTATTGGCAATACGCCGTTGCGACGGGCCGTTCGGGGTCTGATGGGCCCGGTCTTAGGACGGTCTCAGAATGGTCTTGGGCAGGTCTTCGGCAGGTCTTGGGCGGTCTTCGGCAGGTCTTGGGCGGTCTTGGGCGGTCTTGGGCCGGGACGCCGCCACTTTGCTTTTGTGCACTGCACGCGTACTGTTAAAAGCCTTCCGGGCTATGAGACGTCGAAATTTTGGGGACCGAAATGCCGATGGCCGCCTCCCGTACCGCTGCCGACCATGACCTGCACGACCTCGCCCGCGAGGCCGTCGTCGCCATGGAGGCGATCCTCGGCGACGCCACCGCCAAGGTGCGCGGCAAAGTTACGGTCGAAGGCCATGCGCTCGGCAAATTGTTTGATCGCGAACAGCGGGCGACCCACGGGCTTGCCTGGCTCGCGACTTATGTCGAAGCGGTCAAACAACTCGCCGCCTATGCCGAGCGGATGGCGGCGTCCGGCACCTTTGGCGAGGTCGAGGAGCACCTGACCTGGATCGGCCTCGGCGAGTGTCTGGCCCAGACGATCGGCGGCATCCCGATGAGCCAGGGCGAGATCGTGCGGCCGAGCGACATGGGGCTGTCCATGGCGCAGGTGGCGGCGCGGCTGACGCCCGGCGTCGAGACCCTGATCGCCAACGGCAACACCGCCGAGCGCCGCGCCCGGCTGATGGACTTGATGCGGCAGAGCCATGGCGCCACCGTCGGCGCCGCCGGCCTTGATGAAACGCTGGAATCGATTCGTGAGGAGATGCGACGCTTCGCCGACGCCGAAGTGGTCGGCCACGCCCAGAGCTGGCACCGCACCAACAGCTATATTCCCTACGAGGTGCTCGGCCAGATGTCCGAGCTCGGCGTCTTCGGCCTGACCATCCCGGAAGAATTCGGCGGCATGGGCCTCGGCAAGGAATCGATGTGCGTCGTCTCCGAGGAATTGTCGCGCGGCTATATCGGCGTCGGCTCGCTCGGCACCCGCTCGGAAATCGCCGCCGAACTCATTCTCGGCGGCGGCACGCCGGAGCAGAAGGCCAAGTGGTTGCCGAAGATCGCGTCCGGCGAAGTGTTGCCGACCGCGGTGTTTACGGAGCCGAACACCGGTTCGGATCTCGCCTCGCTGAAGACGCGCGCGGTGCGCGAGGGCGATGTTTATAAAGTCTACGGCAACAAGACCTGGATCACGCACCCGGTGCGCGCCGACCTGATGACGCTGTTGGTGCGCACCAATCCGAAGGAGCCCGGGCATCGCGGCCTGTCGATGCTGCTCGCTGAAAAGCCGCGCGGCGACGACAAGAATCCGTTCCCCGCGAAGGGCATGACCGGCACCGAGATCGAGGTGCTCGGCTATCGCGGCATGAAGGAATACGAGATCGCCTTCGACGGATTTGAAGTGAAGGCCGAGAACCTGCTCGGCGGTGTCGAGGGCATGGGCTTCAAGCAACTCATGCAGACCTTCGAATCCGCGCGCATCCAGACCGCCGCGCGCGCCATTGGCGTCGCGCAGGCGGCGATGGAGCAGGCGATGCAATACGCCACCAACCGCATTCAGTTTTCGCGGCCGATCGCCGACTTTCCGCGCGTCGCCGACAAGATCGTGATGATGGCGGTCGAGATCATGATTGCGCGGCAGCTTACTTATCACGCCGCGCGCGAGAAGGATTCCGGCCGGCGCTGCGATCTGGAGGCCGGCATGGCCAAGCTCTACGGCGCGCGTGTCGCCTGGGCCAATGCCGATAACGCCGTCCAGGTGCATGGCGGCAACGGCTTCGCGCTCGAATTTCCGATCTCGCGCATCCTGTGCGACGCCCGCATCCTCAACATCTTCGAGGGCGCGGCGGAAATTCAGGCGCAGGTCATCGCGCGGCGTCTGCTCGACGGCACGAACTAGAGCGCGGCGACGGATTCCGTCGCCAGCGCAACGAAATACCAGCCTCCGGCGTTGATCTGGCGCAATTCGCAACGGCGGCGAATGCGCTGTAGTGCAGCACTTAAGGAGGACCGCACAATGTCAATGTCGATCGGGCAGGGCGAATGGGTCATCGTCTGCGACGGCGCCAAGGCGCTGATTCTCGAGAATGTCGGCGACGGCAAATTTCCCAACTTGAAGACGCGGGAAGTGCTCGAGCACAAGGCGAAGGCGACCCACGACCTGGGCACTGACAAACCGGGCCGGTCCAGTTCGTCGGTGGGCTCCGGCCGGTCGGCTGTGAGCCAGACCGACTGGCACGCCCAGGAGGAAGAAAGTTTTCTCGCCGATCTGGCCGCCAAGCTCGACCATGCCGTGACGGTGCACGAGGTCAAAACGATGGTCGTTGTCGCTCCGCCCCGGGCGCTCGGCTTCCTGCGCCAGGCCTACGGCCACGGCCTGAAGGCCGCGGTGCGCGCCGAGGTCGACAAGGACCTAGTCAAGATGCCGGTGCACGAGATCGAGAAATACCTGACCGCCACGCACTGACGATATGGACGGACCGGCCTGCGAACCGGTTTCCACTTCGCGCAAAAACGCATTATGGTCCGGCCGAATCTGATCGGGATTTCGGCCGGAAATGGGCATTTTTCATAAATGGCGGCGGGGCGTGGCGCTGGCCGCCTTCGTCCTGGTGCTGAGCGCCGGAACCGCGTGGCCCCAGGCCCACATCCCGAAAGGCGCCGAGCCGGGCGACAAGCCCGCCGCCGACGCCCCCGACACCAACCCGCTGCGCAACCCGGTCGATGTGCCGGGCTTCTGGGATCCCCGCCGGCGTCCCGAGCGGCCGGACCTGTCGCGCCTGACCGTCATCCGCTTTCTCACCGAGACCGACTATCCGCCGTTCGACTATGCCGGCCCGGACGGCAATCCGATCGGCTTCAATGTCGATCTGGCGCGCATGATCTGCGAGGAGATCAAGGTCGCCTGCACGGTGCAGATGCGCCGCTACGACACCTTGATCGACAGCCTCAACGCCAATCAGGGCGACGCGGTGATCGCCTCGATGGCGGCGACGCCGGCGATGCGCAAGCGCGTCGATTTCACCGATCCCTATTATCGGATGCCGGCGCGTTTCGTGACACGGCGCAATTCCGGCATCGAGGACGTGCGGCCGCAGGCCCTCGAAGGCAAGAAGGTCGGCGTCATCGCCGGCACCGCGCACGAAGCCTATATCAAGATGCTGTTCACCGAAGCCGAGCTGCACGCCTATCCGGACGATGCCGCCGCGCGCGCCGCACTCAAGAAAGGCGAGGTCGATCTCTTGTTCGGCGACGGCATCTCGCTGTCGTTCTGGCTCAACGGCACCGACTCGGCCAACTGCTGCCGCTTCGTCGGCGGACCCTATCTGGAAAGCCGTTATTTCGGCGAAGGCGTCGGCATCGCGGTCCGGCGCGGCAACGACCTGTTGCGGCAGTCGCTCAACTGGGCGCTGTTCCGCTTGTGGGAGCAGGGCCGCTTCACCGACCTGTGGCTGCGCTATTTTCCGATCAGCCCGTTTTGAGGCCTGAAGGCACTTCCAAACCGGCGTGGACGGATTAGGTTAGTCCTATCGTCAACATCAGAAAGGAGGTGATCCAGTGTCTCATTGTCTATCGCCGCAACCGTCGGCCACCACGACCTGGATTCTCGCCTCGGTGGGAGTCTGCGCCTAGGTCCCACGGACTGCGGTTCGACAATGGAAGGGCCGTCCGAGAGGGCGGCCCTTCTTCATTCCCGGGAACCTGCGAGCCAGGCCAGCGCGCCCTTGGCGGCGGCGACGCCGGTGGCAAAACTCGCCTGCAGCAGATAGCCGCCGGTCGGCGCGTCCCAGTCGAGCATCTCGCCGGCGACGAACACGCCGCGACTTTTCCCGAGCATGAAATGCGCGTCGAGTTCGCTGAAGCGAATGCCGCCGGCGCTCGAGATCGCCCGCTCGATCGGCTGTACGCCCGCCAGCTTCACCGGCACCGCCTTGATCAGCGCCGCGATCTGCGGCGGGGACAGAGCCGACAGCGGTTTGCCTTTGGCCAGCGCCGCCTCGTGCAGCAGCGACAGCGCCACGGCGGCCAGATGCGTGTTCTTGCGCAGGAAGTTCGACAGCGACTGCTTGCCGCGCGGCGCCGACAGGCGCTCGGCGAGCTTGGCGGCGGTGACGTCCGGCAGCAGATCGATGGTGATGGTCGTCGCGCCATGCCTGGTGACGGCGTCGCGGATCGGCGACGACAGCGCATAGATGGCGCCGCCTTCGATGCCGGTTTGCGTCACCATGGCCTCGCCGCGCACGCTACGCTCGCCGAAGGTGACGGCGATGCGCTTGAGCGGCTGGCCGGCGAAGCCGCGCAGCACGTCGGACCATGCGGTCGTGAAGCCGCAATTCGCCGCCTGCAGCGGCGCCACCGCGACCTTCTCGGCGCGCAGGATATCGACCCAGCGCGCGTCGGAACCGAGCTTCGGCCAGCTCGCGCCACCCATCGCCAGCACGACGACGTCGGGCTTCACCGAAGCTTTTTCACCGCCGGATTTGAAAACCAGCTGGCCGTCGTCATCCCAGCCTTCCCAGCGATGCCGCACCTTCACGGTGACGCCGAGATTGCGCAGGCGCAACAGCCAGGTCCGCAGCAGCGGCGAGGTCTTCAGTGCCTTCGGGAAGACCCGGCCGCTCGAGCCGACAAAGGTGTCGGTGCCGAGTTCATCCGCCCAGGCGCGGAGTGCTGCCGGGGGAAAGGCGGTCACGGCGTCGAGCAACCGCTCGTCGGCGTCGCCGTAGCGCTTGAGGAAATCGGCGAGCGGTTCGCTGTGGGTCAGGTTCAGCCCGCCGCGCCCCGCCATCAGCAGCTTGCGGCCGAGCGACGGCATCTGGTCGTAGATCGTGACGGCGACGCCGGCCCGCGCCAAAGTCTCCGCCGC
This sequence comes from Pseudomonadota bacterium, assembly GCA_018242205.1. GTDB lineage: Bacteria > Pseudomonadota > Alphaproteobacteria > Rhizobiales > Xanthobacteraceae > Pseudolabrys. Next base: position 18,456 of record JAFECJ010000032.1, read on the forward strand.
GATCAGCCCGGCGGGACCGCCGCCGATGACGGCGGCATTTTTCCTGTTTAGTGCCTTGGATGGGCTCAAGATGCTGCTTTTCGTGGCTCGAATTGACGGAAATGGACTGCCCGCCTATGTCTGCCCGCCGGAGGCCGGAATGTCGATGACCACTGCTGAAATTGCGCCGCAAATCACGCCCGACGAGCTGAAGAAGCTCGCCGAACAGTCGAACGCCTGGCCGTTCGAAGAGGCGAAAAAGATCGTGGCGCGGCTCAAGGCCAAACCCAAGGACGAGGTCATCTTCGAGACCGGCTACGGCCCGTCGGGCCTGCCGCATATCGGCACCTTCGGCGAGGTGGCGCGCACCACCATGGTGCGCCACGCCTTCCGCGTGCTCACCGAGGACAAGGTCAAGACCCGGCTGATCGCCTTCTCCGACGATATGGACGGCCTGCGCAAGGTGCCGGACAACGTGCCGAACAAGGACGCGCTGGCGCTCGATCTTGGCAAGCCGCTGACCCAAGTGCGGGATCCGTTCGGCACGCATCCGTCGTTCGGCGAGCACAACAACGCGCGGCTGCGCGCCTTCCTCGATCACTTCGGCTTCGAGTACGAATTCGCCTCGTCGACCGAGTACTATAAATCGGGCCGTTTCGACGTCACGCTGCTGAAGATGCTGGCGCGCTTCGACAAGGTGATGGCGATCATGCTGCCGTCGCTGCGCGAGGAACGCGCCGCGACCTATTCGCCGTTCCTGCCGATCGATCCGCAGACCGGCATCGTGCTGCAGGTGCCGATCACCGCGCACGACGCCAAAGCCGGCACCATCACGTACGAGCACCCGACGACCCGCGAGCCGGTCACGGTTCCGGTCACCGGCGGCGCCTGCAAACTACAATGGAAGCCGGACTGGGCGATGCGCTGGACCGCGCTCGGCGTCGACTACGAAATGGCCGGCAAGGATCTGATCGACTCGGTCAAGTTGTCCGGCCAGATCTGCAAGGCGCTCGACGGCAAGCCGCCGGAAGGCTTCAACTACGAACTGTTCCTTGACGAACACGGCCAGAAGATTTCCAAGTCGAAGGGCAACGGCCTGACGATCGAGGAATGGTTGCGCTATGCCTCGCCGGAATCGCTGTCGCTGTTCATGTATCGCGAGCCGAAGTCGGCCAAGCGCTTGTATTTCGACGTGATCCCGCGGCAGGTCGACGACTATCAGCAGTTCCTCGAAGGCTATCCGCGCCAGCAGGACTGGAAGCAGAAGCTCGGCAATCCGGTCTGGCACATCCACAATGGCAAGCCGCCGGTCGCGGACATGCCGATCTCGTTCACGATGCTGCTGACACTGGTGTCGTCGTCGAACGCCGAGAATGCGGACACCTTGTGGGGCTTCATCGGTCGCTATCGTCCGGGCGTGACGCCGCAGACGCATCCCAAACTGAACGATGCGGTCGGCTACGCCATCCATTACTTCCATGACTTCGTGCTGCCGACGAAGAAGTTTCGCGAGCCGAGCGAGGTCGAGCGCAAGGCGTTGCAGGATCTGCGCGACGCACTTGCCAATCTCGCGCCCGAGGCGACCGCGGAAGACATCCAGAACGTGGTCTACGAAATCGGCCGCCGCGAACCGTTCCTCGATCACAATAAGAAGGCCAAGGACGGCCGGCCCGGCGTGTCGCTCGACTGGTTCAATATGCTGTACCAGGTGCTGCTCGGCCAGGAGAAGGGCCCGCGCTTCGGCTCTTTCGTTGCCGTCTATGGCGTCAAGAACACCGTCGACATGATCGACGGCGCGTTGGCGCGTTCGGCTTAAACGCGACCACACACTCTAAAGTCATCGCCCGCGAAAGCGGGCGATCCAGCGCTTGTTTGACGGAAGTAAAGAGCTGGATGCCCCGCTTTCGCGGGGCATGACGGCGCTCTGCCCAGCCCTCACGACATCAGCACGAAGCGGCGGTTGTCCTTCTGCACCGGCCGCGCGTTCATCGGATACAGCTTGCCGAACGCATCGATGTCGCCGCGCGCGACCTGGATCGGTTCGCGCAGCACCAGCCAGTTCACCACTTCGCTGCAGGGCGGCGTCGTCAGCGAGCCTGAATAGCGATAATAGCCGCGTCGCGCCGGCAGCATCTGGTTCGGATCGGGCGCGGTCGCCATCTTGACCGCCGGGCCCGCCTTGCCGGGCATCGACGCGACAATCTTGCCGAAGGCGGCATTGGCTTTGCCGGCGGCCATCAGCGCGCCGATCACGGCGAGATTGCCGCTGGCCTCGCGATGCACGAAATGCACTTCCATCGGATAGGCCTTGCCGCCGATCAGATGCTCGCTCGGATGATGGAAGTGATATTGCAGCAACTCGTACTTGCTGGAGCCGACCGTGAGCGTGTTGCCGGGATCGGCGTTGACCTGGATGGTGTGGCCGTTGTTGACGATCATGTCCGGCTTCTTGCGCCAGTCGATCTTCAAGGCCGGTAGCTGTGATTTAATGCCGCCCTCGATATTGATCGGCGACTGCTGCGTGCCCACCGAACAGGCCTTGCTGGCGGCATCGAGATCGCCCCAATGCGACGGGCCACCGTCGCCCTCGTAGCTCCAGTGCGCGCCTTCCGCGGCAAAACCCGGCGATGCGCAAACCGGACACAACGCCATGCCGGCCAATACTTTCAACGCATTTCGACGATCCATCTCAGTGCCCCCTCGGTGGAATATCCGGCTACCGGCCGCACGCAACAATGCATGGCGCGCCGCGGCGTGCGACTCAGTCTTCCGATCGGGGAACTTTAGCGAGCTCGCCGGCTACAATCCATCCATCGGCGTTACTGGCTCGCCCATACGATGCGCGCGATCCATTCGACTTCGGACATCTGCAACGTGCGGTCGCGATGCTCCGAGTTGAGCGACTTGAGTTCGACGCTCTTGGCCTGCTTGCGCTTGAGCTCCTTGGCCATGATCTCGCCCTTCTTGGTCTTGACCACGACACGGTCGCCTTTACGTACCGGCGTGCCCGGCGAGACGATGATGATGTCGCCCTCGCGGTAGGCCGGCTTCATCGAGTCGCCGGAGATTTCCAGCGCATAGGCGTGCTCGTCGGTGAGGGCAGGGAAGCTGACTTCCTCCCAGCCTTTGCCGACCGGAAAGCCGGCATCGTCGAAGAAGCCTTCGGTGCCGGCCTCGGCAAAGCCGATCAGCGGCACGCTTGAGATCGTCGGTTTACCGCCGTCGGTGATCAGCGTCACGAAGGTGTCGACCTTGGTGTTGGTCGCCGCCAGTGCCTTGGCGACCGATTCGGTCGAGGGCCACCGCGGCCGGCCTTCCGGCGTGATGCGCTTCGATTTGTTGAAGGTCGTCGGGTCGAGGCCAGCTTTCTTGGCAAGACCGGAGGCGGTCATTTTGGACCGCGCCGCGAGGCGGTCGATGGCATTCCAGATCTGGGCGTGGGTCAGCATATCTTCACCGGAGGTTCGGCCTCGGAGGCCTCGGGTTATCGATCATTATGTAGGAATTATAACCGCGAGTCGGGCTGCTGTCACACCTTATATGGCGGTCGGGGAGAAATTGCCCCCAGCCATCGCTTTTGCCGGCGTTCGGCCTTATGTCTGAGCCAGTTTTTGCACACCTACCGCCGCCGGGCCGCCACCCGGGGGGCCCGATGCTGGAGTATTTGCCGGTGATCGCCCTCATTGATCGCCTGTCGCGCCCCTTTCTGCGCGCTCTCGACCCCGAAGACGCCCATGCTTTGGTCCTCAAGGCGCTGCGATTCGTGCCGCTGGGGCAGCCGGAGGCCGACCCGCCGGAGCTGCGCGTCCGCGCTTTCGGCCTGAATTTTCCCAATCCGATCGGCCTGGCCGCCGGCTTCGACAAGAATGCGGTGGCGCCGGATGCCTTGCTCAAGCTTGGTTTCGGCTTCGTCGAGGTCGGCACGCTGACGCCGCGGCCCCAGATCGGCAACCCGCGGCCGCGAATATTCCGGCTCGAGGCCGATGGCGGTGTCATCAACCGGCTCGGCTTCAACAATGGCGGGGCGCCAGCGGCGCTGGCCCGGCTCGCCGCCCGGGCACATTCGGGCGGAATTGTCGGCGTCAATATCGGCGCCAACAAGGATTCGACCGACCGCAGCGAGGACTATGTCCGGCTGATCGAGACCTTCGCTACGGTCGCGAGCTATTTCACGGTCAACGTGTCGTCGCCGAACACGCCGGGACTGCGCAGTCTGCAACAGGCTGACGCGCTCGACGACCTCCTGGCGCGCGTCATCGACGCCCGTGAGAGTGTGCGGATGCGGGCGGGACCAACCCCGATCCTGGTCAAGATCGCGCCCGATCTGACTTTGCCCGAGCTCGACGATGTCGTCGGCGTCGCGCGCAAGCATCGCGTCGACGGCATGATCGTGTCGAACACGACGATCTCGCGGCCGTCGGCGCTGCGCGATCAGGACAAGGCCCGCGAATCGGGTGGCCTTTCCGGCAGGCCGATGTTCAGGTTGTCGACGCGGATGCTGGCCGAAACTTATGTGCGCGCCGAAAATGCGTTTCCGCTGATCGGCGTCGGCGGTGTCGATTCCGGCGCTACGGCGATCGCCAAGATCAAGGCCGGCGCCAGCCTGGTGCAACTCTATACCGGGCTGGTCTATCAGGGCATCGGTCTGGTCGCACAAATGAAGGCGGACATTGCCGCCGCCATCAAGCGCGGCAATCGCGATTCGCTCGCCGCCATGGTCGGCGTCGATGCCGCAGACATAACCGCGGATACATGGCCGACCTAGGCCAGCCGGGTTATCGCTCCGGCCAGGGGCGCTGCGCCAAACTGCGATAGCGCATGACCTGCAGGCCGCCGCGGAACAGGTAGAACGTCAGCAGCGCCAGCCACAGCCCGGTGTTGCCAAGCGATTGCATCGCCCACCAGGCGGCGAGATAGATCGCCAGCGATGCCGCCATCAGGTTGCGCATATCGCGCGTCCACGTCGCGCCGATATAGACGCCGTCCATGATGAAGGCGGCCACGCCGATCAGGGGCACCAGCGCCGCCATCGGCAGGAAATCGTTGGCGGCGCGGCGCACGTCGTCGCTGGCCGTCATCAGCGCGATGATCCACGGCCCGGCGCCATAGAACGCCGCCGCGGCGCCGACGCCGAAGACGAGGCCCCAGCGCGTGATGAGTCGCACGGCGCGGGCGAAGGCGTCGCGGTCGTGCGCGCCGACGGCGGCGCCGCACAATTGCTGGGCGGCGTTGGCCAGACCCTCGAGAAAGAACGTGCCGAGGAACACGATATTCTGCAGCACCGCATTGGCGGCCAAGGTGACGTCGCCGGCACGCGCGCCCTGCGCCGAGAAGAACAGGAAGACCGAGACCAGCGCCGCGGTACGCAGCATGATATCGCGGTTGATGAGCAGCATCCGCCACAGCTTGGCGCGGTCGAAATGGGCTTTGTGGTCCCATTCGAAGTGGCCGCCGAGTATGCGCCACGCCATTGCGAAGCCGAGGGCGAGGCCGCAGATTTCAGCGATCACCGCCGCGATCGCCGCGCCGCTGGCGCCCCAGCGAAAGCCGAGCACCAGCAGCACCGTCAGCGCCATGTTGATCACATTGACGCTGATCTGCACCGCCAGCGCCTGCAGCGGCCGCGCGAGGCCGATGAACCAGCCGAGCATCACGTAGTTGCAGAGCGCGAAGGGCGAGGCCCAGCTGCGCAGCAGGAAATAGTCGCGCGCGGTGGCGCTGACTTCCGCGCTGCCGCCCATGAGGTCGAAGGCGACGGCGGTCAGCGGCCCGCGCAGCGCGATCAGCGCGATGCCGGACACGGCCGCCGTCATCATCGCGCGCGCCAGCACCGCGCGCTGTTCGTCATAATCGCGGGCGCCGAAGGCCTGCGCGGTCAGCGCCACGGTGCCGCTGCGCAGGAAACCGAACAGCCAGAAGATGCAGTCGAACACCAGCGACGCCATGGCAACGCCGCCCAGGATGGCCGCATCGCCGAGCCGGCCGATGACAGTCGTCGCCACGACGCCGAGCAGTGGCGTGGTGATGTTGGCCAGCATCGCTGGGCCCGCGATCGCGAAGATGCGGGCCGAGTTGACCGGGACTGTCGATTGCAATGGAGGGCCGTTGTTACTTTCCGCGCGGGGCGTTGACGACGCGCATGATCAGCCAGATCGGGATGACGATGACGGCGCCGAGCAGGAAATAACCCCATACCCAGCGGATGGCGTCGAAGCCCATGTTCCAGATGTTGCGGAACAGCCGCTGCACGCTGTGCAGGATGTCGAGCGGATCGAGGCCGAGCGCGGAGAGGATGACGCCGACCAGGATCGACACCAGGATCAGGCGCACGATGACGCCGAGCGGCGAGCCGCCGAAAACGCGGGTTGCGGTGTCGTTGCTCATCGGGCGCTCCACGGGCTCCAGGCTGTTTGGCTTGTCGTTTGGCATGGGCGATACCTGAGGCGAAGTTGGCTTGGCGGTCAAGTAAACACCGTCAGGCGCGCGTAACCGCCATCATCTTCTCCAGCGTCTCCAGCCGGTCGGCCTCGCGCGGCGGCTTGTCCCAGCGCAGCCGGTTGATGCGTGGAAAACGCATGGCGATGCCGGATTTGTGCCGGGTCGATTGCTGCAGGCCCTCGAAGGCGACCTCGAATACCAGCCCGGTGTCGGCCTCGTGCGTCACCTCGCGCACCGGTCCGAACTTGGCGACGGTGTTGCGGCGGATGAAGCGGTCGATCTCGGCAAGCTCCTCGTCAGTGAAGCCGAAATAGGCCTTGCCGACCGGCACCAGTTCGTCGTCGCCGTTCCAGACGCCGAAGGTGTAGTCGGAATAAAACGACGAGCGCTTGCCGTGGCCGCGCTGCGCGTACATCAGCACGGCATCGACCACCATCGGGTCGCGCTTCCATTTCCACCACTGGCCCTTCGGCCGGCCTGGCACGTAAGGCGCGTCCCGGCGCTTGAGCATGACGCCTTCGACGGCGTCGGCGTCGTCGCCGGCGCCGCCGCGGGCGGGATCGGCGCGCGCGGCGATCAGTTCGTCCCAGGTCTTGAACGGCAGCAGCGGCGACAGGTCGACGCGCCGATCGTCAAGTTTCTTCACGAACGCCTCGAGCCGGGCGCGGCGCTCGGCAAAGTCGAGGTCTCGCAGGTCGCCCGATTCGTCGGCCAGCAGGTCATAGGCGCGCAGGTGCGCCGGGAATTCCTGGATCAGCTTCGGTGTAACGGTCTTGCGGTTGAGGCGCTGCTGCAGCACGTTGAACGACTGCACGCGGCCATCGCGCAGAATGAGGAGTTCACCGTCGATAGCGCCGGGCTGGCGCAGCGAGGTTAGCAGATCGGGAAAGCTCTTCGAGATGTCCTCGCCGGTGCGCGAATAAAGCCGCGTGACGAGATCGCCGTGCTCGTCGCGGCCTGCGACGGCCTGGACGCGGATGCCGTCCCACTTCCACTCCGCCATGAAATCCTTGGGATCGAGCGCGTCGAGATCGCCGTCCTCGATGGCATGCGCCAGCATCGCCGGACGGAACGGCGCCGGATCGCGGCTCGCCGGCTTGTCGCCTTTGCCTTCGAGCCAGGCGAACAGCGCGGCGTAGGGCGGTTCGAGACCGGGCCAGAGAATTTCGACCTCGTCGGGCTCCTTGTCGCCGAGCGTCGCCGCGGCCGTTTTGGCCAGCCGTGCGGATACGCCGATGCGCAGCGCGCCGGTGACGAGTTTGAGCAGGGCCCAGCGTCCGGTCTCGTCGAGCACGTCGAGCCAGCGCGCGATCTGCGCCGGCAGTTGCGCCTTGCCGAGCGTCGACAGCGTCTCGACGACCTCGGCGAGAGTGGGCGAGGGATCGTTGCGGAGGGCTTTTGTTGGAGTGCGGGCCGGTGCGAACAGGTCGGTCGGAAATTCGTCGATTGGCGGGGCGTCGGCATCGCGCGCTGGCCACATCAGCGCCACCGTCTCCGACAGGTCGCCGACATAGTCGTAGGAGAGGGCGAACAGTGTCGGATCGGTGCGCTCTGCGATCAAGGCGCGGATCATGCCGGCCTTGGCATTCTTGAACGACAGCGCGCCGGTCATGGCGGCGAGCGCATAGCCGCGATCGGGATCTTCGGTTTCGCGGAAATACGCGGCGATCAACTTGATCTTGTTGTTGCGCCCGGGCTCGTAAACGAGGCGGTCGAGCAGTTCGGCGAAGCGGTTCATCTGGCCCTCTCCCCCTGTGGGAGAGGGCGGCGAGCGAAGCGAGCGGGTGAGGGGGCTTTCATTTCGTCCCCCCCTCACCCGACGCCTCACTGCGTTCGGCGTCACCCTCTCCCACCGAAAGGGCGTTTACGCCCGTCTTCGACGGGCTATCGGGAGAGGGTTCTTCCTCCTCATCGCCATAGCCGACGATCGCCAAAGGCTTCGCCTTCAGGCCCTGCATGTGCGCCCAATGCACCAAGGCCTCTTCCTCGCCATGCGTGACCCAGACTTCCGAGCAGCCGGTGGCTTGAATCGTCTTGGTCAGCCCATCCCAGTCGGCGTGATCGGAAATCACCAGCGGCAGCGTGACGCCGCGCTGCCGGGCGCGGGCGCGCACGCGCATCCACCCCGAGGCAAAGGCCAGCACCGGATCGGGAAAGCGCCGCGACCACAAATCGGACATCGCGGTCGGCGGGCAGATGGTGATGGTGCCGGCGAGTTCGGCTTTCTTGGCGCCGCGTACGAGTTCGACCGGCCCAAGGTCGATGCCGCGCGCCTGGTAATAGGCGGTGATCTTCTCCATCGCGCCGTGCAGATAGATCGTCTGGTCGTAGCCGGCGGCGCGCAGCATGGCGATGACGCGCTGCGCCTTGCCGAGCGAATAGGCGCCGACCAGATGCGCGCGTTCGGGAAACACCGCGACCGAATGCAGCAGTTTCCGGATTTCGCCTTCGGCGTCGTGATGCCGGAACACCGGCAGACCGAAGGTCGCCTCGGTGATGAAGACGTCGCAGGCCACCGTCTCGAACGGCGCGCAGGTCGGATCGGGCAGGTCCTTGTAGTCGCCGGACGCGACGATGCGCATACCCTTGCGTTCGACCGCGATCTGCGCCGAGCCGAGCACGTGGCCAGCGGGGTGGAAGGTGACCGCCATATCGCCGAGCTTGACCGTCTCGCCATAGCGAATCGCCTGCGTCGAGCCGGCGAAATTCTCGCCATAGCGCAGGCGCATGATGTCGAGGGTCTCCTGGGTCGCCAACACATGGCCGTGCCCGGCCCTGGCATGGTCGGAATGGCCGTGGGTGATCAGGGCCTTGTCCACCGGGCGGGTCGGATCGATATGAAAGCCGCCGGCCTTGCTGCACAGGCCGGCCGGGGTCGGAACCAGGATGTGTTCGGGCCGCATGACGGTTTAGATAGGCATCGATGCCGCAACGCGCGAGCGATCCTTGAGTGCCATGATCCAGTCCTCCGGCGACCTGATCGCCGACCGCCGCTACGAATGGGCGCGCGGCCTGACCGACGCCGGCGACCACGCCGCGGCGGCGGACCTGCTGGCCGAAGTGGTCGCTCTCGCCCCCGGCTTCGCCGCAGCCTGGTTCGCGCTTGGCGAGGCGCGCGAACGCCTCGGCGATACGGCCGGGGCGGTGGCCGCGTTCGAAAGAGCAAGGGCCGCCGATCCGGACGATGCCCATGGCGCCGCGGTGCGGCTCGCCCGACTCGGCGCGCTGCCGCCGGTCGCCATGCCGATCGGCTACATCCAGTCGCTGTTCGATGGCTACGCACCTAAGTTCGAAGCCTCGCTCGCCGGCCGGCTCGGCTATCGCGGTCCGCAGATCCTGCTCGATGCGGTGCGGCGCGCCATGCCGTCGCCGTTGCATTTTGCCGCCGCGCTCGATCTCGGCTGCGGCACCGGGCTCGCTGGCGAAACCTTCCGGCCGTTCTGCGGTTCGCTGACCGGCGTTGATCTGTCGCCCGGCATGCTGGCGCTTGCGCGCGACAAGAACGTCTACGACCGGCTCGACGAGGCCGAGGCCATGAGTTACTTGCGCGCCGTGCCGGAAGCGTCACTCGATCTCATCATCGCCGCCGATGTGTTCATCTATTTCCACGAACTGCTGCAGATCGGCGGGCCTGCCGTGCGGTCGCTCAAGCCCGGCGGTCTCATCGCCTTCAGTGTCGAGACCCATGACGGCGACGGCGTCATCCTGCGCGACACGCTGCGCTATGCGCATGCGGTGCCGTATGTGCGCGAGGCGATGGCCGCCGCCGGCCTCGACCTGTTGTGTCTCGACCACGCCTGGGCGCGCCGCGAGAAGGGCAATGAAGTTCCGGGGCTGGTGGTGGTGGCGCGGCGGTGACCGAAGAACACACGCAACTCCCCGACGCCTTCACGCGCTGGTTCGCGGCGCGTGGCTGGCAGCCGCGCGCGCATCAGTTGGCATTGTTGGAGAAAGCGCGCGCTGGCAAATCGTCGCTGCTGATCGCACCGACCGGCGGCGGCAAGACGCTGGCGGGTTTTCTGCCAACGCTGGTGGAGTTGTACGAGGAGGCGGCGAAGGACAAGAAGCTTGTTTCGACGGGTCGCGGCATCCGCCGCGAGGGCGGGCTGCATACGCTCTACATCTCGCCGCTGAAGGCACTGGCCGTCGACATCGCGCGTAACCTTGAAGCGCCGGTCGCCGAGATGAAATTGCCGATCAGGCTGGAGACGCGCACCGGCGACACGCCGACCTCGAAGCGTCAGCGTCAGCGCCGCGATCCGCCTGACATTCTGTTGACGACGCCGGAACAACTGGCGCTGCTGCTCGCCTCCGCCGATGCGCCGTTCCTGTTCGGCTCGCTCAAGCGCGTCATCCTCGACGAACTGCACTCGCTGGTGCTGTCGAAGCGGGGAGATCTGTTGTCGCTCGGCTTGGCGCGGCTGTTCACCTTGGCGCCCGATCTCGTCACCGTCGGTCTGTCGGCCACTGTCGCCGAACCCGACGAACTGTGCCGCTTCCTGGTGCCGCAGCCGCCGGGCGGCGAAGCGCGCGCCGATCTCGTTATCGCGCGGGCCGGCGCGCAGCCCGATGTCTCGATGCTCGACACCACTGAGCGCCTGCCCTGGGCCGGGCACTCGGCGCGGCACGCGCTCGGCGAGATGTACGACCTCATCAAGCGCCACAAGACGACGCTGCTGTTCGTCAACACGCGCAGCCAGGCGGAATTTACGTTCCAATCGCTGTGGGGCATCAATGACGACAACCTCGCCATCGCGCTGCATCACGGCTCGCTCGACGTGGCGCAGCGGCGCAAGGTTGAGGACGCCATGGCCGCCGGAAAATTGCGCGCCGTGGTCTGCACCTCGTCGCTCGATCTCGGCATCGACTGGGGCGACGTCGATCTGGTCGTCAATATCGGCGCGCCGAAAGGCTCGTCGCGACTCTTGCAACGCATCGGCCGCGCCAATCACCGCCTCGACGAACCGTCGAAGGCGGTGCTGGTGCCGTCGAATCGCTTCGAGGTGCTGGAATGCACGGCGGCCATCGCCGCCGTCGCCGAAAATGCGCAGGACACGCCGCCGCTGCGCACCGGCGCGCTCGACGTGCTGGCGCAGCATGTGCTCGGCCGCGCCGTCGGCGAGCCGTTTTTGTCCGAAGAGCTGTTCGATGAAGTCCGCGCCGCCGCGCCTTACGCCAAACTGGCGCGCAGCGATTTCGACGGCGTCGTCGACTTCGTCGCCACCGGCGGCTATGCGCTGAAGGCCTATGATCGTTTCGCCAAGATCCGCCAGAACAAGGACGGCAAATGGCGCATTACCCATCCCAACGTGGCCCAGCGCTACCGTATGAATATCGGCACCATCGTCGAAGCGGATATGCTGAAGGTGCGACTGATGCGTTCGCGCCGCGGCGGCAGCGTCATGATCCCGCGCGGCGGCCGCGTGCTCGGCCAGGTCGAGGAATATTTCATCGAGGGCCTGACGCCGGGGGACACCTTCGTCTTCGCCGGCGAGATTTTGAAATACGAGGCGCTGGTCGAGAACGAGGTCTACGTCTCGCGCTCGAGCGCGACCGATCCGAAGGTGCCGGCCTACGAAGGCGGCAAGTTTCCGCTGTCGACCTATCTCGCCGCGCGCGTGCGCGATATTCTTGCCGACCCGAAGGCCTGGCAGGCGCTGCCGGCGCAGGTGCGCGAGTGGCTGGAAATCCAGAAGTGGCGGTCGCTGCTGCCGCCCGCCAACGATCTTCTGGTCGAGACTTTCCCGCGCGCGGCGAAGAATTATCTGGTGTGCTATCCGTTCGAAGGCCGCCTCGCGCATCAGACGCTCGGCATGTTGCTGACGCGGCGGCTGGAGCGCTGGGGGCTGAAACCGCTCGGCTTCGTCGCCAATGAATATGCGTTGGCCGTCTGGGGGCTCGGCGACATGGGATTGCGCATTGCGAAAGGTGGATTGTCGCTCGCGGAGCTGTTCGCCGAAGACATGCTCGGCGACGATCTCGAAGCCTGGCTCGACGAGTCGGCCTTGATGAAGCGCACGTTCCGCAACTGCGCCATCATCGCCGGCCTGATCGAGCGCCGGTTCCCGGGCGAGGAGAAATCGCGCCGCCAACTGACGATATCCACCGACCTCGTCTATGACGTCTTGCGCAAGCACCAGGCCGATCACATCCTGCTCCGTGCGGCGCGGGCCGACGCGGCGAGCGGGCTCCTCGACATCAAGCGGCTGTCGGAAATGCTGTCGCGCGTTCAGGGGCGAATCGTCCATAAACGGCTGGACCACGTCTCGCCGCTCGCGGTTCCGGTGATGCTGGAGATCGGCCGCGAAACGATCTATGGCGAGGCGGCGGACACGTTGCTGGTGGAAGCCGCGGACGAACTGATCAAAGAGGCGATGAATTGAGTAAGCTTGCGCAAGCGAAGCCACTCACTCCTCCCTCCCCCCTTGAGGGGGAGGGTCGGGGAGGGGGGTATGCTGCGCGTTCGGAGCTTGCCGCTTCACGCCCCTCCCGACGCGCGGAGCGCGTCGACCTCTCCCTCAAGGGGGGAGGAGAAGAAAGCGCGCATCGCTTCAGCATCACTGTTTCCAACGCCACGCTGATCGCCGACCCCTGCGGCGCGCTGTACTGGCCCGAGCACGGTCTGCTCGCGGTCAGCGATCTGCATCTGGAAAAAGGCTCGAGCTTCGCGGCGCGCGGGATGTTGCTGCCGCCTTACGACACCGCGGCGACGCTGGCGCGGCTGACGAAACTGATCGCGCATTACGCGCCGCGCATCGTCGTCGCGCTCGGCGACAGCTTTCACGATGGCGGCGGGCCGTCGCGGCTGTCGGCGGAAGATCGCGACAGCATCACAGTTTTGCAGCGCGGCCGCGACTGGATCTGGATCACCGGCAATCACGATCCCGAACCGGCCGATGGCATTGGCGGCGTATTTCAACACACATTGACCATCGATGCGCTCACCTTCCGCCATCTGCCGAGCGGCGCGGCCGGCGAGATCGCCGGTCATCTGCATCCGGTGGCGAAGATCGCGCAACGCGGCCGCGCCGTGCGCCGCCGCTGCTTCGCCGCCGACGACACGCGTCTGGTGATGCCGGCTTTCGGCGAGTTCACCGGCGGCCTCAATATCCGTGACGCGGCATTCGCCGACCTGTTCGGCACATTGGCCTTCACCGCGCATATGCTCGGTGAGGACCGGCTCTACGCGTTTGCCGCCAAGCGCTGTTTGCCGGGCTGAGGCGTCACGCCGCCTGGCGCGGATCGCCGTCCTTATAGAGTTCGGCCAGCACCTCGGCGATCTGGCGACATGCTGGGCTCGCGCCCTCGGCCACCACCAGTCCGACTTCGGTGTTGGTAATCGGCAGGAAGCCGTTGGCTTTGTCGATGATCTTGTGCTCGGGCAGGATCGCGACTTCCGGCAAGACGCTGACGCCGAGACCGACCGACACCGCAGCCTGAATGCCGGGCAGGTTGGGGCTGGTGTAAGCCACGTGCCAGGCACGGCCGGCTTTCTCGAAAGCGTGGATCATCTGGTTGCGATAAAGGCAGCCTTGTTCCGACACCGCGATCGGGATCGGATCGCGGCTCATGTCGATCGGGTGCTTGCGGCTCGTCACCCATTGCAGCCGTTCGCGCCACGTCGCGATGCCGCCCGATTGCCCGGCCATATGCTTGAGCAGCGCGACGTCGAGTTCGCCGCGCTCGAGCGCCTGGCGCAAATGCAGGCTCAGGCCGCAGCGCACGTGCAGCCGCAAGGTCGGGCGCGAGCGCGCGAAATCCGACAGCACTTCCGTCAGCCGGTAGGCGGCGAAATCCTCCGGGATGCCGATCCGCACCACGCCGTCGCTGACGGGCCGCGCCACGACGTCGCGCGCTTCCTGCTCCAGCGCCAGGATGCGCCGGGCATAGGTCAACAGCCGTTCGCCTTCCTCGGTCGGTGTCGCCTGCTTGCCGTTGCGCACCAGCAGCGGCCGGCCGAGTGACTCCTCCAGCCGTTTGATCTGCTGGCTCACGGTCGATTGCGTGCGGTGAACGCGCTCGCCGGCGCGGGTGAAGCCGCCGGCATCGACGACCGAAACGAAGCTGCGCAAAAGCTCGATATCCAGCATGGCGCTATCCATTCACAAATCCACTGGTATCAATTCTACCATTTAATTTCCAAATGAACAGGGGCAAGCCTACCTGTGCGGGACGAAAGGAACTCGTCCATGTCCCAGCTTGCTCTATCCGCCGCCGCGCCGCCTGTTGCAGCGCCGGCCACCAGCCGCGTGAAACTCGCGCTCATGGTGCTCGGCTTCATCCTGCTATGGAGTTCGGCCTTTTCCGTCGCCAAGATCGCGATCGCCGACTGTCCGCCGCTGCTCTTTCTCGCCGCGCGCTTCCTCACCGCCGGCGTCATCATGATGGCGCTGGCGCCGTTGAGCGGCATCCGCTGGACCCTGTCGCGGCGCGACGTCGCCGTCTTCGCCGCGCTCGGCATCGCCAACCAGGCGGTCTACCTCGGCATCGGCTATATCGCGCTGAAGACGGTGTCGGCCGGCCTCGCTGCGCTGATCATCAGCGCCAACCCAATCGTCACCGCGGTGTTCGCCGTAGCCGTGCTTGGCGAGCGCATGACCTGGCGCAAGGTGCTCGGCCTGCTCCTCGGGCTGGGCGGCGTCGCCTTCATCGTGCAGAGCCGGCTCGCGCTCGGCACCGATCAGCTCGGCGGCATCGTGCTCGCCGTGCTGGCGCTGTTCTCGCTGGTCGGCGGCACCATTCTCTTCAAGTTCTACGCGCCGAAGCAGGGCCTGTGGATCGGCAACGGCGTGCAGAGTCTCGCCGCCGGCATCGCCGTGCTGCCCTTTGCACTCGGCTTCGAGAGCGTCCACGACATTGTGCCGACCATGAGCCTGCTCGCCTCATTCGCCTACAATGTGCTGCTGGTGTCGATCTTCGCCTATCTGCTGTGGTTCAAGATCCTGCAGGTCTCGGGCGCCACGGCCGCGAGCAGCTATCACTTCCTGATCCCGCCGCTCGGCATGCTGTTCGGCTGGCTCATCCTCGGCGAGCACCTCGAGACGGCCGACCTGTTCGGCATCATCCCGGTGGCGCTCGGCATCTATCTCGTCACCCGGCCGGCAGCGGCGCGCACGTGAAGGAGCCATCCATGTCCTCCAATCCGCGTTTTACTTTGATCGGCGGCCCGACTGTGCTGATCGACTATGCCGGCCTGCGGCTGATCACGGATCCGACTTTCGACGCACCCGGCGACTACAAGCTGCCGCACGTGACCTTGCACAAGACGCACGGCCCGGCGCTCGATGCCAATAAGGTCGGTGCGATCGATGCTGTGCTGCTCAGCCACGATCAGCATGCCGACAATCTCGATACGTCGGGCCGCGACTTCCTCGCCCGCGTTGGCCGCGTGCTCACCACGCAGGTCGGCGCCGGCCGGCTTGGCGGCAAGGCCGAAGGCCTGGCGCCATGGCAGAGCGTCGACTTGCAGACGCCGAACCGCGTCACCGTGCGTGTCACCGCGACGCCGGCGCGGCATGGGCCCGCCGGCATCGAGCCGTTCGCCGGCGATGTGATCGGTTTTGTCCTGGAGGCGGATGGTGCGCCAACCGTCTACGTCACCGGCGACACGGTGTGGTACGACGGCGTCGCCGACGTGGCGCGGCGCTTCAGGGCCGGCATCGTCGTGCTGTTCGCCGGTTCGGCGCAGACCCGCGGCCCCTTCAATCTCACCATGAACGTCAACGACGCGATCGAGACCGCGCATGCCTTTCCGCAGGCCGCGATCGTGCCGGTGCATTGCGACGGCTGGGCGCATTTCACGCAGGACCGCGATGACATCGTCAAGTCGTTCACGGCGCTCGGCTTGGCGCAGCGGCTGCGCCTGCTCGAGCCGGGCGTCGCCAGCGAGATGGCGCCGGCGGGCTAGTCCCGCCGGAACACCACGGTCGCGAACCAGCCGATCGTCAGCGCCATCATCGCGGTGACGAGGCCGTAGAGCAGCCCGTGATTCTGCGAGGCTTCGAACACATATTGCTCGAAGCCGGACTTGATCACTTCCAGCGCGGTGTTGGTGCGCGCGATCATGCGGCCGCCGCCGAACAGCTTGACGTCCACCGTATAGGTGCCGGTCGGCACATTGGCCGGCAGCGGAATGGACACGCGGAACACCGTCGGCGTCAGGAAGGTGACGCCATTCGACACTTCGCGATACTGCTCAGCTTCCTTTTCCAGCTTGATGAAGTTCACGCGGAACGGATCGTCCGACACCGTGTCGGCGAAATCGGCACCGATGCGTTGCGTCAGGATGATGTGGTTGAGACCGAGTTGCAGCCGTCGGGCCACGGTCGGGTCCGCGATCTGGTCGATCGGCCGGTTGCTGAGCACGCCGAGATAGGACGGCACGCGGATGAACTCGCGCGAATCGACGTTGACCCAGATGCCGAGCACGCGCTCCTTGCGCCGGGTGCGCAAGGTCACGGTCGGTCCGCTCACCGTGGTGACGAGATCGTAGGCGCTGCGCAGCGCAGCGCGTGGCGCGTCCGGTTCGACGGTGCCGAACAGCACAAGCTCGGTGCCGACGAAGTTCGATGTCACCGCGACGCGGTGGTTGGACAGCGACACCACCAGCCTCTCGGCTTGCGCCGGGTTCACCGCCGCAGCCGCGATCGTCGCGATGGCGAAAGCGAGCCGCCGCATCACTGCCCCCTCACCAGGCGGATGGAATAGAGATCGTCCGGTATCACCACCAGGTCGTAGGCAAAGCGCAGGCCGACGGCGAACACCAGAAGGCCGAGCAGCAGGCGCAGCCGCTCGGCGCGCATGCGCTGGCCGGTATGGGCGCCGAACTGCGCGCCGATGACGCCGCCGACCATCAGGATCAGCGCCAGCACGGCATCGACCAGGTGGTTGGTGGCGGCATGCATGATCGTCGCCGAACTCATTGTGATCAGCGTCATCACCATCGACGTGCCGATCACGGTCGCGGTCGGCACGCGCAGGAAATAGATGAGCATCGGCACCAGCAGGAAGCCGCCGCCGATGCCGAGCACGGCGCCGATGAAGCCGATCAGAAAGCCGATGCCGCACACCGGGATCACCGAGACGTAGATCTTGGAGCGCTTGAAGCGCATCTTCATCGGCAGGCCGTGCACCCAATTGTGGCTGCCCGGACGGCGCAAAGTCGCCGGCTGGCCGCGCCGCGCCCTGAGTTCCGCCTGCACGCTTTCATTGATCATCAGCGCGCCGACGGTGGTCAGCAGCGTGACGTAGGACAGGCCGATGGCGAGATCGAGCTGGTCGACCGCGCGCAGCATGGTGAACAGCCAGACGCCGGCCGCCGTGCCGACAATGCCGCCGGCGAGCAGCATCAAAGCGAGCGACAGATCGACCGCGCGGCGGCGCCAGTAATGAATTGCCCCTGTGAAGGTCGAGGCGGCGATATGGCTGGTGACGCTGGCCACCGCCACCGCCGGCGAAATGCCGATGAAGATCAGGAGCGGTGTCATCAGGAACCCGCCGCCGATGCCGAACATGCCGGAGATGAAGCCGATCGTCAGCCCCATCGCCAACACCAGAAAGATGTTCACGGGCAGGTCGGCGATCGGGAGATAAATCTGCAAGCGACGTCATCCGGCGTTCGAGGCGTTGGCCCTGATGCCCGTTCCGCGCCGGCGAACGCCGCCGTGGAATGGTTGCGGGGCAAGGCCGGCAGCGGTCGATCCGGGCCTCAATGAGGCTCGCCTTCACGCTACAGGCTCAAGGCCGATCCTGACGATATAAAATGACACTCGCACGTCTTCGCGCGATTCGTCGCAATTGAACACCCCTGGCGGGACGCGGTCACGGCTTTCGCCGCCTTAAACTTAACGGCGCGCCACGGCGCCGATATTGAGCGGAGCGCTGGCGCTGGCGGCCTGCGGAGCGGCGCGTGAGCGGACGTGTGTCTTGGGCGCGGCCGGCTCGGCGCTGCCCGTCGCGTCCCAGCCGCCGCGCGGCGTGGGCACGGTGGTCGCCGCGGCCGGCTGCTCTTGCGCCTTGAACGACTTCACGGCGTTTTGCGCGGCCGTCAGTTCGTCGGGCTCGAGGCGGCTGGCGATCTCGTCGCGCTTGCGGCCCGCTTCGTGATCGCCCTTCGCGGCCGCCAGTGCGAACCACTGATAGGCTTCGCTGAGGTTCTTTTCGACGCCGAGGCCGCGGGCGCAGAGGACGCCGAGATTATACTGGCTGTCGCCGACGTCGTGATCGGCGGCCTTGCGGAACCACTTCGCCGCGGTGGCGTAATCGGGCTTGCCGTCGATGCCTTCGGCGTAGAGCACGGCGAGATTATGCATCGCCTTGGCGTGGCCTTTGCTCGCGGCGGCGACGTAGAATTTGCGCGCTTGGCCGAGGTTCTTTTTCACACCCTGGCCCTTTTCCAGCATGCTGGCGTAACGGAACTGGGCGACGGCGAGGCCCTTGGCGGCGGCGCGTTCGTACCAGCGGGCGGCTTCTTCGGGACTGGCGGCGACGCCGCGGCCTTCGGCGAAGCGCTGGGCGACTTCGAAGGCCGCACCGGCATCGCCGGCGGCAGCGGCTTCGCGCAGTTTCTCGCTGCCGATCGATGCGGGCAGGTCGCCATCGGCCTGCGGCGCGGCCGGCTTGGCTTTTGGCGCCCGCGGAATGCTGCCGGTGACGTCGTTGCCCGGCGCGGTGGTCGGCGGCGGCGGATTGAGCGCCGGCGCGGTGAGCAGCGACGAACTGTCGTCGCGCGGCGGTTTGTATCCGGGCGTGACGTTGCGGATCGGACCGGACGCGCCCAGCGGGGCACCCATCATGTAGCCCGGCATATCGAGCGGCTTTACCGGCGCGGTCACCGAATGGGTGACGAGCGGGTCTTCGGTCGAGGACTGCGGCGCGGGCGCTTCACCGTTATTGGCAGGCCCTTTGGGCGCCTCCACCTTCGGTTCCGGCGCCTTGCGCGACACCAGATCGCCAATGTTGAAGAAGGTGCTGGCGAGCTGAATGCCGCCGATCACGATGGCGACAAGGCTTGCCGCGATCAGCACCTGCTTGATCTTCTTGAACACCGAAGCGCGCAGCGACGACGGCGCGTCGGTCTCGGTGAGCGCCTCGATCTCGTCGGCGCGCGGCGCGCGCGGCTTGGCGCTCTCCATCGCGGCCTGCGCGGCGCGGCGTGCTGCGGCGATGAAGCCGGATTTGCCGGTCGGCCCCTTGTCGCCTTTCTCTCCGATGCCGGCGAGCGCGGCTTCCGAGGCGGCGATGCGCGCGCCGGGATTGCCGCCGAAGCGCGGCGGCACGGTGCCAGGCTCGAGCGGCTGGTCGGGCGGCAGTTCCGGATTGATCGGCAGCCGCGGCGCCGGCGGTAGGCGACGGGCCTGCGGCTGAGGCTGCGGGGTCTGCTGCGGGGGGGCCGGCCGCGGCGCTGGCGGCGGCGCCAGCGCGGCGGCGAGTTCGGGCGCCGGCGGCATCGGCGGCTTGCCTGCCGGTCCGTTCGGCAGCGGCGCCTGCATTTCACGCGGCGCCGGCGGCACCGGGGCGGCCGGCTCGTCGAGGATGACGCGGCTGGCGATGCGGCCGACCGGCTCGGTCAGCTCCATAGCATCGTCATAGACGGCGGGCCGCGGCTCGCCGCGCGTAACGCCCTTTTCGATGGTCGCCAGACGATCGACCACGATACCGAGCGTGCCGTGCATGGCGTCGAGCGCCGACTGCGTGCGGGCGAGTTGCTGCTGCAGGTCGGTGACCGCCGGCGAAGCCTCGCCGCGCGGACCGGCCGGCGCCTTGTTGGCGCGCAATTCCTCGATATGGACCAGGAGATCGCCGAGGCCGCGTTCGATGGCTTCGAGGTGGCCGAGGCGAGAATCGGAAGCATCGAGCCGCTGCACCAGCGTGACGATCTGATCCTCGAGATGGCCGACGCCGACATTGTCGCCGCGCGACTGCTGAATCTGCTCGATCTTGTCGGAGAGCGACTCGACCAGCGCTTCCAAACGCGGCGGCACCGCGGCGCCGTTTTGCGACCGCGTCGCCAGCGCGTCGGACAACGCGTTGATGCGATGTTCGAGGCTGTTCAGCGCGTCGCTGGCGCCGCCCATGGCGAAATGATCGACCTTGTCGCCGAGCTCGGCGACCTGCGCGGCGAGGCGGCCGACCGCCTCGTTCGAGGCGACGTGTTCGGCCATGTCGCGCAAGGTGGTGATGGCGTGTTCGAGCTGGCCGAGCGTTTCCGGGTCGCGGCGCGCGACGATCATGTCGATCTTGTGCGCCAGGCCCTCGACCGCGTCGTTGAATCCGACCAGGTTTTCCGCCGGGGTCAGGCCGCGCAGGACGTCGCGGACTTCGGCGAGGCCGTGCTCGATGCCGGTGAGCGCGCCATGATCGCCGCCGTTCTGGCGGCCTTCGGCGATACGCTGGGTCAGGCCCTGGATCTGCCGCTCGATGGCGTCGATCGCCTGCCGCGGCATGGCGTCGGCGAGAGCGCGGTTGATGTCGGAAAGCTCGGCGCGCAGCGCGTTGATGGCGTCCTCGACACCCGGCTTGCGCAGGGTTTCGATCTGGTCGGTGATCTGGCGCAGCCGGTCTTCGAGGCCGGACAGGTCCTGGCTCGGCACCGGCTGCGGCATATAAGCGGGGGTCGTGACCGCTTGCGGCAGCGGCGGTTGCGGCGCGGCCTGTATCGGTTGGGCCTGGGCCTGAGCTTGGGCCGGGGCGCCATTGAGGCTGCGCTGGCGGGCGGCAATCTCGGCCACGGCGCGGTCGAGGCCGAATGGCATCCCCGCGGGGGTGGTCGGTGCGGGCGACGCCATCGGCGGCCGCATCGCGGGCGCGGCGGCCATCGGCGGCGGTGCCCAGGCGGGCTGCACCGGTTGCTGCGGCAGCGGCGGCGCGTAGGGCGCCATCATGCGCGGCAGGGCGGCGAGCTGCTCGATTCGCTGATCGAGCCTGGCGATCAGTTGCGCGAGCTGGTCGTTGCTGGCGTTGGCCTGCGGCTCGGCCTGGCGCTGGCGGCGCGGCGCGTAGGCTTCGGGGCCCTTGCGCGAGAACTGGTCGAGCCGGCGGGTGATGTCGTCCAGCCGCTCGTGAACGGCGGACATATCGTGCCCGTAGGCATCCTCGTCATCGTCGAGGTCGGCGGCCTGTTCGAGGATGACGGAATTGAGCCATTCGCCCAAAGGCATGCCCGACCGGCGAGCCGCTTCCTTGGCTGTCTCGCGGGCTTCGGGCCTTATGCCTTTGACACTCCACGGGACACCGAATTTCATTCTTCACCCAACGTCGAGGTGGAGGCGTCAGGAGCCCGGCTCGCTCGAGACTTCGAAGCCGGATTGCGCCGGGGAAACGACCACCGGGCCCGCTTTTCGGGCCACCCGCGACTTTTTGCCGTTTAGGGTAAACAGCCGGTTAACGTTTCACCGAAGGGCTGGCGTTTCGTTTAGAATTGGCCAAACCGGCCCGGCCGTGGGCTGGACGCCGCGGCCCTTAACACGGCCGTAAAACGCTCCCGTTAGAATTGCGGCGTTGCGCGAGACCGCCTTGGCAGCGCCGGAGCGGACAATTAGGTGGTCTCGAGGAACCATTGAGGCCGGGCGTGGGTATTGGTGCCGAGGCCCGCCGGGGAGAGAAATCGATGCCGACCTATAAGGCGCCTGTCGATGACGCGCTGTTCCTGCTCAACGACGTCTTCCATGTCGAGCGCTACGGCAATTTGCCGGGCTTCTCCGACGCCTCGCCGGACGTCGTCGAAGCGATCCTCACCGAAGCCGCCAAATTGTCCGAGGACGTACTGACGCCGCTCAACCGCGTCGGCGACAAGGAAGGCTGCAAGCGCGCGGCCGACGGCAGCGTGGCCACGCCGACCGGCTTCAAGGACGCCTTCAAGCAAATCGTCGAGGGCGGCTGGATCGGCATCTCGGCGCCGCAGGAATATGGCGGGCAGGGCCTGCCGTCGACGCTGACCGAAATCGTCAACGAATATTTCTGCTCGGCCAACATGGCCTTCGCCATGTATCCCGGCCTGACGCAAGGCGCGATCGCCGCGCTCATCGTCCACGCCAACGATGCCATCAAGCAGAAATATCTACCGAAGATGATCGAGGGTGTCTGGACCGGCACCATGAATCTGACTGAGCCGCATTGCGGCACCGATCTCGGGTTGCTGCGCGCCAAGGCGGTGAAGCAGGCGGACGGCTCGTATAAGATCAGCGGCACCAAGATCTTCATCTCCGCCGGCGAGCACGATCTGTCGCAGAACATCATTCATCTGGTCTTGGCGCGTATCGAAGGCGCGCCGGCCGGCACCAAGGGCATCTCGCTGTTCGTGGTGCCGAAATTCATGGTCAAGGACGACGGCTCGCTGGCCGAGCGCAATGGCGTGTCGTGCGGCTCACTCGAAGAGAAGATGGGCATCCACGGCAACTCGACCTGCGTGATGAATTACGACGAGGCCACCGGCTGGCTGGTCGGCGAGGAGAACCGCGGCCTCAATGCGATGTTCGTGATGATGAACGAGGCGCGGCTCGGCGTCGGCATTCAGGGTCTCGCTTTGTCCGAGGTCGCCTATCAGAACGCCGCGATCTATGCGCGCGAACGCCTGCAGGGCCGCGCCATCACCGGCGCCAAGTTTCCCGACAAGCCGGCCGATCCGATCATCGTCCACCCCGACGTGCGCCGCACCTTGATGACGATGCGCGCCTTCAACGAAGCGGCGCGGGCGCTGGTGATCTGGGCCGGCCTCAAGAGTGACGTCGCGCATCGCTCCGGCGACGCCAAGGAACGCCAGGCCGCCGACGATGCGCTCGGCCTGATGACGCCCGTGATCAAGGGCGTGCTCACCGATCAGGGCTTCGCCAACACCGTGTCGGCGCAGCAGATGTATGGCGGCCACGGCTACATCGCCGAGCACGGCATGGAGCAGTTCGTGCGCGATGCCCGCATCGCCATGATCTACGAAGGCGCCAACGGCGTGCAGGCGATGGATCTGGTCGGCCGCAAGCTCGGCAAGGATGGCGGCCGCGCGCTGATGGCATTCCTCGGCGAGCTCGGCGCCTATGTGAAGGAGAAGAGCGTTGACGAGACCATGAAGCCGCTGTTGACCGCGCTCGGCAAGGGCGCCGGCCACCTGCAAGAGGCGTCGATGTGGTTCATGCAGAACGCGATGGCCAAGCCCGACAATGCCGGCGCCGGCGCCACCGATTACATGCACCTCTTCGGCCTGGTGGCGCTCGGCTACATGTGGTGCCAGATTGCCGATGCAGCGAACGCCAAACTGAAGAACGGCGGCGATGCGGCGCGCTTTCAAGCCAAGCTCGTCACCGCGCGCTTTTTCATGGAGCGCATGATGCCGGAAACGGCGACGCGGCTTGCCCGCATCCAGGCCGGCGCTGCGTCGACGATGGAGTTGCCGGCCGAGGCGTTTTAATTCGTAGCCCGGGTGGAGCGAAGCGCAACCCGGGTTTCGCCGCGCTTCACCCAGGCTACAGCTTACACCGTTGCCATTGCGCTGCGCGGTCGCCCCGACCTGAATAACAGCCACAGCATGATCGTTACGTTGAGCGCGTTGAAGGCGATGCCGTTGAGGAAGGCCGCCTGATACGAGCCGGTGAGATCGAAGATCTTGCCGGACATCCAGCCGCCGACCGCCATGCCGATCACGGTCGAGAAGATGACGAGGCCGACGCGCGTTGACGCTTCCTTCGGCGAGAAATATTCGCGCACGATGATGGCGTAGCTCGGCACGATGCCGCCCTGGAACAGGCCGAACATCGCCGAGATGACATAGAGCGAATAAAGCCCGTTAAACGGCAAATAGAGGAACAGCGCGACGCCTTGCGCCAGCGAGCCGATCAACAGCGTGCGCACGCCGCCGATCTTGTCGGCGACGAAGCCCGAGCCGACGCGGCTGATGATACCGAGCGCCAGCATGGCCGACAGCATCTCGGCGCCGCGCGCCGCGCCGTAGCCGAGATCGCTGCAATAGGCGACGAGATGAACCTGCGGCATCGACATCGCCACGCAGCAGCACACGCCGGCGATGCACAGCAGGATTTGCAGCGTGCGCGGCGAGAACGGGCTCTCGGCCCGGCGGCGCTCATCACCGCTGGTGGTGGCGTCGCTGTGGCCTTCGACCAGACGGCGGCGCATCACCAGGATCAGGGGCGTCATCGTGACGATGAGGAAAATGCCGATGCCGACATGGGTGGCGCGCCAGCCATTCGATTCGATGAAGTGCGACACCGCCAGCGGCCAGAACGTGCCGGCCAGATAATTGCCGGTCGCGGCGATCGCCACGGCGCGGCCGCGGCGCTTTGAAAACCAGTGCGACATGTCGGCCATCAGCGGGCCGAACAGCGTCGAGGAGCCGAAGCCGATCAGCGCGCCATGGAGCAGCGCAACCTGCCACAGCGAGCCGGCGACACCGGTGAGCACGTAGCCGAGGGCGAGCAGCACCGTGCCGAGCATCATCGGCATGGCGATGCCGAAACGATCGGCGAGCCGGCCCATCACGATATTGCCGAGACCGAAGCCGATCATGGTCAAGGTGAAGGGCACCGACGCCGCCGCGCGGTCGACGCCGAAATCGGCCTGCATTGCCGGCAAGGCGACCACGACCGACCACATGCCGACGCCGCCCAAAGTGCTGAGCGTCAGGCCGGCGGCGAGTCGCCGCCAGGCGTAAGGCGATTCGACGCCGTAAGCGGCATCGCCGCCTGTCACAGTGGTCATTTATGCAATCCCGGCTTGGCGGACGCGTTCTAGCACGCCGGCCCGCAATTACCGAAACGCCGGCATGACTTCCTTGGCAAACAAATCAATCGAATGGCTGGCATCAGCAAACCTCATGTCGCCGAACACCATCTGGCACAACACGTAATTGACGCCGGCCTCGCGCTCGAGCCGCGCCATATAATCGCGCACGGTGGCGGGCGAACCGGCGATGCCGTGGCCGATCGCCTCGAGCTCGGCGAAACTCTGCGGATAGATCGTCTTCAGCGAGAAGTCCTGACCGGCGCGGCGCCACAGCCAGTCCATCGCCGATCGCCAATGCGCATAGGCGCCATGCGCAATGCGTTTGGCGTCGGCATCGCTGTCGGCGACGAAGACGTGCCGCGTGATGCCGATATGCGGCAGCGCAGCATGATCGCGGCCGAGCGCCTGCCAATCCAGGCGGTAGCGGTCGCTGATCGCCTTGGCGCGGTCGGCCGGTCCGAGCGAGACGACGTTGATCGCCTTCGGCACCGCCCAGCCGATAGCGTCCGGGCTTGGCGCGCCGTACCACAGCGGCGGATGCGGCAGTTGGGCGGGCTTGGCCTGGACGACGTAGTCCTTGAAGCGAAAGTACCGGCCGTCGAAATTGACGACGTCGTTGTCGAAGGCGTTCATCAGCACGGCGAAGGCTTCGTGATAGCGCGCCGAGGCCTCGGTGGGATCGATCCCATAACGTTCGTGCTCGACCAGCGCGCCGCCGCGGCCCACGCCCACCAGCAGGCGGCCGCCGCTCATCTGGTCGAGCATGCAGATTTCTTCATAGACGCGCAGCGGGTGATAGAGCGGCAGCACATACACCAGCGGTCCGAGCCGCAGCGTTCGCGTGCGCTGAATGGCCGCGGACAGGAAGACGCTCGGGCTCGCCGCCATGCCCAGTGGCGTCGAATGATGCTCGGCGAGGTGGTAGCCGGCAAACCCGGCAGCCTCGATCGCTTCAATGAGCCTGAGCCGCTCGTCAAGGAACGTGCCCAACGGCGCGCCATTGCTGTCCAGATGATCGAATACCGCGAAAGTCAGCACGGGCCGGGTCTCCGTAATGTTGGCGTGGGCAGCACGGAGCAAGTGACGAGCGCCGCGAATGCCGCTAGTTTGGAGAAAGGCCGCCAGGCACAGCGAGCGGCATCGATTGGAAGGGAGGGATTTCGATGAAGAAGTCAGGTCTCGTATTGGCGGCTGCGTTGCTGGCGGCGTCGGCCGTATCCTCGGCTCAGGCGGAGGACACCGTCAAGATCGGTTTGATCATGGCCTATTCCGGCCAGTTCGCCGACACCGCCGCGCAGATGGACAACGGCGTCAAGCTATTCATGAAGAAGTACGGCGACAAGGTCGCCGGCAAGAAGATCGAGATCATCCGCAAGGACACCGGCGGTCCGAACCCGGACGTCGCCAAGCGTCTGGCGCAAGAACTGGTCGTGCGTGACAAGGTCGACATCATCGCCGGCTTCACGCTGACGCCGGAGGCGCTCGGCGCCGCCGCCGTCTCCGCCGAAGGCAAGAAGTTCATGGTCGTGATGAACGCCGCGACGTCGGTGATCACCGAGAAGTCGCCATACATCGCGCGCACCTCGCTGACCATTCCGCAGCTCGAATATGCGTTCGGCCAGTGGGCGCACAAGAACGGCGTCAAGAAGGTCTACACCATGGTCGCCGACTACGGCCCGGGTATCGACGCCGAAACCTGGTTCCAGAAGGGCTTCAAGGGCGCCGGCGGCGAGGTCATCGGCTCGGTGCGCATGGCGGTCGCCAACCCGGATTTCTCCGCCTATGTGCAGAAGGCCAAGGACGTCAATCCGGACGCCGTCTTCATCTTCATCCCGGGCGGGGCGCAGCCGCCGGCGATGGCGAAGGCGATGCAGGAGCGCAACTTCCCGGCCACCAAGATCCTCGGCCAGGGTGAAATCACCATGGACGACAACGCGCTCAAGAGCATGGGCGATGCGGCGGTCGGCATCCGCACCGTGTTCCACTATGGCTGGGAGCACAAATCCAAGATGAACGAAGAGTTCGTCAAGGCTTACAACGCCGAGTTCAAGCGCAATCCCGACGTCTTCTCGGTCGGCGCCTGGGACGGCATGCACCTGATCTATGAAGCGCTGAAGAAGACTGGCGGCAAGGCCGACGGCGATTCGCTCATCGCCGCAGCCAAGGGCATGAAGTGGGAAAGCCCGCGCGGCCCGATGTCGATCGACCCGGCGACCCGTGACGTGGTGCAGAACGTCTACATCCGCAAGGTCGAGAAGGTCGGAGGCAAGGTCGAGAACGTCGAGTTCGACACCATCAAGGACGTCAAGGACCCGGCGCACGGCGCCAAGTAGGCGTCGCGTAAGCCCCGCCGTTCACTGCCGGAAGGCGTTTCTTCCGGCAAATCAATACCGGCCGTCCGCCTGCCCAGGCGGACGGCTTTTTCGTGCCGCGGGTGGACTCGCCACCCCGCCTCACGGCCACTATTGTAGCCGGCAAAGTGAATCACCGGGATTTCTCATGGAAGCGCTCAATCTGCCGCGGCCCGCTTGGATGACGGAAGAACACGTCATGCTCGAAGAACAGGCGCGCCGCTTCATCGCCGACGAATATGCCCCGCATCTCGACCAATGGCACGAGAAGGGCATGTATCCGCGCGAGGTGTGGACCAAGGCCGGCGCGGCCGGTCTGCTGTGCGCCACCATGCCGGAGGAATATGGCGGCGCCGGCGGCACCTTCGCGCACGAGGCCATCATCAATCGTGAATATTCGCTCGGCGGTTTCGACGATTTCGGTGCGCCGCTGCACTCCGGTATCGTCGCGCCGTACATTCTTCATTACGGCACTGAGGAGCAGAAGAAACGCTGGCTGCCCAAGCTCGCCTCGGGCGAGATGGTCGGCGCCATCGCCATGACCGAGCCGGGCACCGGCTCCGACCTGCAAGGTGTGCGCACCAAGGCGGAGAAATCCGGCAACGGCTACATCCTCAACGGCGCCAAGACCTTCATCACCAACGGCCAGCACGCCAACCTGATCGTTGTCGTCGCCAAGACCGATCCGAAGCAGGGCGCCAAAGGCGTGTCGCTGTTCGTGCTCGAAACCGACGACGCGCCCGGTTTTCGCCGCGGCCGCAAGCTGAAGAAGCTCGGCATGGATTCGGCGGATACGTCGGAACTGTTTTTCGACGACGTCAAACTGCCGGCCGAAAGCCTGCTCGGCACGGAAGAAGGGCAGGGCTTCTACCAACTCATGAAAGAATTGCCGCAGGAACGGTTGATCGTCGCCATCCACGCGGTGGCCATGATGGAACGGGCGCTGGCGCTGACCGTCGATTATGTCAAGCAGCGCAAGGCCTTCGGCAAGGCGATCATCGAATTCCAGAACACCCAGTTCGAGCTCGCCGCGGTCAAGACCGACGCCACCATCGCCAAGGTGTTCCTCGATCACTGCATCGGCCTGCACGTCGAGGGCAAGCTCGACACGGTGACCGCCTCGATGGCCAAATATCGGCTGACCGATACGCTGGGCACCATCCTCGACCGCTGCCTGCAGCTGTTCGGCGGCTACGGCTTCATGGACGAATATCCGATCTCGCGCCTCTACCGGGATGCCCGGGTGCTGCGTATCTATGCCGGTACGAACGAGATCATGAAGATGCTGATCGCGCGGAGTCTTTAAGTTTTCACCTCTCCCCGCTTGCGGGGAGAGGTCGGTTTTCGAAACGCAGTTGAGAAAACCGGGTGAGGGGGCCTTGCCAGTGGCCTGAGCATCCGGAAACGCCACCTCACCCGGCTCGGTCCTTCGGACCTCGCCACCCTCTCCCCGCAAGCGGGGCGAGGGGAAGGAAGGAGAAACACCCATGCCCGACGCATTCATCTACGACGCGGTCCGCACCCCGCGCGGCCGCGGCAAGTCCGACGGCGCGCTGCACGAAGTCACCGCGCTCAATCTCGCCACCCAGGCGCTCGCCGCTCTTCGGGAGCGCAACAAGCTGGAGCCCGAACTGGTCGACGACGTGGTGCTCGGCTGTGTCGATCCGGTCGGCGAGGCCGGCGGCGACATCGCCCGCGTCTCGGCGCTGATGGCCGGGTACGGCGACAAGGTCCCCGGCATCCAGATCAACCGCTTCTGCGCCTCCGGCCTCGACGCGGTGAACTTTGCCGCGGCTCAGGTGATGGCCGGCCAGCACGACATGACCATCGGCGGCGGCGTCGAATCGATGAGCCGCGTCGGCATCGGCGCTTCGGGCGGGGCCTGGCCGATGGACCCGTCGCTGGCGCTGCGCTCCTACTTCGTGCCGCAGGGCATCTCGGCCGACCTGATCGCCACCAAATACGGTTTCTCGCGCGACGACGTCGACGCCTACGCGGTGGAGAGCCAGAAGCGCACCGGCCGCTCCTGGGACGAAGGCCGCTTCAAGAATTCGGTGATCGCGATCAAGGACGTCAACGGCATCACCATCCTCGACAAGGATGAGCACATGCGGCCGTCGACGACGATGCAGACGCTCGCCGCGCTCAACCCGTCCTTCGTGCAGATGGGCGAGATGGGCGGCTTCGATGCCGTCGCCATCCAGCGTTATCCGGAGATTGAATCGATCAATCACGTGCACACGCCGGGCAATTCCTCGGGCATCGTCGACGGCGCCGCCGCGGTGCTGATCGGCAACGTGGAAGCCGGCAAGAAAGCGGGCCTGAAACCGCGCGCGCGCATCAAGGCCTTCGCCAATATCGGTTCGGAGCCGTCGATTATGCTCACCGGACCGGTGCCGGTGACCGAGAAGGTTTTGAAGAAAGCCGGCATGTCGATCGGCGACATCGACCTGTTCGAGCTCAACGAAGCCTTCGCCTCGGTGGTCTTGCGTTACATGCAGGCCTTCGACATTCCGCACGACAAGATGAACGTCAATGGCGGCGCCATCGCCATGGGGCATCCGCTGGGCGCCACCGGCGCCATGATCCTCGGCACCGTTCTCGACGAACTGGAGCGTTCGGGCAAGGAAACCGCGCTGGTCACGCTCTGCATCGGCGTCGGCATGGGCACGGCGACCATCATCGAACGGGTGTAGTCAAAATCCGCCTCATCCTGAGGAGCGGCCGAAGGCCGCGTCTCGAAGGATGGGGCGGCCCCCATGGTTCGAGACGCGTTGCTGCGCAACGCTCCTCACCATGAGGCCGAATAGGGGCTGAGGAGCGAGGCAATGCCCAAGATCGACGTCAGCAAGCTCGAGAGCCGCAAGGGCTCGCCGAATTATCCGCCGCGCTTTCAGCCGGTTTGCGCCGGGCGCACCAAGACACCGCTCGGCAACGCCGCCGGCATCACCCAGTTCGGCGTCAACCTGACGCGGCTCGAGCCCGGCGCCGCCACCTCGGTGCGCCACTGGCACGAGAACGAGGACGAATTCGTCTTTATTCTGATGGGCGAGTGCGTGCTGATCGAGAACGACGGCGAGACCATCCTCAAGGCCGGCGACGCCGCCGGCTTCAAGGCCGGCGTGCCCAACGCCCACACCATCGTCAACCGCTCGCAGGGCGACGTCGTGATGATCGAGGTCGGCACCCGCGCCCCTAGCGAGCGCGCGCATTATCCCGGCGAGGATCTCAAATTCGAGCGTGACGGCACCACGTTGCGCGTTCTGCATCGCGACGGCACGCCGTGGTGAGGCGCGCCCCTTGAAGTCCACCGAGAGGAAACGTTCATGAGCAGCTTCAAACTCGACATCGACGGCGATGGCATCGCGCTCATCACCTGGGACATGGCCGACCGTTCGATGAACGTCATCACCATGGAGGTGATCGCGGAACTCTCAGGGCTGGTCGACAAGGTCAGCAATGACGCGGCCATCAAGGGCGCGGTCATCACCTCGGGCAAGGACGCCTTCTGCGGCGGCGCCGATCTCACCATGCTCGAGAGCATGGGCGGCATCTACGCCGACAAGGTGAAAAAGGAAGGCGCAGAGGCTGCGGCGAAATACGTCTACGAGGAAAGCTCGAAGCTGTCGCAGCTCTATCGCCGCCTGGAAAAGAGCGGCAAGCCATGGGTCTGCGCGCTCAACGGCACGGCGATGGGAGGCGGTTTCGAACTGGCGCTCGCCTGTCATCGCCGGATTGCCACCGACAATCCGAAGACGCGGCTCGGCCTGCCGGAGATCAAGGTCGGCCTGTTTCCCGGTGCCGGCGGCACGCAGCGCATCGTGCGCATGATGATGCCGGCCGACGCGCTGCAATTCCTGCTCAAGGGCGATCAGCTCAAAGTGGATCGCGCCAAGGCCATGAAACTGGTCGACGAGGTCGTGCCGCAGGACAAGCTCGTCGAGACCGCCAAGGCCTGGATCAAGGCCGGCGGCAAGGGCGAGCAGCCGTGGGACGTCAAGGGCTACAAATTCCCCGGCGGCCTCGTTTACTCAAAGGCCGGCATGATGACCTTCCCGCCGGCCAACGCCATTTATCGCCGCGAGACTTACGACAACTATCCGGCGGCGCGCGCCATTCTCCAGGTCGTCTATGAAGGCCTGCAGCTCGATATCGACACCGCGCTGCGCGTCGAATCGCGCTGGTTCGCCAAGATCCTGCGCTCGCCGGAAGCGGCGGCAATGATCCGCACGCTCTTCGTCAACATGCAGGATCTCAACAAGGGTGCGCGCCGTCCGGCGGGCGTGCCGCCGACCAATATCAAGAAGATCGGCGTCGTCGGCGCCGGCTTCATGGGCGCCGGCATCGCGCAAGTGTCGGCCGCCGCCGGGCTTTCGGTGGTGCTGATCGACCGCGATCAGGACACCGCCGACAAGGGCAAGGCCGGCCTGCACAAGGCGCTGTCCGACCGCGTCGCCAAAGGCCGCATGAAATCGGCCGAGCGCGACGGGCTGCTGGAAAAGATCACGCCGACCGCCGATTACGCGGCGCTGAAGGATTGCGACCTCATCGTCGAAGCTGTGTTCGAGGACCGCAAGGTCAAGGCCGATGTGATCAAGAAGATCCAGGCGGTGATCCGCGACGACGCCACCTTCGCCTCCAACACCTCGACGCTGCCGATCACGTCGCTCGCCGCCGAGTTCAAGGAGCCGAAGCGCTTCATCGGCATCCACTTCTTCTCGCCGGTCGATCGCATGATGCTGGTCGAGGTCATCATGGGCAAGGAGACCGGCGATCCGGCGCTCGCCGCCGCGCTCGATTTCATCCGCGCCATCCGCAAGACGCCGATTGTCGTCAACGACACGCGCGGCTTCTACGCCAACCGCTGCGTGCTCAATTACATCCGCGAAGGCCACCTGATGCTTCAGGAAGGCATCCCGGCGGCGATGATCGAGAACACCGCGCGCATGGCCGGTATGCCGGTCGGGCCGCTGTCTCTCAACGACGAGACTGCGCTCGATCTCGGCCTCAAGATCGTGCGCGCGACCGAAGCCGATCTCGGCCCCGCCGCCGTCGATCCCGGCATGAAGAAGCTTCTGGAAGACATGGTCGAGAAGCAGGGCCGTTTCGGCCGCAAGAACGGCAAGGGCTTCTACGATTACGCGCCGGGCCAGCCGAAGAAGTTGTGGCCGGGTCTCGCCGATCTGTTGCCGAAGAAGTTGACGCGCGACGAGGTCGAGGCGCTCGATGTCGAGGAACTGAAACAGCGTTTCCTCGTCGTGCAGGCGGTCGAAGCCGCGCGCACTTTCGAGGAGCATGTCGTGACCGACGTGCGCGAGGCCGATGTCGGCTCGATCCTCGGCTTCGGCTTCGCGCCGTTCACCGGCGGCACGTTGTCCTACATCGACATGATGGGGACGAAGAAGTTCGTCGAATTGTGCAACCGGTTTGTGAAGAAGTATGGCGACCGCTTCACGCCGCCCAAGCTCTTGGTCGAGATGGCGGCGAAGGGCGAGAGCTTCCACACCAAATTCGCCCCGGCGAAGAAAGCGGCGTAGGTAGAACTCCGTCATGGTCCGCGAAGGCGGACCATCCAGCCCTGGCTGCAGACGAAGGAGCAAGAGGAAGTGCTGGATCACCCGCCTTCGCGGATGATGACGCCCTGAGAGAGTG
>JAFECJ010000033.1 GCA_018242205.1 Pseudomonadota bacterium
GCCGCAGTTCGAGCTCATCGCCATCCGTTACGCCACGCGGAACGCGCAACGTCGCGATCATTTCATCGGCGGCGATCCGCATGACGGTCCGATGCCGATGGACTACTTCCTGTGGGTCGCGATCTCGCTGGACAAGACCTACGTCATCGACTGCGGCTTCACCGCGGAGGTCGCCGCCCGACGCCAGCGCACCTTTCTGCGCGATCCGATCGATGGCCTCAAACTCATCGGCATCGACGCCGGTGAGGTGACCGATGTCATTCTCACGCATCTGCATTACGACCACGTCGGCAACTTTCACCGCTTTCCCAAGGCGCGCTTTCATTTGCAGGAGCCGGAGATTCATTATGCGACCGGCCATTACATGGCGCATCCGCGGCTGGCGCATTCGTTCGAGGTCGATGACGTCTGCGGCATCGTGCGGCTGAACTTTGCGCAGCGCGTCGCCTGGCACTTCGGCTCGAAGGAACTGACGCCCGGCATCTCGCTGCATGTGGTCGGTGGCCACTCCGCCGGATTGCAGTTCGTGCGCGTTCACACGAAGCGCGGCTGGGTCGTGGTCGCCTCCGACGTGTCGCACTTCTACGAGAACCTGGAGAGCCGCCGGCCTTACACGACCTCGTTCCATGTCGGCGAGATGCTCGACGGCTTCGACGCGCTGCTGGCGCAGGCGCCGACGCCGGACCACATCGTACCGGGTCACGATCCGCTGGTCATGAAGCGCTATCCGGCGCCGCGCCCGGATCTCGACGGCATTGCCGTGAAGCTGGACGTTCCGCCGACGACCGGATGAGCGGCGTCATCGACGCGCGCGTTGACGCTCGTGCAAAGTCGCTTCTCGCCATACGCGTGAACGCCTGCTCGAGGCTTCGTTGCGTGGACGCGGTGACGGATCAAGGCCCGTGGCTTCATTCGGCGAGGCCTTCCGCCACCGGCGAAATTGTCAGACCTATAAGCTATTGCAAATATGAGGGTTTCTCCGCAGCATCAGCCGTCCGGGGCTGGCGAAGCCGGCGCCGCCATACACCGAAGCGATGCACTGCGTCTCGCTCCGAAAATCCTCGGCGGATGCGATTCAGCCACCGCATCAAGATTGCGCGTTCGGACCGGAAATCGGCCGAATGTGCTCGGTTCCACATCGGCTCAGGCCGAGGCGGCGATCGATGTTGCGGTGCTGTCGGCGAAAGGCTCTACTAGGCACAAGCGGGTCACGAACGGGGATAAGGTCGCACCAGAAGAGTGCCGTCCTCGTATCCGAAAGGAGGAAATCGTTCGGCATCATTCTTGCCTAGCAGAAGCCGGTTCATCGTCATTCCCATTGCCACGGTCGAGGGGGCAGGTGGCAGCCAATTGCGCCGGGATGGTGCGTTGGGGGCTCTTTGGCGGAGGACCTAACGGGCACGACCGGCCGATTTGAGCCGGAATGTGCCGAAGCGAACAGAGATTCATCTGGAGGGGATCATGAAGCGTTTGATGCTGGCGGCCTGTGCCGCCCTGGCTTTGTCGAGTGTTTCGGCACAGGCCGTCACGTTGCGCTACGCCAATCAGGGCGATCTGAAGTCACTCGACCCGTATACGCTGAACGAAACGACCACGAACGCTCATCTCGGGCAGGTCTATGAGGGCCTGACGGCGCGGGACCAAAATCTGAAAATCGTTCCTGCGCTTGCCGAAAGCTGGGAAGTGCTCGATGGCGCCAAGCGCTGGCGGTTCCACCTGCGCAAGGGCGTCAAGTTTCATGACGGCACGCCATTCACCGCCGACGACGTCCTGTTCTCGGCCGACCGTGTCAGAGCCTCCGGTTCGA
The DNA here is from genome assembly GCA_018242205.1 of Pseudomonadota bacterium. Classification (GTDB taxonomy): domain Bacteria; phylum Pseudomonadota; class Alphaproteobacteria; order Rhizobiales; family Xanthobacteraceae; genus Pseudolabrys. The sequence goes on from JAFECJ010000033.1 coordinate 1,808, forward strand.
ATTTCACGACCCGCATTCCGGAAGGAGCCAAGTTCGTCAAGATCGACGATTATACGGTCGACGTCCAGTTAACGAGCCCGAATCCCATTCTGATCGCCCAATGGGATACCTGGTACATCATGTCGAAGAAATGGGCGGAGGCGCACAATACGGTCGCGCCGACTCCCGCTTCGGCGACCACGCCGAGCTACGCCTCGCTCCATGAGGACGGCACCGGGCCTTTCATGATCGAAAGCCATCAGCCCGGCGTCAAAACCGTGTTCAAGGTCAACCCCAACTGGTGGCACAAGCGGGAACACAACATCGACGAGATCATCTTCACGCCAATTCCGAACGCCGCCACGCGCGTCGCGGCGCTGCTGTCGGGCGAAGTCGATGTGATCGAACCCGTTCCGGTGCAGGACATTCCGCGCGTCAACGCGTCGTCGACGGCCCGGGTGCTGGCGGGCCCGGAATTGCGCACGATTTTCCTCGGTTACGATCAGTCGCGCGACGAATTGCTTGAATCGAACGTCAAGGGCAAGAACCCGTTCAAGGATATCCGGGTTCGCCATGCCTTCAATATCGCCATCGACAAGGAAGCGATCAAACGGTCGGTGATGCGCGGCCTGTCGACGCCGTCCGCGTTGATGATCGCGCCGTCGCTGTTCACCTATTCGAAGGACTTCAAAAATCCGAAATTCGATCCGGCGGCGGCCAAGAAGCTGTTGGCGGACGCGGGCTATCCGAACGGCTTCGAGGTCGGCATGGATTGTCCGAATGACCGCTACGTCAACGACGCGCAGATCTGTCAGGCGGTCGTCGGCATGCTGGCTCGTATCGGCGTCAAGGTGAACCTCAATGCCCAGCCGAAGGCGAAGTACTTCGCCAAGGTGCTCAAGCCGGGCGGTTACCAGACCTCGTTCTATCTGCTGGGCTGGACGCCGGGCACCTTCGACAGCCACAACGTGCTGTTCGATCTTCACGGTTGCCGTTCGCCGGGCTCGCCGCGCGGCGAGACCAACCTCGGCGGCTACTGCAACAAGAAAGTGGACGAGCTGACCGACAAGATCCTGGTCGAAAGCGATGCAAAAAAGCGCGACCTGCTGATCAAGCAGGCTTTCGAGATCACGACCAGCGAATACGCCTATGTGCCGTTGCACCAGCAGGCCCTGAGCTGGGGCGTCGCCAAGAATGTCGACCTGCCGCAGCGGGCGGACAACTCCGTCATGCTGTACTGGGCGCACAAGAAGTGATGGGACGGCGGGGGGCGCAGCCGCGCCTCCCGCCTCATCATCCTTCCTGTGGTTGACGGCCAATGCTGGCATTCATCATTCGGCGCATGATGCAATCGGCGGGCGTTCTGCTGGCCGTGACCCTCATCGCCTTCGTCATGTTCCGTTTCGTCGGTGACCCGGTCAATCAGATGGTCGGCATCGACACGCCGCAGGCGGAGGTTGCGAAAATCAGGGAATCGCTCGGCCTGAACGATCCGGTGATCGTCCAGTACGGCCGCTTCGTCTGGAAGGCACTGCATTTCGAGTTCGGCATTTCCTATCAGTTTCGCCAACCGGTGACGAAGCTGCTGGCCGAGCGCATGCCGGCGACGCTGGAGCTGGCATTCACGGCGGCCGGATTTGCGCTCGTCGTCGGCATCCTGATGGGCGTCTATTCGGCGCTGCGCCGCGACAGCGTCGTCGCGAAGGTGTTCGAGGCCGTTAGCCTCGTCGGCGTCTCGTTGCCGACCTTTCTGATCGGCATCCTGCTGATCTACCTGTTTGCCGTCATCCTCGGCTGGCTGCCGTCGAACGGGCGCGGGCAGGTGGTGAGGATCGGATCGTGGTGGACCACCGGCTTCCTGACCAGTTCGGGGCTGCGGTCGCTCATTCTGCCGGCGATCACGCTCGGCCTGTTCCAGATGACGCTCATCATGCGCCTTGTGCGCGCCGAAATGCTCGAGGTGCTACGCACCGACTACATCAAATTCGCGCGGGCGCGCGGATTGACGGCGCGGGCGATCAATTTCGGCCACGCGCTGAAGAACACGCTCATTCCGGTAATCACGATCGCTGGCTTGCAGCTCGGCTCCATCATCGCCTTCGCCATCATCACGGAGACGGTGTTCAACTGGCCGGGCATGGGCATTCTATTCCTTCAGGCGGTGCAGAACGTCGATATCCCGATCATGGCGGCCTATCTCGTGATGATCGGGCTGATCTTCGTGGTGATCAATCTCGTCGTGGATTTGCTCTACGGCCTCGTCGATCCGCGTTTGCGGATGACGATGCGGCGATGAGGAGGGCAGGTGAGCCGATGACTGAGACATCGAAACCCGCCGCGGGAAAGGGTGCGGTCGCGCGCTTTCTTGAATCCGACATCTATGCGAGCTTTCGATCGTCGCCTTTGGCGATGGCAGCGGCCGTCATCGTGCTGGCAATGTTCGTCGGCGCCGTCCTGGCGACGCTCATCGCGCCTTACGATCCATTCGATCCCGCCAAGGTCTTTTTGTCCGACGCCTCGCTGCCGCCGCGCTGGCAGGACGGCGGCGATCCGCGCTTCTTTCTCGGCACCGACGATCAGGGCCGCGACATGTTTTCAGCCATCCTCTATGGACTGCAGGTCAGCTTGATGGTCGGCGGTCTGGGGGTGGCGCTTGCCGCGCTGATCGGCATCACTCTAGGCCTCGTCGCCGGCTATGTCGGCGGCCGCACCGACGCCCTGATCATGCGCGTGGCCGACGTGCAGCTCACTTTTCCGGCCATCCTGATCGCGCTGCTGATCGACGGCGTCGTGCATTCGGTATTCAAGGGCATCAGCCGCGAGACCAGCGCCATTCCCGTTCTTGTCGTTTCGATCGGGCTGTCGTTCTGGGTGCAATATGCCCGCACCGTCCGCAGTTCCACCTTCGTCGAGAAGGGCAAGGATTATGTCTCGGCGGCGCGTCTGGTCGGGCTGCCGGCGCCGGTCATCATGTGGCGTCACGTGCTGCCAAACGTGCTGGGGCCGGTGCTGATCATCCTCACCATCAATCTCGGCCTGGCCGTCATCACGGAAGCGACCTTGTCGTTCCTCGGTGTCGGCCTGCCGCCCACCGAACCGTCGCTCGGCACACTCATTGCGATCGGCAATCAGTACCTGTTCTCCGGAGAATGGTGGATCGTCGCCTTCCCGGGCGCGACGCTGGCGATCCTTGTGCTGTCGGTCAACTTGCTGGGTGACTGGCTGCGCGACGCACTCAATCCGAAGCTGAGGTAGCGTGTGACCGAAACGCCATCGTTCCCCGAACCGGTCATCTCGGTCCGCAATCTGGTCGTCGAATTTGCGACCCGCCGCGGCCCGTTGCGGGCGATCGACGGGGTCTCCTTCACCATCGGCAAGGGCGAGGTGCTCGGCGTCGTCGGCGAGAGCGGCGCCGGCAAATCGGTGACCGGATCGGCCATCATCGGCCTCATCGATGCGCCCGGCCGTATCGCCGGCGGCGAAGTGCTGCTGCACGGCAAGCGTATCGACAATCTGCCCGCCGAAGAGATGCGGCGGCTGCGCGGCCGCAAGATCGGCATGATCTTCCAGGATCCGCTGACCTCGCTCGATCCGCTGTTCCGGGTCGGCGATCAGCTGATCGAGACGATCCGGACCCATTCCGACCTGTCGGCGAGCGCGGCCCGCGAGCGCGCCATCGCGTTGCTCGCCGAGGTCGGTATCCCGGCGCCGGAGCGGCGCATCGACGGCTATCCGCACGAATTCTCCGGGGGCATGCGCCAGCGCGTGGTCATCGCGCTGGCTCTGGCTTGCGAGCCCGATTTCGTCATCGCCGACGAGCCGACCACGGCGCTCGACGTCTCCGTGCAGGCCCAGATCATCGCACTGCTGAAGCGGCTGTGCGCGACGCGCGGCACCGCGGTGATGCTGGTGACCCATGACATGGGGGTGATCGCCGAGGCGGCCGACCGCGTCGCCGTGATGTATGCCGGGCGCATCGCCGAGATCGGCCCGGTGCGCGATGTCGTCAAGCATCCGCTGCATCCTTATGCGGCTGGCTTGATGGGCGCCATTCCAACATTGTCGAGCGAGGCCGACCGGCTGACCCAGATTCCCGGCGCGATGCCGCGGCTGACCAATGTTCCGCCGGGCTGCGCCTTCAACCCGCGCTGCGCGCGTGCTTTCGACCGCTGTTGCATCGAGCGGCCCGAACCGGCTTTGCCGAGCGCCGCGCTCGCCGCGCGGGAGCATGTCGCGTCCGGCCATCGGGTGGCCTGCCATCTTTACACCGCCAGGGAGGACGCGCGTTGAGCGAAGCCTCGCTTGTAGTCGTCCGGGGTCTGCGCCGCGATTTCGACATTTCGCGGCCGTGGCTGAATCGCCTGTTCGAGGGTCAGCGCCGGCTGTTTCTGCGCGCGGTCGACGACGTATCCTTCGAGATCGCCAAGGGCTGCACATTCGCGCTGGTCGGCGAGTCCGGCTCCGGCAAGTCGACGGTGGCGCGCATGGTCGTCGGTCTGCTGCCGCCGTCGGACGGCGAAGTGACGATCGACGGCATATCGATGCAGTCGGCGTCCGATAGCGGGTCACGGCAGAAATTGCGCCGCCGCATTCAGATGATCTTCCAGGATCCCTATGCCAGCCTCAATCCGCGCTGGCGCGTGTCGCGCGTCATCGCCGAGCCGATCAACACGTTCGGCCTGCTCAAAGGCGAGGCGGTGACGAAGAAGGTCGGCGAATTGCTCACATTGGTCGGCCTGCATCCCGATGACGGCGACAAGTTTCCGCACGAATTCTCCGGCGGCCAGCGGCAGCGCATCGCCATCGCCCGGGCGCTGGCCGCGCATGCCGAGTTCATCGTCTGCGACGAGCCGACCTCGGCGCTCGACGTGTCGGTCCAGGCCCAGATCCTCAACCTGATGCGCGATCTGCAGAAGGAGTTCGGCCTGACGCTGCTGTTCATCTCGCACAATCTCGCGGTGGTGCGGCACATGGCGGACCGCATCGGCGTCATGTATCTCGGCCGCGTCGTCGAAACCGGCGATAGCCGGGCGCTGTTTGCCAGGCCGCGCCATCCCTATACGCGGATGCTGCTCGACGCCGTGCCCGACCTTGACATGAGCGGCCGTCAGCGCACCCCGGTGGCCGGCGAAATTCCGAACCCGATCAATCCGCCCTCGGGCTGCACGTTCCACCCGCGCTGTCCGCAGGCCAATGAGCGCTGCCGCCGCGAAATTCCCGCCATGATCGACGGCGTCGCCTGCCATGCGGTCGAGGAGGGGCGGGCGGGCTGACGCGCGATCGGGACCGCCGGGACCCTGTCGCCACGCCCCTTTGTCCGCAATAGGGCTTGTAGCTCAGGGCGTTATTGACCGCCGGAAATACGCCGTGATACGGCATTCGACCGCGGCCCCGCCGGACCGTTTCGAACACAAGCTCAAGGGCAATGACACGTCACCACCGTCGACTGTTGTTGGCCTCGATTGTCCTGCTCATCCTCGCGGCCGGCGCTTTCCTCTATTGGTTATTCGACGGCATCGCCAGCATCGATGCCGTCGAGGCCCGTGTCGCCGCCTTCGGCGTCTGGGCGCCGGTCGGCTTCGTCCTGCTCTACGGCATCGCGACCATCGCCGGCGTGCCGGGCGGCATCTTCGATGTCGCCGGCGGCGCGCTGTTCGGACCGGTCACCGGCAGCCTGGTCAATCTCGCCGGCGGCACGCTCGGCGCCGTGCTGGCCTTTCTGGTGGCGCGTTATCTCGCCGCCGACTGGGTGCGGCAGCGCGCCGGTCCGCGGGTGCAGAAGGTGATGCGCAATGTCGAGCGCGACGGCTGGCAGTTCGTTGCCTTCGTGCGCTTGGTGCCGGTCTTGCCTTATACGATCGTCAACTATCTGCTCGGCCTGACGCGCATTCCGTTCTGGCACTATGTGCTGGCGACGATCGTGTTCATGTCGCCGTCGACGGTCGCCTATACCTGGATCGGCCACGCCGGCAAGCAGGCTTTGTCTGGCGACACCAACAACATCCGCTACGCGCTCGCCATGCTGGCGGTGATCGCACTCGTCATCTTCGCGCCGCAGTTCTACAAGCGCTGGCGCAAAGGCGACGACATGCGCGACGATGATCCTGCGGCGGCGGCCTAGATATTCTGATTACCAGAACTGTTTCGTCGCGATCGCCGCGCCTTCGGCCATGGCCTTGAGCTTGGCGAACACGACCTGCGGATCGACCGCGGCCTGGCCGACCCAGGTGCCGTAGCCGCAATCCGATCCGGCGATAACGTTCTCACGGCCGACCAGCCGGGCATAGCGGCCGATGCGCTGCGCGATCAGCTCCGGATGCTCGATGAAGTTCGATTTTGATTCGAGCACGCCGGGGATCAGCACCTTGCCGTCCGGCAGCTTCACCGTTTCGAACACCGCCCATTCGTGGGCGTGACGCGGATTGGCGGCCTCGAGCGACAGCGCGCACGGCTTGGCCTTGAAGACGATGTCGATGATGTCGGCAAGCGGCACGTCGAAGTGATGCGGGCCCTCGTAATTGCCCCAGCACAGATGCATGCGCAGGCTTTCCGCCGGGATGTTGGCGACGGCGTGGTTGAGCGCCTCGACATGGAGCTGCGCGCGCTTGCGGAAGCCGGCGAGATCGAGATCGGCATATTGGATGTGCCGGCCCATGCCGAGATCGGGGCAGTCGATCTGCAGCACAAGGCCGGCCTTGGCGACGGCCTCGTACTCATATTTCATCGCATCGGCGATGGCGTAGATATAGGTCTCGAAGTCCTTGTAATGGTCGTTGCGGAAGAACAGCGACACCACGCCGGGCGAAGCGGCGCTCATGAAGCCGCCGACATGCGGCACGGTCTTGAGCGCGTCCTTGAGGTTGGCGATGTCGTCGAGCGGCGCCTGCTTGTCGCCTACGCTGATGTCGGCGTTGCAGGCCGGCGTCTTGCGCCGCGAGCGACCGGGATCGCCGAACACCTTCTTTTCCAGGGCCGGGAATTGATGGACGTCCTGATAGACGAAGGTGTTGCCGGTGCCGCCGAAGCCATTGAGGCGGTCCTTGACGTAGGTGGCGTAGCTCGGCTTCGACATCTCGCCGTCATTGATGAGATCGACGCCGGCATCGGCCTGCTTCTTCACCACCTCGGCGACGGCGGCGCGGATTCGCGCAGCCATCGCGTGGGGCTCGACCGGAACGCCTTCCTCCTTGGCGTACATCATCCGGATCAGGTCATCCGGGCGGGGCAGGCTGCCGGTGTGGGTGGTCAGGAAACGGTCGCGGCTGCGCTGCATGGCGGCTCCTCGGGGTACCTCTGGATCGGCCTCTGACGATGGGCCTTTTCGGGTCGGGACTGTAGACGGAACCGCCCGTAACCACTACCGGGAGGGCCGCGTTGACAGGGGGGCCCGGGACCCCTAAAAACCCGGCCAAAGTCGCACTGTGAGATTGAGATGAAAGTTCGTAACTCGTTGAAATCGCTGCGGGCGCGCCATCGGAACAACAAGCTTGTTCGGCGCAAGGGCCGCGTTTTCATCATCAACAAGACCAATCCGCGCTTTAAGGCCCGTCAGGGCTAAGGCGACCGCCGCCAGGCCCTTTACCGGCCTCGGGGCCGGTTTCCTCTCCAAAGCTGCAGATTTGACGTCACCATTTTGCCACGAGCCGCAGAGACGCTAGTCTCCGTGCTCATGGGTCGATTCCGCATGCCTGCCATCTTTCTGGCCGCCGCGCTTGCGGCCGGCCTGGGTTGCGCCGCGCTTACGCCCGCGCAGGCCGAGCAGGGCAGTTGGATCGAGCCGCCGGCCAATATGCCGAAGAAGCGGCCCTTCAGCGAAGACCTCAATTTCCTGTTCGGCGCGCTGAAGGTGGCACCCGACGATGCCAGCGCCAAGGCCATCGAGCAGCGCATCTGGGCGCAGTGGATCGTATCGCGCAGCGACACCACCAACCTGCTGATGTCGCGGGTCGTCGCCGCGGTCGAAGCCAAAGACACCGATCTCGCCATCAAGCTGCTCGACGGCATCGTCAAGATCCGGCCCGATTATATCGAAGGCTGGAACCGCCGCGCCACGCTCTACTACATGAAGCATGATTACGGCCGGGCGCTCGCCGACATCCGCGAGGTGCTGAAGCGCGAGCCGCGCCACTTCGGCGCGCTGGCGGGGCTCGGTCTCATTCTCCAGGATATCGGCGACGACAAGCAGGCGCTTGAGGTCTATCGCCGCGCGCTCGCCGTCTATCCGCGGCTGCAGCGCATCCCCGACGTGGTGAAAAAGCTCAAGGAAGAGGTCGAGGGTCGCGATATCTGACCCGCGGGCCGCGCGGCGTTACGCAGCGGCGCTCTTTCGACCCAGGCCGGTGTACCCGTGCAGTCGGCGCAGGCTGGCCAGATTGGTCAGTGTCGAGGCCATGCAGCAGCGCGACTTGCCGGTCGATTTCGCTTCGTACAAGGCTGCGTCGGCGACCGCCAGCAGATCGACGAAGTCGGTGCCGTGCTCCGGCGCCATGGCGATGCCGACGCTGACGCCGATGCTCGCGGTGGTGCCGTTGCCGAAATCGTACTGACAGGCGATCGCCGCGATCATTTGTTCGCCGAGCGCCAGCGCCTGCGCTTCATTCAAGTTCTCGGCCAGTACAACGAACTCGTCGCCGCCGATGCGCGCAGCGAGGTCGCCAGCGCGTAGCGCGCGTGACAGGCGCCCGGCGGCCATCTTCAACAGTTGATCGCCGGCGGCATGGCCAAAGGTGTCGTTGACGGTCTTGAAGCCGTCGAGGTCGAGAAACAGCAGCGCCAGCATCTTGTCGCCGGGCTGCGCGACCTTCAGCCGTTCCTCGACCGCGTTGATCAGGCCGCGGCGGTTCGACAGCCCGGTGAGGGGATCGTGGCGCGCACGATGATCGTTCTCGCGCTCGGCCATCATGCTGGTCACCAGCATGGTCTTGAGCCGGAACGATGCCGCGGCCATGGCGAAGAAATACATCGGCGCCTGGATCAGCACGATGTAGAACAGCGGCTCGTTGGCGAGCACCGCGCCAAACATGCTCGGCCCGATGCTGATCATGATCATCGCCGTGGCAAGCCGCGGCGCACCGAAATTGCGCACGCAGATGCCGCCGACCATCGCCGCGCCGGACAGACAGGCCGCGCTGGCGATCAGCCAGTCGCCGCTCGCCATGCTGGTGACGACGCCGTAGCCGACGCCGCAGCTCCAGGCGAGGCCGAGGGTCAGATAGAGATCGGTCGGCGTCTTGCGTCCTTCGAGCGCGGCGCGGCGCGCGATCAACAGCACGGTGAGACGGGTCAGGCAGATCGCGACCTCGAAGACGAACCATGCGATGAAAACGGGCTTTTGCGTCTTCAGCGCAATCGCGCCGGCGACCAGAATGATATTGACGGCGCCGCCGAAAAACACCGGCAATCCGCTGAACAGGCTGGCGATCAGCGCGGCGCGGATGTCGTCGGGAATGCCGGGCCCTGCGTCGACCAGCCAGCGGGTCAGCCGCCAGCGCGGTAGACTGTAGATGCGGCTCGTACTGCGCATGGGCTCCCCTTTCGGGGCGACAAGAACGCCACCGGCGCTTAACAGGGACTTACGCCAGGTTGTGGCCTGTAAACGTCCTTGCCGAACGGTAAATAGGTGAGGACCGGCCCTCATTAGCGGGGTCGCCGGATTCGATCAATACCCGCCGTAGCGCAATGTTCGTCTGACGAGAAAGCGTTCGGTTCGGGAAAAGCCTAAGGCAGTGCCGCATCTCAGTCCGCAGCTTCGAGCGCCCGTCGCAGCCGGCGCACGATGACACCACGGGCCCGATCGTCGGCGGCGGCTTCGATCCTGTCATTAATGTCGAGAATGAGCTTCGACATGTCGTTATGCCAATCGAGCGAGATGACGGCTTCCGGCGCCAAGCGCCGCCGTTGCGTGCCGTCGATCGGCGTCGGCGCGCTTGTTGTCAGTTCATAAACATCGTCGAGAATTGGAACGAAGACCTTGGCCGCCGGCACGATGCGCTCGGCGATACGCTCCTGCAGTCCCTGCATCGCGGGCTCTTCGCCGTGCACGATGAACACGCCCCGTTCGATCGGCCGCCGGCCGGCGATCCAGCGCGCCAGCTCCGGTCCGTCGGCGTGGCCGGAATAATCGTCGATCGACACGATGCGCGCCGCCACCCTGATCTCGTCGCCCTGGATGCGTACCGCCTTGGCGCCTTCCTCGAGGAAGCGTCCAAGCGTGCCTTGCGCCTGAAAGCCGGACAGCAGCACGGTGGCATTGGCGTGCCACAGCCAGCGCTTGAGATGATGGCGGATGCGGCCGGCATCGCACATGCCGCTGCCGGCCATGATGATGTGAAAGCCGGAAAACTTGGCGATCGCCTTGCTTTCGTCGACCGTTTCGGTGAAGCGCAAATGCGGCGAATTCAGCACCCGGGCGACATCGATATCGGCATTCAGCGCCGATGCGTGCTGGCGGAACACTTCCGTGGCGCGGATGGCCAGCGGTGAATCGAGAAAGATCGGCGCCGCCGGCACCTGGCCGCTTTCCATCAGATCGACCAGATCGACGATCAGTTCCTGCGTGCGCTCGACGGCGAAAGCGGGAATGAGCAGCGGCCCTTGGGCGGCATGGGCGGCGCGCACTTGCTCGGCCAGCCGCTCGCGCCGCGACGCCACCGTGACCGGCGGCCGGTCGACCCCACCGTAGGTCGATTCCGAAATGACGTAATCGAGCCCGGCTGGCGCTTCAGGATTGGGCTGCAGCAGTTTGGCATCGGGGCCGATATCGCCGGACAGCAGAACCCGCAGCGGCTTGCCGGCCTTGCCCTCACCGGCGAACTCGACCTCGATCGAGGCGGAGCCGAGCAGGTGGCCGGCGTTCCAGTAGCGCGCCCGCACGCCGCGCATCACCTCGGTCCAGACTTCGTATTCAACCGCGTGGAACGAATCGAGCGCGGCATAGGCGTCTGCCTGCGTATAGATCGGCGTGACTTCGGCGCGGCCGCGCGCGTTGTTGCGCCGGTTCAGCGCCGCGACTTCCGATTCCTGAATGCTGCCGGAGTCGGGCAGCATGTAGGAGCACAGGTCGATGGTGCCGCGGGTGGCGAAGATGCGGCCGCGATAGCCGGCGCGCACCAGTTTCGGCAGCAGACCGCTGTGGTCGATATGGGCGTGCGTCAGCAGCACGGCGTCGAGATCGGCGGGATTGAACGGGAAGGCGCCATAGTTCAGCGCCTTAAGCGTTTTCGATCCCTGGTACATGCCGCAATCGATCAGCAGGTTGCCGGCCGGCGTCTTGAACAGATAACAGGAGCCGGTCACGGTCCGCGCCGCGCCGCAAAACTGCATGGTGACGCTCATCGTTCCGGTCCTTTCGCCGGCGCGGCGGCAAGCTCCGCGCGCAGGGCCTCGCCAAGAATGGCATCGAGTTCGATCGCATTGCTCGGATGCGGCACGCTGTCGGTGGAACGCACCGAGCGCAGCCCGCCCTCGAGAAATTGTTGCGTCATCGCCGCCGGAAACAGCGCGTGCGTCATGATCGCGTCGATCGACGCGGCGCCGAGCGCGGCCAGTGTGCTGGCGCAGGTCATCAGCGTGCCGCCGGACGAAACGATATCGTCGACCAGCAGCACGGAGCGTCCCGCGAACATCTTGGGGTCGGCGAATGCGATATCGACCGAACGGTCGCCATGGCGCGCTTTATGGCCGACGGCGTGATCGACGCCGAGGCGGTCGGCGAGATCGCGCACCCAGGGCTCCGACTCGGCGTCGGGGCCGACCACGATCAAATCTTTCGTCACGCCCTGTCGTTTGAGATAATCGACGATTGCCGGGATCGCCGACAGATTGTCGGCGTCGATGCCCGGAAACACCTCGGCGATTGTCCGGGTGCGATGCAGGTGCGCGTCGACGGTGATGACGCGGTCGACCGTCGTCGCGAGCAGCTTGCCGACCACCTTCTGGCTGATCGCTTCGCCGTCGTGAAAGGCGCTGTCCTGGCGCATGTAGCAGAGATAGGGCGCCACCAGCACCAGCCGCTTGGCGCCGCCGCGGCGCAACGCCTCCGCCGCGAACAAAAGGGCCATGAGCTTGTCGTTGGGAGCATCGAGCGAGGCAAAGACGATGGTGGTCGCGGCGGCAGGCCTGGCGGTGACGCGCAATTCGCCGTCGGGAAAATGGTGGACGTCGATCTCGTGCCACGCGACGCCCAGCCGTTTGGCGAGCCGCGCCGCGGCGGCCGACGATTCCGGCAGGCTGTGAACGACGATGCCGATCATCACCGTGTCTCGCGCCCGGCTTGCGCGTCGAGCGTATAGCCGGATTCAGCATTGGCGCCGGCGACGGCAAGATCCAATTCCGACTCGCCAAACGCATAGATGCGATACAGCGGTTCGCCGCGCGTCACGCGGTCGCCGATCTTCTTGAACAGCTTGATGCCGGCGCCCTTGTCGATCGGCGCGCCGGCGCTGCGCGCCAGGCGATTGAAGCGCAGGCAGTCGATCGCGGTGACGACGCCGTCGTGCGGCGCGACGATGTCCGCGGTCAGATTGCCGAGCTCGCTGCGGCATGGCGACGGACCCTGCGCGTCGATGATCTTCTGCATCTGGCGCAGCGCCGCGCCGCCGTCGAGCAGTTCGCGGGCCCGCGCGTAGCCGGCGCCGCCGCGCAGCTCCGGATCGTGCTCGAGCAGATGCGCGGCGAGCCGCAGCGATTTCTCGCGCAGGTCGCGCGGCGCGCCCGGTTCGTTGCCGAGCACGGCCATGACGTCCTGCGCTTCGAGCACCGGCCCGATGCCATTGCCGATCGGTTGGCGGCCGTCGGTGGTGATGACCTCGACCTCGATGCCGAAATGATCGCCGACGAATTCGAACAGCTTGCGCAGCCGCATCGCGTCATTGGCGCGGGCGAGTTTGGCCGAGGGCCCGACCGGCAGGTCGATCAGCAGATGCGTCGAACCCGCCGCCAACTTCTTCGACATGATCGAGGCCACCATCTGCTCGCGGGTATCGAGGCTGAGCGGACGCTCCACGGAAATGAGAATGTCGTCGGCCGGCGACAGGTTGACGTGGCCGCCCCACGCCAGACAACCGTGGCAGGCGTTGACCACCTCGCGCAGTTCGTTGACGCCGAGATCGACGCGGGCCAGCACCTCCATGGTGTCGGCGGTGCCGGCCGGCGAGGTGATGGCGCGCGACGACGTCTTCGGAATCATCAGGCCGTGGGCGGCGACGATCGGCACGACGACCATCGAGGTGCGGTTGCCGGGAATGCCGCCGATGCAGTGCTTGTCGACGACGACGCGGTGATCCCATGTCAGCTGCGTGCCGGCTTGCGCCATCGCCTTGGTGAGCGCCAGCAGCTCGCCGCTGCTCATGAAGCTTGCCGAACCGACCAGGAAGGCCGCCAATTCCATGTCGGAATAGCGATAGCGCGAAATGTCGTCGACGATGGCGGTTATTTCCGCCTCGCTCATCGTGCGGCCCTGGATCTTGCCGAGCACGGAATCCAGGCTGCTCGGCCGGCTGGCCGGCGTCACCGTGACGGGCGTGCCGACCGGTTCGGCGAAGCGGTGAAAGGCCGGCTCCGCCAGCCCGATCTCGTCGGGCCCGACCATGCCGTCATCGGTCAGCAGCAACGTTGCCAGCAGAACCTTGCCATTGGCGCGCAGCTCGACGCGGCTGAAGCCGCGAAACACGTCCGGCCGCAGCGCCATGGACTGGCGCGAGATCACCACCACGTTCTCGCGGCCGGTGTCGAGATTGATCCGGCGGACCTTTACTTGCGGGCGTGGCGGATTGGCAGGCATGACATCGTGGCTTCCGTGATCTGCGGCCGTGGACAGAAAGTCACGCTAGGCCGTCGGCCGCCACCGGCATTGCGGTATCTCAATCCGCGATGTCATCGTCCCCGACGTAGGCGATGCGCAGCATGTTGGTCGCGCCCGGGGTGCCGAGCGGCACGCCGGCGACGACAATGACGCGCTGGCCCGGCTTGGCGAAGCCTTCGCGGAAGGCGATGCGGCAGGCGCGGTCGACCATGTCGTCCTGGTCGTGGGCGTCCTCGGTGACGACGCAATGCACGCCCCAGACGGCGGCGAGGCGCCGGCCGGTTTCCGTCTTCGGCGACAGCGCCACGATCGGCGGCCGCGGCCGCTCGCGCGCCACGCGCAAGGCTGTCGAACCCGACGAGGTCCAGCAGATTACCGCGGCGAGATCGAGCGTATCGGCGATGTGGCGGGCTGCGTCGGCGATGGCGTCGGCGCCGGTGGCCTCCGGCTGCGCCCGCTGGCCGTTGATGATCTCGCGGTAATGCGGATCGCTTTCGACCTGCTGCGCGATGCGGCTCATCGTGCTGACGGCCTCGACCGGATATTGCCCGGCCGCCGATTCCGCCGACAGCATGACGGCGTCGGCGCCTTCGTAGATCGCGGTGGCGACGTCGGAAACTTCTGCGCGCGTCGGCACCGGCGAGGCGATCATCGATTCCAGCATCTGCGTGGCGACGACCACCGGCTTGCCGGTGGCGCGGCCGAGCCGCGTCATCTGCTTCTGCACACCGGGCACTTTTTCCAGCGGCATCTCGACGCCGAGGTCGCCGCGCGCCACCATCAGGGCGTCGGCGATCTCGTTGATCTCCGTCAGGCGGTTGACAGCCTGCGGCTTCTCGACCTTGACCATGATCAGCGCGCGGCCGCGCGTCAGCTTCTTGGCTTCGGCGACGTCCTCGGGCCGCTGCACGAAGGACAGCGCGATCCAGTCGACGCCGGCCTCCAGCGCGGCCTCGAGGTCGGACAGATCCTTGGTGCCCAGCGCCGACAGCGGGATCGTGGTGTCGGGCACGCTGATGCCCTTGCGATCCGACAGCTTGCCCGCAACCTCGACGCGCGCCGTGATGCGGCCCGGCTCGGTCTTGGTCACCGTGAGGCGGACCTTGCCGTCGTCGATGAGCAGCGTATGGCCGGGCTCGACCGCGACGAAAATTTCCGGATGCGGCAGATAGATGCGGTCGGCGCCGCCGATCGCCGGATCCTGATCGAACACCACCGTATCGCCTTGCTTCACGGCGATGGCGCCATCCCTGATGGTGCCGAGGCGCAGCTTCGGCCCTTGCAGGTCGGCGAGAATGCCGATCGGCCGGCCATTGGCGTCCTCGACCTGACGGATCATCTCCACCAGGTCGCGCATGCGATCCTGGCTGGTATGACTCATGTTGATGCGGAAGACATCGGCGCCGGCCTTGAACAATTTGTCGATCATCGCCGGGCTTCCCGAAGCGGGGCCGAGCGTGGCGACGATCTTGGCGCGGCGGAGACGTCTCATCGTCGCAGTCCTTCCTTATTGATGCCGGGCGCCGGTGGCGGCAGCGCGCCGGGCGGCGATCGCGGCGGTGCGCCGCCACGTGGCGGCAGCGGCCGATCGACCGGCTGCTCGGCGGTGTCGGTCAATTGCACCGTCCAGGAGCGCTGCTCCTGGGTATCGACCTCGAAGAAGCCGGTGCGATCGTAACCGCGGGCCAGGCAATTGTCGGTGCCGCGAATGGTGAATTCCTTCTCGCGCGAGCACATGAAAGCGTGCCCGGACCATTCGCCGCCACGATCGTAATCGACCGCGTAGATGTAATAATAGCGCGCCACCAGCGCGCCGCGCAAAAGCGTATCGCAACTTCGCGCCGCGATGTTCCACCACCCTTCGGTAGTCCAGCCTTCGGCGTCCTTGTAGCCGATGGCAACGCCGACGCGGCTGCCGGTGTTGTTGCACAGGCGGAAATCGGCGCGGGCCGGCTCACTGAGCGCCATCAGGCAGACGAGCAGCACCGGCAACGCGGCGAGCAAGGTGCGAAGGACGCGGCGTTTAGCGAAAGTGCCGGGCAAAGCGGTCACGGAGCCGTCGTGTTCGGATCGATTGAAATGTAAGCAGACCGTCATGGCGTGTCGACGACGATGGCGCGAAAGTCGTTGACGTTGGTGAAAGTCGGGCCGGGCTCGAGCAGGTCGCCGAGGCGGGCGAAGAATTCGGTCGAATTGTTATCGGCAAGAAACGCGGCAGGATCGAGGCCGAGAGCTTTGGCGCGGGCCGCCGACTGGCCGTCGACCAGGGCACCGGCGGGGTCCGTGGCGGCACCGCCGCCGCCGTCGGTGCCGTCGGTGTCGCCGGCAATCGCCGCCACATTCTTCAAGCCGGCGAGCGGCTCGACCAGGCCGAGCGCATATTCCTGATTGGGACCGCCGCGCCCCTGGCCGCGCATGGTGACGGTCAGCTCGCCTCCCGACACGATCACCGCGCGCTTGCCCTTGGCGCGCAGGTCGCGCGCCATCGCCGCATGGGCGGCCGCGACGTCGCGGGCTTCGCCCTCGACATCGGGGCCGAGCGACTGGCACTCGTAGCCGGCGGCGATGACTGCTTTCGCCGCGGCGTCGAGCGCGTCGCGCGGCCGTGCGGCGAGCACGAAGCGCGCGCTGGCGAGAGCGGGATCGCCGGGCTTCGGCGATTCATTGGCGGCATCGTTCAGCGCGCGTGTGACGGAGGCCGGCAGATCGAGCTTGTATTTGGCGACGATGGCGCGCGCGTCGGCAAGCGTCGTCGGATCGGGCACCGTCGGACCCGAGCCGATGGCGGAGGGATCGTCGCCCGGCACGTCGGAGATGGCGATGGTGACGACCTCGGCCGGCGCGGCGCGCTTGGCGAGCCGTCCGCCCTTGATGCGCGACAGATGCTTGCGCACCGTGTTGATCTCGCCGATATGCGCGCCCGAACGCAGCAGGGCCCGCGTCACAGCCTGCTTGTCGGCGAACGATACGCCCTCGGCCGGCGCGATCCAGTTGGCCGAGGCGCCACCCGACATCAGGACCAGGACGAGATCGCCGGCCTCGGCGCCACCCGCCAGCTCGAGCGCGCGCGCCGCGCCTTTGAGGCCCGCTTCATCCGGCACAGGGTGGCCGGCCTCGATCATGGTCACGACCCGCGTCGGGCGGCCATAACCGTGCCGCGCCACCGCAACGCCGGACAGCCGCTCGGCGGGCAGGCCGAGCGTGTCGAGATAGTGTTTCTCGGCGGTTTCGGCCATGGAGCCGGCGGCCTTGCCGGCGGCCAGCAGGATGACGCGGCTTCTCGGTACCGGCAGCAGCGGCGGCAGGAATGAGGCGGGGTGGGCGGCCGCTACCGCAGTGCGAAACAGTGATTCGAGGAAGGGCCGCAGATCGGTCATGACCGGATACCGCCGATTTTTTGCGGCTATGGCAAGTCGTTTTGCTCGCCACTATGTTTTACGGGCTCAAGCGGAGGCTTTTCACATCATGGACGACAAAACCCGCACCGAACTGGAGGCCGCCGTGTACCGGCGCCTGGTGGAGCACCTGCGCCAGCGCACTGACGTGCAGAACATCGACCTGATGAATCTGGCCGGCTTCTGCCGCAACTGCCTGTCGAACTGGATGAAGGATGCCGCCGACGCCAAAGGCATTGCCATGTCCAAGGACGAGAGCCGCAAGATCGTTTATGGCGAGCCCTACGAGCAGTGGCGCGCCAGGCACCAGAAAGAGGCCTCGCTCGAGCAGAAGGCGGCATTCGAAAAGTCCAGACCGAAGCACTGAAAAAGTCGGCCCGTGACAGGCTTATGACCGGGGCTTGTGAACAACGTGGATGATCGCAAGGCCGCCTTGACCGGACGCGCCTGAATTCCGAAAGCTTCATGCGAGACGTTGCCCGGCCCCTCGGTTTTCGCGGGGGCCTGCCGCGTGCGCATTTGAAGGAGTTTCAGGTCATGGCGATGCCAGCAGCGCCCGATAAAGAAGAAGCCTCGCACCGCTTCGCCAAGGATCAGCTCAAGGCGATCATCGAGCGCATCGAGCGTCTGGAGGAAGAGAAGAAGGCGACCTCCGACGACATCAAGGACGTCTACGCCGAGGCCAAGTCGAACGGCTTCGATGCCAAGGCGCTGCGTACCATCGTGCGCCTGCGCAAGATGGATTCCAACGAGCGCCGCGAGCAGGAAGAGATCCTCGAGACCTACATGCACGCGCTGGGGATGCTGCAGTAGCGCTTATCGGGGGCGTTGCAGCGATCTCTCTCTATCCCTCTCCCACAATGGGAGAAGGAAGGCGCGAATGCCGCGCCCTCTCTATCAATGATTAAGGCTACCGCAGCGACGCCGTCGTCTGCGTGACGAAGCTTGCGGTGGCAAGGAAGGTCACGGCGTGGCCGGAGAAGCGCTCGGTGACGATGCCGAGGCTCGGATCGGCCGAGAAGGTCATCACCAGCGCCTGAGCCGGCTTGTGGAACAGATGAGCGAGCGGCTTGGTGTCGAGGTCGCCCATATGCGTCGTCGTCATGCCGGTCGTCAGGCTCGGCGTCAGCATCGCCGCGCGCAGCCACGGGCTGTCGGTGCGCTGGCCGCCGCCGGCGATGCCGAGCGGCACGGCTGAGGCCAGCGCAGCCGGCGCTTCCGGCATGACCGAGGCGGTCGGCGGCAGCGCCGGGACATGGCCGCCCATCGGCCGCGCCCGCGCCGGACGCGGCAGCGGCGTTACCTCGGCGGCGTTGGCGGGCGACACCGCCGCGTAAGCCAGCGCCGCCTGCGGCAGGCTCGCGGTCGTCATCGTATCGGCGAAAGTGAACGGCGACCGCGCGACCTTCGGCGCCAAATCGCCGCTGTCGACGCTGCTTGCCCAGACGCCGCTGCGGCTGGCGATGACATTGGCCGCCGTCTGCGGCGCCGGGTCAGCCGAGGCGACCTCGATCGCCTTCGGCCGCGACGACGGCAACGGCACGATGCGCGCCGTCGCCACCGGCTTCGGCTTGGCATTGGCGCTGGCGAGCGTGACCGGCGGCTTCGCCGCCGGCGTCTCGGACTTCAGAGTGCCGCCGAACAGGCTGGCGAGGAAATTGCGCGGCTTTTGCGCCGGCGGTTCTTCGGCGCGGGCTTCGGCGACCGCCGGTTCCGCGACGCCGGCCTCACGCGCCTGGGCCATGATCAGCCTGGACGGCTCGTTGCCGCGCTTTTCGACATCGGCCAGCGCCAGCGCGTAACCGGCAAGCGGCTTGCCGTCGGAGGGAATGTGCACCGTGCGCCCGTCCGGGAACACCTTGACCAGTTGTTCGCGCGTCATGCGCGGCCAATGACGGATGGTCCCGGTGTCGAGATGGACGAAAGGCGAGCCCGAAGTCGGGTAGAAGCCGACGCCGCCGCGCTGAAGCTTGAGACCGACTTCGCGGATTTTCTCCAGCGGCACGCCCGGAATCTCGAAGTCGATGGCCTGGCCGTGGGTGTGATTGGAATTCTCGGCGACGCCGCTCGAGACCGAGCGCGCACGCAACATGGCGTTGGTGTCGGGGGCGCGATAACCGCAGATCACCTCGATCGGCTGCGTGCCGCCGACCTCGCGATAGACGTTCCAGAGAATGTCGAACAGCTTGGGGTCCATATGGACCTCTTCATTGCGCCGCCAGTCGCGCATGAACCAGTCGAGCCTCTTCAGCGCGTCCTGGTCGTAGCGGCCGTTGCGCTTGAAGGTGACGGTGATGGTCTCGTTGGTGTGCAGATGACGGAACGTCAGCGTGCGGGTGTCGCCTTCGGCCGACGCGGTCTGCAACGCGTCATTGACGCCGAGCAGGAGGACGGCGGCGAGCGCCACCGAAGCGCTCAGGCGCGCGCCGGCGCGGCGCAGCGACGTGCGCTTGGTCGATGACGTCATGAAAAGGCGCGGGGCGCGGCAAGCCGACACTGGCAAGTTCCGTGAATTTCGTCCGAGAGTCATCGGCACGCCCGGTTGCAGCCGCCGCGATGACGGCATTCAGTGTTGGCGGGATAACGTTAACTGTCCCTTGAGGCGGGCGAAGTTCCCCCTGCGGCAATTTGGATACACCGGAAACTTGGCGAAAAAAGGCCGGTATCAGGGAACTTCCGCGCAAAGCAGAATGGCCGGGGCGATGCCCCGGCCATGCGCCGTTTCGACGATGGCGCAAGACTACCGGAAGATCTTCTCGAAGAACTGGAATGGGTTGCCGGCCTCGCGGCGTTCGACGCGGCTGAGGATTTCCTGATTGCTCTTCATCGTGGCCGCATCGCGGGTCTTGTCCTGCGGCGGCGCGACGTCGGCGATCCGACGCTCGTCGCTGGTCATGATGGTGTGGATGCGCTTGTCGAAGCCGTAGATGTCGTCGCGCAGTTCGAGCTTGCCGTCGTCGTCGACGAAGGCGGTCTGATAGGTCAGGTGCACCATCGGCCGGTTGACCATCTTGAAGATCTTCTCGTCCTGGCCGACCAGGCGTTCGATCTGCGGCTGGGTCGGCGTCTGGCCGGGGATCGCCATGGCCAGCATGACTTCGCCGAACTTGGTCGGATTCTCGACGCGCATGCAGCCGTGGCTGAAGGCGCGGCGGTCGGCGGCGAACAGCCGCTTCTCCGGCGTGTCGTGCAGATAGACCTGGTACTTGTTCGGGAAGTTGAACTTGATGCGGCCGAGCGCATTGGCCATGCCCGGCGGCTGCACCACGTTGATGTGACCGTCCGGACCGCGCTTCACCTCGAGTCCCATGCGGTCGAAGATGTTCGGGTCGCTGGCGTAGGCTGGCAGCAATTCGTTCTGGATGATCGACTGCGGCACATACCACGACGGATTGACGACCACGTTGTCCATCGCCGCGGTCAGGAGCGGCGTCGGCGTTTGCGGCTTGCCGGCGACGATCTTGGTGCGCCAGACGACCGAGCCGTCCTTAACGACCTTGAGCGTGTAATCCGGGATGTTGACCATCACGTAATTGCGGCCGAGGTCGCGCGGCAGCCAGCGCCAGCGCTCCATATTGGCCATGACGACGTCGATCTGCTGCTGCGGCGACGGGCCGTTGATGGCGGCGATGGTCCTGTTGTCGATGACGCCGGTCGGCTTGATGTCGGCGCGCGCCTGGATGTGCTTGACGGCGTTGAACAGCGCCTTGTCGTAGACAAGCTCCATCGTCTTCGGGTCTTCCGCCGGCAGCCTCACGATCTTGACGCGGCCGGTCTTGCGGTCGCGCACGCGCTCGGTACGGGCGCCCTGCGCGGCGAGTCTGACATTGAGGCGCTGGCGCAGTTGCGGCACGCGCGGATCCTTGTCGCCGGGCTTGATCGCCGGGCCGCCGGCGATGCGTTCGTCGGCATCGGCGCGGGCGCCGCCGGCGCGCAGTTCGGCGAGCTTGCGCTTGAGCGCGCGGAAGGCGGGCTGCGGCGGTTCGAAGCTGTCGAACGCGGTATTGGCGTCGCGCGCGTCGGCGAGCTTGCGCAGGACGTCGGCGTTGTCCGGCGCGTGCTGGCCATAATCGACTTCGGCGGTCACGCGCGTTGGGGCGATGCGGCCGACCGCGAGATGACGGGCGAAGGTCAGCGCCGAATGCGTCAGTTTGACATCGGCGGCGGCGAGCTGGTCGGCGCCGGCGGCGTTGTCGAAATTCGGGATGGCGTAGTCGGCCGGTTCAAGGGCATCGGCCTGCGCGTTCTTCATGCGCAGGATGGCGGTCTTGGCGCCCGCGGTGAGGCGGCCGTCGCGAATCCACAGCGGCGCGTAATTGCGCGCGGCGTAGAAGGCGGCGATCGCCTTGCGCTCGGCGTCGCCCTTCTCGGATTTTGCCACGATACCGCGCAGCCGCTCGGCGATCTGCGCGTCGGAGGCGCCGAGCACGCGGTCGAGCGCGCTCGCGACGAAGCTGCGGTCCTCGGCGGCTGGTGCTCGGGCCAGCGGTTCGTTGCGCGGAATTTCAACGCGGACCGTTTCGGCGCGGGCCGGCTCCGGAGCGCGCGGTTCGTTGCGCGATTCCTGACGCGCCGTTTCATGACGGGGCGGTTCCTGACGAACGGCTTGCGGCGGCAGCGGCACCGATTGTTCGCTCGAATTGCGCGCGGGCGCCGGCGGCGGCTCCGGCATCGGTTCGGGGCGGCGGTGAATAATGCGAGCGCCGTTCAGCGACGGCGGCAACGGCGCGACCTGACGAATGCCGTCAGGCGTGGCGATTGACGGCGTTGCCGTCACTACGCCGGTTGCAAGAGCCAGCATCGTGCCGGCCAGCCAATGGTCGAACCTGACGTTACGCATCACGCTTGCACTCCACTCGCCCGTTGATCACCGAGATGCACCCAATGCGATGCAATCCGTTAACGGAGTTACGGTTGGCATTATGCGGCCGAACCGCATGCAAGACGAATGAAAAACGTTGCCGGCTACCGCTTACTTGTCATCACGGTGAACCGCGGCGCGCGATCGCTAAAATTTTAAACATTAACCAGCGTCGACGCTCTCGTTAACCGGCGCTTCGCCCGATTCACTATCCAATTGCAGGCTTTCGAGCTTGCGGTACAGAGTCGAGCGTCCGATTTTGAGACGCCGCGCCACCTCCGACATCTGCCCGCGGTAATGCGTGATGGCAAAACGGATGACCTCGCGCTCGATATCCTCGAGCGCTCTCACGTCATTGTGAGCGTCGGTTAACGCCAGCATCGGCTGCGCCGGCGTCATCGCCGCCGGGTTAACGCGGTGCAGGCGTTCGGCCAGACTGACGTGCTCGCCGTCGGCGGGCGCCTCGAACATGTGGTCGGGCGCGGTCTGCGGCGCGCTGTCGAGTTCGATGGTCGGGATCGCTGCGCGCGGTGCGGCGTTGGCGGCGACCAGCGGGAATTCATCGCGGCCGATCGTGTCGCGGTCGGCGAGCACGACGGCGCGGTACACGGCGTTTTCCAGTTGCCGCACGTTGCCGGGCCAGCGATAGCCCGTAAGGTGCTCAAGCGTGCCGGCATCGAGGCCGCGAATGCGCTTGCCCTGTTCGGCGGCGATGCGCGCCACGAAGTGCTTCGTCAGTTCGGCGATGTCTTCCGGCCGCTGGCGCAGCGGCGGAATGGTGATCGGGAAGACGTGCAGGCGATAGAACAGGTCTTCGCGGAAGCGGCCGGCCTTCACCTCGGCGATCAGATCGCGGTTGGTGGCGGAGATGATGCGGACGTCGACCTTGACGGTCTTGCGCGAGCCGACCGGTTCGACCTCGTTCTCCTGCAGCGCGCGCAACAGCTTGACCTGCGCCGCCGGTGGCAGTTCGCCGACCTCGTCGAGGAATAATGTGCCGCCGTCGGCTTCGACGAACTTGCCGGTGTGCTTTTCAGTGGCGCCGGTGAAGGCGCCCTTCTCGTGACCGAACAGAATGGATTCGACGAGGTTCTCCGGCAGTGCGCCGCAGTTGACGGCGATGAACGGTTTGGCGCGCCGCGCGCTCGAGCCGTGGATTGCGCGCGCCATCAATTCCTTGCCGACGCCGCTCTCGCCTTCGAGCAGCACCGGAATATCGGAGGTAGCGGTCTTCTGCGCCGACTTGATCGCCGGCTCCATCGCCGGCGAACGGGTGATGACGTCGTCCAACGTGAGCGTGCCGTCGCGGCTGCGCTTGACGCGCTGCAGTTCGCCGGCAAGCGCCTTGGTCGCCAGCGCGTTGCGCAGCGACACATCGAGGCGTTCCGGGCTCGCCGGCTTGACGACGAAATCGATGGCGCCGGCCCGCATGGCCGAGACGACGTTGTCGATGCCGCCATGCGCGGTCTGCACGATGACGGGGACATCGATGCCCGCCTGGCGCAGCCGCGACATGACGCCGAGGCCGTCGAGATCGGGCATGACGAGATCGAGAATGACGCAATCGACCGGGGTCGGCTTGTCGCCGAGCACAAGGGCGAGCGCCGCGTCGCCGCCGTCGGCGGTGAGCGCGCGATAGCCGAAGCGCTCGACCATGGCTTCGAGTAGGCGACGCTGAACGGGATCGTCGTCGACGATCAACACTACTTGCGACATGACACGTCCCCAGAACGGCCGTCGGCGCCATTTGCGGGCCTGACTGTGCCGATTTGGCGCAGTATCGGGAGGCCGCCTTAAAGGGCCCTTAAGCGGGCCGGCGAGGCCAAAGCCCGCTCCGGGTAAGGTGAAAAAGAGGGAAAAATCATCACGATTGCCATCGCGCCGCCATGCCGGAAAGCTTAAGTAATGCGTGCCGGATAGTTGATTCCACCCGATTTGTTTTCCCTAACGAAACGTATCTCCGACATGGCCAGAATCGCGACCACGAAAAAGCCCGCCGCCCGCAAGCCCGCCAAACCTGCAAAGAAGCCCAAGGCGAAACCGGCGGCGAAGGCGCGTGGCGCGGCGCAGACGAAGCTCGGTGCATTGCCGGACTGGAATTTGAACGACCTTTATCCCGGCATCGAGAGCTCGGCGCTGAAGCAGGATCTCGCCTGGATCGATACCGAGTGCGTGGCCTTCGAGGAGCTTTACAAGGGCAAGCTTGGCGCGCTCGCGGCGCAGCCGGGCGCCAGCGAGGCGCTGTGCGAAGCGGTCAAGCGCTATGAAAAGATCGGCGACGTGCTCGGCCGCATCGGCTCCTATGCCGGGCTGCTGCACGCCGGCAATTCGACCGACGCGGCGATTGCTAAGTTCTACGGCGACATGAACGAGCGCATCACCACCGCGTACTCGCATCTTTTGTTCTTCGATCTCGAGCTCAACCGCGTCGATGACAAGCTCATCGATTCGGCTATGGCGTCGGCGCCGCTCAGCCACTATCGGCCGTGGATCGAGGATGTGCGCAAAGAAAAGCCCTATCAGCTTGAGGATCGTATCGAGCAGCTTTTCCACGAGAAGTCGCTGACGGCCTACTCGGCGTGGAATCGTCTTTTCGACGACACCATCGCCGCGTTGCGCTTCAATATCCGCGGCAAGGAATTGTCGATCGAGCCGGCGCTCAATTTCATGCAGGATGCCGACGGCGCCAAGCGCCGCGATGCGGCCGAGGCGCTGGCGAAGACCTTCAAGGCCAATCTGCGACCGTTCACGCTGATCACCAATACGCTGGCCAAGGACAAGGAAATTTCCGACCGCTGGCGCGGCTTCAAGGACGTCGCCGACGCGCGGCATTTGTCGAACCGCGTCGAGCCCGAAGTGGTCGAGGCCTTGGTGTCGGCGGTGCGCGCCGCTTATCCCAAGCTCTCGCATCGCTACTACGCGCTGAAGGCCAAGTGGTTCGGCAAGAAGAAGCTGGCGCACTGGGACCGCAATGCGCCGCTGCCCAAGGTCGAGCAGCGTACCATTCCGTGGACCGACGCGCGTTCGACCGTGCTCACGGCCTACGGCGCCTTCTCGCCGAAGATGGCGGAGGTGGCCGACCGTTTCTTCGAGAAGAACTGGATCGACGCCGGCGTGCGGCCGGGCAAGCAGCCCGGCGCCTTCTCGCATCCGACCGTGCCGTCTGCGCATCCTTATGTACTGCTCAACTATCAGGGCAAGCCGCGCGATGTCATGACGCTGGCGCATGAACTCGGCCATGGCGTGCATCAGGTGCTGGCCGCGCCGAACGGCGCGTTGATGGCGCCGACGCCGCTGACCTTAGCCGAGACCGCCAGCGTGTTCGGCGAGATGCTGACTTTCAAGAAGCTGCTGGCCAACACTGCCGACAAGAAGCAGCGTAAGGCCATGCTCGCCGCCAAGGTCGAGGACATGATCAACACCGTGGTGCGGCAGATCGCGTTCTACACCTTCGAACGCAAGGTCCATACCGAGCGCCGTAACGGCGAACTCACCGCCGACAAATTGTGCGAATTGTGGATGTCGGTGCAGGCCGAAAGCCTCGGCCCGGCGATCGAGCTGAAGCCGGGTTACGAGACCTTCTGGGTCTACATCCCGCATTTCATTCATTCGCCGTTCTACGTCTACGCCTACGCCTTCGGCGATTGCCTGGTGAACTCGCTCTATGCGGTCTACGAGAACTCGGCGAGCGGCTTTGCCGAGCGCTATCTCGCCATGCTGTCGGCCGGCGGCACCAAGCACCATTCCGAGCTGCTCGCGCCGTTCGGCCTGAACGCCACCGACCCGAAATTCTGGGACGGCGGCCTGTCGGTGATCGCCGGCCTGATCGAGGAGCTGGAGGGATTGGGCTAGGGCGCCATGGCGGTTAGCCGGACGCCCACATAGATCATCGCGCATGGACGACCGCGAAAAGAACCG
The DNA here is from genome assembly GCA_018242205.1 of Pseudomonadota bacterium. Lineage (GTDB taxonomy): Bacteria > Pseudomonadota > Alphaproteobacteria > Rhizobiales > Xanthobacteraceae > Pseudolabrys. The sequence continues at coordinate 27,762 of JAFECJ010000033.1, forward strand.
CTTCTCCGCCCGCGCCGCCCGCTACGCCAAGGTCGGTACCAAGGTCGGCGGCGTCGCCGCGCGCATGGCGAGCCAGCGTTTCCTGGGGCAGACGCGCGACCGCGCCGGCAATGCCGAAGCGCTGGCCACCGCGCTCGGCGGTCTGAAAGGCCCGATCATGAAGGTGGCACAGCTCCTCGCCACCATCCCCGACGCGGTGCCGCCGGAATATGCCAGCGAGCTGATGAAGCTGCAGAGCCAGGCGCCGCCGATGGGTTGGGCCTTCGTCAAGCGCCGCATGTCGGCGGAGTTGGGGGCTGACTGGCAGACCAAGTTCAAAACCTTCGAGCATCAGCCAGCGGCCGCGGCCTCGCTCGGCCAGGTGCATCGCGCCGAGGCGCTCGATGGCACGGCATTGGCCTGCAAGCTGCAGTATCCCGACATGCAGTCAGCGGTCGAAGCCGACCTCAGCCAACTCAACATCCTCTTCGCGCTGCGCAAGCGCTTCGATCCGGCGATCGACACCGACGAGATCGCGGTCGAGATCGGCGCCCGTCTGCGCGAGGAGCTCGATTATGCGCGCGAAGCCAGGCACGTCGCACTCTATCATCTCATGCTGCAGGGCGAGCCGCTGATCCGCGTGCCGCGCGTCTGGCCTGAATTGTCGAGCCGCCGCCTGCTGACCATGGACTGGATGGACGGCACCAAGATGCTGTCGCACAAGGACGACTGCCTCGATATCCGAAATCGGCTCGCCACCGCGATGTTCACCGCCTGGTGGTTTCCGTTCAGCCGCTTCGGCGTCATCCATGGCGATCCGCATCTCGGCAACTACTCGGTCTTCGCCGACAACGGCGAACCGGCCGGCATCAACCTCCTGGACTATGGCTGCATCCGCATCTTCCCGCCGCGCTTCGTCGCCGGCGTGGTCGATCTCTATCGCGGGCTGCTGGAGGGCGACGAGGCGAGGGTGGTCAAGGCCTACGAGACCTGGGGTTTCCGCGGCCTGACGCGGGAATTGATCGACGCGCTCAACATCTGGGCCCGCTTCATCTACGGCCCGCTACTCGACGACCGCGTCCGCTCCATCGCCGACGGCGTCAAGCCGTCCGACTATGGTCGCAAGCAGGCCTTCCAGGTCCACCAGGCGCTGAAGCGGCTCGGGCCGGTCCAGGTGCCGCGCGAATTCGTCTTCATGGACCGTGCCGCCATCGGCCTGGGGGCGGTCTTTCTCCACCTGGCGGCGGAATTGAATTTTTATCGCCTGTTCAATGAGGCGATCGAGAATTTTTCGGTCGAGGAGGTCGCCGCCCGGCAGGACGCGGCGCTCGGCGCGGCCGGATTGGCCGAAACCGGGGCTCCGGACTAGGCCGTCCACAGCCCCGGCGGCGGTCCGACCGTTGCCCTGAGGCCCCGATTGCGGTAACCCCAAGGCCGCTGGAACCAGTTATCGGAGACTTCCCGTCATGGCCGACCACGGCACCGTCGAATACGCTACCGCGACCGGCAACGACTACCCGGCGCACGAGCAGACCTACGAAAGCTTCATCAAATACGCTTTCGACGGCTCGGTTCACGTGGTCAACCTGCTGTTGGCGCTGACCGTGGGCGGCGTGCTCGGCCACTGGTTCCTGGCGATTCCGGTGTTCCTGATCGCGATCATCGGCCTCGTCGCCTCGCTGGGCTCCGGCTCGAAGACGCCGAGCTACGTGGCCTTCGTGCTGTCCTTCCTGATCTTCGGCTTCACCGCCCTGTCGTAGTCGCGCATAATCATCGCCGCAGGGGTTGGCGAGCCGGTGATGCGCCAGACCTCGCGCTGGGGAAGCGGAGGCATTGTCGATGCGTATCGCTGTAGCTCGTGAAACCGAGGCCAACGAACCGCGCGTTGCGGCGTCGCCCGAGACCGTGAAGAAGTTCAAGGCGCTCGGCGCCGAGGTCGTGGTCGCGCGCGGCGCCGGAGTGGCCTCCGGCTTTCCCGATTCTGAATTTGAAGCCGCCGGCGCCACAATCGCCGACACGATCGGCGGCGACGCCGACATGATCCTCAAAGTGCGCCGGCCCTCGGCCGCCGAGATCACGTCCTACAAGAAGGGCGCCATCGTCATCGCCATCATGGATCCTTACGGCAACGACGCCGCGCTCAAGGCGATGGCGGATGCCGGGCTCACCAGCTTCGCCATGGAACTGATGCCGCGCATCACCCGCGCCCAGTCGATGGACGTGCTGTCGTCGCAGGCCAATCTTGCCGGTTATCGCGCCGTCATCGACGGCGCCGAAACCTATGGCCGTGCCATGCCGATGATGATGACCGCGGCCGGCACCGTGCCGGCGGCCAAGGTGTTCGTCATGGGCGTCGGTGTCGCCGGCCTGCAGGCGATCGCGACCGCGCGCCGTCTCGGCGCCGTGGTCACCGCGACCGACGTGCGCCCCGCCACCAAGGAGCAGGTGGAAAGCCTCGGCGCCAAGTTCCTTGCCGTCGAGGACGAGGAATTCAAGAACGCGCAGACCGCCGGCGGCTACGCCAAGGAAATGTCGAAAGAGTATCAGGCCAAGCAGGCCGCTCTCGTCGCCGACCACATCAAGAAGCAGGACATCGTCATCACCACGGCGCTCATTCCGGGCCGTCCGGCGCCGAAGCTGGTGTCGGCCGAGATGGTCGCCTCGATGAAGCCCGGCTCGGTGATCGTCGATCTCGCGGTCGAGCGCGGCGGCAATGTCGAAGGCGCGGTCGCCGGGCAGGTGGTCCAGGTCGGCCCGGCCAAGATCGTCGGTTATCTCAACGTGCCCGGCCGCCTCGCGGCTTCTGCGTCGGCGCTGTACGCCAAGAACCTTCTCACCTTCATCGACACCATGGTCGACAAGAAAGAGAAGAAGCTGGCGATCAACTGGGACGACGAACTGATCAAGGCGACCATGCTGACGCGCGATGGCGCCGTCGTGCATCCGAATTTCATGCCGAAGACGGCGGCGTAGCGCATGATCCCGAAAAGTGGGAACCGGTTTTCGGACCAGATCATGCGCAAGAGGACATAAGGGGGCTCTCATGCACGAACTAGCGACCGCGGTTGACCCCTTCGTTTTTCGTCTCTCGATTTTCGTTCTCGCCGTCTTCGTCGGCTATTACGTGGTCTGGTCGGTGACGCCGGCGCTACACACGCCGCTGATGTCGGTTACCAACGCGATTTCCTCGGTCATCGTCGTCGGCGCGCTACTTGCGGTCGGCGTCGCGCTGGTCGCCAATGACAACGGCCCGCTGTGGGCCCGTGCTTTCGGTTTCGTCGCGCTGATCTTCGCCTCGATCAATATTTTCGGCGGCTTCCTGGTCACCTCGCGCATGTTGGCGATGTACCAGAAGAAAAAGAAATAACGGCTGGGGGCCGGAGGTCATGAGCGCCAATCTCGTCGCAGTTCTCTATCTCGTCGCAGGCGTGCTGTTCATTCTGGCGCTGCGCGGCCTGTCGAGCCCGGATAGTTCCCGCCGCGGCAACCTGCTCGGCATGATCGGCATGACCATCGCGGTGCTGACGACGCTCGGCTCGCATCCGCCGGCCAGCGCCGTGTCCTGGGCGCTGGTGATCGGCGGCATCGCCATCGGCGGCGGCATCGGCGCGGTGATCGCGCGCAAGGTGCCGATGACGTCGATGCCGGAACTGGTCGCCGCCTTCCATTCGCTGGTCGGCATGGCCGCGGTGCTGGTTGCCGCCGGCGCTTACTACGCGCCGGAAGCCTTCGGCATCGGTTCGCACGGCCAGATCCATCAGCAGAGCCTGATCGAGATGTCGCTCGGCGTCGCCATCGGCGCGCTGACGTTTACCGGCTCGGTGATTGCGTTCCTCAAATTGTCGGCGCGCATGAGCGGCAAGCCGATCACGCTGCCCGGCCGTCACGTCATCAATATCGCGATCGCGCTGGCGCTCGTCTTCTTCATCGTCAGCTTCTATCTACATCAAAGCGCGATCGAGTTCTGGGTCATCGTCGTGCTGTCGCTGCTGCTCGGCGTCCTGATGATCATCCCGATCGGCGGCGCCGACATGCCCGTCGTCATCTCGATGCTCAACTCCTATTCGGGGTGGGCCGCGGCCGGCATCGGCTTCACGCTCGGCAATTCGGCGCTGATCATCACCGGCGCGCTGGTCGGCTCGTCGGGCGCCATCCTGTCCTACATCATGTGCCACGCGATGAACCGTTCGTTCATCTCGGTGATCCTCGGCGGCTTCGGCGGCGAGACGGCGGCCGCGGGCGGCGCGGCTGAGCAGCGCCCGGTCAAGCTGGGCTCGGCGGACGACGCCGCCTACATCATGAAGAACGCGCAGAAGGTCATCATCGTGCCGGGCTACGGCATGGCGGTGGCGCAGGCGCAGCACGCGCTCAAGGAAATGGCGGACAAGCTCAAGGCCGAAGGCGTCGAGGTGAAATACGCCATTCACCCGGTCGCCGGCCGCATGCCCGGCCACATGAACGTGCTGCTGGCCGAGGCCAATGTGCCTTATGACGAGGTGTTCGAGCTCGAGGACATCAACTCGGAATTCGCCCAGGCCGACATCGCCTTCGTCATCGGCGCCAACGACGTCACCAACCCGGCGGCGGAAGAAGACAAGACCTCTCCCATTTACGGCATGCCCGTCCTCCAGGTGTGGAAGGCCGGCACGGTGATGTTCATCAAGCGCTCGCTGGCCTCGGGCTACGCCGGCATCGACAACCCGCTGTTCTACCGCGACAACACGATGATGTTGCTCGGCGACGCCAAGAAGATGACGGAGAGCATCGTCAAGGCGATGTAAGGCTCTGTTCGCCGGAGCGAACTGACGTCATAATGGCCTCGACCGTCGCGCTGTCGAGGCCATTTCATATCGGGTTATTGCTATGACCGGTATCGACCGCCGCACCTTTGTCGCCGGCGCCGCGGCCTTAACGGCGCGTGCCGCCCAGGCCGCGCCCTTCGCCTGGCAGAACGTCGCCGCGCCGGACGCGGGCTTCGATGCTGGGCTCGAAGCGCGTCTCGACAAACTGATCGCCGAGAAGCGGGTCTGGAATCTGCATGGCGTCTTCGTCGCGCGGGCCGGTCGCGTCGTCCTCGAACGCTATTTCGACGGTGAAGAGAACAACTGGGGCAAGGTCAGCAACGTTCGTTTCGGTCCGGACACGCTACATAATCTCTATTCGGTGACCAAGAGTGTCGTCGCACTCGTTTATGGCGTTGCCCTGGCGGCGGGCAAGGTCCCGTCGCCCGACGCTCCGCTCTACGCGCAGTTTCCCGAGTATTCAGATCTGCTGGCGCAGGATTCGCGCCGCGCCGAACGAACGGTCGGCCATGCACTGACGATGACGCTCGGTTTGCAATGGGACGAGATCAACATCCCCTACGGCGATCCGAAGAACGATGAGATCGGCATGGAGATGGCGAAGGATCGCTATCGTTTTATTCTCGATCGACCGGTCGTCGGCCCGCCAAGCAAACGCTGGCTCTATAGCGGTGGCGCAACGGCGCTGCTCGGGCGACTCATCGCTAAAGGTACGGGAATGTCGTTGCCCGACTACGCGCGCGAGGCGCTGTTCGCTCCGCTCGGCCTCCGGCCGATTGAATGGCTGTCCAGCAACGATACCTGGGTCGCCGCCAAATACGGTACTGGCGACGGCGAACCGGTCGCGGCCTCGGGTTTGCGCATGCGGCCGCGCGATCTTGCGCGCATCGGCCAACTTGTCCTCGATGACGGCAAGGTGGACGGCCGCCAGGTCGTGTCGTCGTCGTGGCTGGCACAGTGCCTGATGCCGCGTGTCAGTTGCGACGAGATGCGCCGCTACGGCTATCAATGGTATCTCGGCGACATGGAATTCCGAGATGCCAAGGGGGACGTGCGCCTCGAGCATTGGGTCGGCTGTTTTGGCAATGGCGGCCAAAGGCTGTTTGTTTGGCCTGAGCTCGATCTCGTCGTCGTCGTGACCGCGGGCAATTACAGTGCGCCCAACCAATGGCAGCCGCCGATTCGCGTCGTCCGCGAAGCCGTGCTGCCAAGCTTGATCTATTGATTCCTTGATCCGGCAGCGGCAGGGCGCGGAATGACAAACCTTCTCGTCTTCGGTTTCGGCTATTCGGCGCAGCACTATCTCGCGGAAGATTCCGCGCGGTGGTCTCACGTCACGGCCACCGTGCGCGATCCGGGCCGCGCCGCAGCGCTCAACTCCGAAACGCCCACCCAACGCGCGGTTCTGTCTTTCGATGGCTCCGCCGTCTCGCCGGCTTTGGCGGCCGCGGTCGATGAAGCCGATGCGCTGCTTCTCTCAGCACCGCCAGGCGAGCAGGGCGATCCGGTGCTGGCCTGCTGCGGCGATGCGCTCATGAAAGCCGGCCGCGTTCGCGATGTCGTCTATCTCTCGACGCTCGGTGTCTATGGCAATTACGACGGTGCCTGGGTCGACGAGACCAATGAATGTCGGGCGAAGGACGGCCGCACGCGGCGCCGTTACGACGCCGAACGGCAATGGCTCGAATTCGGTCAGCGCACCGGCGCGGTGGTTACCATCCTGCGGCTTGCCGGCATCTACGGCCCGGGCCGCAGCGCAATCGACAATCTGCGGGCCGGTACCGCGCGCATCATCGACAAGCCGGGGCAGGTGTTCAACCGCATTCACGTCGGCGATATCGCGCAGGCGATCGAAGCGGCGTTTGCGCGCCGCGTCGGCGGCATCTTCAATGTGTGTGATAACGAGCCGACGCCGTCCGGAGATCCGATCGTCTATGCGGCGAAGCTGCTCGGCGTCGAACCGCCGCCGACTATCCCGTTCGATGTCGCGCGGCAGTTGATGTCGCCGATGGCGGTCAGCTTCTATGCCGACTGCCGGCGCGTGCGCAACGATCGCCTGAAGTCGGTGCTCGGCGTCAGCTTGCGCTACCCGACCTATCGTGAAGGCCTGGCGGCGATCCTGAATGCGGCATGACTGACCGCGGCCGGGAAAAATCCGACCAAAAATAAATCGTCCCGATCCAACCAAAGAGTTTCACTTCTCGCCGCACCGGATCTGACGACATTGCGCTCCCATCGCGCGGATCATCCGCGCCATGGGAGAACACGATGATTCAGGACAAGACAGTTCGCGGCGCATTCGCCGTCATCGCGCTCGGCGCCGGCTTCATGGCGCTGATGGCCGGCACGGCGCACGCCGTCGATCCGGGCTTCGGCATTGGCCGTCCGGGGCCGGGCGTGCGTCCGGGGCTCGGCGCGCCGGGTGTCGGCGTTGCGCCGGGCGCGCCGCTCTACGTGCTGCCGAAAGGCTGCGTCGCCGTCGTCGTCAACGGCGTGAAGCTGTGGCGCTGCGGCGCGGTGGTCTATCGCCCGGTGGTGCAGGCGGGCCGCACGGTTTACGTGATCGTGCGCTAGGCGCGCTTCTTCACCGCCACCAGGCCGAAATCGACCGGCGCGCCGCACCGGCCGCAGGCGAGGCCGCCGGCTTCGGTTGGCAGTTCGCAGTCGGCGCCGAACTCGGCGATCATCTTGTCGAGGTCGTAGGCGCTCGACCAGCCGCAGCCCGGCTCGGCGCAGGCGGCCTCGAGCTGCAGGTTCATCGCGCGGATGGCCCCAAGGGTCCAGGGTTTGCTCGCCATCTCAATATCTCCCTTGTTGCGCGACAGGCATTCGAAGACGGTGCCCACCGGTCCGATCGTTACGGCCGACCGGGCCGCGACAAACAAAAAGCGCGGGCGTTGGGAACGCCCGCGCTAAATACATGTTCGAGAGAATAGCTTGCGATTCGCCGAATGTCAGCGCCGCAACGCCGCGCGTCTAGAAGCGCGGCGCGCCGCCACGGCCGCCACCGGCGCCGGGACCGCGGCCTTCGCCGCCACGGCCACCACCAGCAGCCGCACCAAAGGCCGGCTTCGGCTTCATCGGCAGCAGGCCTTCGCGCTGCATCTTCTTGCGCGCGAGCTTGCGGGCGCGGCGCACCGCTTCCGCCTTTTCGCGGGCCTTCTTCTCGGACGGCTTTTCGTAGTGGCCGCGAAGCTTCATCTCGCGGAAAATCCCCTCGCGCTGCATCTTCTTCTTGAGCGCCTTGAGGGCCTGATCGACGTTGTTGTCGCGAACGAGAACTTGCACGCTTGCTCCTTAGCTGAGGCCTGTTGGGCCAAGATCGGTAGAGTTCGGTCGAGGTTTCGAAATTCGGGTCGAAAGCCGCGTAATCGCAGGCCTTTCGAGTCGCGTGGCTATAGCAGGGTCGTGGCCTTGAGTCCAACAAAACGCGCCAAAATCGCGCTTTTGCAGCGTCCCGGCCTGATTTCCATATAGGAATGGCCCTGAATCCCGCCACCCCCGCCGAAACTCTTGAGTTTTCTGGATTTCTCGGCCCGGCCGGCCGGCTTACCGCTTCGCCCGGCGCTCCAGGACGACATGGGTGGCGAGCGGCGCCTGGACGTGCTCGCGGCGCTCAAAGCCGAGTTTTGGCAGGTCGATGCCGGCGAGCAGGGGCTCCCCCGCGCCGAGGAACACCGGCGAATAGGCGAGGTGCATCTCGTCGATCAAGCCGGCCTGCAGGTACTGGCGGACCGTTGAGGCGCCGCCGCCGACGCGGACGTCGCGGCCGTCCGCCGCCGCCCGGGCGCGCTTGAGCGCCGCCTCGATGCCGTCGGTGACGAAGTGGAATGTCGTGCCGCCCTCCATCTCGATCGAGGCGCGCGGGTAGTGGGTGAGGACGAAGACCGGGCAGTGATAGGGCGGGTTGGTTCCCCACCAGCCTTTCCAGGTCTCGTCCGGCCAGTCGCCGCGCACCGGGCCGAACATGTTGCGGCCGAGGATCCAGGCGCCGAGATTGTCGAAGCCGCGCACGGCGAAATCATCGTCCACCCCGGTCGTGCCGCCGTCCTTGCCCATCATCGCCTGGAAGGTGCGGGTCGGGAACACCCACTGGTGCAGCGCCATGCCGCCGGTGCCCATCGGGTTGTCGAGGCTTTGCTCGGGACCGGCGCCGAAGCCGTCGAGTGATACCGAAAAACAGGCGACACGCAGCTTCGACATGGGACGCTCCTCCAACTGCTTGCATATTGCAACTGGTTGGAGCATACCAAACTAGTTTTATATTGCAAGCGGTTTGGCGAGGGGGCTTCATGACCGAAGGGCATCGTTCCGGCTGTCCGATCAATCTGTCGCTCGAAGTGCTCGGCGACCGCTGGAGCCTGATCGTCATCCGCGACATCATTTTCGGCAACCGCCGGCACTTCCGCGATCTCATGACGCATTCGCAGGAAGGCATCGCCTCGAACATCCTGGCGACGCGGCTCAAGACGCTGCTCGACGAGGGCATCATCACTCGCGCCGACGACCCGACCCACAAGCAGAAGGGCATCTACAGCCTGACCGAGAAGGGCATCGAGCTTCTGCCCGTGCTCGCGCAGCTCTCGGCCTGGGGCTACAAATATCTGCCGGTGACGGAAGAACTCGGCATCCGCGCCAAACTGCTCGCCGACGGCGGGCCGAAACTGTGGGCCGAATTCATGGACGAGCTGCGCGAGATGCATCTCGGCATCAAGCGCAAGAGCAAGGGCCCGTCGGTGTTCGCCAAGTTGCAGGCGGCCTACGAAGCCGTGGTGGCGAAGCAGAAAAAGAAGTGACGCCTACTTCGCCGGCCACACCCGCGTGACGTGGCCCATCTTTCGGCCCGCGCGGGCCTCGGTCTTGCCGTAGAGATGGATCGAGGTGCCGGGCAGCACCAGCCAGGGCGCGAGATCGTGCACCTCGGCGCCGATCAGATTGGTCATCTCGACCTTGCGCCCCAAGCGCAGCGGTTTCGCCAGCGGCCAGCTGGCCACGGCGCGGATATGCTGCTCGAACTGCGAGACGGTGGCGCCGTCCAGCGTCCAGTGTCCGGAATTGTGCACGCGCGGCGCGATCTCGTTGACCATCAGCGCCTGCTTGCCCTTCACCTTGACGACGAACATCTCGACGCCGAGCACGCCGACATAATCGAGCGCCTTGGCGATGCGCGCCGCGATCTTCTCGGCTTCCTTGGCGGTGTCTTCGGTCACCTTGGCCGGCACGGTCGAAGTCTTGAGGATGTGGTTCTGGTGATCGTTCTCGGTCACCTCGAAGCATTCGACATGGCCGTCGGCCGAGCGTGCGGCGATCACCGACACTTCGCGCTGGAACTTGACGAAGCCTTCGAGCACGCAGGGCTTGTTCTTGAGCGAACGCCAGGCCGCATTGGCGTCGTCGCCCGGCATGATCTTGACCTGGCCCTTGCCGTCGTAACCCATCGTGGTGGTCTTCAGCACCGCCGGCAGGCCGACCTTGTCGATGCCGGCAGCGAGTTGCGCCGCCGAATGCACCGGCGCGTAAGGCGCCACCGGGATCTTCAGCCCCGAAATGAAATTCTTCTCGATCAGCCGATCCTGCGTCGTTTCCAGCACCTTCGGATTCGGATGCACCGGCGTGCGCTTCGACAGCACCGCGGCGGTGCGCGCCGGGATGTTCTCGAATTCGTAGGTGATGACATCGACCGACGCCGCGAACTTGGCCAGCGCGGCTTCGTCCTCGTAATCCGCGCAGGTGTGGGCCTTCGCCACTTCGAACGCGCCGGAATCTTTTTCCGGCGAATAGATATGGCAGTGCAGGCCGAGCCTTGCGGCCGCGAGCGCGAGCATGCGGCCGAGCTGGCCGCCGCCGAGAATGCCGATCGTGGAACCGGGTTTAAGCACTAGGCTTTTTCCTTACGCATGATCTTATCCGAAAACCGGAAGCCACTTTTCGGGATCATGCGTCTTTAGGCTTCTTGCCGACCGCCTTGGTCTGCTTGGCGCGCCAGGTATCGAGCCGCTTGGCGACCTTGACGTCGGATAGCGCGAGTATCGCGGCGGCGAGCAGCGCCGCGTTGATGGCGCCGGCCTTGCCGATCGCCAAAGTGCCGACCGGAATGCCGCCGGGCATCTGCAGGATCGACAGCAGCGAATCCTTGCCCTCCAGCGCATGGGTGTCGATCGGCACGCCGAGCACCGGCAAAGGCGTCATCGACGCCGTCATGCCGGGCAGGTGCGCGGCCCCGCCGGCGCCGGCGATGACCACCTTGAAGCCCTTGTCACGGGCGGAATGCGCGAAGTCGTAGAGCCGCTTCGGCGTGCGGTGCGCCGAAACGATCAGCGCCTCATGGCCGATGCCGAGCGCGTCGAGCGTGTCGGTGGCATGCTTCATCGTGGCCCAGTCGGACTGACTGCCCATGATCACGGCGACCGGCTTTGCCACGTTGGAATGCTCCCCGAATGGCGCCACCCCCGGCGCAGGAAAGCGGCGGATTATAGGTTTTGAACCCCCGCTGGCAAGGCGAAACCGGCGACTTTCCGGGCCCGCCGCGCGCTATCATGGTCGGGCGAATCGGCCAAGCCGTGTGCTCGCGCGGCGCGGCCGGTCGCATGGGGTTCACAAGCTTCGACGGCCCATGACCAGCGATCTGTCGCAGACCCCGCCCCGTGAGCTCTTGGCGGAGGTGGCTCGCCTGCGCCGCGACTTGGCGCGCGCCGAGCAGCGCATCGCCGAGCTCGAAGCCCGGGCCGACATCGATCCCTTGCTCGACATCCTCAACCGCCGCGGTTTCGAGCGCGAGCTGACGCGCTCGCTCGCTTACCTCAAGCGCTATGGCACGGGCGCGGCGCTGATGTTCATCGATCTCGACGGTTTCAAGCCGATCAACGACCGGTACGGCCATGCCGCCGGCGACATCGTGCTGAAGGCGGTGGCCGCGACCTTGGCGGGTCACGTACGTGCTTCCGACGTCGTTGCCCGGCTCGGCGGCGATGAGTTCGGTGTTCTGATGTGGAACGCCAGTGAAGCGGCGATGCTTTCCAAGGCCGCCGATCTCGAGGCGGTCATCGCCCGTGCCCGCGCCGAGTTTGACGGCGTCGAACTGTCGGTTGGCGCCAGCGCCGGCGGTGTGGTGCTGCGGTCCTGTGCCACCGCCGCCGACGTCATCGCCGAGGCCGACCGCGCCATGTATGCGCGCAAGAAGGCGAAGCGGGGGCTGGCGAAAGCTACGCAATAATATCCGGCGTGATCTGATCTTCGATCTGCCGGATCTTGTCGCGCAGCACCAGTTTGCGCTTTTTCAGACGCTGCACCTGGATGAGATCGGAGCCGGGCGAGGCGGCGAGCGCCTCGATCGCCGCGTCGAGGTCGCGATGCTCCTGCTCGAGCCGGGCCAGCAGGGCGCGCAACGCGGTCTCGTCATTGTCGTTCATGGGTCGCGTCGTTTTCGAGGTCGCGCCGTTCACGGCGACGGGAACCGAGCATGATTCCCATCAGGAATCATGGGAGGTATTGGCCGGCCGGATGTGCAACAATTATCGCTTTTTCCACAGAGCGGCACAAGCGCGTCGGAAAAACCGCAGTGGATCAACGGCTTTGCGCGTGATTGATGGAAACTTAACTGCGGCCGATTATCGCGCTTGCCCAGTCTCTGCATTAGGCTGACAATCGGACCGCAAAAAGTCACTTTCGGAGTGCCCAATCGACAAGCCTGAATGGCGAAAGCCGGCGAATAAAAGCTGATCGAAGAACCAAGGATTGAGGAGACATACGACAATGTCGCTGCAATCGCACCTTGCGGAACTCGAAAAGAAGCACAAGGCCCTCGACGACCAAATTCACGACTGCCAAGCCCACCCCGCAGTCGACGACCTCCAGGTGGTAGAACTCAAGCGCCGAAAATTGCTGGTCAAGGAAGAGATCGAACGCCTCCGGCATGGCGATCCGCCCCGCCTCCACTGACCTGATCGGCCGTTTCCCGCTCCGGTCCATTTTCCAGACGAAACCAGTCCCTCGGGTCGCCCGCTTTCGTGGTGCGACTCGGTGCAAGCCGGGATTGCCTGCGGCTGCGAGCCGGTATTCGGCGGCGGTTTGGTCGGGTTCGTCGGCAGGCGGCGCTGCGAAACGCCGCCTTGCCGCCATGATTTTTTGCAGTATGGTCGGCCTGTTCGTTCGCGCAGGGGCGCCGCTTATGACCGTTCGTTCGACCACCGTTTTCGCGCTTGCCGGGATCGCCGCCGCGGCCGCCCTCGTGGCCTTGGCCGCCAGGCCGGCACAGGCGCTGACCTTCGAGAACTACCAGGGCGCGAGCGGCGCCAATGGCAGCGGCTGGGTCGATCTCAATTATGACGACCCGAACAAGAAGCCGTCGCGCGACGAGAACGGCAACCGGTCCTACCAGAGCGGCAATACCACGCTGAAGTTCGGCCCGACCGGCAGCGCCAACCGCAATTTCAGCCCGAACAGCTATTTCTCGCCCAACTACCTGATGGGCAAATAGTGCCGCGCGCTACTTCTTCCGTGACATGAAGGCCATGAATGCCGCCTGTGCCTCGGGCGACTTCAGCCTTGCCTTGAACGCCTCGGCTTCCTCGTCGATCCGGGCGATGATCTCGTCCGGCGCGCCGCGCATCAGCCGGCGCGACAGCAGCACGCCTTGCGCCGGCAGCGCCGCGATCCGCTGCGCGGCGGCGAGCGCCGTGGCGTCGGTTTCGCCCGGATCGCACAGCGCGTTGACGATGCCGGCCTCGCGCGCTTCCGCCGCACTCAAGGCCTGCCCCATCACCAGCAGCGCGAAGGCCCGGGCCTGTCCCATCAGCCGCGGCGCGACGAGGCTCGACGCCGCTTCCGGCACCAGCCCCAATCCGACGAAGGGCGTCGACAGTTTGGCGCCGGTTCCGGCGACGACGTAGTCGCAATGCAGCAGCATGGTCGTGCCGACGCCGACCGCATTGCCGTTGACCGCCGCGACCACCGGCTTCTCGCTGCGCACCAGCGCGTAGAGAAAATCGAGGATCGGCTGGCCGAGCGCACCGCTTTGCGCCATGGCGATGAAATCGCCGATATCGTTGCCGGCACAGAAGGCCGTCGGCGAGCCGGCGAGCATCAGGCAGCGCACCGCGTCCGCCTTGGTGGCGGCGCCGATCGCGTCCGCCATCGCCGTGTACATCGGCAGTGTCAGCGCGTTCTTCTTCTCCGGCCGGTTGATGCGGATGATGCGGACCGAGCCTTCGTCGCTTACCAGAATGTCGGACATGGCGTTCTCCCGGCGTCCGTTTTAGCCGTTGCGTGGCCAAAGTTCCATCGGGACCTGAATTGCGGCGCGACCGCTACGGCGGACGTAGATCGTCACGCCGCGAACCCGCTATAAGTCGGTCGGATGAATCGGCCCACTTCGAACCTGACGACGGCTCTCGTGTCGGCGATCGTTCGCCACGCGGCTGTCGCCGCGCTTGGCGCGATCGTGCTGACGCTGCTCGCGGGCTGGCCGACGGCGTTCGCCGACTCCAACGATCAGGTCGGGCCGGTGACCGGGTTTCCGATGCCGCGTTTCGTCTCGGTGAAGACGCGCCCGGCCAATGTGCGCGCCGGGCCCGGCCGGGGCTATCGCATCCTCTGGACCTTCGTGCGCCGTTCGCTGCCGGTGGAGGTGACCGCCGAATACGGTCACTGGCGCCGCATCCGCGATTGGGACGGCAAAGAGGGCTGGATCCACGGCGCGCTCATCAGCGGCCGCCGCTTCGGCGTCGTGGCGCCGTGGTCGGCCTCGCCGACGGTGCCGATGCGCGACGAGGCCTCGGTCACGGCGCCGATCGTCGCCTATCTGCAACGCAAGGTGCTGGTCAAGATCGACAGTTGCGACGGCAAGTGGTGCGAGGTCGATGTGAAGTCGCGCCGCGGCTATGTTCGGCAGACGCGGTTGTGGGGCGCCTATCCCGGCGAGCACATCTAGCCGGCGCCGAAAGAAAATTCCGGGCTTTTGACCTTCCGCAAATCGGTGAAGCGAAACGCGGGCATCCTTTTTCGCTCATCGACCCTTGGTGCAGCGGAAGACACCGAACATGCAGGAGTGGAAGCCCATAGCGACGGCGCCGCGCGACCGCGATCTGCATCTCGGCGTGATCGAGGACGGCGAAGTCTACGCGCTGGCCTTTCCCTGTCGCCGCAAGGGGCTGCTCTGGGTGAATGCGACGACCGGAAAGCTGGTCGACGTCGACCCGACGCACTGGCGCGACTGGGCCGAGTGAGCGTCGCGGCGTCGCGCCGCGGCCCGGTTTGTCGCCCGTGACAAGATCATGATCCGCGATGTCTTGACGCCGGGGCAGCGCCCGGTGTCTTAGTGGATCAGGTCATGCACTCGGAGATTGGCGATGCGGTTTGTGGCGGCGCTCGTGGTTCTGACGTCTCTCGCCGGTTGCGCGCAATACGATGAGGCGCGCAGGGCGCGCCTTGAGGCGGCCACCCAGGACCAGGTGGCGGCCGACGACGCCAAGTGCCGACCCGCCGGCGCGCCGAACTCGCCGGAATACAACGATTGCCGCAAGCGTCTCGCCAATGAGCACGCCAGCGGCACGCGCGGCTATCAACGCATGCTCGACAACATGACGGGCGACAGCGCGCTCAAGCCGTTCAGCCGCGGGGATTAGGGCGCAAACCAGTTACCATTGGGAATTCTGGATTGCGCCAGGCTCCGAGCGGGGTGTCAGGCTGTACAAATGTAGCTGACGGTTCTGATCCGCCTTTCCGTCACGTTGCGGACTTGATTTCGGGCCATCGCGGGAAAATCATCGCCGAGGAAAAGCTGCCATATGACCGGAGACTTGCCGGTCTTTGCCATTTGTTCCGTCATTCTTTCAAAGAAACGCTGGCTCTCTTCAGTTGAGTCCTGAACATCCAGCAGCTTGAATCCCGCCCCGGTCAATAGCGACTTCATTTCCTCGGGCGTCGCGAGATGGCTGATTGACGGATCGCGCGCCCACGGCACCGGATACAAAACCGGCCCGCCTTCACCTTGCAGCACGTCATAAACGGCGAAAACCCCACCAGGCTTCAGGACCCTGCGAGCTTCCGTGTACATCTTGTCCTTGGCCGCAATGTTCATTGCGACGTGGATTGTCATGGCCGCATCGAATGTCTGGTTTTCGAAAGGCAGGTTCGTGGCGTCACCTTGTTTGCATGAAACTCGGCCGCCGAGATTGACCCAACCCGACATGGCATTCGCCGCATCGCAAAATGCCTGGGTCAAGTCTATGCCGGTGACCTGGCAGCCGTATGTCTCGGCCAGTGTCCGTGCCGGGCCGCCAAGACCACTCCCGATGTCGAGAACGTGAGAGGGAGCGTTCAAATTCATTTTCTCGCCCAATTCCAAGGTCGCTTTGCGTCCACGAATATGGAACTCATCGACGGTGAGGAGATCGGCAGTCGTCAATCTGGAGAGGTCTTTACCGACGCTCCTCAACTTCTCCGAGATTGCATCGGCCAGTTCGAGGTTTTCGCTATAATGGAGCGCAACGTGATCGGTCATGGTCGTTGGTTCCAGATGTAGGGAATCCCTTGGCAGTATGCTCCTGGTATCTCCAGAACGAGTTTCGACTCGCTATGGCCTGCGTCCTCACACCCCCTTCGTCATCTCCCTCAGCTTGAACTTCTGGATCTTTCCCGTGCTCGTCTTCGGAATCTCTGCGAAGACGAAATGGCGCGGCACCTTGTAGCCGGCGAGGTGTTTCTTGCACCAAGCGGTGAGTTCGTCGGCGCTGGCCTCGTGGCCGGGCTTGAGTTCGACGAAGGCGCAGGGCGTCTCGCCCCATTTGTCGTCCTGCTTGGCGACAACTGCGACCGCCATCACCGCCGGATGCTTGTACAGCGCATCTTCCACCTCGATGGAGGAGATGTTCTCGCCGCCGGAGATGATGATGTCCTTGCTGCGATCCTTGAGCTGGATATAGCCGTCGGCATGCATGACGCCGAGATCGCCGGTGTGGAACCAGCCGCCGGCGAAGGCGGCGTCGGTCGACTTCTTGTTCTTGAGATAGCCCTTCATCACCACGTTGCCGCGCATCATCACTTCACCCATCATGGCGCCGTCGCGCTTGACCGGCTGCATGGTCTCCGGGTCCATGACGTCGAGACCTTCGAGCGCGCCGTAGCGCACGCCCTGGCGCGCTTTCTTCGCCGCCTGTTCGTCCGCCGGCAGCGCGTTCCACTCGGCGTGCCAGTCATTGACCACCGCCGGGCCGTAGCATTCGGTGAGCCCATAGAGATGCGTGACGTTGAACCCGGCATCCTTCATCGCCGCCAGCACCGCCTCCGGCGGCGGCGCCGCGGCGGTGAAGAACTCGACGACATGCGGCAGCGGCTTCTTCTCGGCGTCGGTGGCGTTGAGTAGAACCGACATCACGATCGGCGCGCCGCACAGATGCGTCACCTTGTAATTGGCGATGGCGTCATACATCGCCGTCGCGCGGACATAGCGCAGGCAGACATGGGTGCCGGCGGCAACCGAGATCGACCACGGGAAGCACCAGCCGTTGCAGTGGAACATCGGCAGCGTCCACAGATAGACCGGGTGCTTGCCCATCGAACAGGTGACGACATTGCCGACCGCGAGCAGATGCGCGCCGCGGTGGTGGTAGACCACGCCCTTCGGGTCGCCGGTGGTGCCGCTCGTGTAGTTGAGCGTGATGGCGTCCCATTCGTCGTCTGGCATCGACCAGGCGAAATCCGCTTCCCCTTGCGCGATGAAGTCCTCGTATTCGATCGCGCCGATGCGCTCGCCGGGGCCGGAATATTCCGGGTCGTCGTAGTCGATGATCAGCGGCTTGACCTTGGCGAGGCTCAGCGCCTCCTTCACCACCTTGGAATATTCGCGGTCGGTGATCAGAACCTTGGTCTCGGCATGGTCGAGCGAGAAGGCGATGATGGCGGCATCGAGCCGGGTGTTCAGCGTGTTGAGCACGGCCTTGCACATCGGCACGCCGTAGTGGGCCTCTAACATCGCCGGCGTATTGGCGAGCATCACACTCACCGTGTCGCCGCGCCGAATGCCGCGCTTGGCCAGCGCCGAGCCGAGCCGCCGCGCCCGGGCGTAGAAGTCGGCATAGTTGCGCCGCAGCCCGCCGTGGATGATGGCGGTGCGGTCCGGATAGACACTCGCCGCGCGCTCGAGAAAGCCGAGCGGCGTCAGCGGCTGGAAATTCGCCGGGTTGCGGTCGAGATCGGTATCGTAAGGCGTCTTGTTGGGCGCGCTGGCCATGGTCGTTTCCCCTCGGATCGGGGGAGGTTAGCGAACCCGGCCGGGCGCAAGCAATGCCGTTAATGCACCCACAACTCGACCACGCCCTCGCGCGTCAGCTCGATCGACAGCACCAGCATGACGATCAGCATGATCTTGTAGAAGCGCTCCTGCGGCGTTACCTTCACGAGCCAGAAGCCGAACCAGTTGGAAAGCAGCGCCAGCGGCAGCAGCACCAGCGAGGTGCCGAGGCTCTTGGTCGAGAAATTGCCGAGCGCGAAATAGGGGATGACCTTGATCCAGTTGATCAGGGCGAACACCACCGCCGTGGTGCCGACGAAATTCATCTTCGGCAGCCGCAGCCGGAGCGCATACATCTGATAAGGCGGGCTGCCGGCCTGGCAGATGGTCGAGGTGAAGCCGGACATCGCGCCCCAGAACATGCCCGACGGGATGCCAGGCGCGCTCGGCTCGCGCGGCACCCGCAGCATGCCGATGAAGGAATAGATGACGAAGGCGATGGTGAAGCCGCCGATGAAGATGCGCACCGCGTCATCCGAAATGTAGGAGGCGAGCCACCAGGCGATGCCGATGCCGGCGACCGAGCCGGAGACGAAGATGGCGACGATCCGCCCGTTCCAGTCCTTGCGGTAGACCCAGACGGCGTTGGCGTCCTGGATGATCATGATCGGCAGCATGATCGCCGCGGCTTCCAGCGGCGGCATGATCAGCGCCAGCATCGGCGTCGCCATCTGGCCCATGCCGGCAAAGCCGCCCTTCGACAGGCCGAGCGCGATCACCGCCGGTATCGCAAGCGCGTAGAACAGGGGGTCGGTGATGATGGTCACGGCCGGCGTTTCTCTCCAACTTTTTCCCTACGCAATCCACCGGAGGCCCGCCAGTCTTGTTTGCGCATGGCCGGCGGGACACAATGGGCCGCAATAGAGGGGAAACGCCATGGATGCCGCCGCCAGCCGCTATCATCAGGTCTATGCGCAATGGCGCACCGATCCGGAGGGCTTCTGGCGCCAGGCCGCCGAGGCGATCGACTGGATCGAGAAGCCGCAGACCGTGTTCGACAAGGACGCCGGCATCTACGGCCGCTGGTTTCCCGATGGAGTCTGCAACACCTGCTACAACGCGCTCGACCGTCACGTCGAAGCCGGCCGCGGCCAGCAGGCGGCGCTGATCTACGATTCGCCGGTCACCGGGCAGAAGATCACCTACACCTACGGCCGCATGCTGTCCGAGGTGCAGATCCTGGGCGCCATCCTCACCGATTTCGGCATCCGCAAGGGCGACACCGTCATCATCTACATGCCGATGGTGCCGGAGGCGGTGTTCGCCATGCTGGCCTGCGCCCGCATCGGCGCCGTGCATTCGGTGGTGTTCGGCGGCTTCGCGCCCAAGGAGCTCGCCACCCGCATCGACGACTGCAAGCCGAAGCTCATCCTGTCGGCGAGCTGCGGCATCGAGGGCGCGCGCGTCATCCCGTACAAACCGTTGCTCGACGAGGCGATCAAGCTCGCCGACCACAAGCCGGTAAACTGCATGATCCTGCAGCGCCCGCAATGCGAGGCGCGGCTTGCCGAAGGCCGCGACCACGACTGGCGCCGAACCTGGGAGAACGCCGTCAACTACGCCAAGACGTCGGACTGCGTGCCGGTCAAGGCGACCGATCCGCTCTACGTGCTCTACACCTCGGGCACCACCGGCATTCCGAAAGGCGTGGTGCGCGACAATGGCGGCCACATGGTCGCGCTCGCCTGGTCGATGAAGAACCTGTACGGCGTCGAGCCGGGCGAAGTGTGGTGGGCCGGCTCCGACATCGGCTGGGTGGTCGGCCATTCCTACATCGTCTATGCGCCGCTGTTCCACGGCTGCACCTCGATCCTGTACGAAGGCAAGCCGGTCGGCACGCCGGATGCCGGCGCGTTCTGGCGCGTCTGCGCCGATCATGGCGTCGTCGCGCTGTTCACGGCGCCGACCGCGTTCCGTGCGATCCGCAAGGAAGACCCGGAAGCCAAGCTGCTGGCGTCATACGACCTGTCGAAATTCCGCACGCTATTCCTCGCCGGCGAGCGCGCCGATCCGCCGACCATTCAATGGGCGGAGGAAGTGCTCAAGGTGCCGGTGCTCGATCACTGGTGGCAGACCGAAACCGGCTGGTGCATCGCCGGCAATCCGGTGGGCTTGGGCCAGTTGCCGGTGAAATACGGTTCGGCCTGCGTGCCGATGCCGGGCTATCAGGTCGACATCGTCGACGAGGCCTGCCATCCGGTCGCCGCCAACAAGACCGGCTCCATCGTCATCAAGCTGCCGCTGCCACCGGGCGCGTTTCCGACCTTGTGGCACCAGGACGAGCGCTTCCAGGAATCCTACCTCACGGAATTCCCCGGCTACTACAAGACCGCCGACGCCGGCTACAAGGACGACGACGGTTACGTCTTCGTCATGGGCCGCACCGACGACATCATCAACGTCGCCGGCCATCGTCTGTCGACCGGCGGCATGGAAGAAGTGCTGGCCGCGCACAAGGATGTCGCCGAATGCGCCGTGCTCGGCGTGCGCGACGCGCTCAAGGGCGAAGTACCGTGCGGTTTCATCGTGCTGAAGGCCGGCGTCAACCGCGAGCATGCCGAGATCGAAAAGGAGATCGTGCAACTGGTGCGCGACAGGATCGGCCCGGTGGCGGCGTTCAAGCTGGTCATCACCGTGCAGCGCCTGCCGAAGACGCGCTCGGGAAAAATCCTGCGCGGCACCATGAAGAAGATCGCCGACGGCGATCAGTGGTCAATGCCGGCGACCATTGACGATCCCGCGATCCTCGGCGAGATCGGCGATGCGCTGAAGGGACACGGGGTGGGGAGTTGATATCGCGCGGCTAGTCTATCGCGCTTGCTTATCACTCATGTGTCATGTCCGGGACAGGCCCGGCCATGACGGCAGGGTGGTGGTCAATATTATTGCGATACCGGCAGTGCCGCTGTTCCCGCCATTTGACATCCCGCCGTGCTATCGCGCACAAGCGCGGCCAACCGCACCATCACATCTC
>JAFECJ010000034.1 GCA_018242205.1 Pseudomonadota bacterium
AATTCATTCATCCCGATGGCGATGACATGGGATGGCCCACCGGCCTGTCCCCCTTCGTCTATCCGTCCGGTCACGTCGCGCATGAAAATGTGGAAATGACCATAGTCGAATTCCTCGCGATCACCCGGAGCATGGGCGTGAAAGTAGTAGAGGGCACCCGATGTCCGATCAGTCACATCGCCAGGCGGGTAGTGATCCCATTCAGTGAAATCGCCACCCGTGCGCAAGACTTCGTTGACCGGATTGCTGCCAACTTCGTGCATCTCCCTCATACAGTCGACGACCTCTACAGCTGCGTCCGCCATATGTTGCAGGACGGCGAATGGGAGGCCCGCCGGTTCGAAGTCGACGGGCGGCTCGTGTGAGGTCACACCGTTGCCGCTCATGCCCCTGAGCTCCTACCGCGTTAACTCGCCGACAAGCACGAAACGCCGTTCGGTCGGCCCGGTCGCGACCAGATGGAACGTGCCCGCGCCCTTGAGAGACTTCAACGATCCGGTGCCGCTCACCACCTGCCAAACGCCATTATCGAGCAATTTCGGCTTACCGTCCGGTCCCGGAACGAAGATGGCCTGGATCAACCACTTGATATAAGCTTTGTCGCCATTGGCATTGATAAACTCAAGGTAACCGCGAGGTTCGCCGCCAATGCCCGGCACGATGTCGTGGGCACCGTACTCGTTGACGGTCATTCCGGCGAGCGGTCCCTGACCTTCCGACTTACCTTCGCGATGCACCAGCAGGAAGAAATGCTTGCTGCCATCGGCAAAATCGAGGCGGAGCGCCTCCTTCTGGGCGACCGGCGCTTCGAACTTGACAGTTTCGGCCCGCGCCTGCGGCACGGTCAGCGCCGTCGTCGCAACGGCTACCACCGCAAGGAATCCCACGTTCAAGATGCGGATCATGACTTTATCCCGATTATTCTATTGGTGAATGGGTGCAGGACGACGGACCCGAGACCCGCCGTCCTGTACGGTTGCGTAAGTCGCGTCTGTCTCTTCGACTTACTTCTTCTTCGGTGCGCAGGGATTGGCGGGCGCGCAGGGGTTAGCGGCCTTCTTGGGCGCGCAGGGATTCATCGCCTTGCCAGCCTTCGGCGCGCACGGGTTCTTGCCCTTGGCGGCCTTCGGCGCACAGGGGTTCGAGCTTTGGGCGAGCGCGGGCAGCGGGGCCGCCGTCATCGCGCCAAGCGCCGCAAGCGTGCCGAGCGTCCTTAGTGAGTTCTTGAGCGTTGACATCCTGGAAGTCTCCTCTGGGTTTGAATGCGGCCGTTCATAGCCGCGTCGTCACGCTCGCCAGCCACTCCGGCATGGCGTTCGTAAGAGATGTTTCGATGACTTTGTCGAGCCCGGTCAGGACGAAAGCGCCGACGCCAACGAAGGCGGCACCCATCAACGGCTTGGCGAAGCGCGTCACTTGCGCCATCCAGTCTCGGCGCGCCATGACGGCATGACGCGAACCGTAAGCCAGAGTCACGATTGGCGTTGCCGCGCCCAGGCCAAAGGCGAGCATTGTCGCCGTCGCCTTGCCGACCGTTTCGCCTTGTGCCGCAAGCGCGAGTGCCGCACCGAGCGTCGGTCCCGAACACGGCGACCAGATGATGCCCAACAAGCCGCCCAGCACGAATTGGCCGGGCAGACCCGCCGGTTGAAACTTCGCAAGGAGATTCTGTCCGCCCGTCGCCACGGGCGTGGCTGCGGTTGCCAATCGCGCTTGCAGCGCGGGAATGAGCAGAATAGCGCCCATGGCGACGAGCAGAACCGCGACCGCAATCCGCAGGGTCGATGGGTCTATCCCGATGCTGAAGCCAAACGTCGCCACAGAAACTCCGACCGCTGCGAATGCACTCGCAAGTCCCGCAGCGAGCGCTAGCGGACCGAGCGCATGCTGCTGCAATGCGCCGAATAAAATCATTGGCAGCAAAGGCAAAACGCATGGCGACAGCGTCGAAAGGGCACCTGCGCCGTAGCCCAGCACCAGACTAGACATGACGAATCTCAGAGGCCGCGTGCGATCAGCGCACGAATGCGGTCGGGGTCCGTATCTCCCGTTGAGCGGCCGACTTCCTTGGCGCCCTTGAAGACGATAAGCGTGCTCTGGTACTGCACGCGAAATCGCTTCAGCACGTCTTTGGCGGTGTCGAAGTCAACTTCGAAGACCTGCAAGGACGGCTGGCCCTTTTCGATCTGCTGAAGAATGGGACGTTGCTGCTTGCAAGTTGGGCACCAGGGCGCCGTGACATCCACCAGGATCGATTTGCCTGCGGCTTGAGCCTGCTGGAACGCGTGAGCATCGAAAGGCTGACCGGCCTGCGCGGTAAAGGGCGCGCTGGCGAGCAATGCGGCCGCGATGGCCAATGTCAGAAACCTTGAAAACATGGTCGAGCGCCTCCCTGACGATGAGCACCGGGCAAGATGCCCGCACCGATCAGTTCGTCGAGGAGGCGAGAAAGGTTACAGCGCCCATCAAAATTTTCATGCGCCGTAGAGAAACGAGATAAACTGCTGGCCGTCAGCGGTAGTCCAATCGGCAGCGCCTGCGATATATCCGACGATCCAACCCGATGCGGCGATCGCGTAAGTCATCGGCATTCCGTATAAGGCGAATGGCGCGTTGTGCGGGTTTTCGGCGTTGCTGTAAGCCACGTACCCGCTCGGATCCTGATAGACGGGTAAATGCGTAATGCCGATCTCGCGAGTGAACCGTTCTACGACTTGCCGGTCTGCCCGGTCTTCCGAAACTGCGATAATTTGCAGACCGTGGCGCCCTTGTCGCTGAAGCATCCGATCGAGCATCGGCAACTCCATTCGGCAGGCCGGACACCAGCTCGCCCAGAAATTTAGGAGGATCGGTTTGCCGCGCAACGAGGCGAGATCGATGGATCGACCGTCAATCCCAAAGAGACGCAACGACGGCACGCTCCGCCGGGGCCGTATCATAGTGAATTGGAAGCGCCCTGAAATGAACGGCGGGGGTTCGGCATCATCGGCGAAGTCGGAAGCCGCCCGAACTCTCGCGATTGGTGCGGCAGCGGCCGCCGTAGCCACAAGGCCGGTCAACAGCGCACGCCGGCCCATCGGTCCGAACCGCTCGCGCCCTCTTTTTAGATTTTCTGTATTCACGACAGCCGCTCGACTAGGATATGTGCCGCTCTCAACTGTGGTTGAATTCGTCTAGTGAACACATAAGGTTACCGTCGCGCCGATCACAGCGACGTGATCGCCCCTGGTCGCCCGTAAATCGTTCATGACACAGAAGCCTGACGAACAAACCCTCGAAGCCTTGATGCAGGCCGCCCAGCGGGGCGACAAGCAGGCTTACGCGCGGCTTCTCAAAGCCATTGCACCCAGACTTCAAGCCAGTATCCGCCGCCAGCGACCGTTCCTGCCAGCGGCTGACATCGAGGATCTCGTCCAAGAGGTATTAATATCCATGCACGCGGTCCGTGCGACCTATGATCCTTCGCGCCCATTTATGCCGTGGCTCATGGCGATCGCGAGAAACCGTCTCGTGGACAGCGTACGCGCTTATGCGCGCGGCAAGGCCAACGAAGTCAATGTCGACGAATATCCCGTAACCTTTTCCGACGACGCAGCGAATAATGTCGTCGATTCCTATCGTGACCCCGAGGCACTCAGGAAGGCTATTCGGATGCTGCCGCAGGGTCAGCGCGAGGCGGTTGAGTTGCTCAAGCTACGTCAGATGTCGTTGAAGGAAGCCGCCGCAGCGAGCGGTACCAGCGTCGGCGCACTGAAGGTGTCCGTTCACCGTGCCATTGGGGCGCTTCGTAAGACCCTGACCAAGGATTGACAGGATGGATACCCAGCACCTCATAGATACCCTGGTTGACGACAGCGCTCCCATCCGCCGGCTCCCGCGCCCATGGGTCCGTTGTGCCCTGTGGCTCGCCATCGCTGTGCCCTATCTCGCGCTGATCGTTGTCATGATGTCGCCGCGTCCGGACCTTGCGACGAAATTCGCGGAAAGCCGTTTCCTGATCGAACAGCTCGCCGCCTTTGCGACAGCTGTTACCGCAGCCATCGCTGCCTTCGCCGCGATCGTTCCGGGCTATAACCGCAACGTGCTTCTGCTACCCGTCATTCCACTTGCAGCCTGGCTCGGCGTCCTCGGCCAGGGATGTATAAGCGCGTGGCTGCACCGGGGTTCAGCGGGACTATTGCTTCAGTCCGACTGGATTTGCCTTCCGGCGATCGCGCTTGCCGGAGCGGTGCCCGCCATCGCCATGGCTGTCATGCTGCGCCGCGGGGCACCGTTGATGCCCTATGCGACTGTTGCACTCGGCGCTTTGGCGTCCGCAGGGCTTGGTAATTTTGCTCTGCGGCTGTTCCATGGTGAGGACGCGAGCCTGATGGTGCTGGTCTGGCAGTTCGGCAGCGTCTTCCTGTTGGCGGCTTCGGCGACCTATGCCGGACCGTACCTCTTGAATTGGCGGTCCGTCGTCACAAACCGATCCGTCTGATATTCGCTTCTCGGCGGAAATTCAGCCGCGACAGCGTAACCTTTCCTGCTTTCCCAACGAACCATCCGGTGGAAACCAGATTTGGGAGGCTCGAATGTTCCAACGTAACGTCCTCAAAGCCATGGTGGCCGGCTTCGTCGCCACCGTCGCGCTATCCGCGCTGATGCTGATGAAATCCAAGATGGGAGTCATGCCGGAACTGGATGTCATTGCTATGCTGTCGCGGATGATGGGCAATTCGCCTCCGGCCGTCGGCTGGTTCGCCCATTTCATGATCGGCACGGTCGCCTGGGGAGCGCTCTTTGCGTGGCTTAACCCGCATATTCCGGGTAATCGCTATTTGACCAGGGGCGTCGCTTTCGGAATTGCCGCTTGGGTCATGATGATGATCGGTGTGATGCCAATGGCTGGAGGGGGTCTGTTCGGCATGAAATTCGGCGTCATGGCTCCAATGATGACCCTGGTTCTTCACGTCATCTTCGGCGCGGTGCTGGGTGGCGTCTACGGCCTGCAGCGCCCGGTCGCGCAACATGCCTGATATGAGGACCATCAATGTCATCCACTCTAATCGGAGAGTATCCATGACATCGCCGGCCGATGAAACATCGAATGGCCCCACCTGTTCGCGGCCGCAGGTGCCGCTTGCGCCCTGTCCGCTTTGCATGACGTATTGGAGCGTCCGCGGGTTGATCTACCTGGTAAAAGCGGCTGTCCGCTACGCCCGTAGCGTTGGTCGCAACGTCGCCGCGAAGCGAACGGCCTGAAACACAAGGCTGTGCCGGTCTCCCCGAGCTGGCCGGACCAGAGCGGCGTCCTCTGAGCGCAGTACTGCGCTCCTTGAACGCCGCTCTCTTGCTACAAGTTGGACAGGGCTAGGGCGCGTGCCCACAAATCTGGCTCTGCTCGTACAGCTTACGGAACGTCCGCCTTGCCCCGCAAGCGTCCGGATTGCGGCTCGCCGATATCCGCTTCGGGCAACATCGGACCTATGGTGGCCTGAGTGCTCACGTCTGCTCTGGGTCAAAAGCTGCCTAAGAGCGAATTACGATTTTGGTCGGTTATCGGGTTCAAAGCGGACTTCACCCCCCCTCTAGTAACTCCGGGCGTATCGGCCATTATCGAAGTGAACAGCGTATCGTCCATGCGAATTGCTTCGAGACCCGCCAAGGAGCGGCGCAGATTTGCAACATCGCGTTCCCGAAGTTCACGAAGATCGTCGTCCTTCCAGATTAGCTCAGGCTTGTCACCCGTCAGCTCAAGCATGATCGCCCGACCGCGCTCCAGTCCTAATAGGTCGCAAAGACTTTCGGTCAATTCGAATAGTTCGAACGGTCCCGAAAGTTGACGCCCCTCACTGTCGGCAAGTAGTTGCTTCGCGAGCATAACGAGAAGCGTGTGTGAGATGCTGTCTACCAATGCAATCTGTTCCGCCGATGGTATCCGGTATGGCTCTATCGGCTTCGATGATGGCAGTGGCTTCTTGAGCTTGAACTGGTACTCCAAGCGGTTTCCCTTTTCGTTGTATGAAATAAAAAGGGCAGCACATGACATGCTGCCCCTTCGCGCGCCGGGCGCTGATTTTTGGGTTACTTCTTCCGTGGGATCTGAACCGCGGTTTTGGCCATCGAGCCAATTGCCGCGTCCAATTCTCCAGCCTCCACTGCCGAAATCACAGTTTCGATCGTCGGGATGAGCTGATCCTTCTTGCCGACCATGATCGCGTGCATGCCCTTGGAAAACTCAACTGGCTTCGCACCATAGCGAATGGACAGAACGATGTTGCCCGACGCGTCGGCCACTCGCCACCACGGGCGAACGCGCTTCTTGGTCTCGCGCAGTTCCTTGCCGCTGTCACCTTGAACCCACTTTTGCCGGGTGAGCGCGAAGTTCGGGTCCTGCGCCAGGGCAATCTGCTGGTTGAGACGGGTGATGAGCTTGTTGCGACGGTGCACCACCGGATCGGTCGAGGACAGCTTGGGAAGCGGGGCAAAGCTGAGCGATTTAAGAACGGCCATAACTGCGTGCTCCTGAATGTGTTTCGAGAAGCACTATGTGCAGTCACGCGCCCTTTATTCCTACCGAAATCGGGGCTCGCTGCCGGTGCAACCGTGTCGCCCTCCCATTGCTAGTCGCGCGGCGCTACACCCAGTATTGGGAGCAGAAACGCGGGGCTATAGCTTGTCCCTAGGGAATGCCCTCGGAATTAAGCCCGTACGCGTCGGATTTTGCCCTGCCCGCTACTCGACTAGCGGGGCTGAAGCGTGACCGTGTTGTAGGGCGCTCGTATTAGGGAATAGCAGCCTGGAAACGCGGGGACCTGGGGCTAGAAAGCTGGGGCGCAGCAGGACTATTCGGCGACAATTCCCTGAGCTTCGCTTGTTACCCGGTCGAATAGGTCTTCAAGCAGCCGGCAGTGCAAATCGACCAGAATATGCGCCTTGGCCACGATGAACCCGTGCTCTGCTCGCCCGAACGCCATCCCGCTATCACGCAGTCTCGCCGCCAAATGCACTTGCGCCCGGATACTGACCTTTTCGCCACGTGCCATCACCGAACGGTAATAGCTTTCGTCCATTCCCAGCCAGTCCGTTGAAAAGGCACTCCGGCTTTTGATACAGCCGATGATCAGCAATTCTTCGTAGGCTTGGTGGACTAAGTCTTTTGTCATTGTGTTCTATTTAGTGCCGGGCTTCCATAATGAGCAACCGGAAATTCCCCTCACGTTCGCGCGAGCACCGACACCACACATATACTACTCACCTCAACGGCAAGGTCAGAAAGCGCCTGGTCGTCCAGGCCATACAGAAAGTCATACACGGCGTTGTCCAACGATACCTCATCGAGGTGCGCAGCTAGATCTTCTGTGAATAGAGCTGCTACCGTCATATGAGACGGGATCTTAAAGAACGCCGTTACAAGCGTTTCTTGCTTCTGCAATGCCGTTGCAATCTCGCCGTCGAGACTGAACCCCATAATTACTGAATCGTGCGCCAAGACGCTTCCATAAGCGGGAGTTAGGTCGAACACCTTCGGACGCGGGGTGCCGTTTGGGCCGATAGCAAGCTGGTAGGCATCTGGATGACGGCTGAAGTAGGCCTTTATGAGACCCTCCAGCGCTGAATGAATAGTCTGCACTTCCGGATCGTGCGCTCCACGCTGGAAGATCCAGGTTCCAATTCCGCTCGTTGCGCACCCTGTAATTTGCGATGAATGCAGGCCTTCGAGTCGCTCTAGCGACATCAGATAAATCACGATCAGCTTCGCACAAGCGCGCATTCTCGCGCGATAAATAAATAGAAAGACCTGAGCACAGGCCGCTAAAATAGGCCAGATACAGATTGTATTTCATGGGCAATATCGACTTCGAGCAACGCAAACCAAACAACAGGACATTCGTCTCCCAAGACACTCTGCAGCGTGCTGACGCGCACTACGCTGGCAAGATCGCCGACTGGCGCAAACACCACTCGATAGCGCTGAAGCGGCATCGCACCGAGCGCAATTTCTTCGATATCGCCGTAACCCAATTATTCGAGACGTACGAAGGTGGTAATAACGACGCTCTTCGTTGCCTCGACAGGCTCGTCAACTGCACACAATCGTCTCGGTGTTGCCAGATCTTCTGTCCATCGTGCCGCGGACAACGCCAGGACAGAGCCGCATCAGACCTAGTCTGTGAATTTCAAGACGTCGATGAGAGTGAAATCAAGTTTATGACCTTACTGATAGGCGTCGAGCAAGATGCAGCCATCCTGCCTCAGCGCCTAGCCGAAGTCAGACAGCGCTTACGTAACGCCCTACACAACAACAAGGCGTCCCTAGCTGCGGAAAATGACCCGCTATGCATCGTCGGTGCATTCGAGTGCGATCTGAAGAACCTCGGAACGCAAGCAGATGCGTCCAGGCGAACGCAGGAATTGGTCAAATCGCTGGGTTTCGATCCAAAACATAAGCCATCGCAGTACTTGCTCCACTTGCACGCTGTCGCTGGGCGGCTAGACGAAGCCCGTCAAGAAGCCTTAAGAGCGATCATTGGAAAAGCACTGGGAGGCCTGCTCCCATATCAGCTCGATTTTAGGTCTCTGTACGCGAGCGAGACCAAAGAAGAGAACCTCGCGAGGCTCGGTCATTACATGTACAAGGCCCGGCTTCAGTTCGCCGATAATATCTTCGATGACAACTGGATGCAAAAGCGGGCGAAGTATCACACGCCCTATAAGGGCAAGGAGCTGGTCGATTATTTAAATGTGATCGACGAAATGCAGAACTTCAAAGGCTTGAAGTTCGAATGTCGGCTATGACGCCATAGCAACACACTCGACCTTCATCTCATTACCCGACGAATGTTCATGCGTGAGCGCGGCTCTTGCCCGTTCGGCTGACTTCGACTGACTGAATGGTCCTTATCTTGAATGTTCTCGATGAAATGATCGTGTTGTCGTTCTGTGGTGTGCTCATGTCATTGGTATATCTATGTGTTTGCGTCAGCGGCTATGTTCGTTGTTTCATCGTGAGCGATTGACTTGTGCGAATGTTGCTTGTTGCTACTACGGCTGTAGTGAGAAGGATGGCTTTACGTTAATAACTAGTAGTGCCATTCCGGGCCCACCAAAATCGAAATTCGTCCGCAATTATTGACGATCTGAGGCCCCTCGGCGCTTCGCACCAAATATCTACGAAACCGCCCGGCAACAGACTTTGCCGGGCGATGCCACTAACGAACGAACTGGACGCAGCTAGTCACGGAATTCGACGAGCCTGTTCAAAAGCTCGTCGTGCGCATGGTCGTAATCTGCGCACTTTATGCCTTTGTGACGCTTCAAGAGTCCCTCCGCCTGCTTAGCCGTGATCATCGTGCGATGGTTACATTTCCGCACTCTGCACTCGACTTTGGCGTAGGGGTCGCCGCCCGGTTTGAATTCGACGATCCACAGATCTTCCGTTCCGTGTTTTGGACAAACCAATGTACGCGGCATCGGTCCTCCATCACTCGTCGGCGTCGTCGGGGGTCGATGAAGTAGATCCAATGAAAACCCCGCGCTTGGATAGTGGCAGGACGGGCTTGACCGTTGGGACGAGCGGCGGTGCGAATTCCTCCTTAGTGCCGGTGTCGGACGATCCTCCGGCCTGTTCCGACGCGTCCAGATAGTTTTTGTATTCAGCCATGAGCCGTTTGGCTTGCCGCTCATTGCACCAACCGGTGTGGCGATCACCACACAGGCGGCAGATCGTCTTGAACTGGTGCATGGAATTTTTGGGCATAAGCACAATGCCCAGCCCGGCGAGGCCATGCATGCGGCAGACAAATTTTTCGACTTTGTTCTTGGAAGACATTTTGTAGATCCACTGGACTGTATTTAGCTGCCCCCGCCGCGCAGGATCGCGCGGCAGGTCCGATTTGTCTCAATTGCGAATTGGCTGCCGCGACGCTCGACGAGATCTGATTTCTAGAAATCGCGCTGTTCTTCGCTGTCGCGGTCAAAGCTGCCGTGTCGTAAAGCCATCAGGATGTGCTGATTGTTGTACAGCTCACTCATTGATCCCGATTTGATGACTTTTTCGATGACCTCAGCAGCGGAACCGACGACGTACGCCGTCGTATATTGGTGATCTAGACTCTCAACGTCGAAGAGACGGTTGGCCTGCGCTATTGCCCAACATAGGGACGAGAGGTTGTGATGGGCGATCAGCCAATCGCTGACTTTGTCGCGATGATATTTTCGCCTCCCGGTCATCGGAACGCATACGTCGCCGACTACCATTCGATTCCCGAGGGCGCTTGGCCACGGCCAGCGTAACGTGCAGCCCACGTGTGTTCGGCTTCCCGGCGCTTTGCGCATGGGCATGGTCATTCCCTTCGCGTCGAACGTCGGCAAAGTGAATAGCCTATCAGATCGAAGGGCTCGGAACGGGCTCGACGTATCGTAGCTAATTCGAATCTTTGAATTGACATGGCGGTTTAAGGCGCGCTGTAGCGCTGTCAGAAGGACTGCCGTCTCAAGCTCGCTGGTGCCGAGAACATGTATCCACCGCTTTTCGTGCAAGTCGCCGTTCGCGCACATAACGAGCACGCGACGGAGAAGCTGGAAGAAGTTGTGGCGCAACGGACCGGCGAACGCCCAGCCTTGGCCGTTAAACTCCTTGCGCACTGTGTCGTACCAGACGTCGCACTGCTGTTCGTCGTTTCCTTGGAGGACATTCAGCCAAACCATCTCGGTCGAGCGGTTCTGGCGATAAAACCGCAGATGATCGACGGTTTCTCTCAGACAATCGGCGAAGGTCGCGTACGCGTAGGGCTTTGGCGATCGGAGCGGGCCCGTCGGAACGTCGAGCGTGACTGCAATGTCGAACTGCTCCTGCCATCGAAGGATACGTAGTCGGTCGGCGTTGGAGTTCACTCTCAGGCGACCGGAGGCGATCTGATAGCCGCCACTATCGGCCATGATGACGGTGCCACCCTTGTTGCGGCGCGTGATGATGCAATCGCGCTTTTGACCTAGCGCCTGCCCAGCTGAGGTCAGGGCGTGGCTGATGCGGAAGGTCTGGTTCACAGGGTCGAGGAAATTCAGATCGGCCGGTGTAGTGCCTTTAGGTAGGGCGCGGGGCGCGCCGTTTTGTATCCAGTCCCAGATGTCCATCGCATATCCGTCTGTCACGGCGGGGATATAGATGGCTTGGTCAGCGGGAGTGATGTCCTTCGGAATCGTAGGCGGCTTAGGAAAGTAGCCGAGCGGAGAAATCGTATCGGGGTGTGTCATCGTTCTATTCTTTCTTGGGTTGTGTTTGAAGACGCACTGCGCCCCCAATGAGGGGGCGCAGGTCCGTCGAGTGATGGGCGCAGTGTCTAGGCGGGCTCAGGCTCGCGCTTTTTAGATCTGGCCTCGGCGTCTTCTTTCGGAGTAGGGGCGGCCGAAGTCGCAGTGCTAGACGGAGCCGGGGCAGCTAGAGCCGGGCTTTCCTGGAAATGCGCGTTTTCGTTCGTCTGCTCTTCGCCACAAACGCTGCAGAATGTAATCGTCAGCTTTCTTGCTTTGGCGTTGTAAGCGCCAAAGAACTGAAGATCTTTGCCTTCAGGCAATTCGACGTCTTTGGCAAGCTCGACCGTTATTGGCTTTGCTTTCTTGCTCGACGTCTTGTTCAATGATTGGGGCGATTTCGCGCGCTGCTGCTCCACGACCGAGCTAAAGTCGCCGGAATCCTGGATCGCTTTTTTCAAGGTTTCAGCGTTGAGCTCTGCGCGCGGAGTATCTTTGAACTCGTCGTGGAGCCACTGAGTGGCATACTTGTATAGCGATACACTCGATCGTTCGCTGCTAAAGAAAAAGCCGGTCGTGTGGCGCACGACAAGAGATATAACTGCATCGCCTTGACTGACGTATTGCAGTGCGACCTTTTTTAGGGCGTCAAATTGTGGTCTGGTCAGGCTGTAGAGCTTGCGAGCTTCTTCCTTTCTCGGATCATCGTCGGGCAGGCCCTCAAAGTAACGGTCAGGGATATTCCACTTCAGTTTGAGGCGCTTGCCGTTGTCGCGAGCTATATCGAGCTGATTGTTCTCTGCGACGATTTTCGCTCCTTCCTTATTGATCGCGTCATGGAAGTCCTGGCTTGCGTCAGGATCTGCGTCGATTCCGAA
The DNA here is from genome assembly GCA_018242205.1 of Pseudomonadota bacterium. Classification (GTDB taxonomy): domain Bacteria; phylum Pseudomonadota; class Alphaproteobacteria; order Rhizobiales; family Xanthobacteraceae; genus Pseudolabrys. Next base: position 12,114 of record JAFECJ010000034.1, read on the forward strand.
TGATGCGCGGTACACAAGATAACAGTAGGCCGCCGCCATTGCGGCTGACGTGTCTGCCTCATTGGCGGCCTTACGACCTGCGTCAATCCAGCTTTGTAGATTCTCGTTCATTGAACATCCTTTGTTGCATCTGCATGCCGAAGGTGCTTCAACCGTTAGGTCATGCTGCGGGGTTTCGGGCATGTTGAATCGCTCAACATGAAAAACGGCCGTTTAGGCATAGGTCCGCGTTCGGCGGTTGTGGCGCCGTCGCTCATTTTCGAAATTTCGTGCCCCTCTTCCGGCGACAAGACGTGTTCGTACCGCCGCGCTCTGTGCGGCAGCGTCATGTCACCTACGGGCCAGTTCTTCGGTTGTTAATTCGTCGGGGATTTCTCCTTGGCTAGGGTGGGGGCTATGTCTTGGACGACGGCAACGGAACCAAGGGCCTTGCTGCTCGAAAGTCGAAGTACCTTGGTTCCGCCGACGCTCATCCCAGATCGCCTTTGAGACGGCGGACTGGGCGGGTGTTGATGAAATCTTCGACCTCGCTCTCTACCCAGACAGATCGGCGGCCAAGTTCGCGCGAACGCGGAAATTCGCCCCTCACCATGAGGGTCCAAAGCGTAGTGTAACTGCAGCCGACGCGGCGCAGGACTTCTTTCTTAGGCAAGAAGCGGGCCGGTCGTTGTTCAGATGACTTCGAAGGGGTGTCTGTCTGGGCAATCGAAAAACGGTCAATGGGCATTCAAGAAATCTCGGCTCTGCTTGGCGGAGCCGATTGAGTTGACAGCAGAAGTCTCCTTCGGCAAGGCGAAATAAAATTTCTTTCAAATTATTGCTAAGTGATATCAATGGCTTGCGCGAGCATTAATGTTTCGTAAATTTCGCAAGCCGGACGAGTTCAACGGCAACCGCCTCCATGATCTTCTGGTTTTCGGCTGAATACGCGTGGCGGTCATAGACCTCGCCAATTCCCCCCTCGACATGGTTTTGGATGCGGTTCATCGCATCGCGACCGAAGCCGAGGGAAGTGATCATTGTCCCGTGGGTTCGACGGAGATCGTGCGGCGTGAACTTTTCAGGCGCCAGGTATCCAGCCTCCTTCGCCTCCTCTGCGAATCGCTTACGAACCTTTTGCATTGCCATGTCCAGAGAGAGACCGCGGAAAATCTGCGCCTCGTCGTCGGGCAACTCGCTCAGAACGTCCAGCACGGGTGCAGGCAGCCAGACACGGTGGTCTTTGCCGTTTTTTGTGCCCGGCCACTCGAGCTTTGGGTTCGGCGTGCCGGGCATTTGCCACCACCCGTCGACAATGTGCTCGCGACGCATATGGCGTACTTCGCCTGGACGTTGCCCGGTCAGAAGGATGACCTTGAGGACCGCGCTCTTGTAAAGTCCGGCCTCGTCGAACGCGCGCCAGGCAAACGGCAGTTCGCCGTTGGCGAGGACGCGCTCACGACTTTTCCGGGGATGCAGATCTATGGCTCGGCACGGGTTGAGTTGCAGCAGCTCTTCGCGGATCGCCCAATTGAAGATTGCCGAGGCCGCTGTCATCGTTTGGTTCGCCACCATTGGAGCGGCAATGCTACGGAAAGCGGCCTTCACGTCCTGGCGAGTAATCGCGTCGATCTGCAGTTGGCCCCAGCGCTCCAGCAAATGTCGCCGGACAAGTTTGTCGGCTTGACGCCACGAACGATTGCGGACCTTCGCGTATTCTTCGAGGTAGCGCGTTGCCACATCGCCAAAAGTATTTGTCGCCCGAGCCGCCTTCTTTTCGGCGCAAGGGTCAAGGCCTTGTGCGACCTTGTATAGGACTTCGGCCGCCTTCATTCGGGCGTCAGCCAACCCTACCGCGTGAGCGCCGCCGATTGAAAACCAACGTCTCCGGCCCCGCACAGAATAGATGCATTTCCACGCCTTGTGCCCCGTCGGCTGGATTTGCAACGACAACCCGCGCTGATGAAGGTCATAGACACGGTAGGTCCGCTCGCGGGGCTCCAAGTTGCGAATTAATAATTCAGTAAGCTTTACCTTCTTGGGCGCTTCGGTTGGCGCGCCGTCTCGTCTCGGCCGGGGCATTCGCGGGAGTTCTCAAACTAACTTTGTGCTAACGATTTGGGCGCGATAGCGCTGAACGCGAATTAATGTCGGCGAAGCGAAAATCAAAGAGCGCACAGGGGGTTAGCTCTATTTTTGAAAAATCGCGCACGAGGGCGAATGCTAGCGAAATGGCAGAATGGTTAGTCGGGTCTTAACCTCGGCCCTCCTATTGTGCTTCACCCTTGGCCGCGGGGTCTCCCGCGCGATCCCGACTGCCGGGAGCCGGTCCAGCGGATCGATCGCGCGACAACCCTCCCCGGCAACACGTGTTCCTTATGTCGATCGTGACCGCCCACCGCGAAAATCCCACCTCCGCCGCAGCGGCCGCCGAGGCCAGCCGTTCGCCTTTCGTCCGGCTGACCGACCTCATTGCCGGCATTGCGCCCGGCAAGCCGGTGATCAACCTGTCGGTCGGCGAGCCGCAGCACGCGATCCCGGATTTCGTCGGCCCGGTGCTGGCGCAGCACATCGCCGAGTTCGGCAAGTATCCGGCCAACAAGGGCGCCGAGCCATTCCGCCAGGCGGTCGCGCAATGGCTCGGCCGCCGCTACGACCTCGCCAGGCCCGTCGATCCGGAAAATGAGGTGCTGGTGCTCAGCGGCACGCGCGAGGGCCTGTTCCTCGGCGCCATCGCCGCCAAGCGCTACGTGACCAATCGCGTCGGGCAGCCGGCGATCCTGATCCCCAATCCGTTCTACGCCGCTTACGCCGCCGGTGCGACCGCCGCCGAATGCGAGCCGGTCTATCTGCCGAGCACCCGCGAGCACGGCTTTTTGCCCGATCTCGACGCCCTTGACGAAGCGCTGCTCAAGCGCACCGTCGCTTTCTACTTCGCGTCGCCGTCCAATCCGCAAGGCGCCGTGGCCGATCGCGCCTATCTCGAACGGTTGGTGGCGCTGGCGCGCCGCTACGGCTTCATCATCTTCGCCGACGAGTGCTATTGCGAGATCTATACCAAGGACAAGCCGGCCGGCATGCTCGAAGCCGCCGGTGAAGGCTTCGCCAACACCATCGTCTTTCACTCGCTGTCGAAGCGCTCGAACCTGCCCGGTCTGCGCATGGGCTTCGTCGCCGGCGACAAGAACTTCCTCGCCGCGTTTCTCGAACTGCGCAACGTCGCTGCGCCGCAAGTGCCGGTGCCGCTGCAGCACGTCGGTGCCGCCGCCTATAACGACGAAGCGCATGTCATCAAGAACCGCGAACTCTACAACGCCAAGTTCGACCTCGCCGACCAGATCATCGGCGACCGTTACGGCTACAAGCGTCCTTCTGGCGGCTTCTTTCTCTGGCTCGACGTATCGAAGCAGGGCGGCAGCGAGGCCGTGACCAAGAAGCTATGGGCCGAGGCCGGCGTTCGCGTCGTGCCGGGCAAATATCTGGCGCGCGAACAGCAGGACGGCTCCAACCCCGGCGCCGACTATATTCGTGTCGCCATGGTGCAGAACGCCGAAGCCACCGCTGAAGCCCTGCACCGCATTGTCGACGTGCTGGGGTGACAATGAATTGTTCACCGGCGCGGGAGCAATAAGGCGGACGTGAAAGGGCGATAGAGCAGAATGGCAGCCACTGACCGCAATCTCGACGTCGTCGCATTTGTCGTGGATCATTTCCGCGACATTCTGCGCCGTCGCCTGCGGGAATTGTGCGGCCTGACGCTGCTGATCTGCGCGCTGCTCGGGGCCATCGCGCTTGCCACCTGGTCGGTGCAGGATCCCTCGCTCAGCCACGCCACCCAGAAACCAATCGTCAATCTGCTCGGCCTGCCCGGTGCCATCTTCGCCGATCTGGCTATGCAGCTCCTGGGTCTCGCCAGCGTCATGCTGCTGCTGCCGGAAGCTCTGCTCGGCTGGCGGCTGCTGTCGCACAAACCGCTTGGCGAAAGCTGGCGCACCTTGATCTGGATCGTTGCTGCGTTTCTGGCCGCCGGTTTCTCCTCGACGCTGCCACGCATCGGCACCTGGCCGCTGCCGACCGGTCTCGGCGGCGCCTGCGGCGATGCCATGCTGATCCTGCCGGCGTTGCTGCTCGGCCACGCCTTCAAGGGCCTGCCACTGATCGGCGTCGCGCTCGCCTTCGCGCTCGCCGCCGTCGTCGCCGTCATGGTCGCCGCCGGCATCAGCTTGAAGCGCCGCGCCGCGGAAACCGAGGCTAACGCCGAAGAGGATTTTGACGAGGACGAGGACGAAGACGGCGAGGAAGAAGAGGCCGATCGCGGCTCGCCGATGCTCGGCATGATCGTGCACGCGCTGTTGAGCTGGAAGGCCCGCATCGGCCGCTGGCTCCGCGGCAAGGTGCAGCGCTCGCTGGAGCCTGCCGCCGTGCCGAAGGGCCCGCGCCAGGAGCCGCGCTTCGACAATCTCGGCCGCGTCGCAGCGCCGAGCATGGCGCCCGCCCACGACGACGATGAAGAATACGAGGAAGACGACGAGGAAGAGGAAGAAGAGGCGCCACGCACCAGGCGCACCACCTCCGCCGCCCCGGCCAAGAAGAAAAACGGCCGGTTCCAGCTGCCTTCGCTCAATTTCCTGTCGGCGCAGAAGCCCGGGGAAAAAGCCGCGATGCCGAAGGACGTCATCGACGCCGCGGCGCAGTCGCTGGAAAGCGTACTCGGCGATTTCGGCGTGCGCGGCGAGATCGTCAATGCCCGTCCCGGTCCGGTCGTCACCTTGTACGAGCTCGAACCGGCGCCCGGCATCAAGTCATCGCGCGTCATTGGCCTCGCCGACGACATTGCCCGCTCGATGAGCGCCGTGTCGGCGCGCGTCGCCGTCGTGCCCGGCCGCAACGCCATCGGCATCGAACTGCCGAATCCAGTGCGCGAGAAGGTCTATTTCCGCGAACTCTTGTCGACCAAGGACTACAACGAAAACGCCGCCAAGCTGCCGCTCTGCCTCGGCAAAACGATCGGTGGCGAACCTGTCATCGTCGATCTTGCCCGTATGCCGCATCTCTTGATCGCCGGCACCACCGGCTCGGGCAAATCGGTCGCTATCAACACCATGATCCTGTCGCTGCTATACAAGCTGACGCCGGATCAGTGCCGCCTGATCATGGTCGATCCGAAGATGCTCGAACTCTCGGTCTATGACGGCATCCCGCATCTGCTGACACCGGTCGTCACCGATCCGAAGAAGGCGGTGGTCGCCCTCAAATGGGCGGTGCGCGAGATGGAGGGCCGCTACAAGAACATGGCCAAGCTCGGCGTGCGCAACATCGACGGCTACAATCAGCGCGTCGCCGAAGCGAAAGCCAAGGGCGAAGTGCTGACGCGCACGGTGCAGACTGGCTACGACAAGGAATCCGGCCAGGCCATCTACGAGAAGGAAGAGCTGGCGCTCGAGCCGCTGCCTTACATCGTCGTCATCGTCGACGAAATGGCCGACCTGATGATGGTCGCCGGCAAGGACATCGAAGGCGCGATCCAGCGTCTGGCGCAGATGGCGCGCGCCGCCGGCATTCATGTCGTGCTGGCGACGCAGCGTCCGTCGGTCGACGTCATCACCGGCACCATCAAGGCGAACTTCCCGACCCGCATCTCCTTCCAGGTCACCTCGAAGATCGACTCGCGCACCATCCTCGGCGAGATGGGCGCCGAGCAACTGCTCGGCCAGGGCGACATGCTGTACATGGCCGGCGGCGGCCGCATCAGCCGCGTCCACGGTCCTTTCGTCTCCGACGCCGAGGTCGAAAAGATCGTCAATCATCTCAAGGCGCAGGGCGCGCCGGAATATCTGGAAGAAGTCACCGCCTCCGACGAGCTCGAGGAAGGCGAGGACGGCGCCGTGTTCGACAACACCAGCATGGGCGCGGATGGCGGCGGCGATCTCTACAGCCAGGCCGTCGCCATCGTGAAGCGCGATCGCAAGGCTTCGACATCCTACATCCAGCGCCGCCTGCAGATCGGCTACAACCGCGCTGCTTCGCTGATGGAGCGCATGGAAAACGAAGGCATCATCGGCCAGGCCAACCACGCCGGAAAACGCGAGATTCTCATTCCGGAGGACCCGAACAGCGACCGTTTCTGAGCGCGGACGGAACCCGTTCCGGCTTCGGTTGCTGCGATTTAACCCGAATCACCGCATGATCCCGATACGCCGGGGTCGTGAAATAGCCACAGCCAGTCCCTAAGTTCAGTCACAATCGGGGCGGCCGACATCGAAAGCGCGAGGCAGAGACCTTGATGGCGCGTGCACAAATTCTGCGGACGGCGACGATCACCGTGGCGGCCGTTTTGTTGGCGGCGCCGGTGTGGGCGCAAGGCGTGCCGCTGCCGAAATCCCGGCCGCAAATGACGGCGCAATTGACGAAGCAAACGGCGATTCAAGCGGCGAGACAGGCCGCGAAGCCGCCAGCAACGCTGTCGGCCGACGACGTCACCTTCGCCAGGCCGCGGGCCATCCCGCCGCAGGCGCTCGTCACCCAGGCCCAGGCACCCAACCCGATCAGCAATCCCTTCGCAGGCCTGCTCGGCAAGACCACCAGCGGTCCGACGGCGCAACTGACGCCCGAGCAGAAGACGATCATCGACAAGATCAACGCCTATCTATCCAACACCCAGAAACTGACCGGGCGCTTTGTTCAGGTCGGTCCCGATGGCCGCAAGACCGAAGGCGAATTCTATTTGTCGAAGCCCGGCAAGGTCCGCTTCGAATATGACGATCCGAGCCCGATCGAGCTGATCGCCGACGGCGATTCCGTGGTGGTGCGCGATCGCAAGTTGGCAACGCAGGATGTCTATCCGCTGTCGCAGACGCCGCTGCGCTTCCTGCTGTCCAACCGTGTCGACCTGCTGCACGACGCCAATCTCAAGGCGGTCTATGCCGACGACGTCTTCGTCACCGCGGTGGTCGAGGAACACAACGGCATTGTCGGCACCAGCCGGCTGATGATCATGTTCGACGCCAAGGACATGCAGCTCAAACAATGGACCGTCACCGACCCGCAGGGCTACGACACCACGGTCGCGGTTTATAACCTCGACACCACCAAGACGCCCGACCCGAGCCTGTTCAAGATCGACTACACAAGGTACCGCTGATCCGTCACCCTGAGGTGCGCGCCGAAGGCGCGCCTCGAAGGGCGACGGCCCCGGCACCTCGGCCGCATCCTTCGAGGCTCGCCGCCAACGCGGCTCGCACCTCAGGATGACGGGTCGGGGGACAAACTTCGTCCCAACATGGCATTCGCGGCGCCGCGCCCCTAGATTAGCGGCGCCATGGCTTTCAAAATCACCACCTGGAATATCAATTCCGTCCGTCTGCGCATCGATCTGGTCGCCAAATTCCTGAAAAGCGCGCGCCCCGACGTGTTGTGCCTGCAAGAAACCAAATGCCCGGACGACGCCTTTCCGCTCAAGCGCTTCCACAGACTCGGTTACGAATATACCGCGCTGAGCGGCCAGAAAGGCTATCACGGCGTCGCCATCGTCTCGCGCCTGCCGTTCGAAAGCTGGAGCATCGAGAATTTCTGCGGCAAGACCGATTGCCGCCACATCTCCGTCGTGCTCGGCGATAAGGCCGGGCTGAAAGATCCGCTGACGCTGCATAATTTCTACGTGCCGGCCGGCGGCGACGAGCCAGATCCCGAGATCAACGTCAAGTTCAAGCACAAGCTCGACTTCCTCGACGAGATGACCGTGCTGCCGTCGTTGCGTCCGGCCAAGGGCCAGCGCGCCATTCTGGTCGGCGATCTCAACGTCGCGCCGCTCGAGCACGACGTCTGGAGCCACAAACAAATGCTCAAAGTGGTGTCGCATACGCCGATCGAGTGCGAGAAGCTGACCGCGGCGCGACAGGCCGGTGGCTGGATCGACACCATGCGCGTGCTGACGCCCGAGCCGGAGAAGATCTTCACGTGGTGGAGCTACCGCGCCATGGACAACTGGCTCACCTCCAATCGCGGCCGACGGCTCGATCATGTCTGGACTTCCGACGCGCTCGCGGGTCAGGTGTCCAAGATCAAGATCGCCAAGGATTTCCGCGGCTACGAAAAACCGTCGGACCATGTACCGGTCACGACGACGGTGGAGATATAGTCCCCTCATGGTGAGGAGCGCTGCGCGGCAGCGCGTCTCGAACATCGGAAGTCGGCTATAGCCGACTTCCTAATATCTAATGCCAATATCGGGCAAGCCCGATATTGGTGGCCGCCCATCCTTCGAAACGCATTGCTTCGCAATGCTCCTCAGGATGAGGTCGGATTACTTCTCCATCTTCCGCTTCACCACGCCAAGTTCGCGCTGGAACGTATCGAGCCGCTTGGCGACGAGATCGCGCAGCGCCACCGCCGCGGCCGGATAGCCTTCCAGCATCTTGCGGAACAAGGTGCGCGGCAGCCGCAGCACCGTCACCGGCTCCTGGGCAATCGCGGTTGCCTGCCATACCATGTCGGTGAGCAGCGCCATTTCGCCGACCAGCGCGCCGGGGCCGACGCTGACATCCTTGCCTTCGGCGAAACTGCCTGGCTCAAGCAGCAACGAACCTTCGAGCAGCAGATAGCCGCCGTCGGCCAATTCGCCGGCATAGAACAGCGTCGCGCCGGTCTGCAGCGAGCGCGCCTCGGCGCCGATGGCGAGAATGCGCAAGGCCTCCTTGTCGAGCGCCGAAAACAGCGGCACGCGACGGAAGAAGGCTATGTCGTCATCGAGGGACATGTTTATTCGGCCGCCCCGCTCGTCGCCGCGACATCCACGACGCTCACGGCACCAGCTTGTAGCCGCCGGCCTCGGTCACCAGGATCGCCGGCGTGGCCGCGTCCTTTTCGACCTTCTGCCGCAGCCGGTAGATGTGCGTTTCCAGCGTATGCGTGGTGACACCGGAATTGTAACCCCACACTTCCTGCAGCAGCGTCTCGCGCGATACCGGCTTCTGCCCGGCACGATAGAGAAAGCGCAGGATCGCGGTCTCCTTTTCGGTCAGCCGCACCTTGTTGCCCTTCGGACTGAGCAGCAGCTTCGAGCTCGGCCTAAATGAATAGGGGCCGATGTTGAATACCGCGTCTTCGCTGGCCTCATGCTGGCGCAGTTGCGCGCGGATGCGCGCCAGGAGCACGGCGAAGCGGAACGGCTTGACGACGTAATCATTGGCGCCGGACTCGAGGCCGAGAATGGTGTCGCTGTCGGTGTCGTGCCCGGTCAGCATGATGATCGGTGCCTTGAAGCCGCTTTTGCGCAGAATCTTCACGGCCTCACGGCCGTCGATGTCGGGCAGGCCGACATCCATCAGCACCAGATCGATCTGGTCATTCTTGGCGGTCTGGACGCCCTTGGTGCCGTTGTCGACGGATATGACATCGAACTCGTCGTGCAGCGCCAGTTGCTCGACCAGCGCTTCGCGCAATTCGGTATCGTCATCGACAATGAGGATCGTCCGCTTATTCGCCATTGCTCGTTAATCCCTCGACGCACCCGCCGGGCCTCCCCCGTCGCGGGGTTGCGGGCCGCTTCGGCCATTTGCCGTTCTGGCATCTTATCGGCGCGGGGTCTTTTGGAAAATTCGGCGGCGGCCGATTTCCGCACCGGATCGGCGCGGATGCGCCTGCTCCGAGGCGCGGGCCTAGACCATTCGGGTGGGAAAAAGCAAGCTGTACCTGGTATTTAGGCCAGCTTCCCTCTACGCTCCCGCGACCTCTCAAGGCCCTCATGCGCAGCACAACGCTGACCCTTCTGACCGTTCGTCACCGGCCCGGCAATCCACGCCAGGGCTGGCTGGTCGCGGGCCCGTTCACCCTGCCGGTGTCGCTGGGCCGCGGCGGCATCAAGGCCAACAAACGCGAGGGCGATGGCGGCACGCCGCGCGGCGTTTTCCGGTTGAAGCGGCTGTGGTGGCGCGCCGACCGCCAACAACGGCCGGCGACTTTGCTGCCGTCACGGCGCATCGCAAGCGACGATGGCTGGTGCGAAGACCCGGCCTCGCGCCATTACAACCGCCCGATCAAGGTGCCGCCCGGCTCGACCGCGGATCGGCTGGCGCGCACCGACCACCTCTACGACTTCATCATCGAGCTCGACCACAACACCCGGCCGCGGATCGCCGGCCGTGGCAGCGCCGTCTTCATCCACGCCGCGCGGCCGCAATTCGCACCCACCGCCGGCTGCGTCGGTCTCGATCTGCGCGCCTTACGCCGCCTGATTGCACGGCTCGGTCCGCGCACGCGCATCGTAGTTGATTAAGAGTAAAGCGCCCGGCTTTGGTGACCGACCTTTAAGCATGGCGACGCGTCGCCAGCGCGATTCGCTTCGGGTTAACAATCACCACATCGCGGCTTGTTATTCACGGAGTCCGAGCTGAGCCGTCTGCCTTCATCCTCAGCACGCCGGGATCAAGATGGACAGCATTTCGACGAATACCACTGCCGCGCCCGCCGCATCGCAAGCGATCGGTCGCGTCATTGCCGTGACCGGCTCGCAGGTCAGCGTCGATCTTACCGGCCGAGTGCCAGGCGGCGAGTCACCGACCGTCGGCAAGTTCATGGCGCTCACCACCGCCAGGGCGCTGATCGTCGCGCTGATCACCGATGTCGGTGAACAGCCGGTGCCCGGCGCGACCGGCAGCGCCGCCTATCGCAAGATCGCGCAGCTCGATCTCATCGGCGAAATCAAGACCGCGGGTGGCGTGCCCCACTTTCAGCGCGGCGTCACCGAATATCCCAATATCGGCGATGCCGCCGCGATGCTGGCCGAGCGCGAGTTGCGTCAGGTCTATGGCATGGCCGATGGCGACCACGCCTATATCGGCGACCTGCAGCAGAACACCGCGATCGGCGTTCACATCGACATCGACAGCCTGGTCAGCCGCCACTTCGCCATTCTCGGCACCACCGGTGTCGGCAAGTCGAGCGGCGTCGCCATCATCCTGCAGAAGATTCTGGAGACGCGGCCGAATCTGCGCATCTTCCTGGTCGATCCGCACAACGAATACGGCCGCTGCTTCGGCGACAAGGCCAACGTCCTCAATCCGCGTAACCTGCGCCTGCCGTTCTGGCTGTTCAATTTCGAAGAAACGGTCGATGCCTTCTTCGGCGGCCGGCCCGGCGTCGACGAGGAAGTTGAAATCCTCTCCGAAACGATTCCGCTGGCGAAGAGCGCCTATCTGCAACTGCGCAACGGCGGCAGCGCCGCCGCCTCGAGCGGCCTGCTCACCAAGAAGAAGGAAACGCGCGACGCCGGCTTCACCGCCGACACGCCGGTGCCATATCGCATCGAGGATCTGCTCAGCGTGCTCGATGAGCATATGGGCAAGCTGGAGAACCGCTCGCGCGCCGTCGTCTATAACCGGCTGATCCGCCGCATCCAGACCTTCCGCAATCACCCGCGCTACGCCTTCATGTTCGAGAACGCCAATATCGGCGGCGACACGATGGCGGAAATTCTCGGCTCGCTGTTCCGGCTGCCGCCGAACGGCAAACCGATGACGGTGATGCAGATGGCCGGCTTCCCCGCCGAGGTGGTCGACTCGGTCGTCTCGGTGCTGTGCCGCATGGCCTTCGATTTCGGCCTGTGGTCGGATGGCGCCGCGCCGTTGCTGTTCGTCTGCGAAGAAGCGCATCGCTATGCGCCGTCCGACAAGCGCGTCGGCTTCGGTCCGACCAAGCGCGCGCTGTCGCGCATCGCCAAAGAGGGCCGAAAATACGGCGTGTTCCTCGGTCTGGTCACGCAGCGCCCGGCCGAAATCGACACCACCATCATCTCGCAATGCTCGACCTTGTTCGTCATGCGCCTGTCGAGCGAGGGCGATCAGAAGCTCATCCGCTCGGCAGTGTCCGACGCTGCGGCCGGTCTGCTCGAGTTCATTCCGTCGCTCGGCACCCGCGAAGTCTTCGCCTTCGGCGCCGGCGTTGCGCTGCCGACGCGCATGCGCTTCCTCGAACTGACCGCCGACCGCCGGCCGAACAGCGAAGCCTCCGGCTCGACGCGTTCGGATGCGGGCACGACGGTCAACCGCGACTTCCTGTCGTCGGTGATCGAGCGCTGGCGCAATGCCAGCATGAGCCATCGCATGTCGGACGACATGTACGACGACACGCCGTCGCCGTTCGATTCACCGTCGCTGCAGCCGGCGCAGCAACCTCCGGCCGCGCCGTCCGCCTATCCGTCGCAATATGCGCGGCCGGCAGCCAGCGCCCACGCCGCGCCACCGCCCGCGCCCGCCCACACCTCTGCACCTGCCGCGGCACCGGCTGCGCCTCAGCGTCCGGAAGGTCTGCGCTCCAGTCTTTTGAAGAAGCCGCTCGATTCGAGCCTCGGCAGCAGCAGCGGCTCACCGCAGAAGCCGATCCTGCCGTCGCGATTCCGCTAAACGCGCAAGACGCGCTACTTCCGGCCGACCAGATCGATCAGCGCCGACAGGCCACCATGGCCGGCGCCTTCGTGGATTTCAGCGTCGTATTCGCGGATCTCGACCGAGGCAAAATCGGCAAACGCTGATTCCAGCAGTTCGCGCGTATAGAGATTCTCGATCTTCGACGGGCCGCCGGTCTTGTAGTCGAGTTGCTTCGGCGTATAGCCCTCGATGAGCAAAAGCCCGCCCGGTTTCAGGGTCTGCTTGATGCCGGTGAAGATGCGGACGCGCTCGGCCGGCGCCGCGAACTGAAAGAAGATGCCGGCTACGACATCGAACTGCGCCGCCGGCCAGGCCCAGGTCGTGAGATCCGCTTGTTCGACGCGCAGCGTCACGCCGCGTTCGGCGGCAAGCTCGCGCGCTTTCTCCTGCGCGACCGGCGAGAAATCGAGCGACAGCACATCGAGCCCCTGCTCCGCGAGAAACACGCCGTTGCGGCCTTCGCCGTCGGCGATCGCCAGCGCGCGCCCGCCCTTGGGCAGCAGATGCGCGCTCGCTTTCAGGAAGGCGTTGGGCGCGGTGCCGAACAGATAACCAGGCTCGGCGAAGCGCTGCTGCCAGCGGTCGAATTCGGGCGAGTTGGTCATGCTTGTGCTCCCTTGAACGGCGGCCGCGTGCCGAAGATGGCGCTGCCGACCCGGACATGCGTGGCACCGAGAGCGATCGCATCGGCGAAATCGGCGCTCATGCCCATCGACAGCAGCTTCAAGCCGTTGCGCTGCGCGATCTTGGCGGTGAGCGCGAAATGTGGACCCGGCGCTTCCTCGACCGGTGGAATGCACATCAGGCCGGCGATGGTCAGGCCATAGGTTGTCTGGCAGCTCTTGATGAAGGCGTCGGCATCCTGCGGCAGCACGCCGGCCTTTTGCGGCTCGGCGCCGGTGTTCACCTGCACGAACAAGGTCGGCATCTTGCCGAGCTTCTCGACTTCCTTCGCCAGCGCCTCGCACAGGCTGGCGCGATCGACCGAATGAATGGCGTCGAACAGCGCGACGGCCTCTTTCGCCTTGTTCGATTGCAGCGGCCCGATCAGATGCAGCTCGATACCGGGATATTGTTCGATCAGCGCCGGCCATTTGCTCTTGGCTTCCTGAACGCGGTTCTCGCCGAACACACGCTGGCCGGCGACGATAACCGGCTCGATTGCCTCAGCGGGAAATGTTTTCGACACCGCGACCAGCGTCACGCTCGCCGGGTCGCGTCCAGCGTCCTTGCAGGCGCGGGCGATTTCGGTGCGAACAAACGACAGGCCGGATGCCGCTGAATCCATCTGATGCCGCCCGGGCGAGAACCCCGGCGCCTCCACAGGGCTGATCATGCCTGACTAGCCAAGCCCGGCGGCAGCGACAAGTCCCGTAGCGGGCTCAGATGAACGGCCGCCGGGAGCGTGGCGGCGGCGTATCTGCGCCGGCCAATTCGGCCAATGCCGCACGATCGACCATCTCGAACGTCCGCGCCTGCCAGCGGATCGCCTTGGTCACCAGCAGCCGCTTGAGCGTCTTGTTGGTGTGAACCAGCGACATGCCGAGAGCGTCGGCGAGATGCTGCTGAGTTATGGGAAACTGAAGCTTGTCCTCTTGGATCAATTTCAGCTCGCGGGCGCGGTCGAAGAGGTGGAGCAACAAATAGGCGATGCGCTCGAGCGCGGTGCGCCGGCCGATACTCAAAAGATGTTCGTCAATCAGTTGCTCTTCGCGCGCCGCCAGCCAGGTGACATCGAAGGCAAGACTCGGAAACTGTGAATACAATTCATAGAGCCGCGCCCGCGGAAACACGCACAGCGTCATCGGCGTCAGCGCTTCAACCGAATGCTCCATCTCGTCCATGACCGCGCCTTGCAGGCCGACCATGTCGGCCGGCAAGGCAAAGTTGAGGATCTGACGCCGGCCGTCATCGAGCACTTTGTAGCGAAAGGCCCAGCCGGACAGCACGGTGAACAGCTGATCGCTGTGCGAGCCCTCGCGGAGAAATGTCGTGCCGGATTCGACGCGCAATTCGTCAGTCTTGAATTTCTGGACGAATTCGAGCTCGTCCGGCGCGAATTCGCGCAGGCACGGCAGCCGGCGCAGCGGACACTGTTCGCACGGCGTCACGTGGCCATTAGTGGCGACCATCGGCGGCAATCCTCGCTATTCTTCGTTCGCAACGCAGCCATGATCCGCCGGTCGATGGACCCGGATTGTTGGCTGGTCTGTGTCTTATTTAAATGCGCCCGACCCATAACTGATGGGACAAGCCTCGGGTTCCATTTCGGAACTGGAGGAAATTCCATTGTCGGATGCGAAGAGCCCGCTTGCCGGGAAACGGGGGCTGGTGCTTGACGATGAATTCCTGATCGCGCTCGATCTCGAAGAGCTGCTGCAAGGCGCCGGCGCCGAGATCGTCAGCGTCTCCAGCATCGACAAGGCCGTTCGCGCGCTTCGGGAGGGCGGCCCCTGGCACTTCGCCATTCTCGACCGGCACCTGGACGGCACGACCAGCACTTCGGTCGCATCGGCCTGCGCCGGGCGGAATATTCCTTTCGTCTTCCTGACCGGTAGCCGCGGGCCGGATCGGCCGGGTGAGCCGGAGCTGGCCGTCCCCGTGATCGAAAAGCCTTACCAGCCCGAGGCGCTGATCGAGACGATTCGTAAGCTCCTGGATCGGCGGTAGCCGCGGAACGGCAGCGGACCAACCAGCCCGTTGACCCTCCGCCCCGTTCCATGCGACCACCCGGGCTCCTGAAAAGAGCCCTAAATGACCGCCGATTCGAGCAAAACCGAGCGCTATAACGCCCGCGCCGCCGAGCCCAAGTGGCAAAAAGCCTGGGACGCGGCCGCCATCTACGCCACCAAGAACGACGACCCGCGGCCGAAATACTACGTCCTCGAGATGTTCCCCTACCCGTCGGGGCGCATCCATATGGGTCACGTCCGCAACTATACGATGGGCGACGTGGTGGCCCGCTTCAAGCGGGCGATGAACATGAACGTCCTGCACCCGATGGGGTGGGACGCGTTCGGCATGCCGGCCGAGAACGCCGCCATCGACCGCAAGGTCCACCCCAAGGAATGGACGTACGCCAATATCGCGGCGATGAAGAAGCAGCTCCAGTCCATGGGGCTGTCGCTCGACTGGGCGCGCGAAGTCGCGACCTGCGATCCGTCCTATTACAAGCACCAGCAGCGCATGTTCCTCGACTTCCTCAAGGCGGGGCTGGTCGCGCGCGAATACCGCAAGGTGAACTGGGACCCGGTCGATCAGACCGTGCTCGCCAACGAGCAGGTGATCGACGGCCGCGGCTGGCGCTCCGGCGCCGTCGTCGAGCAGCGCGATCTCTATCAATGGGTGTTCAAGATCTCGGACTATGCCGAGGAGCTGCTTGAAGCACTCGACACGCTCGATCGCTGGCCGGACAAAGTCAGGCTGATGCAGAAGAACTGGATCGGCCGCTCCGAGGGCCTGCTGGTCCGCTTCATGCTCGACACGGCGACGACGCCGTCGGGTGAGACCGAGCTCGAGATCTTCACGACACGGCCCGACACTCTGTTCGGCGC
This sequence comes from Pseudomonadota bacterium, assembly GCA_018242205.1. GTDB lineage: Bacteria > Pseudomonadota > Alphaproteobacteria > Rhizobiales > Xanthobacteraceae > Pseudolabrys. The sequence continues at coordinate 28,069 of JAFECJ010000034.1, forward strand.
CAAGTTCATGGCGATCGCGCCCGATCATCCGCTGGCGCAGGCTGCGGCGACGAAGAATCCGAAGCTCGCCGACTTCATCACCGAGGCCAAGCATATCGGCACCTCGCAGGAAGCGATCGACACTGCCGAGAAGATGGGCTTCGACACCGGCATCCGCGCCGTTCATCCGCTCGACGCCAACTGGAGGCTGCCGGTCTATGTCGCCAACTTCATCCTGATGGATTACGGCACCGGCGCCATCTTCGGCTGCCCGGCGCACGACCAGCGCGACCTCGACTTCGTCAACAAGTACGGCCTCGGCAATACACCGGTGGTGCTGCCCCCGGGCCAGGATCCCGCGACATTCGTCGTCACTGACGTTGCCTATGACGGTGATGGCACGATGTTCAATTCGAAGAACGACGTCATCGATCTCAACGGCATGACGCCGGACAAGGCATTCGACGCCATCGCGAGCAAGCTCGCGACGACGACGCGCGGCAACCGCCCGGTGGCACAGCGCCAGGTCAATTATCGCCTGCGCGACTGGGGCATTTCGCGTCAGCGCTACTGGGGCTGTCCGATCCCGGTCATCCACTGCGACAAATGCGGCGTCGTGCCGGCGCCGGTCGACAGCCTGCCGGTCAAGCTGCCGGACGACGTCACTTTCGACAAGCCGGGCAATCCGCTCGACCGTCATCCGACGTGGAAGCACGTAAAGTGTCCGAGCTGCGGCGGCGACGCCCGCCGCGAGACCGACACCATGGACACCTTCGTCGATTCGTCGTGGTACTTCGCGCGCTTCACCGATCCGTGGAATGAGACCGCGCCGACCACCCCGAAGGTCGCCAATGACTGGATGCCGGTCGATCAATATATCGGCGGCATCGAGCACGCGATCTTGCATCTTCTTTATTCGCGCTTCTTCACCCGCGCCATGAAGAAGACCGGCCACATCGGCATGGACGAGCCGTTTGCCGGCTTGTTCACGCAAGGCATGGTCGTGCACGAGACTTATCGCGACAAGGCCGGCAACTGGGTCGAGCCGGCGAGCGTCACCATCGAAGGCATGGGCGACGCGCGCACCGCCAAGCTGACATCGAGCGGCGAGCCGGTCGAGATTGGCTCGATCGAGAAGATGTCGAAGTCGAAGAAGAACACCGTCGACCCCGACGACATCATCGCCGAATACGGTGCCGACACCGCGCGCTGGTTCATGCTGTCGGATTCGCCGCCCGAGCGCGACGTGATCTGGACCGAGGAAGGCGTGCAGGGCGCCTGGCGTTTCGTGCAGCGGCTGTGGCGGCTGATCGGCGAAGTTGCGAGCGTCACCGCGCCGGCGGCGAAGCCGGCGTCGTTCGGCAACAATGCACTCAAACTGCGCAAGGCGGCGCATCGCGCGCTCAGCAATGTCAGCGACGACATTTCCAAGCTGCGGTTCAATCGCTGCGTCGCCCACATCTACGAGTTCGCCAATGCGCTCGGCGAAGCGCTCGGCGGGCCGGACAAGACCGCGCCGGATATGGCCTGGGCGCTGCGCGAAGCGGGCGACATCCTGGTGCGACTGTTCTGCCCGATGATGCCGCACCTCGCCGAGGAATGCTGGGCGGCCTTGGGCCACAAGTCCCTGGTCGCCACCGAGGCCTGGCCGCAGGTCGAGCCGGCGCTGCTGGTCGAGAGTTCGATCACCCTGCCGGTCCAGGTCAACGGCAAGAAGCGGGCCGACGTCACCGTGCCACGCGAGGCCGGGAAAGACGAGATTGAGGCTGCCGTTCTCGGCCTCGATGAGGTAAAAAAGGCCCTGGACGGCAAGAGCCCGAAAAAGGTCATCGTCGTGCCGCAGAGGATCGTGAATGTCGTCGTTTAACGCCTCACGTCTGGTCCGCGCCGCCCTGGCGCTGGCGCTCGCCGGCATGACCGCCGGCTGCTTCCAGCCGCTCTACGGCTCGTCGCCGGGCGCCGGCAGCGCGCCAGGCGTTGCCGACAAGCTGAGCGCGGTCGAGGTGCTGCCAATCGACGCGCCGAACGGCAGCCGCACCTCGCGCATCGGCGTCGAAGTCCGCAACGACCTGATTTCCAATCTGACCGGCGGCGGGCCGGCGGCGGCCACGGCCTACCAGCTCACCATCTACATCGGTGCCAGCACGCGCCAGGTAATCGTCGACATCAACAGCGCCCGCCCCGAGATTCAGAACTATGGCCTCGACGCAACCTACGTCCTGAAAGAAGTCGGCACCGGCAAGGTGCTGCTCTCGAGCCAGACGTTTGCCCGCGTCTCCTACAACATTCCCGGCCAGGAACAGCGCTTCGCCGGCGATCGCGGCCTGCGCGACGCCGAGAACCGCGCCGCCAAGGTGATCGCCGACAATATCCGCAGCCGTCTGGCCTCGTATTTCGTGGCGGGGACTTAACCGGCCTCATGGTGAGGAGGCGCGGAACGCGCCGTCTCGAACCAGGGGGCCGCCACGTCCTTCGAGACGCGCCCTGGGGGCGCTCCTCAGGATGAGGCGGAGTTAGCAGATGACCGCCATCAAAGCTGCCGATGTCGATCGCTTCGTCGCCAAGCCCGATCCGCGCCTACCGGTCGTGCTGGTCTACGGTCCCGATGCCGGTCTGGTGCGCGAGCGCGTCGATGCGCTGGTCAAAGCCTCGGTCGACGACGTCGCCGATCCATTCTCTTTCGTCCGCCTCGAAGGCGAGGACATCTCCGCCAATCCGTCGCGCCTGGTCGAGGAAGCGCACACCGTGCCGCTGTTCGGCGGCCGCCGCGCCGTTCTGGTGCGGCCCGGCTCGCGCAACATCGCGAGCGCCGTCGAGCAGGTGATCGCCGCGCCATCGGACGAATGCCGCATCATCATCGAGGCCGGCGACCTGAAGAAATCTTCGCCGCTGCGCGCCTTGATCGAGAAGGCAAAGGTCGCGGCCGCGCTGCCCTGTTACGTCGACAACGCCGCCGCCATCGGCCGCCTCATCGACGATGAAATGACCGAAGCCGGGCTCGCCATGGGCCTCGATGCACGCAACGCCCTCATCGGCCTGCTGGGCGGCGACCGCGCCGCCTCGCGCAACGAGATCCGCAAACTGGCGCTGTACGCCCGCGGCAAGGAGCGCGTCGAGCTCGACGACGTCATGGCGGTGGTCGCCGACGCTTCGGCTCTCGCGCTCGACGGCGTCATCGATGCGGCGTTTGCCGGCAAGACCGCCGACGTCGAAACCGAATTCGGCAAGGCGCGCGCCGGCGGCTCGTCGCCGGCGGCGATCATCTCGGCGGCGATCCGCCATGGCGCCAACCTGCACAAGATGCGCCTTGCCATCGACGATGGCGATTCCGCCGACTTCGCCATGAAGCGCGGCGCGCCGCCGGTGCATTTCTCGCGCGAGCGCAAGGTAGGCGATGCGCTGCGTGTCTGGTCGGCGGCCGGGCTGGTGCGCGCCATGGGCCAGCTTGCCGAAGCCTCGCTCGAGGCGCGGCGCAACGCCCCGCTCGCCGACGCCATCGCGCAACGCGTGCTGCTGTCGCTTGCCGTCAATGCCCGGCGGCGCGACGGCTGACGTCCCGCCAGGCGCCGCGGCAGCCGCGCTGCCCTAGGCAGCCGCCGATGGAGCGGATACGCTCACGCCTTCCGAGGTCGTCCGTTATGCGCGCTGTTACGGGAGTGATTGACAGAATGGTGCGCCGCGGCCCCAGGCCCGGCTCCGTCGAGGCCTACGGAGTGGCCCTGGCCTGCGTGCTTGCCGCGACGCTACTGCGGCTGCTCATCGATATGGCATCGCCGGACGCGGTGCCGTTTGCCACGTTCTTTCCCGCATTGTTGATTGCAACCTTGGCCGGCGGGCTCGCCGCCGGCACGCTGGCAACCGTTCTCGGCGGCCTGGTGTCGTGGTGGCTGTTTATCGAGCCGCGCTTCTCCTGGATGCTGCTTAGCAAGAACCACGTCATCAGCATGCTGCTGTATCTATTCGCCGGCGGACTGATCGTCTGGACCGCGAACCAGTATCGGCTAATCGTCGCCCGTATCGACGAAGAGGAGAAGTACAGGCGGATCGTCGTCGACGAACTCGGCCACCGTGTGAAGAACAAGCTCGCCACGATCTACGCCATCCTACGCCACGAATTGCGTGGGCAACCGGAGATCTGGGGCAGCGTGTCGGGCCGCCTTCATGCCCTGTCGGCCGCCGACGACCTTATCGGCCACGGCGACAACGACGGTGTCAGCCTGCGTCAGATCCTGGCGACCGAAATGGCTCCGTTCGGCGACAACCGCATCGTCATTGACGGCCCGGAAATCGATCTCTTCGGCAAGCTGCCGACCGTCGTCGCGCTGATAATTCACGAACTGGCGACCAATGCCGCCAAATACGGTGCGCTGTCGACGTCCGGCGGACACGTCCACGCCGGTCTGCGACAGGTCGGGGACGCGATCGAGATCGTCTGGAGCGAGCGCGCAGGACCGCCCGTCGCCATGCCGTTGCGGCGCAGTTTCGGCAGCAATCTGATCGAGCGCAGCCTCGACAGCTTCGGCGGTTCGGCCCGGCTGGCGTTCAATCCCGACGGCATCGTCTGCCGCATTGTCCTGCCCGGCGCCCTGGCGTCCGTGCGCATCGCCAGCGCTAAATCCGCCCCCTGACCGTTGCCGCGTTGCTTGCCGGTAGCGTCCGCGGAGGTCAGGTCTGCTCCGCACAGTTGGGGACAGCCGCTCGGCGCGGCCTCGCTGACCCTCCCGTCGCCATGACAGATTTGTTATCGATTCGACGCCGGACGAATGCGCTTTGAAGCGAGCTAGAAACAGCTTCGCGGAATGAAGGCGCATCGCAACAAGACCTTGCGTCGCGGTGAAAGCACCCATGCTCCTGGTCAAGACCTATCTCGATAAGAGCCCGATCCATGGCCTCGGCGTTTTCGCCGCCGAGCGTATCCCCAAAGGCGCCAAGATCTGGCGCTTCGTCGAAGGCTTCGATCGGTGCTACACGGCGAAGCAATTCGCCCGCTTGCCGAAGGCGGCGCGCGATTTTCTCAAGAACTACGCCTATCGGGTCGACGGCGAAATCCTGTTCACGGTCGATAACGACCACCACATGAATCACGCCGAGAAGCCGAACACGATCCTGAAAGGCGGTTACGTCATCGCCGCTACCACGATCCCGAAGGGCGCCGAGATCACCAACGATTATCGCGAATTCGATCCGGCGCTGTGCGCGGCCTTTCTCAGGAAGCCGGCGAACGGCAAGGCCCATAAGATGGCGGGCAAGCGTCCAAAACCTTCTCGGCGTATCTGACGGCGACTTTTTTATGCCGCGGTTACGGCATCGCGCCGCAAATGTAATTCCCGGTCAACGCCATTGACGACGGCTTGTTAACGAACGCGGCGCAAAGTCCGCAGTCGCGGGCGGCTTTGTAAACGGAAACGATGATGCGTTATCGATTGTCGGCGGCAATCGTCGCCGGGCTTTCGCTCGCCATCCCCGGCACCGCCCAGGCCACCGGTTGGCAATATTGCCTCGCCTTCTCGCACGCCGATCACCGTACTTACGTCACCGGCATTTCGGTCGAGACGCCGGGACTGGAAGGCTCGTTCGCGCAGAACGTGGCGCGGGCCGGCCTCCATATCGATGAAACGCAATGTCCCCGCGCCGACGATCACGTCGCGATGGTTGCCATGAGGGATGATGCGATCGCCTACAATCGCGAAATCGGCATGACGGTCGTGCCGTTGCCGGCAAGCGGCTTCGCGCAAGTGAGGCGGTAAGAGCGGCCGCAGTACGTTGGCTTGGCTCATCGGCTAGAGGCACACACGCTTTCCCCTCTGCCCTTGTGGGAGAGGGGAAGCGCGTTTGCATTACAAGCGGGGGAACTACGCCGCGCCCAACTTCCTGAGCACGCCGTCGAGCTGATCGAGATCCTTGAACTTGATGTGCAAGGTGCCCTTCTCGCCCTTGGCGTCGATCGACACTTCGAGACCGAGCGCATCGGTCAAACGGCGTTCCAGCGCGCGCGTGTCGGGATCCTTCTGCTTGGCGAGACCGGACGCGATCTTCTTCATCTGAAGATCCATAGTGGCGTCACCGGGCTTAGCGTTGTCCTCGCGCACCCACTCCTCGAGCTGGCGCACGCTGTAGCCTTCGTCGACCGCCATCTCGGCCAGCACCTGCGCATTGGCGTGACCGACCAGGAGACGCGCGTGACCGGCCGACAGCTTGCCCTCGCGCACCATGCGCTTGACCGCATCGGGCAGCTTCAACAGGCGCACCAGGTTGGCGATGTAAGGCCGGCTCTTGCCGACGATCTGCGCCACCTGCTCCTGCGTGTGATTGCACTGCTCCATCAGCGCGACGTAACCAGCGGCTTCCTCGATAGCGTTGAGGTCGGCGCGCTGCACGTTCTCGATGATGGCGAATTCGAGCGACTGCACGTCGGTCGCGTCGACGATGGCGATCGGCACTTCGTGCAGACCGGCGCGCTGCGCCGCGCGCCAGCGCCGTTCGCCGGCGATGATCTCGTATTCGTTGTCGGGTAATTGCCGCACGACGATCGGCTGGATGATGCCGCGCTCCTTGATCGAGTCGGAGAGCTCGGCGAGTTGCGCTTCGGTGAAATCGCGGCGCGGATTGCGCGGATTGGGATGCAGCTTTTCGACCGGCGCCTTGCGTGGACGACGCGGCGTGTTGTCGGTCGCCGGCGCGTCTTGCGCCACCTCACCCATCAGGGATGCAAGTCCCCGCCCCAGTCGCGAATGATCTGCCATCGACGCTGCTCCCGATGCCATCAACTCTACCTCGTGCCGTTTCTTTTGTTCTTCAACTTCCGGACTGCCGTCATGGCGGCGAATGCGATCATGCAGGCGGTCCATCCGCTCCGAAATGCTCATGCCATCGAGATGCGCGGAGGCCGCGATTTCTCGCGGCGACGGCCGTCGAAACACTTAGCCGGCCTTCAAAGCGCGTTCGCGCTGAATGATCTCGGTGGCAAGACGCAAGTAGGCTTCGCTGCCGACGCATTTGAGATCGTAGACCAGCACCGGCTTGCCATAGGACGGCGCTTCCGAGATGCGCACGTTGCGCGGGATCACGGTCTCGTAGACCTGCTTGCCCATGAACTGGCGCACGTCGGCGACCACCTGGTTGGCCAGATTGTTGCGCGAGTCGTACATCGTCATGACGATGCCGTGGATCGACAGGTTCGGATTGAGGTTCTTCTTCACCTCTTCGACGGTCTTTAGCAGTTGAGACAAACCTTCGAGCGCGAAGAACTCGCACTGCATCGGCACCAGGATCGAGTTGGCCGCCGCCATGGCGTTGACAGTGATCAGGTTGAGCGACGGCGGGCAGTCGACCAGCACATACGTGAAGTTGAAGGCCGGCGAGCCGTTGTTGATGTTGTTGAGCGCGGTGCGCAGCCGGAAGGCGCGGTCGCGCTGCTGGCCGATCTCGAGTTCGAGGCCGGACAGGTCCATGGTCGACGGCGCCAGATGCAGCTTCGGCACCGCGGTCGGGATCACGGCGTCGCGCATGGGCGCATGGCCGGTCAGTACATCGTAAGTCGAGACGCCGCGTTCCTTGTGCTGGATGCCGAGGCCGGTCGAGGCATTGCCTTGCGGATCGAGGTCGACGATCAGGACGTGCTCACCGATCGCGGCCAGCGCTGTGCCGAGATTGATCGCCGTCGTGGTCTTGCCGACGCCGCCCTTCTGGTTGGCGATGGCGATGACGCGCGGACCGGGGCCCGGCGTCGCAGCCACCGTCGGCTTTTCGAAGGGCACCACCTGGGGCGTGCCGGGCGTCTCTGGGGTATCGGTCATTGGCCTGGTCCAATCGACTTTAAGTTGCTGGCTGCGCCTTGAGGTTGCGGACGATCACGATGCAGCCCTCGGGACTCGTCTTACTCGGGATTTTTTCGACCTCAAGCTTCCAATATTTAGAGGCGTCGGTCAATTCCGTATCTACATCTAGTCCTTTGGCGAATAGGCCAATGGCCCCCCGCATGATCAGAGGAAACGCCTGATCGCACAGGGTTTTCAATGGGGCGAGTGCCCGGGCACTGACCACATCCACGCTGTTCACATGACTAGCGACATATTTTTCGATTCGCTCGGCATGAACTTGCGCCGGTACCCCGGTTGCGCGGATGGCTTCGCGGAGGAACGCGGCCTTCTTGCCGTTGCTCTCGACCAGGTGGACAACGGCGCCGGGCTTGTCGGCCAGGACGCAGGCTACCGGGATCGCGGGGAATCCGCCGCCGGAGCCGAGGTCGACCCAGGTCATGGCCTGCGGCGCGAGTTCGGCAAACTGCAGCGAGTCCGAGACATGTCTCGTCCAGATGTGCGGAATCGTGGAGGGCGCGACCAAGTTGGTGGTTTGCTGCCATTTCAGCAGCAGCTCAACATAGGTCTCCAACCGCTGCAGTGTTTCACGTGAAACAGGCGTGAGCTTGAGCGCCTGCGCCTTGTCGGCGGCCAAATCCGGCCCGCCCTGCCCCGGCCCGCTCACGACTGGACGGCGGACTTCTTGCCGCGACCGCGCTTCACATGAGCGACGAGGAGCGTCAGCGCCGCCGGCGTGATGCCATCGATCTTGGCGGCATGGCCGATGGTGCGCGGCTGATGCTTGATGAGCTTCTGCTTCGCTTCATTCGACAGCCCCGGCAGCAAGGCATAATCGAGACCTTCCGGCAGCACGAAGCCTTCGTCGCGGCGATAGGCCTCGATATCGGCATTCTGGCGCGTCAAATAGACGTCGTATTTGGCATCGATCTCGACTTGCTCAGCGATATGCGGCTTGAGGTCGCCAAGTTGCGGCCAGATCTTCGCCAGGTCGGCGATCGCGATGGCCGGATAGGACAACAGCTCGAAAGCTGTGCGCCGCTGGCCATCCTGATTGAGGGTCAGGCCATGCTTTTCGGCTTCCTTCGGCGTCAACGAGACCGACCGAGCGAAGGCGCGTGCCGTATCAAGCGCATCCTGCTTGGCCCGGTGATAGGCCGCCCGCTCCGCACCCACGCAGCCGATGGCGATACCCCTATCGGTGAGCCGCTGGTCGGCATTGTCGGCGCGCAGACGCAGGCGATATTCGGCCCGCGACGTAAACATCCGATAGGGCTCATTGACGCCGCGGGTCGTGAGGTCGTCGACCATGACGCCGAGATAGGATTCGGCGCGATCGAAGGTGATCTCGGCGCTGCCCGAGGCCAAAGCCGCGGCGTTCAGCCCGGCCAAAAGCCCCTGCGCAGCGGCCTCTTCATAACCCGTGGTGCCATTGATCTGGCCCGCCAGGAACAGCCCGGGCAACTTCTTGGTTTCCAAGGTGAGCTTGAGCTGCCGCGGATCGACGAAATCATACTCGATGGCATAGCCCGGACGGACGATCCGGGTCTTATCCAGCCCCGGGATGGACGCGACGATAGCCTTCTGGACGTCTTCCGGCAGCGAAGTCGAGATGCCGTTGGGATAGACCGTTGAATCGTCGAGCCCTTCCGGCTCGAGGAAGATCTGGTGGCCGTCGCGCTCACCGAAACGGACAATCTTGTCCTCGATCGACGGACAGTATCGGGGGCCCGTCGAGGCGATCTGCCCGGAATACATCGGCGAACGATGGACATTCGCCCGGATGACCTCATGGGTCGCTGGGGTCGTCCGGGTGATACCGCACTCGATCTGCGGCGTCGTGATCCGATCGGTCAGGACAGAAAAGGGCTCCGGCGGGTCGTCGCCGGGCTGCATTTCCAGGGCCTTCCAATCGATGGTCGAGCCATCGAGCCGGGGCGGAGTACCGGTCTTGAGGCGGCCGAGGGTCAGCCCGGCCCGTTCCAGGGTCTTGGACAGGCCCATCGCCGGGGCTTCGCCGACCCGGCCCGCAGGAATCTGCTTCTCTCCGATATGAATGAGCCCGCGGAGGAAGGTGCCTGTGGTGAGGACAACGGCGCCGGCGGCGATTTCACGGCCATCGGCCAGCCGAACGCCAGCCACCCGGCCGTCCTTGATCACTAGGTCATCCACCTCGCCCTGCAGGAATGTCAGATTTGGCGTCGCTTGGATCGCGTCCTGCATGGCGGCGGCATAGAGCTTGCGGTCAGCCTGGGCGCGGGGGCCGCGAACGGCCGGGCCCTTGCGGCGGTTCAGAACGCGAAACTGGATGCCACCCTGGTCGGCGACCCGTCCCATCAAGCCGTCGAGCCCGTCAATCTCGCGGACCAGATGGCCTTTGCCGAGACCACCGATCGCCGGATTACACGACATGGCGCCAACGGTCTCGAACCTGTGGCTGATCAGCGCCGTCCCCGCACCCATCCGAGCCGCCGCGGCCGCGGCCTCACAGCCGGCATGGCCGCCGCCGATCACGACGACGTCGAACTGCACCTGGGTCTCGGACATGGACGTCCTTTAGCGGACCGATGGGAAGCGGTCAAAATCTTGAGACATCCGGAATGTTTCACGTGAAACATCGGGAGGTCGCGGTCACTTGCCGATGCAGAAGTCCCGGAAAATGACATCCAGGATATCCTCGACGTCCACCCGCCCAGTCAGCCGGCCAAGTTCCACAGACGCTCGCCGTAAATCTTCGGCCAATAGCTCCTCGGAACTTTGAGCCGTGGTTCGGCCGAACCGACTTAAGACACCAGACAATATATGCTGCACCGCAGCAAGGCTCTGTCGGTGGCGCTGCCGGGTGACGAGGGCCTGCTCGGCTCCGGCGAGCTGGCGCTCCGCGAACTGGAACAGTGCCTTGAGCAGCAGGTCGACCCCGGCACCCACTTCCGCCGATAAAATGAACCTACGCTCAGCACAATTTATGATTGTTTGTTCATTTTTATAAGCGACTGAGCCCGGTGCCGAATCATGATCATTTCTTGGAGTGTTTCCCAGTTCATTCCTATGCGGCCCGCCGCTACCCACGACCACAGGCGCCTCTTTGGCTCGCGGCATGGCCTTGTCACCGTGGCCCGTGCCTGTGGGTCCAGAACTCCAACTTTCGGGGGTCCCGGCCGCGTCCGCCGGCAAATGGCCGCTACCGACAGGCAACTGCTCAACCCGGCCGGCTGCGGCCGCAGCAGCACCACTCTCATCGGAGACCGCCATGCTGCGCAGCATGCGACCATCTCCGCCGGATTGCTGCATCTCCTTGCTGCGCAGCAAAGCCGCAGCCGCCGGCGTCAACAGGTCGATCTTGGTCGTAACCCACCAGACCGGCACCTGACGGCCACTGGTCAAACCGGAATCGGGCTCCGCGTCCCCCGGCGCCGTGGCATCGGCCAGCCACAGCACCAGATCCGCCGCAGCGGCGCGGGCGCGTGCACGCGCAACGCCTTCCATTTCCACCGGATCGGAGGTTTCGCGAATGCCGGCGGTATCGAGCAGCGTCATCGGATAGCCGCCGAGATCGAGATGCACCTCGATCACATCCCGGGTGGTACCGGCGTAAGGCGAGACAATCGCGACGTCGCGCTGCGCCAGCCGATTGAGAAGCGTCGACTTGCCGGCGTTCGGCGGCCCGGCGATGGCGACCACCAATCCTTCACGCAGCCTTTCACCACGGCCGCCATCGGCCAGCGCCGTACCAATCTCGTCACGCAGTTCCTGCACAATGGCGAGCGCCGGCCCGACCAAATCCTCCGGCACATCGGCCTCGTCGGAAAAATCGATGCGGGCTTCGACCAGCGCCAGCGCCTGAATCAACCGCTTGCGCCACGTGTCGGCACGATCGCCAAGCAGGCCCTTCATCTGCCGAAACGCCTGACGCCGCTGGCCCTCGGTCTCGGCCGCGACCAGATCGGCAAGCCCCTCCACAGCGGTCAGATCGAGCTTGCCGTTCTCGAACCCCCGCCGCGTGAACTCGCCCGGTTCCGCCATGCGCAAATCGTCGATCTGGCCGAGCGCGTCGAGAATCGCGGCTATCACAGCTGGCCCGCCATGGGCCTGCAATTCGGCGACATCCTCGCCGGTCTCGCTGTTCGGTCCGGGGAACCAAAGCGCCAGCGCTTCGTCGATGATTTCGCCCGAGCGCGGATCACGCATGCGCGCCAGCTTGGCCTGGCGCGGCGGCGGCACTTTCACACCGAGCGCTTCAAGCGCGGCGCCGGCGCGCGGCCCGGAAATGCGGATCACCGCGATGGCGGCGGGCGGGCGACCCGAGGAGAGAGCAAAGATGGTCGCGGGCTTGACGGCGGACATGATCCAGCAGGCAAACGCCCGTTACGGCCGCACGTCAAGCCACCACGGCCGTGTCGCCTGTTTCCGACACCCTATGTGCCAGGCAGTCATGAGGCAGCGGACGCCGCCATTTCCCCGGCCACCGCCACGCAATCGATCTCGAGATCGAATGGCCCCGGCCAGGAGTGGACAAACATGAAGATCCGCGACGGATCGTTATCCGGGAAGTACCGGTCATAGACCGCGTTGAAGGTCTTGAACTTCGATTCCCCCGGCGTGCAGTAGACATTGCACTTGATGACACTTCCCAGCGAGGAGCCCGCGGCTTCGAGACAGGTCTTGAGCTGATCCATCACGATTTCGCTCTGCCGCTCGAAAGAAGCCGCCCTGATCTCGCCGGATTTCGGATCGAACGGCGGCAAGCCCGACAGATAGACAAAACCGTTGGCGATCGTGACCGGATGCGCCACACCGCGCCCACGGTAGCGCTCCAGATACGTCGAAATCGGCTCCACGCGCATACGCTTGATCATGGTGTTTCTCCGTTTCAGGGAAACACCCTAGCAATATGGCATCGTCAGATGGTTCGGTGGCGGCCGAACCATCCGCGCTGGAGCTTCCGGTTCAGCTCGGTGCTACCGCGAGCGGCCGACAAAGGCCATGCATTCGAGCTCAAGCTGTGCGCCGAGCGCCAAGCCATTACAGCCGAAGGCCGAGCGGGCGGGCAGGCGATCCGCATCGAAGTAGCCGACATAGATCTTGTTGAACGCCGGCCATTGCGCCATGTCGGCCATCATCACCGTTACCTTGAAGACGTCCGCGAAAGAGAGGCCGTTTTCCCTCAGCACGACACCAATGTTTTCCATGGTCTGCCGCGCTTCGGCTTCCATGCCACCGGGCACCAGCTCCAGCGTCCCCGGCCGGTTGCCGAGCTGACCGGACAAATAAAGCACGTCGCCGACCTGCACGGCCTGGCTGAATGGCAGCTTCAAGCCCTGTGCCGCCGGCGAATTGATGAACTTCATGAGGCTCCCCCGATAGCGGCAACATTGCTCGTTCACGTGGTAACAAACACCGCGGCCTCTATGCTACAGTGTAAACCGCATATCCCTTAGCCGCGACTGGCATCCATGCTCGACCTCCTCGCCTCCAGCATCATCGCGGTTTTCACTGGACTGCTCAGCGTGCCCGGTCCATCGGCAACGCCGTTCGGCCTTTGGCAGCGCGCCGACGCCCGGATCGAAGCGCGCTTCTACCCCTGCGGCGACAACCTCTGTGCTCGCATCACGGCGGTCAAAGACAGAAGCGCCCACGCCAAAAGCGGCGCGTCCCTGATTCAGAATGCCGCCAAGACCGGCCACAATATGTGGGAAGGCGCGCTGACCGACATCGATAGCGGCAAATCCGTCGCCGCCGTCATCACCTTGCATGACCGCGACACGCTCAGCCTCAAAGGCTGCACCGCGATGGTATTCTGCCGCGTCGATACTTGGAACCGTGTCAAGTAACGACGCCTTCGGCCTTTACCTGAAGCCCGCGGCCAGCGACACGACACGGCCGTCGAGGCCAAGAAAGCCGTGATGCGATTTGGCCTGACAGGGATTGCCAACCGCCTCGCCGCCATCGAGCCACACGACGCGCGCTTTGCCGCCGGCCCATTTGATAAAGGGCTCGACGCCGGCGGGCTGCGTGAACCGGCAGCCGTCCTGGCGATGATGAATGATCAAAGTCCGCGGCAAACCTGCCGGTGAACCGAGAATACTCATGACGTTACGATCCGGACCGGATTCGCTCGAGAGGAAACCGGAGGTCAGCACCAGCGCATCCGGATGCGCGCCGTGCGCGATGCCCGATGCCGCACGCAAGGTGCCGCGGCTGGTCGCCACCACCGTCACCGGGCTCTTGATCGCGCGCATGTAGGTCACCGCCGCCGCGAGATCGACATTGGCATCGACGACGAGCACGGCAAGGCCGTGGTTCTTGTAGGCGTTGCGGGTGCGGACGAGCTGATTGTTCTTCAGGCTGCCGATGCTGCCGTTCGGCCCCACATCCAAGCGGCCGTTGCCGCCGGGCATCAGAATGACGCTGCCATGCGGTGCCGCCGGCTTGAGCAGGACGGCCTGCGAGCCGCCGATACTGACCGTTTCGTCCGCCCAGGCCGCGCTCGGCACGGCACCAAATAGAGCCGTGCTTTGCACCGCAAGTGCCAAAGCCAATGCCAACCACAACCGCATCGTCACGATCGCCTCCCTTTGCCGGATCGCCCGGGCTACGAATCGTAGGCGACGGCGGTGATGAATTGAAGACGCGACGCCGATGGTGCACGGCAAACATTCAACCCGGCCGTCATTTCCTGCTAGACTGCTAGCAACGAAAAAGCAGGAGGAAACGATGGCCGGGACCATCACGAAGTTCGCCGCGCGTTTTGCCGCCGTATCGTCTTTGCTGATGTTCATGGCCGCCGCCGAGGCGGCCGAGCCTTACGGCACCTGGCTGCGGCCTTCGACCGGCACGCAGGTCAGCTTCTACGCTTGCGCCGGCAAACTGTGCGCCCGCGTCGTCGCGGTCAAAGACCAGACCCGCAAGAAGGAAATCGGCACCGTCATCATGAAGGGCGCGGCGAAATCCGGCGACAATGTCTGGAAGGGCGATCTGCTCGATGTCGAATCCGGCAAGATCTATTCCGGCGTCGTGACGCTGGAGAGCGCCGACGCGCTGAACCTCAAGGGCTGCGTCGCTCTCGTGCTGTGCCGCGGCGAGACGTGGCAGAGGGTGAAGTAGCGCGATTTCACTTTCTTCTTTCCCTCTCCCCTTGTGGGAGAGGGTGGCGAAGCCCGAAGGGCTGAGCCGGGTGAGGGGTCGGTGCAAACCGAAATACTGACCCCTCACCCGCCTTCGCTCGGCTTCGCCTCCGCTCAGGCACCCTCTCCCACAAGGGGAGAGGGTAAGCGCGAGCGTTGCAGCGCTTGTCGAATGCAGCAGCGTTGTTAGCTTAATCCAATGACAGGAACCTCAACGCCCACCACCAATCGCCTCGCGCAGGCGACGTCGCCTTATCTGCTGCAGCACCAGCAAAATCCGGTCGACTGGTGGCAGTGGGGGCCCGAGGCGCTGGCCGAAGCGCAGCGCTCGAACCGGCCGATCCTGCTATCGATCGGCTATGCCGCGTGTCACTGGTGCCATGTGATGGCGCATGAGAGCTTCGAGGACGAGGCGACCGCGGCAGTGATGAACGCGCTGTTCGTCAACATCAAGGTCGACCGCGAGGAACGGCCGGACATCGACCAGATCTACATGAACGCGCTGCATCTGCTCGGCGAGCAGGGCGGCTGGCCGCTCACCATGTTCCTGACGCCGGCCGGCGAGCCGGTGTGGGGCGGCACTTATTTTCCGAAGGAATCGAAATTCGGCCGGCCGGCCTTCACCGACATCCTGCGTGAGGTGTCGCGGCTGTTCCGCGAGGAGCCGGCCAAGATCGAGCAGAACCGCGCGGCGCTCTTGGCGCGTCTCAACGAGGTGGCGCGGCCCGAGGGCAAGGTGACGATCGGGCTCAAGGAGCTCGACGCCGCAGCCAAGCAGCTCGGCAACGCTTTCGACACCGCCAATGGGGGCTTACGCGGCGCGCCGAAGTTCCCGCAGGCCGCGCTGTACGAAATGCTGTGGCGGGCCGGGGAACGGGCCGGCGACGCGCGATTCTTCGACCTCGTCGACTTCACGCTGGCCCATATCGCCGAGGGCGGCATCTACGACCACCTCGGCGGCGGCTTCGCTCGCTATTCGGTCGACGAGTATTGGCTGGTGCCGCATTTCGAGAAGATGCTGTACGACAACGCCCAGCTGCTCGACCTTTTTGCTGCAGCATGGACCCGCAGCAAAAATCCTCTTTTCCGCGCCCGCGCCAGCGAGACCGTCGGCTGGCTGCAACGGGAAATGACCAATCTGAACAAGGCCTTCTGCTCGTCTTTGGACGCCGATTCCGAGGGCGAGGAGGGCAAATTCTACGTCTGGTCGCTGGCCGAAATCCGCGAAATCCTCGGCTCGGACAGCGACTATTTTGCAGCGCAATATGACGTGACCGACGAAGGCAACTTCGAAGGCCACAACATCCTCAATCGTCTCAAGCGCTTACCGCGCAACATAGGCGCCGAGGGGTCACCACCGGCCGACGAGGCACGGCTGGCTATGCTGCGCGGTAAGCTATTGAAAAACCGAGAGAAGCGGATCAGGCCCAGCCTCGACGACAAGGTCCTGGCCGACTGGAACGGACTGATGATCGCGGGCCTGGTCCATGCCTCGACCGCCTTCGAGCAGCCCGCGTGGCTCATTATTGCGCAGCAAGCCTTTGATTTCGTTGCCAATACCATGACACATGGCGACCGCCTCGGGCACTCCTGGCGCGACGGCAAGCTTCTGGTGCCAGGTCTGGCCTCGGATTTCGCCTGCATGATCAAGGCGGCCCTGGCGCTCAACGAGGCGACCGGGGACGCTGCCTATCTACATCAGGCCCTGGTCTGGCAGGCGGCGTTCGATCGCCATTACGCCAACCCGGCCAATGGCGGCTATTTCCTCACCGCCGACGACGCCGAGGGGCTGGTGATTCGCCCGGCCGGAACCAATGACGATGCCACGCCGAACCCAAATTCGATTGCCGCGGCCAACCTCGTGCGGCTCGCCGTGCTCACCGGCGACGACCGCTGGCGCGCGCAAGCCGACGGACTGCTCGAGGGCGTTCTGGCAACTGCGACACAGAACCTGTTCGGCCACGTCGCGCTGCTCAATGCGCTCGAATTGCGCCTGCGTGGCGCCGAAATCGTGTGCGTCGGTCATGAAGCGGAGGCCTTCGCCCAGGAAGCGCTGAAGCTGCCGCATCTCTCACGCATTGTGCTGCGTGCACCATCGGCCGAGGCGCTGCCGCCGTCGCATCCGGCGCGGGACAAGGTGAGAGCGATGACGGGCAGCGCGGCCTTCATCTGCGTCGGCGAGCGCTGTTCATTGCCGGTCACCGAGCCGGGCCAGATCGCGGAAGCCGTTCAGGCAATGCAGGGCCACACCGCCGCAAAATAACCGGGCTTCGACATTTGCCTTGATATCGGCGCGAAAGGCGAAAACAATTTCACCGTCGCGGGGCGCGTCACAAGGAACCACACGATGCGTGTCTTGCTCCGCCTCGTCGTCGCTGCCGGTTTGGCCGGCGCATCGCTCACCGCCGCCCGTGCCGACGAATGGTGCGGCTTCAAGGACAAATCCGGCTCGCAAGTGCGCTGCGGCTATTCGAGCCAGAGCGACTGCAAGCAGGCAGAGCACGACAAGGCCGCACTGTGCGTGCCTGATCCGTCATTCGCGCAACGACTTTCGCCGCGCGGGCCGCGGATCGCCGCCGCGACATTCTAGCTGGCGCGCTTCTTCGCGTTCTTCGCCAGCCACGGGCTCCACGGCGCCGGCGCGATCAAACCGCCGCTGACGCGCACCGGCCAGATCACGTTCTTTTCGTCCATGCGGCCGATCACCGACGGCTTGTGCAGATGCTGGTTGACCGGGTCGAGCCGCACATCGAAGCCCGACGGTGCGCGGATCGACAGGCCGGCCAGCGCGGCGCGCACCGCGCGCGGTTCGGTGGTGCCGGCCGCGACCACGGCCCGCGTCCAGAGCTGGAAGCCGATCCAGGTCG
>JAFECJ010000035.1 GCA_018242205.1 Pseudomonadota bacterium
CGAGGCAAGCCTGCGAACGGGCGAACAGGCGGTCCCAGCGGTCATGCTCTGCCGGCGAATAGGACGACCAGTCCTGGTCGATGGTATAGTCGGCGCGCCGCGGCGCGTTGCGATAACGGTTCTTGCCGATCTCGGCGGCTGCGCTCTGGAATGCCATTCAGCGTCTCCCTGATGACAAGCCGGCGCCACCGCTTCTGCATTCAGGGGCGCTTCGTTGTGAGGCTACGCCCTTGGCCGCAACGGCTCAACGACGGAGAGTGAACAAAAATCATGGCCACCGGTTCCGACCTCCGCCGCCTCGCTTTGGCGCTCGAAGGCACCGCCGAGGCGCCGCACTTCGATCGCATCGCTTTCAAGGTTGCGCGCAACTTTGTCACTTTGTCGCCCGACAGGAAGACCGCGAACTTCAAATTCACGCCCGATGAGCAGGCCCTGAAATGCGCCGTGGCAGCGAACGCCTTCGCCCCGGTGCCCAATGCCTGGGGCCAGCAAGGCTGGACCACCGCGATCCTTGCTGAACTTACGGTCGCCGAATTGAAGGCGGCTCTGGAGATGGCTCACCGCCACGCACTGACGGGACGCCAGACGCGCAAGCGATAATGCGCCTGGAGCCGTCCCACGCCGCCACAAGCGGGGCGGTGCGCATAGCCGCCCCGCGCGGAACCCGGAACTCCCCGGCGCCGTTATCGGGCTAGTATTGCTTTTGGGCGTGGCGCAAGGTGGGCGGCGGGCGCGCTCCATGAGGACACGCCATTATGAGCACACTCGCTGCCGCGCCCACTGCTGGCGCCATTCCGTCACAGAGCCAGATTACGAAGGTCGCGGTCGCCTCGATCATCGGCTCGGTCATCGAACAATTCGACTTCCTGGTCACCGGCGTCATCGCCGCGACCATCTGGGGCGGACTGTTCTTCAAGCTGCCGGGGCTCGCCGCGGTCGCCGCCGCGATCAGCGTCTATGGCATCGGCATCATCATCCGCCCGGTCGGCGCCTATATCTTCGGCCACATCGCCGACCGCCGCGGCCGCAAGGACGCGCTGGTCTGGGCGCTGGTGCTCATGGGCGTGTCGACGCTGCTCATCGGCTTGACGCCTGCCTATGACAGCATCGGCGTCGCCGCGCCGATCCTGCTGATCGTGTTCCGCCTGGCGCAGGGCATCTCCTTCGGCGCCGAGTTCGGCACCGCCGCGACCTGGGTGGTCGAGCAGGCGGCGAATTCGAAGTATCGCGCCTTCTGGGGCGCCTGGGTCGGCTTCGCCATCCCGATCGGGCTCCTGCTCGGCTTCGGCTCGGTGATTATCGTCAAATCGACGATGAGCGCCGAAGCCTTCGCCAGTTGGGGTTGGCGCATCCTGTTTGTCGTCGGATTCATCGTCGCCATCGTCGGCCTGATCATCCGCACGCGCACGATCGACTCCTATCTGTTCGAGCAGCACCGCGCCAAAGGCGGCGTGCTCGAGCATCCGGCGCGCGACGTGTGGCGCGAAATGCCCGGCACCATCCTGCGCACCTCGCTGGTCAATGCCATGTTCGGCGGCGCCTTCTTCCTCTACTTCGTGTTCGGCACCAGTTACATGAAAGCCGTCGGCTTCACCGGCTCGACGCCGGAAGTCATCGGCCTGATCGCCGCCGCCTTCATGCTGGTGTTCATGATCGCCGGCGCCCTCATCGCCGACGCCGTCAACCGGCGCACGGTCCTGCTGATCGCGGCCAGCGTGTTCTTTGTTTTCGCCATCCCGTATTTCTATCTGGTCAACACCGGCAGCTTCCTGCTCGCCACCATGGCCGAGGTCGTCGGCTTCGGCTTTGTGTTCGGTTTCGGCTATGGCGCCATCCCGACCTTCTACACCGAGAACTTCCCGACGCGTTACCGCGCCTCCGGCGCCAGCGCCGGCTATCAGGTGTCGCAGGCCTACGGCGGCGGCCTGATCCCGATCATCGCCGGCGGCCTTCTCACCAGGTTCGGCATCCACCAGGCGTATTTCTATATCGGCGGGCTGGTAATGCTGTATGCGCTGGCGGCGATCGTCGCGATCCTCATGACGCCGGAGACCAAAGGCGCGAAGCTCGATTGACGGAACCGTCGCATCGTCCGGCACGGCAGGCTCAGGGCCGCTCGACGACGATATAAAGCTGCGCTTCGCTGCTGCCGGCACGATTATCGAAATAATGCGCAATGTCGGCCTGGCAGGCGCAACTATCGCCGGCCGCCAGCGTCTCGGTCTCCTCGCCGAAGGTCGTGGTAATGCCGCCCGCCGCCACGTGCAGATGTTCGATCGTGCCCTTGGCGTGCGCCGGGAACGGCCCCGCCATTTTTCCGGCCGGCACCGTATAGCGAAGAAACTCGATCTTGCTGCCGGCAAGTTCGACGCCGATGTCCTCCCGCTGGCCACCGCTCTTGCGATCGGACGTCCGTTCGCGCGATCCACCGCGCACCACCTTGATACGCTTGTCGGAAGGCGCCGCGCTTTGCAGTAGCTCCGGGAGCGCAATGTCGAGCGCCCGGGCAATTGCTGCCAGGGTCGAAATCGTTGGGGACTTGGCGCCGCGCTCGAGTTCGGAAATCATTGATGCGGAAATGCCGCTTGCCGAACCCACGGCGCGCAGGCTCAGACCGCGGCGCTCACGCCGGCTCTTCAGGGCGAGGCCAATATCGACGGATAGCTTGTCCGCAGCCATAGACACGTTGTCCTTCATAGTGCACTATTGTACATTATAGAATACGATCCGCGCACCCCGAAAAAGGCGCCGGCTCCATACTGTACAAGGTTGTCCAATGATCGTTGTGGTGTTTCGAACCCGGCGCGCGCCGGCTGGTTTCGGCGCGGAGTACCAGGACTGGCTGACGCGCATGAGCGAGATCGCGGTGACCATGCCGGGCTACATTTCGCACAAAGGCTACGTCGCCGATGACGGCGAGCGGCTGACTTTCGTCGAATGGGAGTCGATGGAAACCTTGCGCGGCTGGATGCGCCACCCACAGCACGCGGCGGCCAAGAAGATCGGCCGCGAAAAGTTCTACGAGTTCTACACCGTCCAAATCTGCGACGTGACACGTCAATCACAATTTGAGGCGTCGCCGACGGCCACATGAACCCGTCGGTTCGATATGAATCTGAACGAAGCAGCGCGCCCGTCGTTGTACGGACAAGACCCGCGCCGGTTGACAACCGGCCGGGATGGGGAAGTTGGACGCAGGTGATTTTGCCGGTTTCTCTCTGCGACAGCAACGCATTGGTACGCGTCGCCATCTAACCCATCGCCGGCGCGGGTCGCTTTCAATCGCGTTCGTTTTCGCACGATTCACTTTCGGACAATTTGGCGCCAATAAGACAAGCGCGCTGACAGCGCCCATGTGTGCCGCGCGCAATTGCGCCTCATTTCCGCCGCGGCTGTGAAGTCGGCTGTTCCCGACGGTTACCATCAACCATCGCGTCATGCTGTAACGTGACGTGACGGCACCATTGTTCCATCGGGGCGTTATTTCAGTACCAACCACGAGCACATCGCTCGCACATCTGCCGGATAGTCAAGAGTACGACCTACGACGCCGCCCACGACGCGCGGCGATGGCGATTTATTGCGCGCGATGCGCGCCAACCGACAACCGGAGGGCTCCGATGACAGAGATCAACCTGCCGCCCCTCTGCCCCGTTTGCGGCGGCAATACCCACCTCAAGGAAATGCACCGGTCACCGAGATCGGGCAAATTCACCTGCTTCTTCCGCTGCAACGTTTGCGGCACGGACTATCCACGCTCGGTCGAAGCCGAAGAAGCGCAAATGGCCGGACTGACCGCTTCGATACTCCCGCGTGATGCCGACCGCGATCCAGCCTGTTGACGGCGCCGGTTCGCGATTTTGGATTTGCCGCGGTCTCGGCTACAAGGCCGCGGCACGATACCCAGGCGGTATCGGTCTTGAGGAGCTTTCCATGTCACTGAATCGCCGGACCGCTTTGCTTGCCGCTCTCGCCGCAGGCCTGCCGTCCCTCCCCGCCACCGCCCAGACCGGAAAATTCATGACCACAGCATCAGGACTGCAGATCAAGGACACCGAGGTCGGCACCGGCGCGCAGCCGAAGCGCGGTCAGACCTGTGTGATGCACTACACCGGATGGCTCTACACCAACGGTGTGAAGGGCAAGAAATTCGACTCGTCGGTCGATCGTGGCGAGCCTTTCGAGTTTCCGCTCGGCGTCGGCCGGGTCATCAAGGGCTGGGACGAAGGCGTCGCCACCATGAAGGTCGGCGGCAAGCGCACGCTGATAATCCCGCCGCAGCTCGGCTACGGCGAGCGCGGCGCCGGCGGCGTCATCCCGCCGAACGCGACGCTGATGTTCGACGTCGAACTGCTCGGCGTGAAGTAACCCCGCCTCTACCGCGGATCACCCAAAGGCCTCCGGCGCCGACGCGCCGGGGGCCTTTTCGCGTTAAGGCCCGGTTAACCATAATTTCTTACCGTCCGTTAACCCAACCGGAATGCACACGTGACCACCGCGATCGGCTCGAATCCCTACAGCGCCGCGGGCACCGCCTATGGTACGCAAACCGCCGCCACGACGGCGGTAAAGACCGGTGACAGCAGCGGCAACGCAGCCACCGCGACGACGAGCGACACCGACAGCGTCGAACTGTCCGACGCCGCCAAGGCCTATCTTGCCAGCCAGTCGAGCAGCACGGCTGACCTCGCCACCGACGCGCGGAAATGGTTCGACGCGCAATACAAATCCACCGGCCTGGCCTCGCCGATGCTCGACGGCAATGTCGCCCTCGACATGACCTCGCTCAGCCGCGAGACGCTGTCCGCGGTCGCGGCCAATAGCGGCGGCATATTCAACAAGGACGAAGTCCTTGCTGCCGGCGTGACACTGCAGAAGCGTTTCGACGATGCGCTGATGCCGCACGTCGTCGTCGCGCGCCACACCGGCGACTATGCATCGCTATACAAGGCCGCCGCCGAATATCTCGATAAGGCCGGCGCCGACGAGCGCGCGACTCCGTTGTGGATCAGCACCAGGAAGGCCGTGGATGACGGGCTGGCGCTGGCGCAGAAGTCGCCAATGAAGGCGCCGCAGACCACGGACGGCAACGACCCCGTTGCGGCGCTCTTGCAGAAGACCTCGCAGGTGACCGATGCCGGCGGCACGACCACCGACGCCGACGCCGCGACCGACGCCCGTGCAAGACTCGATGCTTTGGCGAACAAGGCGCGCGACGCTGGCACCGAACTGGTGTTCGATGCATCGCGCAAGACCGGCCAGCTCGTCGATTTCTCCAGCTTCAGCAACCGGGCGCTGGCGGTGATGACGCTCAACCAGGATGGCCAGTTCTCTGCCGACGAATCCCGCGCCGCCAAGAAAGAACTCGACCAGCGCAACCGCACGAGTCTGATGTCGGTGTTCAACGGATCGAACAGCGATGTCGGGGCCCAGAGTTTGGCGCTGCTCAAGCATTACAACAACATGACCGCTGCCGAGAAAGCGGCCTCTGGCTACAACAAGGATCTGGAAAGTCGCCTGGTCCAGAGTTACCGGCTGGCCCAGATGTTCGGCAGTGGTTCAAGCGGCGGGAGTTCGGGCGGCAGCAGCGCCAGCCTCGCCAGCTATCTGAGCTAGGCTCTATCGGCGCTGGCGCGCGCCTTGCGCTTCCAGGGCAGTAGGCCGCCCAACAGCGCGTCGGCGAGCGAGCCAGCCGGCGCCTCGCGCGTGCGGCCCTCGTGCACCAATTGGTGGATGAATCCGAGCTTGCGGATCACCGCCGGCGACAGCACGAACGGATAGAGATCGCGCGCGCCGATGGCGCGGCTGACATTGTTCATCGCGAAGACGTAAGGCAGCCACGCGTCGATGATCTGCTCAATGCTGTCGGCGCGATACGGATCGAACGTCACCTTGGCGGCGAAATCGCCGGTATCGTCGACCTTGGGCCGGACCGACATGCCGGACGCCGCCACCATCTCCAACGTATCGACGATGTGGAGATAATGCGCCCAGGTCTCGGCGAAATCCTCCCACGGATGGCTGCTGGCGTATTGCGAGACAAAATTGTCCTGCCAGTTGGCCGGCGCGCCCTCGGCATAGTGGCGCTGCAGCGCCTCGCCATAGTCCTGGCTGTCGTCGCCGAACATGGCGCGGCAGGCGTCGAGTTTGCCCCCAGCGCGCACCAGGATGTCCCAGTAATAATGGCCGATCTCGTGGCGGAAATGGCCGAGCAAGGTGCGGTAGGGCTCGCGCATGGCGACGCGGCGCCTTTCGCGCTCGGCATCGTCGGCTTCGGCCAAGGCGACGGTGATGCGGCCATTGTCGTGGCCGGTCAAAACCCTCGGCGCGCCCGGCAGCGGCGGATCGGCAAGGAATTCAAACGACAGACCGCGCTCGGGATCCTCGATCGCCGTTTTGAGCGGCAAGCCGAGGCGCAGCAGCGAATAGAACAGCCGGTGCTTGGCCAATTCCAGCTCCTGCCACGCGGCCTGCTGCCCCGGCGCAGACAGATCGGGCACAACGGCGTTGTGCCGACAGGCCAGGCAGTACGCGTCGGTGGTGCCGTCCGGCACGAACCAGTTGCAAGCGTCGTACTGCGCGTTGACGCACAGCAGCCGTTTCTGATCGGGCGCGTTCAGCGGCTTCCACCAGTTATCGCCGAGCGCTTCGATGGCCGTCATTTCCGTTCGCGCCGGCCCATAGGCGAGCCGGTGACCGCAGACCTCGCAGGAGCGGTTTTCGAAATAGACGATATTCCCGCAAGATTGGCACTTGAAGAGCTTCATGGTCTCGCCGCGTTAGCCGTACGGACAACTTGCGAGAACGCCAGCGTCGTAGCGGAGTTCCAAATCATCCACCCGGTCATGAAAAAAGGCCGCGCCATACGGAGCGCGGCCCTCTCATTCAAGATCTGTGGCCTGCGCCAGTCACTCAGCAGCGACGGGCGCCTTCGGCAGCCGGTCCTGCGCCGACACCAGCCGTCGCATGACCTTGAGGTCGCGGTCGGACAACTGGAGGCAGGCGTCGGCCCACACCCGGACGATGCGATCGAGTTCGTCGAGCGACACCGGCATGACCTGGCGGCCGGCCTCAAACACCGCGCGCGCTCCGATATGGCGACGCTTGTTGCGCTGCATGTATTCGCGCGCGGCGGCGATGCCCTGCCCCGGCTCGACCACCATATGGACGAGGCCCGCCTCCTTCATTTCCTGGGCGGTGAAGACGCGGCCGGTCAGCATCATCTCTTCGGCGAAAGCCGCACCGCAGCGGCGCGCGACAAGGCTGTACGCGCCCATGCCGGGGAAGAGGCCGAACAGGGTCTCCGGAAAGCCGAACTTCGCCTGGCTCTCCGCGATGATCACGTTGAACGACAGCAGGGACTCAAAACCACCGCCGAGCGCGTCGCCTTGCGCCAAACCGATCGTGATCATCGGCAGGCCGAGCGTGTACATGTTCCGGTGCAGAATGCGCACGCAGGACTCGCCGTAGGCCACCAGCGCCTGCCGGTCGCGTTTGCGGATCAACTGCGCGAACAGATCGAGGTCGCCGCCGAGGTTGAAAACGCCGTCGGTGCGCGAACCGAGCAGCAGATAATCAAGTTCACCGGGCCGGTCCTTGAACTCGGCGACAATGCCCCGCTGCCAGGCGTGGAAATCTTCCAGCAGGTCGGGGTTATAGCTCGGCCGTCCCCGGGGACGCATGAAGGTCCACAGCGCGCCGAGCTCCTTCTCGAACGAGACTTCGAGCTGCTCGAGCTCGAACAGACGGCGGGCGTCGGCCGTCCGCTTGAGATCGATGACGTTGGATTCAGCAACCAGGGCCTCCGCCGACTTGGAATAGGAGACATTGAGCGCGGTCGGTTTGAGGTCGAAAACATCAACCGCCGGCACGGGGCCCGGCAGGTTGGAACGTGTGTCGCTACGGGTCGCCTGCTTGGCGCCGGCGGGGCCGGCATTGGAATACGCAAACATGACACTTCCATACGCACGTTAACTACTTTTTTACCCTAACAGAATCCTAACGCTTTTCCAATAAATCCCTACCTCCGGTGGCAGAGGTGCCCGGCTCCGGCAGCAGCCGGAAATCTCAATTAACAGCCAGAATGGCCCATAACTCGATCGTTAACTAAGATCGTCAAAAGCGAGTCGCGGACACAAAGGCCGTAAGTTCCATGGACAATGCGTCCTCGGCCGGGGGGCAGCTGGCCGGTCGCTAAGACTTTAGGTGTAGCGTTTGTGACTTCTTCATCACATCTCGAGTTTGAAGCCGGCGTTTGCGTCCTGTTGAGCAGACCTGTGTAGCCTCGAAAGGTCCAAAACCGCGCTGATGGCGACATGCTGATCAGGAAACTGCTGCAGACGCGAAAAGCCGACGCCAATCTCCCCACGGAGATTCGCGCCGCGCTGGTTGATGCGCTTTTCGCGCCGATCGCGTCACTGATCGTCGGCGCCGTCGCCTGTTCGATCATCGGCGCGGCCGTGGCCTTCCGTGCCGGCGACCCGTCGTTGCTGGCGGTATCGACCACCATCCTCGCCGTCGGCATGGTCCGCGTGATCTCGGCGATCCTCTATAAGCGCTACAAACTCATCGATCACAGCGCGACGAGATTCTGGGAACTGGTTTATGAGTACGGCGCCTGGGCCTTCTCCGCCCTGCTTGGCCTGCTGTGCTGGCTGACCATCACGCATACCAGCGACTCCGCGCTGCAGATGGCGGTGACGACCATTTCGGCCGGTTACGGCGCGGCGATCTCCGGCCGCAACGCCGCCCGTCCCTTCATCGCCGTCGGCCAGCTGACCTTGTGCACGCTGCCCATGGCGGTCGCGTTGCTGATCTATCCGGACTGGCTGCACCGGACCCTCGGCTTCGTCGTACTGATGTTCATGTACGGCATGATGGACATCACGCTCTGCATTCGCGAGATCATCATGCAGGCGCTGACCATGACGCGGAAGGAAGCCGCGCTCGCGGCCCGCTTCGAGGAGCAAGCCAATCGCTTCGACGTAGCGCTCAACAACATGTCGCACGGCCTGTGCATGCTCGATGCGCAGGACCGGTTGCAAGTATGGAACGAGCGCTTTCTCGAACTGCTGCACCTGCAGAACGCGCCGGTGCGGGTTGCCATGCGCCTGACCGAACTGATCCGCTACAGCCTTCGGGCGCGCCATTACACGTCAAAGAACGTCAAGGCCGTGGTCAGCGACCTAGTCCGCGGGCTTCGCCAGGACAACTTCGACCAGTTCCAGATCTCGCTCGATGGCAAGCGAACCATCGCGATTTCGCGGCGCGTGATGCCCGACGGCGGCTCGGTCATCATCTTCGAGGACGTGACCGAGCGCAACAGCGCCCAGGAGCGGATCGCGCATCTGGCACGCTTCGACGAACTGACGGGTCTGGCCAATCGCACCCAGTTCCGCGAGCGCATTGCCGCAACTCTCGCTGCCGTCCAGGAGCGCGAGAATCATATCGCCATCCATCTCATCGACCTCGATCGCTTCAAGGCGATCAACGATACGCTGGGTCATCCCATCGGCGATATGCTGCTGAAAGAGGTTGCCGAACGCCTGCGCACCATCGTTCATGCCGGCGACATGATCACGCGATTCGGCGGCGACGAATTCATCATTCTGCAGTGCGCGACGCCTCGTCAGCAGGACGCCAACGCGCTGGCCCTGCGCATCGCCAGCACCATCCGCGAACCTTTCGAAATATCCGGACATCGCATCGATATCGGGGCGTCCATCGGCATCGCCATGGCGCCGCATGACGGCGTCGATGCCGACGAACTCCTGAAAAAGGCGGACATGGCGCTCTACGCCGCCAAGAATGGCGGCGGTGGCGGACACAGGTTCTTCGCCATCGACATGGAGGACGCCGCCCAGGAGCGCCGCGCTCTCGAACTCGATCTGCGCGAAGCCATCGCACTCGATCAGTTCGAGCTGCATTATCAGCCGCTCGTCGACCTGCACACCGGCCGGATCACGAGCTGCGAGGCGCTGATGCGCTGGACCCATCCGATGCGCGGCAATATTCCGCCTTCGGTGTTTATCCCCGTCGCGGAAGAAACCGGTCTCATCATCGCGCTGGGCGAATGGGCCCTGAACCGCGCCTGCGCCGACGCATCGAGCTGGCCGCGCGATATCCGCGTCGCCGTCAACCTGTCGCCGGTCCAGTTCCGCGACCAGAGTCTCGGCCTGCAGGTGGTGGCGGCGCTGGCCAAGTCGGGCCTGTCGCCGCATCGTCTCGACCTCGAAGTGACCGAACGCTTGTTGCTCGAAGACAATGACAGCACGCTCAAGACCATGCAGCAGTTGCACGGCCTTGGCGTCAGCCTGTCGCTCGACGATTTCGGCACGGGCTATTCCTCGCTCAACTACCTGCGCAAGTTCCCGTTCCACAAGATCAAGATCGACCGCTCCTTCATCACCGACCTCGGCGACGGCCGCGATGCGCGCGCCATCATCGGCGCCGTGGCGGCGCTCGGCGCCGGCCTCGACAAGACCGTGGTCGCAGAAGGCATCGAAACCGAAGAACAAATGAACCTGGTGCGGTCGCAAGGCTGCCAGGAAGGCCAGGGCTATCTGTTCGGCAAGCCGATGAGCGCGACCGACATTCGCGCCCGCCTCGACGGGCCGGTCGTCCCACTCAAGAGAGTGCGCGTGGCCTGAGCACGACCGCAGGCGGCCCCCCGCAAGTGCCGACGTTGCACGACACGGCCATAGGCTTTATCCCTCTCCCTGACTGTCGAAACAAACCGGAAGCCGCGCGGACCGACGCCGGCCCAGTGAGAGCCGTGGCGCGCCGTCCCTTCATCGAAGAAAATCCGTCTCCTTGGGCGGTGTGGTCGTCGCGGCTGGCACTGTTCGCTCTGGCGGTAGGCTCGCTGTCGGCCGTCATTCTGGCGACCGGCTTCCTTGAGTTTGGTCCGGCGCTGGCGACCCTGGGTGCGGCGCTGGCCTTCGCCGCGGTCGCCATCGTCTTTGCCTTTGCCGCCTTCGTCTCGATCTGGCGGCAGGGTGTCGGCGGCCTGGGCCGGGCGCTGCGCGGGCTGTTTTTGGGTGTCCTGCTGCTGGCCTATCCGGCCTATCTGGCGCAACGGGCCTACAAGCTACCGCCCATCAATGATGTCTCGACCGACACCACCAACCCGCCACGCTTCCTTGCGCTGGCACCGCAGCGACCGGCTGATCACATCGCCTATCCCGGTGGCCCGACAGCCAGCCGTCAGCGCGCCGCCTATCCAGACATCGTTCCGCTGCAGGTCGATTTGCCGGTGCGCAGCGCCTATGACGTGGCGCTCGGCGTCATCCAAGCCCACAAATGGCCGGTTGCCGGCGCCCAGCCTGCGGGTGGGACCCGGCGCGAGGCCACAATCGAGACAACGGCCCGGTCGAAGCTGATCGGCTTCCGTGAAGACATCGTGATTCGGATCACGCCGTCCGGCAGCGGTTCGCGGATCGATCTGCGCTCGGCCTCGCGTATTCCGGCACCCGACCTCGGCAGCAATGCGGCGCGGCTGCGCGGTCTGCTCGACGAAATCGATGAGGCCGCTTCGAACGCGCCGGAGCCGCGCCCCGAGCCCAAACCGGAAGAGAAGAAGCCGGCGCCGCGACGGCCGCGGCGCTGATCGCCCGGCCTTACGCGTTCTTCAGGCGGAACACACCGTCGATCGCCGGGACGCCGTCGGTCTCAACCGCGCCGCGCGCCACCAGATCTTCGATATGAGCGAGCACGGAGAGGCCCGCGGCGCCGGTCAGCCGGGGATCGATGCCGATATAGATCGCGCGCACGATGGTCGGGATGTCGGCTTCGCCCTTGCCGAGGCGATGCAGGATCGAGTCCTCGCGGGCGAGCCGGTGCAGGATGTAGTAATTCACAAAGCGCACGGCATCGGGAATGGCCGGACCGTGGCCGGGAAAGTAGGTCTGCTCGGGGCGGGCGGCGAGCTTGCGCAGCGACGCCATGTAGTCGCTCATGGCGCCGTCCGGCGGCGCGACGATCGACGTCGCCCAGGCCATGACGTGATCGCCGACGAAGAGCGAATTCGTGCCCTTGAACGCATAGGCCATGTGGTTGGCGCAGTGTCCGGGCGTCGTCACGGCTTCGACCGCCCAGCCGTCGCCTTCGATCACTTCGCCGTCCTTGAGATAGACGTCCGGGACGAAATCGCGGTCGCCCGATGAATCGAGCGGGTTGAGCTCGCCGATATGCAGAGGCCGCGCGGCGCGGTGGACACCCTCGGCATAGACCGTGGCGCCGGTGGCGTGTTTGATCGCCGGCACCGCCGGCGAATGATCGCGATGCGTATGGGTGACGAAGATATGTGTCACCGTCTCATTGCGCACGGAATCGAGCAGCGCCGCGACATGGACCGGATCGTCCGGGCCGGGATCGACGATCGCCACCTTACCCCGACCGATGATGTAGCTGACCGTGCCCTTGAAGGTAAAAGGGCCGGGATTGTTGGCCATCACCCGGCGCACGCCGGGCGCGACTTCGTCAACCGTTTCCGGCGTCAGATCGAGATTCTTGTTGAAGGGAATGTCGTCGCTCATTCGGCATGACTCATTGCGAATTCCCCCGGAGCGAGGCAGAAGCCGCCTCGCCGGGGCGGCGCAACGTCTTCGTTGCTTTCCAATCGGATTGCAACGAAAAAAGGACGGCGCATATGCGCCGTCCTAAGGACATGTCATGGCGTCCGACCGGCAAGCTTTGTTATTTCAGATTTACTGTGCCTGTCGGCGCGCCGTCGGAAACGACGTTCCCGGTCAGGTTATTGTTCTGATAGCTCAGGATCGATCCGCCCGAACTCGGGGCCAGGCCGGTATTATTGCCGACGACCGTCGAGCCGGACAACAATACGGTGCTCTTGGGACCGAATGAGCTGACACCGGTAACGTTGTTGGTCACCATCGAACGCTCCAACATCAGGCCCGTCTGGCCGCCGCCGGACGCCGGCGTGACGATCGAAATGCCAGTGAAAGGCGCACCCGACGAAACCGTGTCACGCACATCGATCGTCACGCTGCCGGTAGTGGAGCCGCCATCGAGCGTAATGCCGGTGACGTTGTTGTCGAAGTTGCTGCTGCTGATCACGCCTTTTGCGCTACCGGTCCCGGTCGGCCGCACCATGACGGCGCCGCCCGCCGAACCAGCGCCGTTATTGGTGATGTAGGTGTCGCTGATGTAAAGCTCGCTGGTGCCCGTCGGCTTAAACAGAATTCCGAAACCTATCGGGTACGGCGACTGGGTGAAGAATTGCCGGATCACAGTTTTCTCGACGTGAAGCGCCGCACCGGTATTGAACACGATACCATTGTTGGCGGACGCACTTGGCGGCGGCGCGCCGAAGATATCGAGGCCGCGCAGCGTAACGACGTCGGACGCGCCGGCGCTCACGGTGATGCCGTTGGAACCTGACACCAGAACGCCCGCCTTGACGTCGGCGCAGTCGATGGTCATCGCCTTCGTGATCGTGACGGCGCCATAAGCCCCGGCGTCAATGCAGTTGATTTCGCCGCCGGCAGCGGTCTTCGAGATGGCGCCTGCGAAGGTCTTGCACGGAGCGGTTCGACTGCACGGATTGACATCATCGCCGACGCCGGAGACCCAGGTGCGCGTCGCCTGTGCATTCGCGTGCGTTGACGGCAAGAAAGCAAGCAGAGCGGCCGCAAGCAAACTTGCGCGCCAACTGACATATTTCATGGTCTCCCCCTCTTGAAGGCGAACCGCCGCAGCCGACGCCGAGGCTCGTCGCCGAACGTCATGTTAGCGCCGCCCCAAGAGCAACCATAGGAGGTATTTTTTGGAGCCCTGCCACCTATGGTCACATTGCCGTTATTCAACACTGCACAAAGGTGGAGCCGCCCGCCGCCAGTAGATCGCTAAGCTACTGATGTGCCAAAAATAAAAGACCGGCGCCCAGAAGCGCCGGCCCTGCTTTTCCGATCTAATCGGGTCAGTGAATCTCGGGCTCCGGCACCTTGCCCGGAGCGACGAGGAAGTCGAAATCGCAGCCGTCATCGGCCTGGCCGATGTGATCGGAGAACAGCGCGCCATAGCCGCGCGAATAGCGCGGCTCGGGCTTTGTCCAAGCCGACTTGCGGCGTGCCAATTCCGCATCCGACACATGCAGGTGGATCTTGCGCGCCGGAATGTCGATCTCGATCTCATCACCCGTTTGCACGAACGCCAACGGCCCGCCGACGAAACTCTCCGGCGCGACGTGCAGGATGCAGGCGCCGTAGGAGGTGCCGCTCATGCGCGCATCGGAGATGCGCACCATGTCGCGCACGCCCTGCTTTACCAGCTTCTTCGGGATCGGCAGCATGCCCCATTCCGGCATGCCGGGGCCGCCCTGCGGGCCGGAATTCTTCAGAACGAGGATGTGGTCGGCGGTGGCGTCGAGATCGTCGCGCTCGACCTCGCGCGCCATGTGGTTGTAGTCCTCGAAGGCGATGACCTTGCCGCGGTGCTTGTGCAGCCGCTTCTCGGCCGCCGACGGCTTGATGACGCAACCGCGCGGCGCGATGTTGCCGGTCAGCACCGCGGTGGCACCATCGCGCGACACGGGATCGTTGAGCGACTTGATGACATCGGGCTTGTAGACCTCGGCACCGTCGATGTTCTCGCCTAGCGTCGCGCCGGTGACCGTCTTGGCGCCGAGATCGAGCACGCTGCGCAACTGGCTCATCAGCGCGCGCAGACCGCCGGCGTAATAGAAGTCTTCCATCAGATAGGCGCCGGACGGCCGCACATTGGCGATTACCGGCACTTCGCGCGACAATTCGTCGAACCGGCTCATCTCCAGCTTGATGCCGGCGCGGCGCGCGATGGCGACCAGATGAATGATGCAGTTGGTCGAACCACCCATCGCCATATGCACCTTGATGGCGTTGTCGACCGACTCCTTGGTCAGGATGTCCGACGGCTTGAGGTCGTCCCACACCATCTCGACGATGCGGCGGCCGCTCTGCGTCGCCATGCGCGAATGGCTGGCGTCCGCCGCCGGAATCGACGACGCGCCGGGCAGCGTCATACCGAGCGACTCGGCGACCGCCATCATGGTGGCAGCGGTGCCCATGGTCATGCAGGTGCCGAACGAGCGGGCAATGCCGTTCTCGATCTCGCTCCACTGCTCTTCTGTGATCTTGCCGGCACGCTTCTCGTCCCAGTATTTCCAGGCATCGGAGCCCGAGCCGAGCACCTGGCCGTGCCAGTTGCCGCGCAACATCGGTCCGGCCGGCACGAACACCGTCGGGATGTCCATGCTGATCGCGCCCATCAAGAGGCCCGGCGTGGTCTTGTCGCAGCCGCCCATCAGGATGGCGCCGTCGATCGGCTGGCTGCGCAGCAATTCCTCGGTCTCCATCGCCAGCATGTTGCGATAGAGCATCGTCGTCGGCCGCATGAAGGACTCCGACAGCGACATCGCCGGCATTTCCAGCGGAAAACCGCCGGCCTGCAGCACGCCGCGCTTCACCTCATCTGCGCGCGTGCGCAGATGCACGTGGCAGGGATTGGCGTCGCTCCAGGTGTTGATGATGCCGATCACGGGCTTGCCACCCCAGTCCTCCGAATCATAGCCCATCTGCCGCATGCGCGAGCGGTGGCCGAACGAACGCAAATCAGTGACGCCCAGCCAGCGATGGCTGCGCAGATCTTCAGGACGCTTCTTGGCGGACATGGGACGTTGCTTTTTGGATGCAATCAGGTGGACTTTGCCGGCGCCGCGGCTGCGGCGGTGCGGCGGGCCGTAAGCTGGGCGGCGATGACGGCCGCTCCAATGAGGGCGCCGATCAGGTCGGACTCAAGGCCGGGCTTGATCAGCAGCAGACCGCCGACGATCAGCGCGATCCTCTGCCACAGATTGGTCGCCGTAATGAAGTAGCCGTGCAAACCACCGGAGAACATCAGCACGCCAATAATCGCGCTGATGCTGCTGGCCAGGATCGTCTGCCACGGACCGATCATCAAAAGCGACGGCTCGAACACGAACATGTACGGCACGATGAAACCGGCGGCACCGATCTTCACTGCCGCCCAGCCGGTCGACCACAGATCGGATTTGGCGATACCGGAGGCGGCGAAGACGGCCAGCGCCACCGGCGGCGTGATCGCCGACAGAATGGCGAAGTAGAACGCGAACATATGGGCCGCCGGCACGGCGACGCCAAGCTTGACGATCGCCGGCACCAGGAGCGCCGTCATGATGATGTAAGCCGGCGTGGTCGGAATGCCCATGCCGAGGATCATGCCGGCGACCATGGTCAGCATCAGCGCCGGCAGCAGCATCTGCTGCGACAGATGCACGACGAACTGGGTGAAGACGATGCCGAGCCCCGTGATGGTGACGACGCCGACGACGATGCCGGCCGCGGCGCAAGCCAGCGCCACCGACAAGGTGTTCTTGGCGCCGTCGACCATGGCGCCGATCAGGTTGTCGAACGTGCAATAGACCCGCGTGTGCTTGCGCAGCGCGGCGACCGGGAAGCACGACAGCGTGCCGGCCAGCGCGGCCATCGGCGCGCTGAATCCGGAGTAGAGCATCACCAGAATGAGGACGACCGGCAGAAACAGGTGGCCATTGGTCCGCACCACCAAGCCGATCTTGGGTAGTTCGGATTTAGGCAAGCCGACGAGGCCGAGACGCTTGGCCTCGAAATGAACCGCCGAGAAGCAAGCGATGTAATACAGCAGCGCCGGAATGATCGCCCAGATCACCACCTCGCCGTAGGACACGCCCAGGAACTCCGCCATGACGAAAGCGGCCGCGCCCATGATCGGCGGCATGATCTGACCGCCGGTAGACGCGACGGCTTCGACCGCGCCGGCGAAGGACGGCTTGAAGCCGGTTCGCTTCATCAGCGGAATGGAGATCTGACCGGTTACCATCACATTGGCGACGGCGCTGCCGGAGATCGCGCCAAACAGGCTCGACGACACGACGGCGACCTTGCCGGGGCCGCCGGTGTGGTGGCCGGTGAGGCCCGTGGCGAAATCCATGAACAACTGGCCGGTGCCGGTGCGCTCCATGAAGGTGCCGAACACCACGAAGATCAGCACATAGGTCGCCGACACCGACAGCGGAATGCCAAAAATGCCCTCCGTCGTCATGTAGAGCTGGTCGAGCAGACGCTGCGGTTCGATACCGGCGATCAGCAGCGAATAGGCGAGAAACGCGATCGACGTCAGCGGCAGCGCCCAGCCGAGCACGCGGCGCACCGCCTCCAGCAACAAGACGACCATGATGACGCCCATGACCTTGTCGGCCGTGGTCAGATCGTCGACGTAGAAGATGCGATTGACGATGTAATCGTAGTTGATGAACAGATACAGGATCGGCGCGATACCGACCACCAGCAACACGTAATCGAGGATGGTTGGCGCTTCGTCCGATTCACCGCTGCGCCTGAACAACAGGAAAGTCAGCACCATCGCGAACAGAAGATGGGTGCCACGAAACCACACCGCCTCGGGCGAACCGACGCCGATCGCCCACATATGATAGAGAACCATCGCGCACGCGATGATCGCGGTGACGATGTGGACGATGCGCTGATAGCCGAGGCGCTTGATCATGCTGCTGCTCGCGATGGCACAGGAAGCGAGGCCGGCGCGCTTTGGCACGCGCCGGCCTCGAGAAGGCTAGTGCGATTTAACGGTGACGCCCTTTTCCTTGTAGTACTTGGCGGCGCCGGGGTGGAACGGCACGCCGATGTCCTCGGCGAAATCGGCGACCTTCTGTCCGCCGATAGCCTTGGCGATCGACGCCAGCCCGCTCGCGTTCTCGATCATGGACTTGGTCATCTTGTAGACCTCGTCCTCCGGCAGCTTGCACGAGACGAAGATGTGCGTCGCGTAGCCGATCACCTTCACGTCGTTGTCCTGCCCTGGATAGCTGCCCTTCTTGATGGTGACCAGCGTATAGCCCGGGTTGAGTTTCTTCATGCCCTCGAAGCTCGACGACTGATCGAGCAGCTTGATCGGCATCGCCGAGGCGAGATCCATGATCGCGCCGGCCGGCACCTGCGTACCCAGACCGAAGGCGACGGCGTGGCCGTCCTTCATCTGGTTCACGGAGTCCGAATAGCTGACGAAGCTCATCTTGACGTCGCTATAGGACAGGCCGTTGACCTTGAGGAGCTGACCGGTGATCAGCTCGCCGGTGTTGCCGCGCTGCTGTGTCGAAATCGCCTTACCCTTGAGGTCCTTGACGGAATTTACGCCGGCGCTGGCGGGCACGACGAGCTGATAGTACTGCGGATAGAGCGTCGCGACGTTGCAGATGTTCGACACCTTTTTGGTGAAGGGCGCATTGCCGGCGAAACCGTCGACCGTCGAGATCGAGTTGCCGAAGCCGATATCCGCCTTGCCTTCGTCGACGCCGCGCACATTGGCGATGCCGGCGCCCGGCAGCACCTGCACCTGCAGACCGGGCACGGCTTTTTCCCAGATATCCTTGAGCTGGCCGCCCAATGGGATCCACGATCCGCCCTGCGGGCCGGACATCATTTTGAGGTTGTCGGCGGACGCCGGCAGCGAAGCCGCCATCGCCAAGCCAATCGACAAACCCAATATTTTCATAGAAGTTTTCATAAGCGTCGCCTCCTCCAATGGCCCACCTGTTGTGTCGCGGGCTGTCGTAGCCGCCTCAAAGGGTGGCTTTTTCAGTCGAGCGCCGACCTTACTTGGCGGGTGACCACCCGCACAAGGCCAAATTTACAACTCTTGACAACATTGGGGCGACCGGACGTAGTGTCGCGCGCCGACCGAATTTTCTTTGCTGGGGACAGCGATGCGCGAGACCACGAAATCCAAACTCATGGCGGTCTCGACCGCGACGCTTACCACCGTGCTGTTCAAGCGCGGCTTTCGCAACACCTTCATCGGCGGCATCCATCGCATCAATGAAGGCGACAGGCCGAACATGGTCGGTCCGGCCTTTACGCTGCGCTATATCCCGGCGCGCGAGGATCTCGACCATCTCGGCGTCTTCGAGGACCGCAGCCATCCGCAGCGCAAGGGCGTCGAGGAATGCCCCCCCGGCGCCGTGTTCATGATCGACAGCCGGCGCAATGCGTCGGCCGCCTCGGCCGGCAACATCCTTTTGACGCGGCTGTGGAAACGCGGCTGTGCCGGCATCGTCACCGACGGCGGCTTCCGCGACACGCCGGAAATCGCCGCGATGCCGTTCCCCGCCTATCATTCACAGCCGGCGGCACCGACCAACCTGATCCGGCATCATGCCGTCGATCTCAATCTGCCGATCGCCTGCGGCGAGGTGTCGGTCTATCCCGGCGACATCATCGTCGGCGACGCCGAGGGCGTCGTCGTCATCCCGCAGCACATTGCCGACGACGTCGCCGACGAGGCCTTCGAGCAAACCGCATTTGAGGATTTCGTGCAGGAGAAGGTGATGGAGGGCAAAAGCATCTTCGGCATCTATCCGCCCTCGCCGGAAGCGAAAGAAGAATTCGCGCGCTGGCGAAAGGCCAACAATCGCTGAGGTCATCGGCTCGCATGGCGCTCGAAAGGTCCGTATCAACGACGACGCCGTTGAGCGAAGCGCGGCGCAGCGCCGGCATCTATCAGCGCATCTTCGAGACCATCGTCGCCGGCGGGTTCGCGGTGAATGCGCGGCTGCCGTCGGAAACCGAGCTGGCGCTGCGCTTCGGCGCGTCGCGGCCGGTGGTGCGCGAGGCCCTGGCACGCCTCCGCGATGACGGCATCATCGTATCGCGCCAGGGTTCGGGCAGCTATGTGAAGCGGCGGCCGGACGTCGCGGTGCTGCGCTTCACGCCGGGCGGCTCAATCGACGACGTGCAGCGCTGCTTCGAATTCCGCCTCGCGGTCGAAAGCAACGCCGCGGCGCTGGCCGCGGAACGCCGCGAAGACGCCGACCTGGCCGAAATTCGGGCGGCCTTCGACGCGCTGCAGATCGCGATCGGGAAAAACGAACTCGGCGTCGAGGCCGACGAACGCTTTCATTTGGCCATCGCCAAGGCGACCCATAACCCGTATTACGTTTCGATGCAGACCTCGCTCCAGCCGCACATCCGCTACGGCATGAACCTGACCCGCAACCTGTCGCGGCTGCGCAAGGCCGAACGCGTCCACGCGGTCCAGGACGAGCACCGCGCCATTCTCGACGCCATCGCGGCACGCGACGCCGACGCCGCGCGCAGAGCCATGCATGATCACATCGCCAATGCCCGGCGGCGCATGTTCGACAACGTGCCGGCATGACCACGACAGCATCCGACATGCCGAAGCCCTGGCGCAGACGCGCAACATTGGCCTTCGGCAATCCCTATCTGCTGCTGGCGCTGACCTCGCTGTTCTGGTCGGGCAATCACATCGTCGGCCGCGCCGCCGGCGGCGTTGTGCCGCCGCTGGCGTTGTCGACCTTGCGCTGGCTGATCCCGACGGTGCTGCTTTGGCTCATCGCGCGGCGGCACATCGTCCAGGACTGGCCGACGATCCGCACGCACTGGAAGATCATGCTGTGGTTCGGCCTCACCGGCGGCGTGCTATTCACGTCGCTGCAGTATGTCGGCCTGCAATACACCAGCGCGCTGAACGTCTCGGTGCTCAATTCGCTGGTGCCGGTGCTGATCGTCGGCACCGGTGCATTGATCTTTCGCGACCGCGTCACGCGTTTGCAACTGGCCGGCATCCTGGTGTCTTCGATCGGGGTCGTCGTCATCATCGCCCATGGTGACCTGTCGACGCTGCGCGAACTGGCCTTCAACTGGGGCGATCTGATCATCGTCTTCAACATGGCGGTGTTTTCGATCTACGCCGTCTATCTGCGACAGCGCCCGGCGATCCATCCCCTCAGCTTTCTGTTCATGCTGGGCGCGATGTCGGCGATCGGCACGCTGCCCCTCGCTGTCATCGAAGCAATGTCCGGCTACACGTTGAAGGCGGACTGGATGACCTTTGGCGTCATCGCCTACGTCGCCTTCTTCCCGAGCCTATTGGCCTATGCGGCGTGGAACCGCGGCGTCGAACTGATCGGCGCCAACCGCGCCGGCCCATTCCTGCACCTGATCCCGGTCTATACCGCCGTGCTCGGCTATGCGCTGCTCGGCGAGCACCTCTACGCCTTCCATGTCGCCGGCTTCGCGCTGATCCTCGGCGGCGTCACGCTCGCCTCAAGGAAGAGCGCGGAGAAGGGCAAGGCCGTTTGAGCCCAACTACCAATTTGGCCTGGTCGATGGCGGCTTGTTGTCTCCGACGCGTGGCAGAAGCGTGCCCGCCAACTCACGCAATTCTTTCGGCAGCGCATCGAGTTCGTGGCTGCCGAACGGTAGTTTGAGATAGTGCGTTGCGATTTCGGCAACCACCGTAGCTTGCTCGCGATCTCGGGGAGTCTTGAGCGGATCGCGTCCTTCTCTGGCGGAGAGCCAGGCCTTGTGAAGCGCGAAGGCGCGCGGATCGATGACGGCAAGCCGTAGCGGATAACCGCGTTCGTCTATGGCGACGGCATCGAGCTTCGGCGAGTTCACGAGCCAGGATAGTCCGAGGATCGCCACGCCTTCCAAATCGTCAGGCAACTCGCTCAATGAGGCGCGGTCGCTGTCGCGAATAGGATCTTTCGCTTCCGGCCTGATCAAATCCACGAGATAACCGTTCCGATTGACGGCACGAAAACTGCGCGGCCCAGTGGCCGCAAAGGACCTGTCGACTTCCTGCAAGATTCCGATCAAACCATCGACGCTCATTCCCTTGATAGCGACGCTCAGATGACGGCGCGAATCGTAGAGAAGATCGACGTCACTTGTTGCGACGAGGCCGCTGTCGACCTGCACTCCGGCAGCCGCTTCATAGGCATAGATCGCGTTCGTCCCCACAACGACAAGCTGTTCACCCAGGAGTTCACGATCGTCGCAAGCGCGCAATATGCGGGCCGCGATTTGTGGCACCCGCCCAAGCCCCAGAGCCACGTTTACCCGTGCAAGTTCGTCGAGACGTGCCGACAGACCTTCAAGGCGAGATTTATTATCGTCGCGGCCTCGTACGAATGCATCGTAAGTGGACTCGCTTTCAGGGCTGCGCGGCCCCAGCGATGTTTCCGATTTGCCGATTTTGCGCAGGAGATAATCGGTGCCGTTGCGGCTGGCCCAGCGCATGCCGCCAGCGAAGCGCCGCGCCCGATCCCTGTCGGCCGAGCGCCACGCTTCGTACACCTGTTGCGTGTCTACGGCCTGCCGTCGTTGCTCTGCCGATAGTGGTCTCAAAAATAAGCCTTTTCCACTTTCTAAAAGAGATTTTGGAAGATAAGTGGAAAATAATTCAAATTCAATATCTTATGGAAATTTTCCATAAGATATTGAAAAAAAGATGATTTCCACTTTTCTGAAAGAATTCGAACGAGAATGTGGAAAACAATTATTCTTCAGTCTATTACGAAAAGACGCCGATCAGCGGCGAATGCGGGCCGCTGGCCAAAGTCGAGGAAAACTGGGGGTGGCAAAACTGGTCGGAGTGGCAGGATTTGAACCTGCGACCCCCTCGTCCCGAACGAGGTGCGCTACCAGACTGCGCTACACTCCGACTGTGGCGGGCCTTATAACCGCCCCGTCTAAAACCGCAAGCATGACAACCGCCTTGAACGCCCGGCCGGGATAACGGTCCAAGGCAGCCGGGCAGGTCGTGGCTCCGAACTGGGATCGCCAAAACTATGAGCGCCGAGCCGCAGACGCGAGTCTTGCCAGCCGAACCGACCGCGATCGAGGCGGCGGCGGCCTGCCTCGCCAGCGGCGGGCTGGTGGCGTTCCCGACCGAGACGGTTTACGGCCTGGGCGCTGACGCCACCCATGGCGAGGCCGTGGCCCGGCTTTACGCCGCCAAGGGCCGGCCGACCTTCAATCCGCTGATTTCGCACGTCCCCGACTTCGCAACCGCCCGCCTGCTGGCGCGCTTCAGCGCCGATGCCGAACGCCTTGCCGCCGCCTTCTGGCCCGGTCCGCTGACCCTGGTGCTGCCGCGGCGAGCCGATTGCCCGGTATCGAGCCTGGCGCTGGCCGGCCTCGACACCATCGCCCTGCGCATACCTGCGCACCCGACCGCGACCGCCCTGCTCCGCGCCTTCGGCAAGCCCGTGGTGGCGCCGTCCGCCAACCGCTCCGGCCACGTCTCGCCGACCACCGCTGCCCATGTGCTCGCCGATCTGCGCGGCCGCATCGACCTGATCCTCGACGGCGGCCCCAGCCCGGTCGGCGTTGAATCGACCGTGGTCGCCCTGATCGATGAACCGACCCTGCTGCGCCCTGGCGGACTGGCGCGCGCCGACATCGAGCGCGTGCTCGGCCTCCCGCTCGCGAGCGCCCCGGCGCAGATCGACGAGGAGGCGCCGCTGGCGCCAGGCATGCTGGCGTCGCATTACGCGCCGAAGGCCAAACTCAGGCTCAACGCCACGGCGCCCCAGCCGGGCGAAGCGCTGCTGGCTTTCGGGCCGGCGGCGGATTTCGGCGGAATCACGTTCAACCTCTCGCCGCGCGGCGATCTCGTCGAGGCCGCCGCCAACCTGTTCACGCAGCTCCGCGAGCTGGACGCCGCGGGGGCCGCGGCGGTCGCGGTGATGCCGGTGCCAAACGATGGCCTGGGCGAAGCGATCAATGATCGCCTTGCGCGAGCGGCCGCGCCAAGGCCATAACAAGAAGCATTCAAGGGAAACGCCTGCATGAATTCGCCGATGCGCCATTCGCCCGCGCCCGAGTTGCTGTCGCGCTTCGCGGCGATCGTCGGCGACAAGTATGCGGTAACCGATCCAAACGATCTGGCGCCGCATCTGATCGAAGGTCGCGGTCTCTATCAGGGCCGTTCGGCGATGATGCTGAGGCCCGGCTCGACTGCGGAAGTCGCCGCGATACTCAAGCTCGCCAACGAGACGCGCACCGCTATCGTGCCGCAGGGCGGCAACACCGGGCTGGTCGGCGGCCAGATTCCGTTCGACGGCGAAATCATTCTGTCGCTCGGGCGGCTCGACAAGATCCGCGAGATCGACGTGCAGTCGAACACAATGACCTGTGAAGCCGGTGTCGTATTGCAGAAGGCACAGGAGGCCGCCGCGGCCGCCGACCGGCTGTTTCCGCTGTCGCTCGGCTCCGAAGGCAGTTGCACCATCGGCGGCAACTTGTCGTCGAATGCCGGCGGCACCGGCGCGCTGGCCTACGGCATCGCGCGCGAACTGATGGTCGGCGTCGAAGTCGTGCTTGCCGACGGCCGCGTGATGAACCTGCTGCGCAAACTGAAGAAGGACAATACCGGCTACGACCTGCGCCATCTGTTCGTCGGCGCCGAAGGCACGCTCGGCGTCATCACCGCCGCGGTGCTGAAATTGTTTCCGCGGCCGCGCGCGGTCGAGACCGCTTTCCTCGGCGTCCCCTCGCCGGAAGCGGCGGTGAACCTGCTCAATCTGGCGCAATCGCGGATCAGCGGCACCGTCACCGGCTTCGAATTGATCATTCGCGATATCGTCGAATTCGCGCTCAAGCATGGTCACAACGTGCGCGATCCGCTGGCCTCGCCGCATCCCTGGTACGTGC
The DNA here is from genome assembly GCA_018242205.1 of Pseudomonadota bacterium. Classification (GTDB taxonomy): domain Bacteria; phylum Pseudomonadota; class Alphaproteobacteria; order Rhizobiales; family Xanthobacteraceae; genus Pseudolabrys. The sequence continues at coordinate 24,537 of JAFECJ010000035.1, forward strand.
TGATGGAGGTTTCGTCGCAACAGGCTGCGGGCCTACGCGACAACTTCGAGGACTTCCTCGGCAGCGCCATCGAGCTGGGCTTGGTGAACGATGCCACGATCGCCGCGAATATCGATCAGGCGAAATCGTTCTGGCACCTGCGCCATACCCTGACCGAAGTGCAGAAGCCGGAGGGCGGTTCGATCAAGCACGACATTTCGGTGCCGGTCGCGGCCATCCCGGCCTTTCTCGCCGAGGCGTCGGACGCCGTCGTCAAACTGATCCCGGGGTCGAGGCCGGTGCCGTTCGGCCATCTCGGCGACGGAAACATCCACTACAATGTCAGCCAGCCAGTCGGGGCCGACAAGGAGGCGTTTCTGTCGCGATGGAAGGACGTCAACGCGGTGGTCGATGCCATAGTGTTGAAGCACAACGGTTCGATCTCGGCAGAACACGGCATCGGCAAGCTCAAGCGCGACACGCTGCAGAAGGTGAAAGATCCGGTGGCGATGGCGCTGATGCGCGATTTCAAACGTCTGCTGGATCCGAACGGCATTCTCAATCCCGGCAAGGTGCTCTGAACGATGGGCGAACTGGTCATCGGCCAATTGACTGAAGCCGACGTGGAGCCCGTTGTGGCGCTGTGGCTCGCCTGCGGTCTGACCCGTCCCTGGAACGATCCGCGCTCGGATATCGCTTTCGCGCGCAAGGGTGCGAGTTCGACCGTCTTGGTGGGCCGCACCGACAGCAAGATCGCCGCCTCCGTCATGGTCGGCCATGACGGCCATCGCGGCTGGTTCTATTATCTGGCGGTCGATCCGGCCTGCCAAAAGCGGGGTTTCGGCCGCATCATGGTCGGTGCGGCGGAACAATGGCTATCGGCGCGCGGCATCGTCAAGGCGATGCTCATGGTGCGCCAGGACAACACCGGCGTTCGTACCTTTTACGAGAAGCTTGGCTATTTCGATCAGCCGCGCACCATACTGGCGCGTTGGCTCGACGGCCGCGAGCCGACGCCCTGACATTCAGAACAGTCGGCCCTGACCGTCATCGGATTTCGCTTTCGGCGGTTTCCTGCCGGCCGCCGCGGCGCGGCGTGGCGACGGCTCCGGTGCAGCGGCAGCCGTGAGGTCGATCGGCAAGATCAGATGCGCGTCGTCATTGGCGACGCGGTTGACGTCGGTCGAGACCGGATAGACGTCGAGTAGAGAATCCGGCGCCGGCGCGATCAGTGCCGCCGCCGTCCGCGCATCGACATGATCGGCATCGAGCCACAGATCGAAGGCGTCCTTCGGCACGATCACCGGCATGCGATCGTGCAACGGACGAACCGTGCGGTTGGCATCGGTCGTCACAATCGCAACCGTGTCCAATTCTTCGCCATTCGGTCCGGTCCAGGTCTCCCACAATCCGGCGAAGGCGAGCGGCTCGCCCGATTTGGCGTGGATGAAATAAGGCTGCTTGCGCGCGCCGGCCGCCTGCCATTCATAAAAACCATCGGCCGGCACCAGGCAGCGGCGGCGTTTCATCGCCGCGCGGAACGCCGGCTTGTCGATGACGCCCTCGCCGCGGGCGTTAACGATCAGCGAAAACGCCTTCGGATCCTTGACCCACGACGGCAACAGGCCCCAGCGCATCAGCGCGAATTTTCGCTGGCCATTGATGAAACAAACAACCGGGATCGGCTGCGTCGGCGCCACGTTATAGCGCGGCGGAAAATTCGGCTGCTCCGCATAGCGGAACAGCGCGCGCAGCGCCTCGGGCGATGAAGTCAACGTATAACGGCCGCACATCGTTTGACCTGTCCCGGCGCCCCGCTTAAGCGCGCCTTAACCTGGCTGAATATAACAAATTGTGGCGAGGCAACGTTCGAGGTCCAGCGGTCGATGAAATACCGGATCGGCGCGGTTGGCGAGTCTGACGCAGACGGTGGGGCGGACGGCGCCATCGCCGCTGCGACACGCCTGGCCGATGCACATATAAACCCCGTGACCGGCCTTGCAACCGATTACCTCAATCACTTCAATGAAGCGATCATGCTGCTCGACATGGTCGCTGCAAGCCCGGAGTGCCGCGACGATTTGCGCGCCTGGCGACCGACCGACTACCGCGGGCACTTCCAACAATCGGGCTTCAAGGCGCGCGATCTGGCGATAGCCGCGTACGATACGGCCGATCCGGTGGCACGCGATATGCTGGAGGCGCTCGCCGGCACCATGACCACGGTCATCGAACACACGCGTACCCGGCTCGACGGCGAGACCGACGCCGGACACGCCGCCGTCATTGTTGAGTGCGCCACGGCTTGGCTGCGCCTGCTGGTCGCTCAGGCCGGCGCCGTGATCAATAATCAGCGGCTGGCAGTATCCGATGCCCCGCCGCAGGACGCCATCGATCGCGCGATGAAGGTGGCCGGTTGAAGCCGTGACGGCGTGCGTGACGGCGCGGCGCCGTGTAGCATCAACGTCATGACCGACGCTCGTGCCTATCCCACCCATCCCTATCTCGCCGTTTCCGCCGCCATCATCCGCGACGGCAAGGTGCTGGCGGTGCGCCGCGCCCGCAAGCCGGCGCTCGCCCACTACACCCTGCCCGGCGGCGCAGTGGAAACCGGCGAAACCTTGCTCGAAGCGGTGCGCCGCGAGGTCCAGGAGGAGACCGGGCTCGTGATCGAACCGGTCGCGCTGGCCGGCCACCGCGAGGCGATCGTCCACGATGCCGAAGGCGCCGTGAAGCTTCACTTCGTTATTCTGTGCTTCGCCAGCCGGCTGGTCGGCGGTGACATCGCTCTCAACGACGAGCTCGACGATGCACGCTGGCTCGAACCCGGCGAACTGGCCGTTCTGAAGACGACCGACGGTCTCGGCGAGATCGTTAACGCCGCAGTGGCCCTGCTCGAGCCGGGTCGCTAGCCGCCTTGCGGATGACGCCTTCCCGGCGCATATCTCCGCCGAGATCAAACAAGAGCCCGCCCGTGACTCGACCGCTCGCGACCGTCTTGACCCTGCTTTGCCTCGGACTGGCGACGTTGCCGGCGCGCGCGCAAACGACGGCGCCCGGCCAGGAAACGCCGGCGGCACCGTACGATGCCGACCTGCAGCGGCTCGCCGAGATCCTCGGCTCGCTGCAGTATCTGCGGACGGTGTGCGGTTCCAATGAAGGCCAGAAATGGCGCAACGAAATGCAGGCTCTGATCGACGCCGAAGCGCCGAGCGGTGAACGCCGCCGCCAGATCGTCGCGCGTTTCAATAGCGGCTACCGCGGCTTCGAACAGACCTATCGGACCTGCACGCCGGCGGCCGATCTGGCCATCCGGCGCTACTTGGACGAAGGCGCCAAGATCGCCCGCGACATCACCGCGCGTTACGCCAACTGATACCGTCAGGCACTTGATCCCGCATCGGGGGCCGTCCCGGGCCGATTCCGCCCGATTTCGATTTAGCCACAGTCATTAACCTTTCCTTTAGGTGTGGGCTATTGCCAGACGCCCCCCGTGATAGGGTCAAGACCGAATTGGACTGACGTCCCGAAACCGGGGGTCAGAGGGACGGGTAATAATGGACACTGCCGAGCGACCCACGCATAGCCGCGAGCCGGTGCCAGACCACGAGCAAAAGCGCGTGGCCCTGACCTACTTGAACGAAGCCTGGGCGGAAGCGCGCCTCGACGGCGTCGACGGCGATTGCCTCGCGCAGGCTTGCCTGTTCACCGCGCTGGCCGAGTTCGTCTCCACCTATGGCGAAGAGGCCGCCGCGACCTTCGCCGAAGGCCTCGCCAGCCGTATCCGCAATGGCGAGTTCTCGATAGACCTGCCGCGCCAATAAGCGTCGACCTCTTCCACCGGAACTCAACGCCGCACGCGCATCGCTCAGGCCGGGCTGAAGCCGTAATAGCGGTCGAGCACGCGGTCGATGTCGGCCGGATAGAACGGCTTCTTCAGGAAACCGAACGCGCCCGCCGTCATCGCCCGCTCGGCGACCGGCTCCTCGACCGCGGTGGTCATCATCACCACGGCGACATCCGGCGTTTCCCGCTTGATCTCGCTCAAGGTCGCGAGGCCGTCGAGGCCGGGCATGTTGTAGTCGAGAAAGACAATACCAAAACTTTCCCGGCGCAAACGTTCAAGCGCGGCAAGTCCCTCCCCGGCCTCATGCATGTCGAGCAGGAAACGGCTCGCGGACAGAATCTTGCGGACGATGCTGCGCATCGTGCCGGAATCGTCGACGATCAGAACGCGCGTCGGCATCTTAGTGCGAAGACAGCGCTCGACGATCTGCCGCGTCTCTTCGAAATCCGCCGGCTTGTCGAACACCGCCGTGACGCCGGCCGCGCGCGGATGATTTTGCCTCGCGCACACAAACACGTGGGGTGCCGGCTTCTGTGCTTTGATCGAGGCCAATGCCGCCGCCCGCACCGGCTCCGGCAGCGCGCCATCGAGGATGCAGATATCGACGCCGCCATTGCCCAACGCAGCGATTCCGGCGGTGGCGTCACACAGCGACAAATCGACGGGAATGCTCGACATGGCTGCGGCCTGGCGCCAGAGCTCGCGCTCGGCGTCAGCCATTCCGATCACAATCATCGTGAGCGACACGAGATCGTGGCTCATGGGTGCCCCACCCGCCAATGTTCGGATCAATACCAGCGCCCCGCCGCTGGTGTGCGACTACCGTTAATCAGGCTCACGACGCCTTGGCAATATGAGTCTGCGCGTCGCAGTGAAAAAACTTCAAACAGCGCTTCTTTCTGATGTGGAAATAGGCATGGAGTATTTTACCGGGCTCTGGGGGAAATAGCCCAGCCCCTTGGGACAGAGGCCGGCGCGGCGCCTGCCGGAACCGCCTCGTTCCGCCCGGGGTTGAGGAAAGCGCGCCAACGCTTATGTTTGACCCTCACAATACCGGCGTTCGCCGGCCGATCCGTTTCCGTTTCCGAAGGTGTCTCACATGCTGGCAGCGCTGCTCCCCGATCGGGGTGTGATCAGGGTCTCGGGGGAGGACGCCCGGCACTTCCTCAACGGCATCGTCACCAGCAATATCGAGACGCTGACGCCAGGTGGCGCGCGCTACGCCGCGCTGCTGACGCCGCAGGGCAAGATCATCGTCGACTTCCTCATCACCGAGGCGGGGCTCGACGATGGTGGCGGCTTCTTCGTTGACGCGCCTAAGGCACTCACGCCGGTGCTGGTGCAAAAACTCGGTTTTTACAAACTGCGCGCCAAGGTCACAATCGAGGATCTGTCCGACCGGCTTGGCGTGATGGCGGCTTGGGACCGTACAAATTTAGACAAGGCCGATACCGAATTCGGATTGTGTTTTGCCGACCCGCGACTGCCCGCGCTCGGCCTGCGCGCCGTCGTACCGCCGCAGGCGGCCGGCGATGCGGCGGCCGATCTCGGCGCAGCCTTGAGCGAGGCCTCAGCCTACGAAGCACACCGGATCGCGCTCGGGGTGCCGCGCGGCGGCGAGGATTTCAGCTATGCCGGCACCTTCCCCCACGAAGCCGACATGGATCAGCTGGGCGGCATCGACTTCCACAAAGGCTGTTACATCGGCCAGGAAGTGGTGTCGCGTGTCGAGCACCGCTCCACCGCGCGCAGCCGCGTAGTGCCGGTGCGCTATGAAGGGCCCGCGCCGATGCCGGGCCTCGACGTCACCGCCGGCGACAAACAGGTCGGCATGATGGGTTCGGGCGCCAATGGCCGCGGCCTCGCCTTGCTGCGGCTCGACCGCATCGCCGATGCCATCGCCGCCGGCACACCGCTCGTCGCCGGCGGCGTCACGTTGCGCGTGACGAAGGCGGATTGGGCGCGGTTTGAGTTTCCCGGAGACGCCAAAGCGGCGGAGTGAGTTATCTCGCTCCACCGCTTCAATATCAGCCGCGTTCGCTGTCGAGCGTCGCCATACCATGCGCGGCATAGCGCTCGCCGGCGGCCGCACCCTTCGGCACGGCGCTTTCGATCGCCGCAAGATCCGACTGGCTGAGTGTGACGTCGAGCGCGCCAAGCGATTCAGCAAGGCGATCGCGGCGGCGGGCACCGATCACGGGCACGATGTCGTCCCCTTGCGCCATGACCCAGGCAATGGCGAGTTGGGCAACGCTGAGGCCCTTGGCGTCGGCGATCCGGCGCAGCGCATCGACCAGCGCCAGGTTCTTCTGCTCATTGTCGCCCTGGAAGCGCGGGCTGTGGGCGCGGAAATCGCCCGCCGTCAGCTGCCCGGATTGCCAGTGGCCACTGATGAGCCCCCGCGATAACACGCCATAGGCGGTGATGGCGATGCCGAGCTCGCGCGTCGTCTTCAGAATGCCGTCCTCAATGCCACGCGAGACCAGCGAATATTCGATTTGCAGGTCGGCGATCGGCGCGACGGCGGCCGCGCGGCGAATGGTGTCGGAGCCGACCTCCGACAACCCGACATGCCGGACGTAACCGGCCTTCACGAGATCGGCGACGGCGCCGACCGTGTCTTCTATCGGCACCTTCTGGTCGAGTCGCGCCGGGCGATAGATGTCGATGTGATCGACACCGAGGCGCTGCAATGAATAGGCCGCGAAGGTCTTCACCGCTTCCGGCCGCGCATCGAAGCCGAGCCAGCTTGCATCCGGCCCACGCAGGGCGCCGAATTTGACGCTGATGATCGCCTTGTTCCGGCGGCTCGCCGGCACCGACTTCAGCGCCTCGGCGATCAGCATCTCGTTGTGGCCCATGCCGTAGAAATCGCCGGTGTCGATCAGCGTGATGCCGGCTTCCAGCGCGGCATGGATGGTCGCGATGCTCTCGGCACGGTCGGCCGGCCCGTAGAGCGCCGACATGCCCATGGCGCCCAGGCCGATGGCGGAAACTTGCGGGCCGCTGCGGCCCAATTGACGGGTTTTCATGACTTTTCCTCGCATTTCGGACACCCCGGGGGCGTCGATGCCGGGAATATGCCCCCTCGCCTCTCGTTCGATAATCCGATATTATCGAAATGCCCTGTACGGATTTTCGAACAATGGCCCCGGTCAATCTGAGCGATCTCGACGCCTTCATGGCGGTGGCCCGCGCCCGCAGTTTCCGCGGCGCGGCGGCCTTGCGTCATGTCTCGGCCTCGTCGCTGAGCGAGGCGCTCAAGCGCCTGGAGGAAGGTCTCGGCGCCCGCCTGCTCAACCGCACCACGCGCAGCGTCACGCCGACCGAGGCCGGCGAGCGCCTCATCAAGCAGCTCACCCCGGCGTTGTCCGACATTGAAGGCGCGCTCGAGAGCATCAACAGCCTCGGCGAGCGTCCGGCGGGCACCTTGCGCCTCAACGTCGCCAGCATCGTCGCCACCAGGATATTGCCACCGATCGTGACGCGCTTCCTCAAACAGTATCCGGACATTACCCTCGAGGTCACGGCCAACGACAACTACATCGATGTCTTCGCCGAGGGTTACGATGCCGGCATCCGCTACGAGGAGCGGCTGGAGCGCGACATGATCGCGGTGCCGATCGGGCCGCGCACGCAGCGCTTCGTCGCCGTCGCCGCACCCTCTTATCTCGCCGCGCACGGCACGCCGCGCCATCCGCGCGACCTCGTCAACCATGCTTGCATCCGCCACCGCTTTCCGAGCGGGCGGTCGCCGGTCTGGGAGTTCGAACGCGACGGCAGGAGCGTGAAGGTCACGCCGCAAGGTCCAATCGCGGCATCGAATATCGAACTCGAAGTCGCGGCGGCCGTTGGCGGCCTGGGCATCTTCTATTCATTCGCGGAATTCACCGAAGACGCGATTGCCCGCGGCGATCTCGTCGAGATCCTGCCCGAGTGGACGCTACGCTTCCCCGGCCCCTATCTCTATTTCCCCAGCCGCCGTCACATGCCGGCGCCACTGCGGGCCTTCGTCGATTTCATCAAGGCGGAGCGGCAGGCGCTCTGATAATCTCGACACCATGCCGATACCGAAAACGATTCTGCATCCCGACGGGCTCAAGCGCTGCGGCTGGCCGAAAGCAGACCCGCTTTACGTCGCCTATCATGACGAGGAATGGGGCGTGCCCGAATGGGACGACCGCGCACTGTTCGAGAAGCTGTTGCTCGACGGCTTCCAGGCTGGCCTGTCTTGGATCACCATCCTGCGCAAGCGCGACAATTTCCGCAAAGCCTTCGATGGTTTCGAAGCGGAGAAAATCGCGCGCTACACGCCGAAGAAAGTCGAAAAGCTGATGCAGGATGCCGGCATCGTGCGCAACCGTGCCAAGATCGAAGGTGCCATCCTGTCGGCACGCGGCTACCTCAAGATCATGGAGAGCGGTCCGGGCTTTTCCGCGATGCTGTGGGAGCATGTCGGCGGCAAGCCACTCGACAACAAACTGCGCGCCGGCCAGACCGCGCCGGCCGAGACGCCGACGTCGAAGGCCATGTCAAAGCAACTTATCGGCCATGGCTTCAAATTCGTCGGCCCGACCATCGTCTATGCCTTCATGCAGGCGGTCGGAATGGTCAACGACCATGAAGTGACCTGCTGGTGCCACGCCGAATGCAATAAGCTCGCGGCCAAGCCCGCCAAGAAGAAACGATGAAGAAATCCGCTACTGCAAAGTCCGCGCGGGCTTGGCAGCGCATGCTGTCCGGACGTCGACTCGATCTGCTCGACCCCTCGCCGCTCGATATCGAGCTCGAGGACATCGCGCACGGCCTCGCCCGCGTCGCCCGCTGGAACGGCCAAACGAAGGGCACACACATCTTCTCGGTGGCGCAGCATGTGCTGCTGGTCGAGGCGCTGGCCCGCGCCCGCTCGGCCGATCTCGACGATCGCATGCGATTGGCCACCCTGCTGCACGACGCCGCCGAGTATGTCATCGGCGACATGATCTCCCCGTTCAAGGCGGTGATCGGCGACAGCTACAAGGTGGTGGAAAACCGCCTGCTCGGCGCCATCCATCTGCGCTTCGGTCTGCCCGCCAAATTGCCGGAGAGCTGGACCAAACTGATCAAGGCCGCCGACCGCAACGCCGCTTATCTGGAATCGACTCGGCTCGCCGGCTTCGAAGAGGCCGAAGCGCGCAAGTTCTTCGGCCCCCCGCCTAAGTATTCCGCCGCCATGGAGCGCGAATATCTGACGCCCTGGCCGGCTTCGACCGCGGCCAAGCGCCTTACCGAGCGCGTGGAGAGACTGCTGCGGAATTGAGCCTTCTCAACGCCCCAGGATGAGCCTAGATAGACGTCCATGATCCATGTCTGTTCGCTGGCGCGCCTCTACAAAACGGTCGACGAGACCAAGGCGCAACACATCGTCACGTTGCTGCGCCTGACCGACCGCGTCACACGCCCAGCGCATATCGCGGCGGAAAACCATCTCATCCTGGCGGTCGACGATATCGTCGATGCCGAAGACGGCGCGACCATGCCGGCGCATGATCACGTCGTGCGCCTCATCGATTTTACGCAGCGCTGGGACCGTTTGACGCCGCTGGTGGTGCATTGCTTTGCCGGCATCAGCCGCTCGACCGCCGCCGCCTTCACCACCGCCTGCGCGCTCAACCCGCGGCGGGACGAAGCCGAGATCGCACGCGCCATCCGCGCCGCGTCGCCCACCACCTCGCCGAACAAGCGCATCGTCGCCATCGCCGACGAGATCCTCAGGCGCGACGGCCGGATGATCCGCGCCGTCGACGCGCTGGGCCGCGGCGAAGAGGCGATGGAAGGCCATCCGTTCCGGCTGGCGATTGGCTAGCCACGCCAAACCGACTAGCCTGAAACCGCAAACGGGGGACTCTACCTTGCCGTCACTTCACTTCGGCGTCGTCGATCCAGCGACGCTCGCGTCACACGACGGTCTCACGCTTCTCAAAGGCATGATCGCCGGCGAATTTCCGCAGCCGCCGATTTCGGAAGCACTCGGCTTTCGTCTGGTCGAGGCCGAGCCGACCCGCGTCGTTTTCGAAGGCACGCCCGAACTTCGGCACTACAATCCGATCGGTGTCGTGCATGGCGGCTTCGCCGCCACGCTGCTCGATTCGGCACTCGCCTGCGCGATCCTGTCGACCATCCTCAAAGGCGAGACCTCGACCACGCTCGAACTGAAGCTGAACTTCGTGCGTCCCATTACCAAGGACACCGGACCGGTGCGCGCCGAAGGCCGGCTCATTCATCGCGGCCGCTCGGTCGCGACGTCCGAGGGCGATCTCAAAGACGCCAGCGGCAAACTCTATGCGCACGCCACGACGACATGCATGATCATTCCGGTCAAGATCTAAAAAGGCGATCGCTTAGCCCTGCGTCGGCGGCACGCGCACGACCATGCCTTCGAGCTGCGGCGTCAGCCGCACGCAACAAGCCATGCGGCTCGATTTGGTTACCTCGGCTGCGACCTCGTCGAGCTTGTCCTCTTCCTCGCGACTGCGCTTCGGCAGGCGCGCCTGCCACGGCTCGTCGATATAGACATGACAGGTGCCGCAGGAGCAATTGCCGCCGCAGGCGCCGATGATGCCGTCGATTTCGCAATCGACCGCCGCCTCCATCAGCGTGATGCCGGCGTCGGCCTCGACGGGCTGGCGGTGTCCGTTACGTTCGATGAAGACGATGGTCGGCATGAATCCGGCTCGCGCTCGGGCGCACGCGCACGGCATCAGGCCGGCAGCGAGGCCGCCGGCATCATTGCATCGAAGCGTGTATTTTCAGTTGTTCTCGGCGGTAAATGAAGACCGCAGCTTGAGCGGTCCATTTTCTTCCGACACGCTGGCAGAGCGCGTCGGCCGACGGGAGAACTCGCAATAGGCAAAGCCGAGGCCGGAGATCGAACCGCGGAACGTATAATCGTCGACCTTGGTGACGCGGAAGCACGGCTCGATCGGCAGCCCCTTCAACGTGGCGCACACCGACCCGTCTTTCACATGCAGCGTGTTGGCCGGCAGCGCCGCGTAGCGCACCTTGCCGGCGCCCTGGAACTGGATCGAGCCGACCACGGACCCGTCGGCATGGACCCGGCCGCGGCCGCGGGTGCCTTCGAAGCAGGTGTAATTGAAGGTCTTGCCGACGACGAAGTGGCGCGCCTGTTCTGCCGTCAGTTCCTCGGCCGATACCATTGACGGCAGCGCGGCCAACAGGCCGATCACGCACGCACCCACACGCAACATCACGGAACTCCGACTGACGCCACAAGACCAGATTAGCGCGCTTGCGCCCGCCTTAAAACACCGCTCGGATTATGCCTAACGATCGTTGGCAAATCCTGAATGGAGTTTACCCGATCTTGACCACGATGCGACCCCGGACCTGACCGGCGACGATGGCGGCAGCGACCTCGGGCAGATCGGAAAGGCTGATTTCCCGGGCCATCGTGGCCAATTTCTGGCGGTCGAGGTCGGTTTCCAGCCTTTTCCACGCCTCCTGGCGCCGCGGTAGCGGGCACATCACCGAGTCGACGCCCAAAAGACACACCCCGCGCAAAATGAAGGGCGCGACCGAGGCCGGCAGATCCATACCGCCCGCCAGGCCGCAGGCGGCGACCGCCCCGCCGTAGCGGATCATCGACAACAGGTTGGCGAGCGTGGTCGAACCGACGGAATCGATGCCGCCGGCCCAGCGCTCCTTGGCCAGCGCCTTGGGCGGGCCCGAGAGCATGGCGCGCTCGACAATTTCCGAAGCGCCAAGGCTCTTGAGATAGTCCGCCTGTTCCGGGCGCCCGGTGGTGGCGCTAACCGAGAAGCCGAGCTTAGACAGGATCGCGACGGCGACGGAGCCGACGCCGCCAGCGGCGCCGGTGACCGCAATCGGACCGCTCGACGGCGTCAAGCCGTGCTTCTCCAGCGCCATGACGCATAGCATCGCGGTATAGCCGGCGGTGCCAATCGCCATGGCCTCACGCGTCGACAAGGTCGCCGGCAGGCGCACCAGCCAGTCGCCCTTGACCCGCGCCTTCTCGGCATAGGCGCCGAGATGCGTCTCGCCGAGCCCCCAGCCGTTGAGGATAACCTTGTCGCCCGCCTTCCAATCCGGATGGCTCGATGTTTCGACGGTACCGGCGAAGTCGATGCCGGCGATCATCGGGAAACGGCGCACCACCGGCGCCTTGCCGGTGATGGCGAGGCCGTCCTTGTAGTTGACAGTGGAATATTCGACCCGGACGGTGACGTCGCCGTCCATCAGATTGGCTTCGTCGAAATCGGCCAGTGCCGCCTTGGTGCCGCTGTCGGCCTTCTCGATCACCATCGCCTTGAATGTCGCCACGTGCGCCTCGCTCGTTCCCGTGAGTCCAGGCGCAGGTTGTCGCGCGCGGCAGCCGCGCGCGCAACTGTTTTAGGCCGCGGCCGGAACCAGCGGCCGCTCGACCGGCTTTTCGACGATCGGCAGGTTGATGATCGCGGAGATCACACCGAAGGCGACGCCAAGCCACCACACCGGATCGTAGGTGCCGAAGTGGTCATAGGCCAGGCCGCCGAGCAGCACGCCGAGAAAGCCGCCGACTTGATGGCTGAAGAACGCGATACCGAACAGCATGGCGAGCCAGCGCGTGCCGAACATCACGGCGACCAGCGACGAAGTCGGCGGCACGGTCGACAACCACAACAGGCCGGTCACCGCGCCGAATATCAGCGTCGTCGTCGTCGACACCGGCAGCAGCACGAAGGCGGCGATCGAGGCCGCGCGGCTGAAATAGATGATCGACAGGATGTAGCGCTTCGGCATCCGCGAGCCGAGATAGCCGGAAGTGATCGAGCCGACGATGTTGAACAGACCGATCGCCGCGACCGTCCAGCCGCCGACCTGCGCCGACAGGCCGCGGTCGAGCAGGTAGGCCGGCAGATGCACCGTGGTGAAGGCGAGCTGGAAACCGCAGGTGAAAAAGCCGAGCACCAAGAGCACGTAGCTGCGATGACCGAAGGCTTCGGCCAGCGCCTGCTTGTAGGACTGCGCCGGAACGAGCGTCGCGGCGGTGGCGGCCTCCTTCGGCGGCGCCGCCAGCACGATCGACAGCGGCAGGATGACCAGCATCAACACCGAGAACACGATGAGCGCGCCGTACCAGCCGACCGAACCGATCAGCGCGACCGCCAGCGGCGAGAACAGGAACTGACCGAACGAGCCCGCCGCGGTGCCGAGACCGAAGGCGGTCGAGCGCCATTCGTCCGGCAGCAACTTGCCGAAAGCGCCGACGACGATGGTGAATGAGCAGCCCGACAGGCCGAAGCCGATCAGCACGCCGGCCGACAAAGTGAGCGTGGTCGGCGTCGTCGAGTAGGCCATCAGGAACAGGCCGGCGGCGTAAAGCAGCGTGCCGGCGGCAAGCACGCGCGGCGCGCCGTAGCGGTCGGCGATCGCGCCGGCGAATGGTTGGCCGACACCCCACAACAGGTTCTGCACCGCCAGCGCGAAAGCGAAGACGTCGCGGCCCCAGTGGTGCAACTGCGACATCGGCGTCAGGAAGAAACCGAGCGCCGAACGCGGACCAAAGCCGAGCAGCGCGATCATGCAGCCGCAGACGATGATCACGGCGGGCGTGCGCCAGCTTGTCGAAGTCAAAGGCGCAGCGCTGGGTGAGGACATTCGGCCGGCTCCGTACAAAAAAGTCCGCGTCAAATTATCGCGACCAGCGAACATAGTAACGCCCCTCGCGCTGCCCAAACGAATATTCGTGATCAAAGCCATTTGCGCAGCGCATGACTGTATTTGAAATGATTGAAGAAATCGCTCCGGAACGGCGACGGACACCGATGGCCTAGCGTCCGGCCGAGCCGAAGACCTCGTTCAGCCTTCGGGCTTCGACGCGGGTGAATTTTGCGTCGCCCCACTTCGGCTCTTCGGCGCCATCGCCCCAGTTGCGTGGCCGGTAGAAGATGAGACCGCCCAGCTTGTCCATCTTCTTCATCTCGCCGACCCAGCCGGGATGCGCCCAATCGTCGTGATAGTGCGTCGACTTGGCGACTTCCGGCATCCACAATTTGCCGTCGAGCGAATCGCGCGCGATGCTCATGGCGCGCTCATAGGCCTCCGGCTCCTTGACGGCTTCCGACTTGCCGTCGCAGGCAAAGGTGAACTGGCAGGCCAGATGCCGGTGCTTGTTCTGATAGACGACGCCGCAAACGTCGTTGGGGTAATATGGCGAGAAGACGCGGTTGAGGACCACCTGCGCCACCGCGATCTGCGCCGTGACCGGCTCGTCGCGCGCCTCGAAGTAGATCGCGTTGGCGAGACACTTCTCGGCCTGCGTGCGCTTGGCCCCGGCCAAGGTCAGCCGTTCGGCCGGCGAACGCGGGCGCTGATCCGGTCCCGTCACCACGCCCTTCTTGGCGATGCTGGCGCCTTCGTCGATCTTGATGTCGCTGCTCGGGGGCGAGAGCGCCGACATCTTCACGTCGGGATCGCCGGACGCCACCACGACCGGCGCTTCGCCCGGCGCCCAGGGGGCAAGGCGTTCGCGCCGGCCGGCCATCGGACGGTCACCGAAGAAGACTTGGTCGGAAGTCTTGGCGCCCGGCTTCAAGACGTCGTGGCCTTGCGGCTGCGGCAACACCGTCGCCGACGGCGCCGCGGTGAATTCGTATTTGCGATAGAGCTGAAGCCGCGCGTCGCCCTGTTCGTGCGAAAGATCGAGTAGCGGCGCCTGCTCCGGCTCGAGCGCCGACAGCGCCGGCATCGGCGGCATCGGCTCACGGGCGCGCGAGATCAGCGAGTCGCGTTTGTCCTTGCGATTGACAGTCGGGAAACGCAGCGGCCCTTCGGTATCGCCCAAAGGCTGTGAGCCGAGCGAGCGCGCGATATCGTTGGGATCGAAATTGGCGAGCGCATAGACCGGCGGCGCCGGAATAGCCGTACCGATCGGACGCGGCAGGCTGAACATGGCGGCGTGAATGGTGCCGAACGGCGACGCGATCAGATGTTCGCGGGCGCGTTCGGCGACACCGGGCTGGCGCACCAGCAGCGCGCCGAGATCCTGATAACCGATGGCATTCGGCCAGATGGCGAAGGTCAGGACCACCGACGCAAGCCAGCCGAGCTTCGCCGGCGGACCGCGACGCCCCTGCGATTTCGAACTGACCCGACGCGACGCCACGCAACAACCCCGATCCCGGTTACCGACCGCGACCGGGAGAATGCGTCAGGTTTCGTTATTGCCCGGTTAACCTTGAGCGGGCGTTAACGTGCGGAACCGCAGCGCCGCTGCCGCGGACCGCGCACTCAAGAAAAAATTAACCTTATGGCAATCGGCGGCCGCCAGAATGTCCGGTACTCCGATCTCCGCAGGATCCCATGGACCTCCATTCGCTGCTGGCGACCTTTAGCGGCCAGGCCCTGCTCGGCGCCTCGAGCGTCGGACTGCTCGGCGCCGCCTTTGTGCACTACCGGCGCCGGCGCACGCAGTTCCTGCGGCTGTCGACCGCGCTCGACAACATGTCGCAAGGTTTGAACATGTTCGATTCGCGCGGCCGCATCGCGCTGACCAACCGCCGCTATATCGAGATGTACCGGCTTTCGACCGATGTCGTGAAGCCCGGTTGCTCGTTGCGCGAGCTGATGGTCGAGCGCCAGAAGACCGGTCTGTTCAACGGCGACATCGACAGCTATTGCGCCGACATCCTGGAACGCGCCCGCAAGGGCGGCGACATGGGCGCCTATGTGCCGGCGAGCGACGGCCGCGTCGTGCTGGCGAGGAACGAACCGCTCGACGGCGGCGGCTGGGTTTCAACGCACGAAGATGTCACCGAACAGCACAAGGCCGAACTTGAGCGCGCGGCAAGCCGCGATGCCGAGCAACGACGCACCCAGGTCGACGGCGCCATCGCCGAGTTCAAGCCACGGGTCGAGGCGATATTATCGCGCGTCGACAACAGTGCCGCCACCATGCACGCCACCGCGAACGGCCTGCTCGGTTCATCCGACAAGACCTCGCAATGCGCCAACACGTCGGTCCACGCCTTCAACGAGGCCAGCGTCAATGTCGACACCGCGGCCGTCGCCACGGAAGAACTCTCGCAATCGATCGCCGAGATCAGCCGGCAGTTGACGCATACCAGCGACGTCGTTCGCCTCACGACCGAGGAGGCGCGGTCGATCGACAGCGAGATCACCGGCCTGGCCGACGGTGCGCAGAAAATCGGCGACGTCGTCAAGCTGATCAGCGACATCGCCGGACAAACCAATCTGCTGGCGCTCAACGCCACCATCGAAGCCGCGCGCGCCGGCGAAGCGGGCCGTGGCTTTGCCGTCGTCGCTTCCGAAGTGAAATCGCTGGCGGTGCAGACCGCCAAGGCCACCGAAGAAATCGCCAGCCACATCCACGCCGTGCAGGGCTCAACCGCCGGTGCGATCGAGGCCATCCGCAAGATCGCAGAGCGCATGAGCGAGATCGACGGCTACACGGCGGCGGTCGCTGCCGCGGTGGAAGAGCAGAGCGCGGCGACCGGCGAGATCTCGCAGAACGTGACCAGTGCCGCGCGCGGCGCCGCACACGTCGTCGAAGTGCTCGGCGGCGTCGTCGCCGCGGCGAGCGAAACCCGCAACTCCGCCGGCGTGGTGCGCGAAGCCTCGCAGACGGTCGAACGCGCCGTCGGCCATCTGCGCGTCGAGGTCGAGGATTTCCTCAAGCAGGTCGCGGTCTGACCGGCGCTACGCGACGCCGCCGCCGAGGCGGATGACGACCATGGTGACGATCGCCAGGCAGAAGCCGAGCACGCGCGTCCGCATCGTCAAGGGCGGCCCGTATTCGAAGCCGCGCATGAAGATCACCACGGTTTCAAACAAGGCAACCGCGATCAGCACCCAGAAATAGGGCGACACCGCCATCGTATTGCTCTGCGGCAGCATCACCGACACCGTGCCGGCGGCGATGCCGCAGAGGAACGAGAAACCGAAGAAGATCCAGTCGATCCTCTGCATGGCCTAGGCCTGACTGGCGACCGCCTTGCCGAGCGCCGCCTGCGCCGCCGCCAGCCGCGCGATCGGCACGCGGAATGGCGAGCACGACACGTAATCCAGCTTGGCGTGATGGCAGAACGCCACCGAGGCGGGGTC
Organism: Pseudomonadota bacterium; assembly: GCA_018242205.1. Lineage (GTDB taxonomy): Bacteria > Pseudomonadota > Alphaproteobacteria > Rhizobiales > Xanthobacteraceae > Pseudolabrys. Next base: position 41,485 of record JAFECJ010000035.1, read on the forward strand.
GCCGCCGTGTTCGCCGCAGATGCCGACCTTGAGCTTCGGCCGCACCTTGCGGCCACGCTCGACGCCGATCTTGACGAGTTCGCCGACGCCTTCCTGATCGATCGACACGAACGGATCGGCCGGCAGGATGCCGCGCGCGGTGTAGATGCCGAGGAAGCTCGCGGCGTCGTCGCGCGAAATGCCGAACGTGGTCTGCGTCAGATCGTTGGTGCCGAACGAGAAGAATTCGGCCGACTCGGCGATCTCGCCGGCCATCAGCGCGGCGCGCGGCAGTTCGATCATGGTGCCGACGTCATAAGTGAGTTTGACGCCCTTCTCCTTCTCGACCGCCTGGGCCATGGCGTCGATGCGCGCCTTGACCAGATCGAGTTCGGCCTTGGTGGCGATCAGCGGCACCATGACTTCCGGCACGACCTTCTTGCCGGTGCGCTTGGCGACGTCAGCCGCCGCCTCGAAGATGGCGCGCGCCTGCATTTCGGCGATTTCCGGATAGGCGATGGCGATACGGCAGCCGCGGAATCCGAGCATCGGATTGAACTCGGCGAGCTCCTTGGCACGATCGGCGATCTTGCGCGCGTCGACGCCCATTGCCGCCGCGACCTCGGCGATTTCCTCGTCGCCATGCGGCAGGAACTCGTGCAGCGGCGGATCGAGCAGACGGATCGTCACCGGACGGCCGTCCATGATCTCGAACAGCTCGACGAAGTCGCCCCGCTGCATCGGCAGCAATTTGGCGAGCGCGGCGCGGCGCGCCTTTTCCTCGTCGGCAAGGATCATCTCGCGCACCGCCTGGATGCGCTCCTCGTCGAAGAACATGTGCTCGGTGCGGCACAGGCCGATGCCTTCGGCGCCGAAGCGGATCGCCGCCTTGGCGTCGGTCGGCGTATCGGCATTGGCGCGGACGCCGAGCTTGCGCACCTTGTCGGCCCAGCCGATCAAGGTGGCGAACTCGCCGGAGAGCTGCGGCTCGATCATGTGAACCTTGCCCTCGAGCACCTGCCCGGTCGAACCGTCGATGGTGATGTGGTCGCCCTTGTTGAAGGTCTTGCCGCCCGCGGTCATGGTGCCGGCCGCGTAATCGACGCGGATCTGACCGGCGCCGGAAACGCAGGGCTTGCCCATGCCGCGCGCCACCACGGCGGCGTGCGAGGTCATGCCGCCGCGCGTCGTCAGAATGCCTTCGGCGGCGTGCATGCCGTGAATGTCTTCCGGCGAGGTCTCGACGCGCACCAGCACGACCTTGTGGCCGTCGGCCTTGAGCTGGGCCGCTTCATCCGAGGAGAACACGATCTCGCCGGACGCGGCGCCGGGCGACGCCGGCAGGCCCGTGGCGATGACGTGGCGATGCGCCTTGGGATCGAGCGTCGGATGCAGGAGCTGATCGAGCGACAAGGGATCGACGCGGCTGACCGCCTCGTTCTTCGTGATCAGGCCTTCGTTCGCCAGTTCGACGGCGATGCGCAGCGAGGCTTTCGCCGTGCGCTTGCCCGAGCGGGTCTGCAGCATCCACAGCTTGCCCTGCTCGACTGTGAACTCGAGGTCCTGCATGTCGCGGTAGTGCTTCTCGAGCCTGTTGTAGATCCGCGTCAGCTCGGCATAGGCCTTGGGCAGCGCCGTCTCCATCGACGGCTTGTCGGAGCCGGCTTCCTTGCGCGCCTCCTCGGAGATTTCCTGCGGCGTGCGGATGCCGGCGACGACGTCCTCGCCCTGCGCGTTGATCAGGAATTCGCCGTACAGTTTCTTCTCGCCGGTTGACGGATTGCGGGTGAAGGCGACGCCGGTGGCCGAAGTGTCGCCCATGTTGCCGAACACCATGGCCTGCACGTTGACCGCGGTGCCCCAGCTTTCCGGAATCGAATGCAGGCGGCGATAGGTCTTGGCGCGCTGGTTCATCCACGAACCGAACACGGCGCCGATCGCGCCCCAAAGCTGCTCGTGCGGATCCTGCGGGAAGTCGCGGCCGAGCTCCTGGCGGACGCGCGCCTTGTAGCGCTCGACGAGCTGCGCCCAGTCGTCGGCGGTCAGGTCGGTGTCGAGCGAGTAGCCCTGCTTCTCCTTGTGCATGTCGAGGATCTCCTCGAAATGCTCGTGGCCGACGCCGAGCACGACGTCGGAATACATGGTGATGAAGCGGCGATAGCTGTCGAAGGCGAAGCGCCGGTCACCGGACTTGGCGGCGAGCGCTTCGACCGTCTTATCGTTGAGGCCGAGATTGAGCACGGTGTCCATCATGCCCGGCATCGAGGCGCGGGCGCCGGAGCGCACCGAGACGAGCAGCGGGTTGGCGGCATCGCCGAACACCTTGCCGGTGATCTTGCCGACCTGAACCAGCGCCTTCTCGACCTGATCCTTGAGCGCCGCCGGATATTTCTGGCCATTGGCGTAATAGTAGGTGCAGACCTCGGTGGTGATGGTGAAGCCGGGGGGCACCGGCAGGCCGAGATTGGCCATTTCGGCGAGATTGGCGCCCTTGCCGCCGAGCAGGTTCTTCATCTCCGACTTGCCTTCGGCCTTGCCGCCGCCGAACGCATAGACCCACTTGCCCTTGGCCGCCGGCACCGTTGCTTTGGCTGCAGCCTTTTTGGGCGCTGCCTTTTTCGGAGCAGACTTCTTGGCCTTGGCAGTGGCCTTTTTAGGGGCCGACTTCTTGACCGATTTTTTCGATGTCGCGCTGGAGCGCAGAGCCTTGCGTTTAGCCATTTTGCGAATGAGTCCTGGGTCGGAGGGAGATGGAACCCGGGGCCGTCAAATCACGCCAGCCGTTACGGCGCAAGCCCGGAAATCCGCAGTACCGGCAGGTCTTTCGGCCTAGCGGAAGATACCGAGGCCGATCAGGCCGATCACGATGAGATAAGCGGCGACGATGAAGTTCAGGAGCCGCGGCACGATGAGGATCAGGATGCCGGCAAGCAGAGCGACAATAGGCTGCAGATGGGCGACGCCGATGACCATGGGATTTTCCTTGTGGGGATGCAGGACGGAGGGAACAACGGATCAACTAGCACGGAGTTCCCACTCACGCAGGGGCGCTTCCACAGCTTTAGTCGCGTGCCGGACATGCGAGATCGCCCCTGTTGTTTGAGGCCCGGGGCGGCCTGCCTTCCCTCTTCCACCCTCGGGGCAAAGCCGAGGGGATGGAGCGCCGCGAGGCGCCCGTTCGATTTCGCACCTTTGCGGTGCGCGGTTCTCCATAACGCGGAGAACCTGCGCCCCGCGGCGCTCCATCGCGGTGTCATTACGACGCCGGGCCGCGCTTCTGGCGGCTGATCCGCCTCATCGGCGGGTAGCGC
>JAFECJ010000036.1 GCA_018242205.1 Pseudomonadota bacterium
TAATGGCGCGCCCGAAAGGATTCGAACCTCTGACCCCCAGATTCGTAGTCTGGTGTGCACCATTGAAATAATTGAATAATTTTTCAAACCGGCCTCAATTGGCCACCCGAGTGCCAATAGTTTACCACCGCTTTGCAAACCGCAGCGGGCGAAGAACCCAGCCTGCTTGACCAAACCCAGGCCGGTCCGGCCGCCGAACATCCCACATCACCGTATTGTTGCTGCTTGAACCCCGGCCCGCGTCGTCGCCGGCGGCGGACACCGTACTCGTCTCACAAAATTGAGCGCTCATCGAACCTTAACCAACCATACCGAACGCCTCTTTTCATTGTCGCCTTTTGTCATACATTTGGCGACATGAAAAAAGATGGCGATTTCTCCCGCGACGAACGGATGACCTCTCTAATCGCGGACCTGACCTGGATCGCAACCGGCTGGGCGCCCGAGCCCCTGATGCTTGAGGACTCCCCGCTTCTCGAACAGTGGCATTGGAACACCTACCCCGAATCCGCCGATCCGGCCCTGGGGGGAATCGTGACCGGACATCCAATCCGCGGAGGCGGCACGACAATCGAAACGTCTCCCGTCCTGGCGTTCGGGGTCTCGGGGAACTGGGTGAGGACCGCATCACGCTTCTATCGCCTCGGAAAGGCGCGCGCCGATGGATGACCGCGCACTTCCGGCCATCGCGCGCTGCGCGATGCAGCCAACCTGGGCAGACGCACACAAGCTGCTCGTCTGTCTCGCAGCCGACGCCGGCGCCACGCTGCCGCCGGCTGGCGTCGCAGCCGGTCCGGCCGGCAGCGCCGCCAAGGCCGGCGAAGCGGGCGTCTGGGCGATGAAGCGGGCAATGGCGCGCTCCGTTGCCGACGCGCTCGCCGCCGCGGGGCACGAGCCCCTCGGACAAGCTTGGTGGTTGCTTTCGCTCGATCCCAAGTCAAAGACCGACATGAGCGAAGGAAGCAGCGCAATCGTACTGGCGACCGCCGTCTGCTCCGACACGCTGCTCGATGAAACGGCGCGCGCGTGGCAGGCTCTCGCAAATGCGGCGGGCCCGGATGCGGATCCGGATCCGATCGCCGCGGCGCACCGCCTACGCTCGCAGGAGCGGGCGCAGTCCACACCGTCGCAAGCCGGCATACTGGACGGCCTTCCCTTCCTCGTCGCTGCCCAACCCTCCTACGAGAAAGCCAAGCGCGTCGCGCTGTTCGCGGCCAACGAGATGCTCGACACGATCGAATACGCGGGTACGCTCCGCGGCGCCTTCGCGGAAGTCGGCGCGGCGGAAGATCCGGTCGCGTGCGCAACCAAGGTGGCCGCGCTCATCCCTGCATTCTTCGTTGCGATGCAGAGGAGGCCGATTTTCGCGGAAGCGCAGCTCAAGCAGATGGCAGATGTACTGAACATCCTCGCAACGCACCGCGACGATCCGATCGGGATCAAGCACGCGGCCTACATTGTATCGAGTTCGGCCGAGGACGCCGTCCGCCTCGGAATCGCTCCCCTTCGCCGCGCACAGGCCATCGCCTCGGCATGGCACATGAGCGCTCACTTCGAGTGGCCCATCGGGAAGCCCACCCGCGAACCCGACGAGGTCGACCTCTTCGTCGCGGCGCATCGTCTTGCGGAAGGGCTACTCTCGAACATGAGCGTAACTGAGGTTCCGCCGAGCGACCCCGAATACGAGGCCGACGGCGAACCGGAGGACGCGACGGAGACCGGTGCGGTCGTCGTGCTCGGCATGGTCGGCGGCGTCTCGACAACGACCTCGGCCAAGGAGGCAGCCTCCGCATTCTGCACGATAGCAGGAATGCCGTTGCCCAGGATCCGCGTCCCTGACTTGGCCGAAGTACGCGCGAGACTCCGGGCGGAATTTCCGCATCTCGCCCTGCAGATCGACACGATCCTCGCCGATGTCGGCGGCAAGGAGTTCGTGAAGCTGTCGCCGCTCCTCCTCGTGTCCGGCCCTGGCGCCGGGAAAACCCGCTTTGCACGGCGGCTCGCCGAGCATCTCGATGTTCCGCTGCATAGGTACGACGGAGCCGGCGCGTCCGACAACGCCTTTTCTGGAACGGGCCGCCGATGGTCGAGCGGCGAACCCTCCGTTCCCCTTGAAGCGGTCCGCATCACCGGCGTCGCAAATCCGATCGTACTCGTTGACGAAATCGACAAGTCGGGCACCTCGCGGCACCACGGGTCTCTCGGGGCCGCCATGTTGCCGTTCCTCGACGCCGAGACCGCCGCCCGGTATCCTGATCCCTACGCCTTGTCGGCGTGCGATCTGTCTAACATCAGCTACATCGCGACAGCGAACGACGACGCCGCCATACCGCCGCCGTTGAGGGACCGTTTCAGGGTGCTGCACCTACCGCTTCCCGACCGTCAGCACCTCCCCGAGCTCGCACGCGGCATTGTCGGCGACATCGCCGCCGCCGTCGGCGACGACCCCAGGTGGTTTCCCGATTTGAATGAAGAGGAGCTCATGATCGCCGAGCGCCTTTGGCCTGGCGGCAGCATGAGGCGGTTGAAGGCCGTCATAGAAAGGCTGATAGAGCGCCGAGGGACACAGAAGAACTGATTTCAAGATAGCACCAGGCGGCTTGGTACCCGCGACGTTGACCGAGCACGCGGCAACAGTACGCTCCCCAAAATCCGATTGAGAATTGGTCGCGTGAGACAGATGAAGGTCTCACGGGGACGCCGGCGTGACAAACCGCCGGCATGATCATATGGGACGGCCGGCATCAAATTAGTCTAGGAGGTTGTGTGGCTTCGGCTGCCGCGTAGGCTGCCAAGAAAGCTGAATGCTGGCGCCACGGAAGCCGTTGATAACCGCCATTCGTTGTTCTACCGCCGCGGCGGCATGTCATACATTCGGCTCCATCGTCAGACGATTCGGGAGCCTCGCATGGCAAAAAGCGCACGTACTCAGAAACGGCCACCGCTGCGCGACGCCCGAATCAACATTCGGCTTAGCGGTGAATTGCACACCAAGCTTGTCGAATTGTCGCAGAAAGAAAGCCGCTCGCTGTCCAGCTATATCGAGCGGATCCTCGACAGACACGTGACCGAAATCAAGCGCCGCTAGCCCGGGTCGCTCGCTCGCACTCCTTCCCGTTTACCTTTCTCAGCGTTTCCGATTGCTCTATGTCGCCATTTGTATGACAAATGGCGACATAAAGAACGGAGAAACGCGTGAAAAGAACTGTTTGCATGGGACGCCCCTCGACGACGGTCGTGTACCGGCCGGACGTGGGAATTGCCGGCATTCGCCTTGTGCAGGACGATGCAGCGCGGATCGCGGTACTCGCAATGCCTGTCGTGGATATTCCGCGCCTCGGCGTGCTTCGCGACCTCTTGGGTCCCGGCAGGACGCTTGACGCCGCGTGCGCCTACGCATGGGCTGACCACGGCCAAGTCTACTTCGGCGAAACCCAGGGGATCGTCGGCCGCCTAAAAGACCATGCCAGAAAGCGCGACATGGTCTTCGGCACAGAGACCTACGTCGTCTCGACGTTCGATAGCTACCTCGACAAGCCGGCAGTCCTGCATATGCAGCGCGTATTCAGCGACGCGGCAAAGCGCGCCGGCCTGATGCACGTCGTAGAGGGCGTCCGCCCTCCCGCACAGCTACTGGCACCGGCCAGGGCGGCGGCTATCGAACGCATGATTGCCGACGCATATCCACTTTTCTTCGACGCGGGGCTCAGAGCATTTCATTCCAGTGGTCCGCCCAACCTCGATCGACTGGGATTTGCGCGCCGCGATGTTGAGCAGGACATTCGGACGGAGGAAGAAGACACCAACATAGAAATTGGTGCGACCATCGGTCCGGATTCTATAGCGCAATGCCAACTGACGTACGCGAACGTTTGGGCTCACGGCTACGCATACAGCGACAAGTTCGTACTGGGAATCGGCTCCGAGATGCGCGCCCAGGTCAATCCCAGTTCCAATCCGATCTATACAGAGCGGCGCATGCAACTACTGCGCCGCGGCGCTCTGACCCCGATCCTGGACGTCACCGATCGCCTCCGGTTGGTCCAACCGGTGGCCGTCGGCTCCGCTTCCGTCGCAGCCAAGCTTGTCTGCGGTGCCCATGTCACAGCAGGCGTCTGGAAAATGCAGGCGCGGAGAGCAGTAGCATGACAAGCCGTCATTACCGCCGCTCCGGTCGAGATCCGCGGAATCAGCAATGCCAGCGCCAACGCTCATCGCGAGGCTCGGCGCGCCAGGCTGATCGCCGATCTCGGCTCGGACAAGTGTCGGTCGCTCAACGCGGGGCAACCGCCGACGTACCACACTTGACGTCATGGGAGATCACCCCATGACAAAGAAGCCGTCGGCGCCGACGCGCGCCGTGAGGCGCACCTCTACCCGCAAACAGAACCTTCCTACGCTGCAATGGTGGCGTGGGAACGACAACGCCTCCTATGACACGGTCGAGCTGCGCAAGGCACTGCGCCAGATATGGGTGCTGGCCTATCCGGACGCGCCCGCGGCGATCGCCGGCGACGAGGCCATCGCTATCCGCATCGGACTGCATGTCTACGCCAAGGCCGATGCGCCGGCCTGGCTCATCGACTGGACGGGTTCGCTGTTGCTGCTCGCGACCCTCGACGGCTCGCTCACGGCCGCGACGGTGCTCATTCATTTGCGCCGCCGCGTCCGGGCAACCAAGGCGGCTGCCAAGCGTCGGAGGGCCTTATGAGGATCCAGATATTCAGCGACCTCCATGCCGATGTCCGGCCGCCGCGGGAGGTCGTCGTCTTTCCGGATGTCGAGGTGGTCGTGGTGGCGGGCGACACGTGCCAAGGCGCCGAGAGCGCCTTCATGCATCTGCGCCTGTCGGTGCCGATGCAGATCCCGATCCTGATGGTGATGGGCAACCACGAGTACTACCGCCGCAGCTTTCATGAAGAGCTGGCGCGGGCTCGTGAGGTGGCGCCGCTATATGGCGTCCACTTGCTGGAGAACGACACCGTCATCATCGATGGTGTCCGCTTCATCGGCGCGACCTTGTGGACCGACTACGCTCTGTTCGGCGAGGCCAATCTCGGACGCGCCATGGTGGCCGCCTCCAGAGGTCTCAACGATCACCGGCGGATTTCCTGGACCAAGCAGCCGTGGACGCGCTTCCGGCCGCAGGAGGCCTTGCTGCTGCATCACACCTCGCGCAAATACATCGAGAAGACGCTTGCCGAGAGTTTCGTGGGGCCCACCGTCGTTGTGACGCACCACGCACCGCATGTTGGCTCGCTGCACCCGCGCTATGCCAATGAGATCCTGTCGGCGGCTTACGTCAGCGACCTCAGTAAGTCGATCGAGGCGGCCCAGCCAGATCTCTGGGTGCACGGCCACGTGCACAGCTCGTTCGACTATAAGGTCGGCGGCACCAGGATCGTCTGCAATTCGCATGGCTACGGCTCGGAAAATGCCGACTTCAACGCCAGCTTGGTGGTGGAGGTCGGCTCATGAGCAGCGCCTCCACCCTCTCGACGGCGGCGCGGCGCCTCGCCGCCTCACCCCGCCCGATCGCCGAGGTCTTGATCGACGCCGTGCGCCGGGCCAGCCTGCCGTCCCGCGATGGCGACGATGGAAGCGCCGATCGGCAGGAGCAGCTGGCGCTCCGTCTCGAAGAGGAGACCGAACCATCAGCCGCCGCAGCGCATGCCGGCCCCAGCATCGAAGAGATCGTGGCCGCCATCGCTCTTGGGCGGGCCTTTGAGGCTGATCGCGAAGCCTTCGCCGAGCTTCAGGATGCCGACAAGACAACCATCATCGAGGTCGCGGACGCGGCCTGGATCGAGCCCGTCGCCGCGATTTTGCGTCAACATGTCGTCGGCGCCATGCGGATGATCGGCCGACACGACCTCGACAACAACGTCATTGTTGCGCCGGGGACGGTTGCCCTGCTCAAGGAGAGCGCCGATTCCAAGCGCCAGCAAAAAGACGAGGCCTTGATCGTATGCGCCGTGCAAAAGCGCTGCGCCATCGTTGTCGTCACCTCGGATCCCGACCACTGCTTGCCATTCAGTCTTCTCCGCCTGGCCGACCGGCGGATCTCCATTGCGCCGTTCGACGTAGAGGCGTTGGCGGCCATTATCGAGGCCGTGACCGGGCGGCGGCCCGGCACAATCGACGCCGATCTTGCCTCGCGGGTGACAGTTGCCGATCTCAAGCTGGCGGTGCGGGCCGATCTTGGTGCCGACGCCTCCTATGCGCGGCTGGCGCGGCTCGTGAGCGCAGGAATGCAACCTTTGTCCGACGGCCCTCGCCTCGCCGATCTGGCGGGCCTTGGAGCGGCCAAGGACTGGGGCCTGCGCCTCGCCGCCGATCTTAAGGCCTATGCGGCGAGCGAGCTCGACTGGGCCGAGATCGACCGTGGCTGCTTGCTAACCGGCGCCCCCGGCACCGGCAAGACGAGCTTCGCCCGGGCCTTGGCGCGAGAAGCAGGCACGCACTTCACCGCCACCAGCTACAGCCAGTGGCAGGCGCACCGCGAGGGGCATCTGGGTCACGTCACCCAAGCGATCCGCAACGCCTTCGCCGAAGCGCAGCGCAACACTCCGTCGATCCTGTTCATCGATGAGATCGACACCATCCCGGCGCGCGGGAGCGGCACGGGGAACGACGATTGGTGGACGGCCATCACCAACACCTTGCTCGAATGCCTCGATGGCTACGAGAAGCGCGAAGGCGTCGTCGTTATCGCCGCCTGCAACGACCCCTCACGGCTCGATCCAGCCCTCATCCGCTCGGGTCGCCTCGATCGCCGCATCGCCATTCCCCTGCCTGACGTGCGGGCGCTGGTCGGCATCTTCCGCACGCACCTGGGGCAAGACCTGAAAGGCGTCGACCTCCGCCCCGCAGCCGTTGCGGCGCGCGGCAAGACCGGCGCCGATGTCGAGCGCTTCGTCCGCCAGGCGAGAAGTCACGCACGCCGCGCCGGCGCCGCCTTGAGCCTCACCCACCTGATCGATGCCGTCCGCGCCGGCGAGCCCGAGCTCTCCATCGACCTCCGGCGAAGGCTCGCGACACACGAAGCGGGTCATGCCGTCGCCATGCTGGCCTCCGGAGACCGCGATCCGGTCGCACTATTGATCGGCGGTGATGGTGGTCTTGCCCAGAGTGAGGTCACGGAGCTCCGCGCCTACACCCGCGAGCATCTCGACGATCACATCGTCATGTTGCTGGCCGGCCGGGCGGCCGAAGAACTTGTCTTCGGCAACTGCACCGCCGGAGCCGGCGGCTCCGAGCGAAGCGATCTTGGCCTGGCGACTGAACTGGCGATTGATCTGGAGACCACCCTCGGTCTTGGCCGGTCCGGTCTGGTGAGACTGCCTACCGATAGCGCCCGCGACCTCATCCTCCGCCCCGACCTCCACGAAGCTGTTCAGGGAACGCTCGATGAAGCCTATTCGCGGTCGCGAGACGTGTTAGCCGCCAACCGGTCGACGCTGGAGGCGTTGGCCGAGGCGCTGTTCGAGGCTGGGTATCTGGACCGGGCAGAAATCAAGGCCGTCGTCGCCGCGTATCCGCTCGCGTCGCGGGCGGTGGCGAAACGGCCTCACTCAGGCCCAAAAGGTCCGAAAACCGTGGATACCGGTTCTCCCAAGGCAGAGCGCGAGGCCCAGGACGACTATGGTCCGGCGCCTGCGACCATGGCGCCTCGCTTCGCTAATCCGTCACCAACGCCAACCGGCGGCAGTTCCGATGAATGAAAGTATCTGCAACTGCTTGGGCTCAATGGAAGACATGGCCAGTCGCCTGGAGGCGAGCGGCGATTACAAGATACTGCGCCGCCTCAGGCCGCGCTCCACCGGGTCGATTGCTGCCGCCGATGACAAGGTCGGCGTCATCATCGATCTCGAAACCACCGGTCTCGACCACACCAAAGATGAGCCGATCGAGCTCGGCATGGTGAAGTTCGCCTACTCCGCCGCCGGCGAGATCACCGCGGTGAACGATGTTTTCCAGGCGTTTCGTCAACCCACGATCGCCATCCCGGCCGAGGTGACGGCGATCACCGGCATTACGGAAGACCTGGTCGCCGGCCATGTGATTGACGAAGCCGCCGTTGCGGGCTTCGCCGCCGGCGCTCATATCGTCATCGCGCACAACGCGGGCTTTGATCGCAAGTTCGCAGAGCGCTTCTGGCCGCTCTTCGCCGACAAGCACTGGGCTTGCTCCATGTCCGAGATCGACTGGAAGGCCCACGGTCTTTCTGGCGCTCGTCTTTCCTATCTTCTCGCCGATGCTGGGCTCTTCCACGACGCCCATCGCGCCATCGACGACTGCCACGCCCTCCTCGAAATCCTGGCAAGACCGCTGGGAGTCAGCGGCGAGACCGGTCTAGTCGCCCTACTTGGCCGAGCCCGCCGCACGTCGGTGCGGATCTGGGCTGAGAATGCACCGTTCGATCTCAAGGATGTTCTGAAGAAGCGCGGCTATCGCTGGAGCGACGGCTCAGACGGTTCAACGCGCGCTTGGTACATCGACGTCGATCAGGATGATCATGCGCAGGAGATCGACTATTTGCGCCGGGAAATATATCAGCGCGAGATCAATTTGCGCTGCCGGATACTTACAGCCAAGGAGCGCTTCTCGGCGCGCCTTTAACAATAGAAGTCAAGCTTCGTCCTAAACATGCGTACTTGCACCTTTTGGTGCGCGAGCCGCGAGGACTCGTGCCCCCTAATTCGCCGAAAGCAATTCCTCTCCTTGCCGGAACAATTCCAAGCCGCGACCTGACCTCTTTGCTCGATAGAGCGCCTGATCGGCGTAGCTGAGCAACTCCTCCAAGTTTGGCTTCACGCCCTTGCTCAAGCTGATTCCGATACACGCTGAGACGCGGAGAGCGTGCCCATTAATCGAAAACGGCTCGTCTATGGCTTCGCGAACTCGCCGTGCGAGCGACAATGCTTCCTCTGAGTTTTCAATCTTTTCCCTGTATGATTGCAACCTTGTCGCCGCCGAGGCGGGCGACAATATCGCCGCGCCGGAGCGTCTATTCAATCTCTGAGAAACGGCTTGGAGCAGAGCGTCTCCAACCGGATGACCGAACACGTCATTCACAGGTAAAAATGAATGGCGACCCTTAGCGGCTCTTTAAGCCCGCACTTTTTGCCTCCAGCGCAGAGATGAGCCGCTTGGTGGGGTCTCCGCCGACGGCCGAGCCGGGAAGTGTTCGCCGAAATTGATCGTCGACCGCTGCAGCACGTTCCCAGCGGCATCGACAATTAGCCGCAAGCGTCGGCGCTCGGTGAAGAAAGTCAGTCGGTATCGGCCTTCGTCGGTGTCTACACCGCGCTCACATCGCGTTGTCAGCGCACCATCACGTATGTGCTGGTGGAGCAAGGATGGATGGACACCGAGTGCGTCCGCGATGGCCGCGGCATCGACCTCAATTGTGTCCCCGTCAAATTTGATCATGTCTCTTCTTTTTCATCGAATAGAATACGCTGCGCGGCACCCTCCAGGTCGGCGTATTGGTTATCGTTCAGCGACCAGAGGAACGCGGCAAGTCCGATGAGACCAAGGCCGATCGAGATTGGTATGAGAAAGAAGAAATTCAGCATCGCGCATCAGGGCGGCTATAGAACGCACGGTAGGCGTGCCAGGTGCCGTGGCCCAAGATCGGGAATGCGACGATAAGGCCGACGAGTCCCGTCGCTAGACTTGCAATGAACAGCACCAACACGATCGCACCCCATGTGACCATCACTGGCAGGTTATTCCAGACGAGAGCAAGACTGGTTCCCATTGCCGTCAAAGCGTCGACCGGTTCTTCGAGCAATCTTGGAATTGAGAGCGCGCTGATAGCAAACGAGAAGGCGGCAAACAGCGCGCCGACGGCCGAGCCGACGGCCAGCATCGACCAGCCGAGCGGCGTCGTGAAAAGCATTGGCGCAATATGGCCGAGGCCGGGAAATGGCCGCAGCCCGAAAAACAGCGCGTAGATGATCACCGCCGCGCGAATCCAGACCAGCATCAACAGGCAAAGAACAAGTCCAGTGATGACGATTTGGCTTGTTGATCGCGGTCGCACGAGCACCATGCGCAGGAAACTGACGCGCTCGTCTGCCGCGATGCGGCGGCTCTTCTCGTAGAGACCGGTGGCAAGGACCGGCCCGACAACCATAAATCCCGCCAGTGCCGGAAACAGAATGTAGTCCCAGCCCAACCGGAAGAGCCCCCCAACCAGCACAACCGATATGAAGAAGACGGCAAGACCATAAGTGAGGCTCGCGATCGGCTCTACGCAGAGATCGCGCCAGCCCGCGCCAAGCCAGGCGAAGGCGGCACGCGGCGGAATATGACGGCCGAACTGTGAACGCCGCGGCAGGGGCGGTACGACCGCCGGAATAGTTGTCATGGATGCTTCTCCATCGGCTCGGAGCCGGCGCCACCGGGACTGGGGCAGGCCGACTGCGCCGCGCTGTAGGCCCGGCCGCGCGCCTCACCAAGGCGGGCATGCGCAACACAGCTCGGCTGCGACGTCGCCGCGACGTAGACGAGATGCGCATTAGCTGCCGCGAAGGTCAGGATGACGATTACGGCCAGCGACCAAGCCAGGGCGCGCCATGGGACGATCGCTCTAGTGTTGACCTTCTGCGTCATTGTCGCCGCCGGAGATCATAGACATAGAGCGCAAGAATCTTCCGCTCGACCGGCGTAAGCCGCGCCTCCCATGTCGGCATCTGGCCTTGCCGACCGCCCCAGACAGTCTTGACCAGGGTCTCAGAATCGCCGCCGTAAATCCAGAACTGGTCGGCCAGATTGGGCGTGCCGAGTTCGGAATTTCCGGTCCCCTGCTCGCCATGGCACGCGGCGCAGGTGCTGGCGAAAACCTTCCTGCCCGCGGCCACTGCCGCCTCATGTCCCCGCGCTGACTGCGGCTCGGAAAGGCTCTTGACGTAAGCGACGACGTTTTCGATTTCGATCCGTGGTAACACACCGTCGCGTCCGAAGGCGGGCATCTGCGATGTGCGACTGTCCGGATGCGCCGAATTGATGCCGACCCGAATTGTCTCGGCGATCGTCTCCGGCGAACCGCCCCAAAGCCACGAAGCCGTGGTCAGGTTGGGAAAGCCCTTGTTACCGGTCGCTTCGCGGCCGTGGCAGGCGGCGCAGTTGTCGCCGAACAAGGCTCGGCCGGTTTGGCGCACGGTGTCCATGAGGTCCCGATCGGCCGTGATGGCATCGAAACCCTCAGCGGCGATCTTCTTCGTCAAGGCCGCCCGGCCTAGGGCGGCCTCACGCAGGCTCTCCGCCACCGCTGCTCGCTGGTCGTAGCCGAGCAGACCCTTTGTATAGCTTCCACCTGTCGGCCAGGCCGGCATGAGCACCCAGTACAAAATGGCGAACAGCGCCGCGGCTGCGAGAAAGACATAGACGGGTCGCGGCACTGGAGTGTTTAACTCCGTGATGCCGTTCCATTCATGACCGGTGGTCATGTGTCCGGTATGCGGGTCACGCTCCCCTATCCCCACGGCCTATCCTCACCCTCGATGATTGACTTCGCGGCGCGCTCGAAGCTCTTTCGGTTTGCGGGCCAATAGGCGTAAACTACGACCGCCGCAGACAGAATGAGCAGATAGAAGAGCCCGATCGACTTTGAAAGCCAGACCAAAGTGTCGTGCGCGATGAAGGTCATGGCTCCGCTGCTCCCGCCGCTGGACCATTGGAAGCAACATCAGTGAGGCGTCCGAGTATCTGCAGATAGGCTACGAGCGCATCCATCTCTGTCACGTTGCCGGGCGAACCGTCGAAGGCGTTGACGTCGGTCGTCTCGCCATAACGCTTGATAACGCCGTCGGCTAAGGGTGTCCCGGGATTGGCCTGTCCGTAGGCATCTGCAGGCGCATTCGCGATCATGTCATCGGTGTAGGGAACGCCGACCTCACGCAGCGCCTTCAAATGCAGCCTGAGATCGGCTGTCCGCAATTCAGTACGTTTCAGCCAAGTGTAAGCCGGCATGACGGACTCAGGAACGACATCGCGCGGATTGTTCAAATGGATGACGTGCCACGCATCGGAATACTTGCCCCCAATACGGGCGAGATCAGGCCCCGTTCTCTTCGACCCCCAAAGCATCGGATGGTCGTATTTGGATTCGACCGCGAGCGAATAATGCCCATAGCGCTCGACATCATCGCGCAGGGTTCGAATCATTTGAGAATGGCAAGCGTAACAGCCTTCCCGGATGTAGATGTTGCGCCCGGCGAGCTCCAGCGGAGTGTACACGCGCATATTCGGCGCGCTTTCTACCGTCTGATGGATCGTGAACAACGGCGCGATTTCCACAAAGCCGCCAATGCTGGCAGCGCCGATGATTGCCAGCACGAAAGGAATGGTCTTGCGTTCGAGGCGGTAATGGAAGCCAAACATCTTCAGCGTCACTCTGCAGGAGCGATAGCCGGCACAGCCGCCGGCATGTCGCTAGTTGAGGCCAGCCGCTTGCGCTGCGGAGCGGCACGGATCGTCATGTACATGTTGTAGCAGCCGACCAGCGCCCCGATCAGGAACAGCAGACCGCCAACGGCGCGTGCGATGTAGTAAGGATGCATCGCAATTAGTGAATCGACGAAGGAATAAGTCAGCGTCCCGCTCTCGTTGTAGGTCCGCCACATTAATCCTTGCACGATGCCGGAATTCCACATTGCGAAGACGTAGACAATCGTTCCCGCCAGCGCGAGCCAGAAATGAACCTCCACCAGGCGCGCCGAATACATGGCGTCGCGCTTCCAAAGCCAGGGGACTGACGCATAGATCGAGCCGAAGGTGATCATCGCCACCCAGCCGAGCGCGCCTGCGTGGACATGGCCAATCGTCCAGTCTGTGTAGTGCGAGAGCGAGTTGACCGGTCGGATCGCCATGAACGATCCCTCAAACGTGGTCAGTCCGTAAAAGACCGCCGCGATCATCATGAAACGCAGGGTCGCGTCATCACGGACCTTGTGCCAGGCACCATTAAGCGTAAGCAAGGCATTACCGGCGGAGGCCCAAGAAGGCACGAGCAACAGGACCGAGAAAGTCATGCCAAGCGTCTGCACCCACTGTGGCAACGCGGTATAATGCAGATGGTGCGAGCCTACCCAAATGTAAAAGAAGGTGATGCCCCAGAAACTGATGATGGACAGGCGATAAGAGAAAATCGGGCGCCCTGCGCGCTTCGGCATGAAGTAGTACATCATCCCAAGAAAGCCCGAGGTCAGAAAGAAGGCTACAGCGTTGTGGCCGTACCACCACTCGGTCATTGCATCCTGGACACCGGAGAATAATGAGTAGCTTTTTGCGTGGCCGAGCGACACCGGCACGGCGAGGTTGTTGACGATATGCAGCATCGCCACGACCAGAATGAACGCCAGGTAGTACCAGTTCGAAACGTAGATGTGCGGCTCCTTGCGCCGCGCTAGGGTACGCAAGTAGGTCACGAAATATACGATCCACACGACCACCAGCCAGATATCGGCGTACCATTCCGGCTCCGCGTACTCGCGAGATTGCGTGATACCCAGCATGTAGCCGGTCACTGCCAGAATACAGAACAGATTGTAGCCGAGCAGTACGAACCAGGGGCTCAACTGGTCCGGCAGCCGCGCCCGCGACGTCCGCTGCATCACATAGAAGGACGTGGCGATCAGTGCGTTACCGCCAAAACCGAAAATCACAGAGGTCGTGTGGACAGGCCGGATGCGACCGAAACTCGACCACGCGGCGTCAAAGGTAAGGTCCGGGTTGACGAGGAGCCACGCCACCCAGTCGCCCATGAAAAGGCCAAATGCGACCCAAACCATCGCGGCAACGACACCGAACTTGCTGGGATCGTCGTAATATTCGCGCAGGCGATCAGCGCCGGGCAGTGGCTCGTAATATTTAGAGATGATCCCGAAGCTTCCGAAAACCGCCACCCCTAAAATGAGCGCGCCATGAAGACCGAGCGGGTCTGCGCGACCTCCCGCCACCATCAACAGCCCAGCGACCGCTAAACCAACGAACAATGCTAGAGCGATCTGACGTTCGGTTCTTGTGAGCTGAGCCATAATCCGGCGCCTCTTATTCTTGGGCTGTTTGGCTGCCGAATATTGCGTCGGCGGAATTGCCTCTACGCTTTAAAAGCAGTATTGTAAATGCCTCTTTTGAGAGAGAATACTCATTCGGAAAACTACGGAGTTGATCGTATGCGGCGCGCGCTTCGGATTTAGCTCAATAATCACGTTTCGATTCATCCGCCCGTTTGCCCCGCTTGCCGATTGGCAATGCAAGCGACAACCGTCGACGACGCCGTGGTCCACACGTGCCATGCCTGCGGACTTACCGTGACCATCGGATGCTCGAACGAGGAACCGCCGAAAGATCGCCCCGCACACGTGTCGCGAGAGCCATGCACTGATAATGATTAAACCGCGAGACCGGAACCCATCTGCTTCGGGTCACTGCTTGGCGGATTAGCCATCCTACCGACTAGCGAATGGAATGCCATGGCGTCGGCAAAAGATCGCTGTTCCGAGGCTGCGGTGCCATTGTCGGAGGCAGTTCGCTCTCAAGGCCAAAAATCGGGCTGAGGTGGCCTGACCGGTAGGACAGCTTCAGGCCGCTGGGCCGGCCTGAGGCGCTCTGGCAGACTACGTCAGTCTAGGGTCAGAAGTCCACGATTCCGGCTCGGTGCCTGATGTCCGTGTGCCAATGGCCGACGTGGACGTCGGCGACCGCGCGAGTTTTAATTTTGAGGGTGAGCGGGCGCGAGGAAAACTCGTGAAGACGCATCGACGTGATAGTTCCACAAAGGATACGTCAATAATTACATCTTTTGTGAACACTCGAAATCATGAGCGACAAGACGGGCCACGTCGCCTTGCACACAAAGCCGGATTTATGAGACATCTCGACTAGTAGCGAACGTGAATATAAATCTTAGGAGTAGGGATTGACTCTGCCGTTCTTCACCATCGGTCATTCCACTCGCTCCATCGCGCAATTCATCGAATTGCTTACCGCTTCGGAGGTGAGCCTAGTAGTGGACGTGCGCTCCGTCCCCCGTTCGCTGAAAAATCCGCAATACAATCTGGAAGCGCTACCAAGCTCGTTGTCAAAATCTCAGATTAGCTATGAACATCTAGCTGAGCTTGGGGGCCATCGGCCGCGTACACCCGACATTGCGCCCAGCGTCAATGCTTTCTGGGAGAATCAGAGTTTCCACAACTACGCGGACTATGCAATGGGCGCCGGCTTCCAGTCTGGCCTCGCCAAGCTGCGGGAGCGCGGCAGCGTCGAGCGCTGCGTCGTGATGTGCGCGGAGGCGGTTTGGTGGCGATGTCACCGACGAATCATCACGGACTACCTGTTGGCTGCGGGCGAGAATGTCTTTCACATACTTGGGCCGGGCAAGATTATGCCGGCAAGCTTGACGAATGCCGCTAAGCGACAGCTCGGCGGAGCGCTTATCTATCCGGCCTAGGCGACGGGAACCACCAATGCCTTCCTATCACAACGACTTGTTTCCGCTTGATTGCGATCAGCGGCTACACGTTCGCTAGAAAGCGTACCTCCCCCGCGATGGCTTAGCCTGGGTCGGGCTTGGTGTCGGCCCTGCTCGGCTAGCGTCACGGAGAACCACGGCTCGCTGACTAGCAGTCCCCTGCATGTGCCTTTGCGCCGGAACGGGATTCCGTGCGTCGACGGTCTCAGCTGCCGAATTGGCTGGAAGCCAGCGCACCCGGCGAAAGCGTCCTGCTCCGCCGCCCAGATCAAACGCACGGCTTTCTGACCGTTGCGCTTGTCCATAGACTCCTGTGACGATCGCCGAAATGTTTCCACGGCTACCCCCCATAGCAGCTAGCTCTCCATCGCTCATGGCGCTGAGTCGCTCGTAATCACGGCACAACCGGCGCGCCTCCGCGACACCTTCCCCATAGGCAATCAGATTGGATTTGATCGCGCCCATCACGCGCGCAAGGGCTTTGCTCATGATGTAAAACCTTTTGTGCTTGTTGACTCATAGATCTAAAAGTAGCGCCCCTCCCGCAAACCGAAGCGAAGCGCCACTTTCACGCCGCGGTCGGCGGCCACGGCTGGTCGGGCCGGTAGAACACCGCCAGCCGCAGACTCTCGGCAATGCGCGCCGCCTTGGCGTTGAACACGGCGGCGAGCGCCGGCTCGAACAATGCGCGGGCGGTCTCGTCGAACAGCGCCAGCCATCGCTCGAACATCTCATAGCTGATGCCTTCGACCTGACGATGCTTTATCACCGGGTTGCCCTTGTAGCGGCCGCTGGTCAGCATCACCGATGACCAGAAATCGCGCATGGTCGCAAGATGTGGCTCCCAGTCCTTGATGGCGTTGGCGAACACCGGGCCGAGCGCGGCATCGTCGCGCACGCGCGCATAGAACTCGTCCACCAGGCGGCGGATCGACTCGTCGGTCACTTCGGAAAACTTCAACGCGGTCATATCACCGCCACGGCCACCGCCATACCGACGACGATCCAGACCAGCGAATTGACCAGCATGCGCACCAGTTCCTGCTTGTCGTCGTGATCGAGACCGATGGCGACGCAGGCGATATCGCCGGGCCACAGAAAAAGGCGCGCCAGATTTGAACCGACCTTGCTCATGAAGGTCCTCCGTTCTTCGAGTGCGGTTCATGCTAGCCGGAGGCTTGCCTAAAAGCAATATATAATATACTTCTTTTAGCGGAGGAGTTCCACATGCGCCTTACAGTTCATACCGATTTCGCCCTGCGCCTCCTGATGTATCTGGCCCTCGACGAGGGCCGGCTCGCCACCATCGCCGACGTTGCCGCGCGTTACGGCATTTCAAAGAACCACCTGATGAAGGTCGCCTATCATCTCGGCGCGGCGGGCTATATCGAAACCGTGCGCGGCCGCAGCGGCGGCCTGCGGCTCGCCCGGCCGGCGCAGGACATCAATCTCGGCGACGTCGTGCGCTTCAGCGAGCCGGACATGGCGCTGGTGCCGTGCTTCAAGCCGATCGAGGAAGATTGCGCCATCGCGCCGTGTTGCGGTTTGCGCGGCGCCCTGGCGCGGGCGAATGCGGCCTTCCTCGCGGTGCTGGACGATTATTCGCTGGCCGATCTGGTGAAGCCGCGCGCCTCGATGCGCGCGCTGCTGGGCATCGAGGCGGTGGCGCCGCGGCGCGCCACCGCCGGAGCGGGACGGTGAACGGCAGTTTCGCCGACGGGGTCGGCCGCGCGCTGCTGTCGGGCGTCGCCGACGCCATCGTCGCCTGCGATTGCGCCGGCATCATCCGCTTCTGGAATCCGGGCGCGGCGCGCATCTTCGGCTTTACGGCCGAGGAGGCGGTCGGTCGGTCGCTCGACATCATCATTCCCGAGCGGCTGCGTGCCCGCCATTGGGACGGCTATCGAGCGATGATGGCCAGCGGCCAAAGCCGCTATGCCGGCGGCGATACATTGTCGGTGCCGGCCCTGCGCAAGGACGGCGCGCAGATCTCGGTCGAGTTCACCCTCGTTGCGCTTCACGACGCGGCAGGTGCAATTTCGGGCCTTGCTGCGGTCATGCGTGACGTCACCACGCGCTTCGAGGAATTGAAGACCCTGCGCCGACAGCTGCGCGAGGCGACGGCCAAGAACTGAATCTCAGTTTACGGCGAGGAGGGCGGCGGTCATCGGCGACTTGAGGTTCGTCCAACCCACTGGCGTCCGTGGAGAGAGGACGGCCGCCCCTTCTAGAGATCACCATTAGCATGCGGCCCAGCCCGGCCCTTGTTGGCCGAAGCCACTCTTCTCGTAGAAGTCTCAAGAGGGTCTCTCGGCGTTCGGGTGGTACCCTCTCGGCCTCTAATAGCCGGTTAAAATGCTCTATGTTAAGTTTGGCTACTGTTCGGTCCATTCACAAAGTGCCGCCGCATCATCGAAGGGACTCGGACGCGATTATAGAGGATTTCATCGCTGTGCGGCCGTGGCAATAACTGGAATTATGCAAATGAAATTCCAGGCTGTCGTTCGGCAAACGCCGCCAACACCTGCAGCAGTTCTGCCAACCTCGACTAGCAATTGATGCTTTCAGCCGCTCGTCTTCGACCCTCGCCCGGCAATCAAACGGCGCCGACCGATCCGCTCGGCGAACATGCCATGGACGCCGTTACCGCACACCTGAGGCACTCACGTCGCGGACCTAGGTGCTCCGGACAGATGTCGCCCGCCGATCTCTGTCGAAGAATAGCGCCTCGCCGCCGCCGCTTGCCTTGAGAACTTGCGCGGCGCTCTCCATCGGCATCAATGAAAAGGCGGTGGAGAGAGCGTCAGCTGTCGTCGCCCGGCTGGTTTTCACGGACACGCTCAGATACCGCGACGCGCAGGTACCGTCCGAGGGATCGAAGATGTGATTGAAGCGGCCGGTTGCATCAAATGGAGTGCCGATGCCGCTCGATGTGGCAATCGACATGTTACTGAGCTGAAGCTCACCGAGCGCACGCGCCCCCTCTCGCGGATCTCGAATTGCTACATCCCAGGGCCGATGTTCCGGATGATCGCCAATGGCCCGGATTTCACCCATATCAACCAAAGTGTGTTCGCAGCCGGCCGCACGGAGCAAATCGGCGACGCGGTCGGTGGCGTAGCCTTGCGCAATGCCATTGAGCGTCACTCTGGCGCCAGGTTTTGTCAGGCGGATCATTGCCGGATCGATCTGCACGGCTTCATACCCCACGAGCGAGCGTGCAGCTGCAATTGCCTCATCGCTCGGCCCTACCGAGTCGGCGCCCGGAGTCGAGAAATGCCTGGCGTACAGATCCCACAGCGGCTGCACAGTGGCATCGAAAGCGCCTGCCGTGAGACGGGAAAAGCGGCCGGCGACCGACAAGAGCTCGACCAATTCCGGTGCCGGCGCGTCAAGGCGACCGTCTCGGTTGAGCCGCACGACTTCAGAATCATCACGGTAAAGACTGAAAATGCTCTCCAGCCGCCGCACTTCGTCCAGCGAAGCGGCAATGAGACGGTCGGCCGTTGCTCCATCGGGGTGAAGGACCTGCAGCGACGCATCGGCTCCCAATGCTATGCCGCGCCAATGCCGCAGCCCGCCTGACGAAGCCTTCGTTCCTGCGATGCCCGGCAGAAGCGAGGCGACTCCCGCACTCGCGGCGATACGGATGAAGCGGCGGCGCGTGACGTTAACGTTCATATCGTCCTCTCAATCGGTTCGCGCTGCGGATCCGGCAGCCTCGCGATTATTGCCGCCACCGGCATCGTTACCGCTTCCCAAGATCGCGTCTTCGGGAATCTCCGAGAACCGCAGGAGGCGCCCACCATGCGCAGCCTGATAGCGTCGTGCGCCATCCCGGTCCGCAAACGGGATCGGCTCTCGTTGCATATCGCCCATGCCGGCCCGGCCCCGTTCGTCGCTGCCGAGGACATACCAGGCGCGTCTCGCCTCGACCCAAGCGCCCGGCCTCGGCCGAGCCTGGTCATCTGTGCTGCCCATATCGTTGACGTAGATGGCGGCAACGCCCGCAGGCTCCTCGGGCAGCAAAGTAAAGGCGATGGTCTCGCTGACTGAACTGAACCAGATCGGCTGCGCGCGGCCCTTGATAAAAATCTGGCCTTTCGGGCCGGTGTGTTCGGCCAACAGCATGCCGCAGAAATGC
Organism: Pseudomonadota bacterium; assembly: GCA_018242205.1. Taxonomy (GTDB): domain Bacteria; phylum Pseudomonadota; class Alphaproteobacteria; order Rhizobiales; family Xanthobacteraceae; genus Pseudolabrys. Next base: position 19,629 of record JAFECJ010000036.1, read on the forward strand.
GAGACCGATTCCGCCGTCGGCTCCATCGGCTGCGGCAAGTCCGCCGACGTGCCATCGCAGCCGGCAAGCACGCCGGTCAGCAGGACCACGAGTAACCCGCTTACAGCGCCACGCATCACACTTCCCTCCGGCCGAAGATCACGGCCGCGCCCAGTAGCGGCAACGCCGTCCACAGGATCAGCATCGAGATCAAGATGGCGCCGCCGGCATGAGCTTGTTGCGACACGGCCGCCATTCCGGAGAAGGTGCCGACCCTGCCGAGTCCCGCCAGATTAAACAATCGAAACGCATCCGCCGGATTGAGGACGAGCAACGCCTGCACCAGTTCGGCGGGCATCGAGCGGCTCGTGTCAGCAACTAGGATGCCGAGCAGCGCCGCATCGTAGACGAGCACCAGCACCAACCAGATCGCCACGGCGACGCCAATCGCAGTGGCACGTTGAGGAGCACAAACACTGACCAGATAGCCCAACGCCAGGAACGCTGCGCCAAGCACGATCGACGAACCGATCAGTGCCGCAAAGGCGGTCATGCTCTCGGAGTCGATACCGCCAAAAAGCCATGCGATCACCAGGCCGGCGCTGCCGTAGCCGAGCGTCACGGCGATAGAAACGACCGCCGTATGCCCGATGAACTTGCCGGCGATCACCTGCCATCGCGCCAGCGGATAAGATAATAATAGAAGCAATGTGCCGCGCTCCCTTTCACCGACGATCGCATCATGCGAGAGCAGCAGCGCGATCAGCGGCACCAGAAAGATCGTCAGACTGGTCAGGCTGACAACGGTCACATCCAGTGGCGCGACGCCGACCGTTCCGGTCGGCGCGCTGCCAAGCAGCGCCAAGCTGAGCGCCAGGGCGGCCAGAACCAGCGTTGCCGATAACACCCAACGATTGCGCAGCGCAGAGCGAATTTCGCCGGCGGCGACGGTGAGCACCGCTGTCATCTCCCGGCCTCCATAAACCATGCGTAAAGGGAATCGAGGCTCGGCGGCTGGACATTGAAGTCGACCACCTCGTCGCAGGATGCGACGCGACGCAGCACGTCCATCTTGGCCGCCGCCATACAGGACAGCGCAATGTCGTGCCCCTGCACGGTCGCCGGCACACCGAGTGAGTGGACCAGCGCCGCGGCGTGACCGTTGGCGACGCGCAGTTGAATCCGGACGGGGAGTTGAGAAAGACCACGCAAATCGTCGAGGCTCCCGAATGCCATCAGACGGCCTTGACTCATCACGGCGATGCGGCTGGCTTGCCCTTCGATTTCCTCCAGCGCATGAGAGGACAGCAGTACGGCGGCGCCGTCGGCGACGAGGTCGCGCAGGATCGCGTAGAAGTTTTGCCGTGAGCTCGGATCGAGACCACTTGTCGGCTCGTCCAGAACGAGGAGCCGCGGGTTGCCGAGCAGCGCCTGCGCGAGGCCCAGCCGCTGCCGCATGCCCTTCGAATAGGTCGACACCCGCCGATTGGCCGCGGCGGCGCCCAGACCGACGCGATCAAGCAGGTCACCGTTCGCTGCGGCCGATTGGCCCTTGAGGCGGGAATAGAAGTCGAGGGTCTCGCGCCCGGACAGACTGGGCGGAAAACTGACATTCTCCGGGAGAAACCCGACCTGGCTGCGCCAACGGCGGTTTCCGGCGGAGGGATCCTCACCGAATATGGTGATCCGGCCCGCTGTCGGCCGCACCAAGCCCAGCAGCATCTTGATCAGCGTGCTCTTGCCGGCGCCGTTGTGGCCGACGATGGCCGTACATTGGCCCGGCTGGAACGCGACAGTAACGTCGTCGACCGCCAGATGCTCGCCGTAGCGACGGCTGACGTGATGGGCTTCAACGACGGCCATACGCGGCCTCCCCTTGCTTCAAGCGTGCGGTTTCTATCGCCGGCCCGACATGCGGCGGCGTCATCAATGGCGCGCTGTCCACGACGCCGCCAGGATGCAGGGCAGGAAACTGTGACTGTGCCCAGCGCAGCACTTCAACCACCGGGCTGTTCAGTAGCAGCTTCGCAGCGCCGTAAGCCCAAACCACGCGGTCCACGAGATCGTTGGGCCGGTAAGCGGCGTCGGCAATGCCGTCGCCATTGAGATCAAAGGCCGGATTGTCGCTCCAGTAGTTGCCGCGACCCTTTACTGACCAGTCGATCGAACGGGTACCGACGTATTTGACCTGGGCCCGATTGTTGATGAAGGCGTTACCACTGACCGCGTTGCGTTCCGATCCGGCGGTGAAATGGATGCCGATCGCGCAGTTCTCGAAGCTGTTCGCGGTCAGGTCGTTCTTGTTGGCGTTGTAGATGAACACGCACTTTTGGCTGCCACTGACCACATTATTGTCGATGCGCGAGTCGTTGGCGTAGTTCAGCAGCAGACCATGATCGCGGTCGCCGCGCGACACGTTGCCGTGAATCTTCAGATGGTCCGAAAACATGATGACGTAGCCGGCGTGGTTGCCGACCGAGACATTGTCGCTGACTTCACTGTCGTTCGTGTACATGTAATGGACCGCGAAACGGACATCGTGCATCCGGTTGCCGCGAAAAATGTTGCGCCGGCTCGTATTGGTGAAAATCCCATCGCGCCCCCCCGAGATGTCATTATCGATCACCTGGGCGCCCGGCGCGTTCCAGACATAGACGCCATTGCCTCGGTCGTTGAGCCGCAGGTCGGTACGCCCGACGATCGTATTGCCGCGCACGATCGCACCGGCCGCGCCGTGGACATACACGCCAACCAAATTGCCGCTGATGGTGTTATCCAAAATCTTCGCGCCGATGGCGCTCTGCTCCAGGTAGATGCCGGCGTCCATTTCGTGGCCGATACCGGAGCCGCGCACGCCAAGGCCACGGATCGTGACACCCGGGGCAAGCACTTCGATGGTGCGGCCCCGGCTGCCGCCATCGACCACCGCCCCCGGCCGACCTTCGAGAGTCAGCGGCTTTTCGATGAGCACCGGGCCGTCGTGGACACCCGCTTCGAGCTGCAGCACATCGCCGGCCGTAGCGGCAGCAATCGCGGCGCGCAAGCGCTCGCCTCCGGCCGGAACCGGGACCGTCGCCGCAAGGGCGCAGCCCGCGCCCAGCCAGGCAGCGACTGCCGCGGCAATGAACGCCGCGGCCGGTCGCCCGGACACTATGGTGCCGCCCCGCCTCATGTCTGATGCGGCTCGACGATCATCCGCCCGGCCATCTCCATGTGCATCGCGTGGCAGAACCACTGGCAGTAGTACCAATGCACACCGGGGCGGTCGGCAACGAACGTCACCGATGAGGTCTGTTGCGGCGAGATCTCCATCATCACGCCGTAGCGCACGATGGTGAAGCCGTGCGTCAAATCCTCCACGTCATCCATATTGGTGACGAAGATGGTAACTTCATCGCCCTGCTTGACCGTGAACTTCTCGAGGCTGTAGGCGGGAGCGACGGAGTACATGTAAACACGCACCTTGTTGCCGTCGCGGATGACATTGGCGCCCTCTTCCAGCTTGACGCCGTCTTTGACCGCCCACTGCCGCGCCTCCTCCCAGCTCGGGTCGTCGCGCTTCCATACGCGCAGCGGATTCACCTTGGAGCGGTGCACGATGCAGATATCGTGCGGCTCGGCATAGCTCGGGCCATCGTGAACGAGCTCCATCTTAGCGCCGGAGATGTCGATCAACTGATCGTTCTCCGGGTGCAGCGGACCGGCCGGCAGGAAGCGGTCCTTCGAGAACTTGTTCAGTGACATCAACCAGCGGCCGTCCGCCTCCTTGGTCTCACCCATCGACGTGTGATTGTGGCCCGGCTGGTAGTGCACATCGATCTTCTCGATGATCGGATCGACCTTCTCGCCCTTGTAGGCGCGCTTGGCCTTGTCAATGTTCCATTTCACCACCTGGCTGTCGATGAACAGCGTGGTGAAGGCGTTGCCCTTGCCGTCATAAGCCGTATGAAGTGGTCCGAGGCCCAGTTCCGGCTCGGCGACTACGGCGTCGCGCGGCTTGATTTTGTCGGTGAACACGTCGGCGAGCCGCCGCACGTCGACCACCGTGACCGTCGGCGACAGCTTGCCGGCGAGCACCAGGTGGATGCCGTCCGGTGCCATGTTGCAGCCGTGCGGATTGTTGGCCACCGGGATATAACGCGTGTACGGCGAGCCCTTGCGGCCGTCGACGACCTTGACGCCGCCCATGGTCTTGAAATCGCCCTTGGCGATCGCCTGCTCGATGCGCTTGATGTCGAACACCACGACCCAGTCGCGTTCGGCGGAGGTCATGTCGGCCAGCGTGACACCGCGCTCCGAGTTGTAGCAGCTCGAGAACGCATATTTGCCCTCGTAGTCGGCGTCGCAGTTGTCGAGATTGCCATCAACCAGCACCTGCCAGGCGACAGTCATGCTGTCGCCGTCAATGGCGGTGAACACCGACCAATACTGCTTCGGATCGTCGAGCACGCTGCCGTCGTTCGGGATGGGCACGATGTGCTCGCTATTGGCGAAGACGTAGCCGGTCCGCGGATATTTCTGCGGCCGCAGGCCGTGAATATCCGAGGCGTTCGGGACCTCGATGATCTTGTCGCACTTCATCACGTCGCAACGGATGCGTGCGACGCGACAATTGGCCTTGTCATTGATGAAGATGTAGCGGCCGTCGTAAGTGCCATCGGTAAACGACATATGCGGATGGTGCGCGTCGCCGTTGACGAAGGTGCCGCCGCGCGTTTCGAGGAATTTGCGCGTTGCGGGCAGAAGGCCTTCGGTGAGCACCTTGCGGCTCTCATTGGTCAGGCCCCAGCCGGTGGCGCTGTCGCGGTTGAACACCGGAATTCGCATGATTTCGCGCATCGACGGGATGCCCATTACGCGAATTTCGCCGCACTGGCCGCTGCTGCTGAAGCCGTAATATTCGTCGAGATCGCCGGGCCGCACTTCGACCGAGCCGCCCGCTCGCCGTGACGCTTGCTGGGCGAGCGCCGTCTGCGAGAATTCCAGCATGCCGGCAGTGCCGCCGCCGGCCGCCAGCCCGGTCAAAGCGACCGCACTAGTGCCGCGCGTGAGCAGCTTGCGCCTGCTCAGTCCGTCGTCATTTTTGTCGTGATCCGCCATATGTATGCTCCTTTAATCGGTGGCCGGCAGGCGCACCTCGGTCTTGTCCAGCGATTTCTCGCCGGCGGTGGCAGGGGGAAAGGCCGGCGCGGGGGTCTTGGCGCCGGGTCTCATCGAAGGCGAAGACAGCGCGTGGAATTTCTCACGCTTGAGCCGCAACTGAATCATCACCGGGCACTTCTGGTCATGGTGGTAGAGCACCTGACAATTCATGCACTGGATGCACTCGTTGGGATTGATTTGCCCTTCCGGATGGATCGCCTGTACCGGGCACTCCTGCGCGCAGCGCTGACAGGGCGAGCCGCACTCGCGATAGCGCCGCAGCCAATCGAACATGCGAACGCGGGCCGGTATCGCCAACGCGCCGCCGAGCGGGCACATGTAGCGGCAGTAGAAGCGCTCGACGAAAAGTCCCGGCAGCAGGAAGCCGACCGCGATAAGTACGAACCACCAATCGCGCATGAAATGCAGGATGATCGCCGTCTTGAACGGTTCGACTTCAGCGAGGCTTTCCGCGAGGGCCAGCGATCCGAGCGACACCCCAAATAGCGCCAAGAAGATGATGTATTTGATCGGCCATAGCCGCTGATGCAATCCGAACGGCACCTTGAGCTGCGGCACGTGCAGCCAACGCGCGATCTTGTTCATCCACTCCTGCAGTGCGCCGAACGGGCACAGCCAGCCGCAATAGGCGCCGCGCCCCCAGAACAGAAGGGCAGCCGCGACCGAACTCCACAGGATGAAGATCAGCGGATCGTTGAGGAAATGCTCCCACTGAAAGTGCCCGCGCAGTTCCTGGAAGAAGGTGAAGACGTTGACGACGGAGAGCTGCGCGTGCTGGTACCAGCCGAGCCACAGCAGCGTGAACGCCAGATAGGTCATCCGAATGCGCTCGAACAGCTTCGGCCGCTTCACCAACACGTCCTGGAAGAAGAAGATGCCGGTCAGCACCAGGATGGCGACAACCAGGATCGCGATGTCGACCGCCTTCCCTCGCCAGATCTTCAGCCAAAGCGGCTCGCCCGCCGAGGGCCTGGCCTCAAGCGTGGCCGATTGGGCCGATACCGGCTGGGCCGCTGCGCCTGCGCTGACCGGCACGGGCGCTGCGGGCGCCGCGGCTTCAATCGGAAGCAAGTATTGCTCCGGAATAGAGTAGCCGACGCCGACATTGATGAACGCCTTGTCCAAGGCGCCGGTCACTCGCTGCACCAGCAATTGCAGGCGCCACGGCTTGCCGGGATCGAACTGTTGTCCCTTCGGCAGGACGAACAGGCCGATCTCGGGAAATTCCGGCGCGCCTGACGCTGCCAGCGACCCCACTCGTTCGTAATCGCGGTCGCGGAAGCGAATGCTGGTCTGGCCTTGAATGACCTCGATGCGGTCGAAGATGCCGCCACGCACATAGCCGGAGCCGCGGAACGAATACGAACCGGCGCCCGCAATGAGGATCGCCTGGCCGCCATCGCCAATACGTTTCTTCAGATTTTTGTATGCGGCCGATCCGAGCAGGCTCTCGCCGATGCTCGGCACGCTCACGAGAGCAACGTAAAGATCGACGAAAGGCGCGTCGGGCTCCCCCTGCACCGGACGCGCGATGGCTGCGGCGTTACCGGACTTGGCGAAGGCCTTATTGACATCGTCACTCGTGAGCAGCAAGCGGCGCACCGATCCATCGCCGGTGAGTTCGACCCAGCCTTTCAAGAGGATTTTGCCGGGGTCGATCTTGCGTGACACCGGCTCTGCCACGGCGACGGCCGCTGCACCGCTGCCGAGCTTGTAGGCCTGCGCCACCTTGATCGCCGCGCGCGTGATGCTGTCGGCGATCACCATCGAGCTGACGGTGGCGCCGCTGACGATGTCGGCTGCGGAACCCGAGGCGTTGTCGGCGGCGAGCACGCTGCGGCCGACATAGTCGTGGATGAACTTTTCCACTTTAGTCTGCGGAATGCCGACCAAAAAGATCGGCTCGTGGTGCTCGACCAGTTTGGCACCGGTAATGCGGGCCTCGTTATCGAGACCGATCACGATATTGATTGGCTTGCCGGAATAGCCGGTCGAATCGACGACGTCGGCGTTCAGAAACGCGTATCCGACGACCTTGCCCTGTTTGAGCAGCGGCGCCGCCGGAACCGCACCGGACACCGCGCCGAATTGGTCCGCTGCCGGGTCGATATCGTGCGGCTGCAGGCGCTGGAGGAACTCGGCAAGTCTGCCCTGCGTCTGCGCCGCCGCCGGCACGGTCATCGCAGCGAGCATCAGGCAAACGACCAGCGCGCCCCACAGGCTGTGCTTGCGACGACATATTATCTGGATCATCGAATGCTATTCCGGCAGTTCCTGACCGCTTGGCACGGCCGAAGCGCACCTTGCCGCGAGGGCCAAGGCGCGTCCTTGATCCATCGCAATACGATACATTCGGCCGCGGGCCGGTCCCTCGACGGGGCGGACGTGCCGCGGCACGCCGGGAGGACGAGCTATTTCGCCCCCCGGCCCAGGTTCCATTTTACGAATTGAGTTCGGAGGTCAGTGCTGCGCGGCGGTTTGCGTGCCTATCGCCTTGAACAGCGCCGCGAACGCCGGCTTGGCCTTGCCGGGGTGACTGACCGCTTCTGCCTTTTGCAGGTTAACGGAAGCATCGCCGACGACGATCACGCCGACCATGCCCATGCCGTAATGCGGCGCGCATTTGATGCCGTACACGCCGGCCTGCGTGAACGTGACGGTGAGATCCTGGCCGAAACCGCCTTTGAAGGGCTTTGCACCGTCCGGGATCATTCCGTCGACGGTTTCGACGTTGTGGCCCTTATCTTTGGCGATGAAGTGCACGGTGTCGCCCGGCTGAATCTTCAGCTGCTGCGGCTCAAACTGGAACATGCCGTGGGCCGACATATTCAGGGTCTGAACCTGATATTCGGCGGCTCCGGCCGCAACGCCGCTGGCGAGCACGATCACGCCCGCGGCGATCAGAATTTTCGCAAGTCTCATCTTTCGCTCCTCTTCGTCAGCCCTGGGCGGCGTCCGTGCAGGATGCGCGGTCTCCTCAGACTGACGGAAGCGTATGTGCGGCCAACGTCGCGCGATTTCTTTGCGCTGGCGCAAACTCGCCGAGGCTGACTGCGATCAATGATGCATCTGCGCAGCGCTCATGATGCGACTGCAGCAGGCCGCAGCCTCAATCGGGCTCCGGCTGCAAAACATGCACATTAGAACCGACGGAAGGAGTAACTGAATGACCCAGTCCTCGCATAATGAAGTCGATGTCCGAAGCCTCGTGCCTGCCCAGCGGCACCGGAAGATCTTCGAACTGGTCGATCAGCTCGCTGTCGGCGGCGCCTTTGTCCTGGTCAACGATCACGATCCGAAGCCGCTCTATTACCAACTTGAAGCCGAATATCCACGTCAGTTCTCGTGGACCTATCTCGAACGCGGACCCGAGGTTTGGCGCGTCGAAATTGGCCGGCAGCAGAAGGCTGCCTGACACCTCCTTGCACGACGGGATCGGCGGTCTGCCGCCGGCCCCCCATCTGAAAGGCCTTGCCCATGGTCGGCGCAACGCTCTCCCGCTGGTCGATGTCCTACTTCGCCGTCGCGCTCGCCTGCCTGCTGGCTGGCGAGGCGCTGATGGTGGTCGGATTTGGCTTCCCCAGCGCCGAACTCCGCGCTCCCGATTCGCTTGTCCTCGTCCATCTGATCGCTATCGGCTGGCTCAGCCTTTTGATGTTCGGTGCACTGTTTCAGTTCGTACCGGTACTGGTAGCCAAGCCGATCTATAGCAATACGTTGCCACTGCCCACGCTTGCGCTCCTCGTAGTCGGTCTCACCATATTGGTCGGCGGCTTTCTGCAGCTTGGAGGCCGCATCCCGGCGCTCCACTCTTGTTTTTCCCCGGCGGCCGTTCTGCTTGGCTGTGGATTCGCGCTCGCACTCTGGAACCTCGGCCGTACGCTGTGGCAAGCACGACCTCTGCCGCTTGCGGCCCGGTTCGTCACCGTTGGCCTGCTCTGCGCTGCGGCCACAGCAACGCTCGGTTTCGTCTTTGCATTGGTTCTCGATGGCAGCGCCAGCGGCCCGCCGCTTGCCGATATCGCGACTTACGGAATTCCCGTACATGCCATTGCGGGACTCTCCGGCTGGCTAACCTTCACGGCCATTGGCGTCAGCTATCGCTTATTGGCCATGTTCATGCTGGCTCCGGAAAGCGAAACCCCACGATCGCGCGCGGTTCTTTATTACGGCACCGCCGCGCTAGCCGTCGCAATTGTAGGCGGCACGGTCGCCATCGGGATGGGCGGGCATCCTACAGCCTTTCTCCTTGTGGCCGGCCTTCTCGGCACCTGTGCCCTTTCTCTTTATGGCGCGGACATCCTCCATCTTTACCGCGCTCGGAAGCGTCGCAAAATTGAGCTCAACGCCCGCATGGCCGCCATCGCGCTCGCCAATCTCGCGGGCGTCGCTGTTCTGTCGGTAGTTCTCGTGGCGGCCAGCCAATTCGAGGATCAAATCGGGGCCATCGTGTTTCTGGCGGCCTTCGGCTGGCTCACCGGCTTGGGCCTCGCCAAGCTCTACAAGATCGTTGCCTTCCTGACCTGGCTCGAATGTTTTGGCCCGGTGCTCGGCACGACCGCGACACCACGCGTTCAGGACCTTGTCGTCGAGCCGCGTGCGGCCAAGTGGTTCTGGATCTATTTCGCCGGCGTCTGGAGCGCGACCGCCTGCTTGCTGCTCGATGCGCCCGAGGTATTTCGCGCTTCAGCAGTGCTGATGCTAGGCGGAACGACCGGCATCGCCGTGGAGATCGCACGCACGCGCCTCTTGCTCGACGTAAGACCGGAATTGCGGATTTTACATTTGGCGCGCCGGCCAGCTTTGCTCGCCTCGCAGTAGGCTCACTAAGGAGATGATCATGACAGACTTCGTGGAAGTTGACGTACGACCGACACTCAGGGCCGGCGGCGAACCGTTCGGAGAGATCATGGCCGCCGTGAATGCCCTCACGCCCGGCCAGTGCTTGCGACTCTACGCGACATTCAAGCCCACACCGTTGCTGCATGTCCTTGGCTCAAAAGGTTTCGCACATGATGCCAAGGAACTGGACGGCGGCGACTGGGAGGTAGTATTCACGCCGGCCGACCTGAGAGAAACGACGACCGCGCCAACGGGCGCGACCGACGACGAGCAGTGGCCGAGCCCGGTTCGTAGCCTCGACAACCGCGACCTCGACCCGCCAGAGCCGATGGTGCGCATTCTTGCCGCGGTCGAGACTATGCAACCTGGCGAAGTGCTGAGCGCCCTGCTCTGCCGTGAGCCGGTATTCCTGTTCCCAATGCTCGCTAAACGAGGGCACGTTTGGCGTGGAGCTTTTGAGCCCGACGGGATCACGTACAAAGTTCTCGTGCGCGCCGGACGGCAGGAGGGTCCATGATGTTGTCGCCCCAAGAAGAAGTCGGCCAGCGCATCGAGGAGGCACTGCGGCTTGTCATCGACCCGGAGCTCGGCCTCAACATCGTCGATCTGGGGTTGGTCTACGTGATCGGTGTGAACGACAGCGGCGGCGCGCGCATTCTCATGACGACGACCACTCGCGGCTGCCCTGCGACCTCGTTCTTGAAGGACGGCGCACAGCAGGCCGCCATCGCGGTTCCTGGCGTAACCTCCGCCGAGGTGTCACTTACATATGATCCTGCCTGGAAGCCTGAGATGATGACATCCTCGGCCCGTGTGCAACTCGGCTTCGGTCCGGACAACGATACATGACCACACGCCGAACCGTGATCGAACGACCAAGACGTATTCCGCCGCAGATCGAGGATGTTCTTCTCGAAAGTCTAAAGGCATTGGCGACGACCGGGCATACCGACACCGCTTGCAGGCTGGCTGGCCAAGCCTGTGCGGCAGTGCGCCAGAACTCACCGGTGTCGTGGAAGGCCTTCAATGCGTTCCTGCACCGCTACGCCCGTTACGCTCCCGATCCTTGAAGGTAACTGTCCGCCAGAAGATGAGGCCCTGCTTGCTCCGACACGAGAAATAGCAGCATCGCCAAACTAGCTTTAGATCATGAATTGCAACGCATATCATATTCAGGCGGAAAGCATCGTCGATGACGTGATGCGGGCATGGCCCGCGACGATCCGCGTCTTTCTCGACTTTCGAATGGACTGCGTGGGTTGCCCGATCGCGCCGTTCCATACGGTCAGCGAAGCATGTCAGGCATACGGGATCGAAACGGCGACATTAATCACGGCCCTGCTGAAAGCCCAAGAGCCTAATTGACCTCGTCTCCGATCTGAGCCAGCTTGTGCGGATTGCACACTAGGATTTTCTGGCGTCCGCCCTCGACGATGCCCTGCCCTTCCCAACCGCTCAGGACGCGGCTGACGCTATAAAGCGTCGTCCCGGTCATTTCGGCGATGTCCTGGCGGCTGATGGGAAAGTCGATCTCGATGCCGTTATCCGTCTTGCGCCCGGCCTGTCGGATGAGACGCAGCAGCGCTCGCGCCACACGCCGTTCAACCTGCTCGGTCGATATCTCAATAATCCGGGTATGCGAATCCTGCAGACGCTCGCCGACGGTTTGCAATGTCTTCGCCGCCAATACCGGATATCTCGACGACAGACGCGGCCACGCCGCCGACGGCCAGGCCAAGACCAAACTGTCGTCGACCGCCGTCGCGGTCGCCGGATAGGCACTTAGCCCCAGCGCTGCGGCAACGCCGAACGTTTCGCCGGGGGTGACGTAGCGCACCACAATCTGGTGGCCGCCGGGCGTCATCTTCGCCGCACGCACATGGCCGTGAAGCAAGACGAAGAATGAGTGCGCATCTTCTCCCTGTTCGAACACCACTGTGTTCTTAGGACGATGCAGCGGATGCGCTTCCCGCAAGATGTCGTTCAGATCGACCTTCTGAAGGCCGGCGAACAAAGGCAACTCGGAAACTAGCGACTGATCCAGTTGGGCCATTGCCCGTAACTCGCTTTGACGTTCTCTCTCTGCATACCAAACGGGGCACCGCGAAGGTAGAAAAATGTCGCGATTTCACATGGCAGTTTGTCGTACCCACCGCACGCGCCTCACAGACGAAATTTGCGCCGGGAGGTCCACCAAACGAGTGGACACATGCTGCCAGCCTCTTACATCCGGGAAGCGCTTCTCAGCGCGCCTTTGAGTAGAGGACGGCTTGCCCAATAGAGTCGTCAAATGCACAAATCCGGAACCCGGCATCTGCAGATCGCGCATTCGCTTTTCGAACATCTAGGCGAGAATAAACCAGAAACAGCGATTGCCGAATTGAGAAGGGTCGGCGAACTCAAATAGTTCGGAGACAAAGCGGTTGGCGCGGACTTCGGTTTTAACAGGGGTTAATGTCCGCTGGCAGAGCGCGCATTGGCCTTAATGCCCCGATCCAGCCTCCACTTTGCCGTCGTAGATTTCCGGATTTGGCGCGCCCTCCACGTGCAAAACGCCGATAAGACCACGCTCAGCACGGGACAGGGCGTGATCGACCAGCGTGTAGTTGCCCGGCACATCGACCTTAAACTCGGTGATGACCGCGCCACCGGCAGGGACCATGACTGTCTGTACGCCGCGCAAAGGCTCGCTGAGGATGCCGCCGAGATTATATACTTTATCGAAGATCTCGCCGATCACATGGAATGAAGACGTGTAGTTCGGTCCGCCGACGCCGAAGAATATCCGAACGGTGTCGCCCACCTTGGCTTGCAGGGGATGAAGGCGTGAAAGCGCGCCGACCGAGCCGTTGAATACAAAGTATTCCGGACGCTCGCTCAGCAGTTTCTCTACATTGAACTCCTGGCTGCCGTGCTGACCGAAAGCGCCTTCCGTGTAGATCTCCCCTTGCATGACGTAGAACTCATGATCGACAGGGGGAAGTCCTTCTTCCGGCTCGACGAGAATGAGGCCGTACATGCCGTTGGCAATGTGATGCGCGACCATAGGCGTGGCGCAGTGGTAGACGTAGAGGCCAGGGATCAGAGCCTTAAACTTAAAGGACTTCTCTTCACCTGGATTGGTCTGCGTCGAGACAGCCCCTCCCCCCGGGCCAGTGGCGGCGTGAAAATCAACCGAATGGACCATAGCGCTGTTGTCAGCGTTCTTGAGGTGGACCTCGACCGTGTCGCCGACGCGGACGCGGAGCATGGGGCCCGGCACCTTGCCATTGAAAGTCCAGTAACCGAACGTGGTGCCTTCCGCGAGGCGTCCTTCCAACTCGACGGTCACCAGATCAACCCGAACGGTTTGCGGCTCTCGCTTGCCGATTGGCTGCGGCACGTCCGATGCCAGATGCGATATGTCTGCTTCGGACACGGTCTGCGGGGGCGGCTGTGGCGTGATCAGGAATTGACCTTCCATGCCCGCAAGCCGATGGCCCGGCACGCTGCAGAAGTAGACGTAGTCCCCGGCCTTCGAGGCGACAAAGGCGATATTCGTGCTCGCTCCCTTCCCGTAGACGTGCGGTGAGCTTCCAGCCGGCCCCTGACGGTCGAAGACGATGTCGTGCTCGGCGCCCTCGCCGTTGATAAGCGTAACCTGAACCAACTGGCCTTCCGCAGCCGACAAGACGGGGTTTACCTGCTCGTCAATGGTGCCGCCGACGCCGATAAAGACCATGCGTCCTTCAGCGATTCCCGTGCGCAGCGTGTACCGAACGGCGGGGATGTAGCTCGTGGCGGCATCTGCCGCAGGACTAGGGGCGGCCCGGGCCGCCGCCTGCGGAGGCGTCGGTTGCGCGGACCCGGATTGAGGTTGAGCGGCCGCTGCGGCCGGTGCAGCAGTTGCCGGAGACGCAACCTCTCTCAGATATGTAAGCAGGCGATTGCGCTCATTCTCCGTTTTCAAACCCGGAAATGGCATTTTGTTGCCGGGTACGACCTTCTGAGGGTCAGTGAGATAGGCGTCGAGTGTCTTCTCGTCCCAGGTAAGCCCGCTGGCCTTCATCGCCTGGGAATAATTATAGCCTTCGATGCTTGCAGCCTTCTTGCCGAGGATACCGGCCAATGAAGGACCCACGCCATTCTTACCCGGCTGGAGCGAATGGCAGGCCTGGCATTTCCGAAACACCTGACTGCCTGCTGCCGCGTCTGCTGATAAGACGGGCCGAGCAGGTGCAGCGGGCGCAGCAGGCGCCGCTGCCGACGGAGCCCCCTGCTCAGCGACAGCGGTCCGGCCAGCGGAGGACGGTTGAGATGGGGGATGAGCGTGATCCGGAGCGGCACCGGAGGCCAAGCTCGCGGCACCTGCTGTCGCTGGCTGGCTCTTGGCCACCTGAGCAGCCTTCCCCGTTTCGGCGGTCGCCGAAGCAGGTCCGGCGCTTGTCGCAACCGAAGTCGAGGACTCTTGCGGCCTGACAAAGGATGTCGCCGCTAGCGCACCGATGATGAGGATCAAGCCGACAATCAGCACCCACCAGTCACGAAGCCGCGCGACAATCCCTTCGCCCATTTCATCGATCCCGTCGTCGTTGAATCGGTTCGTGAGATATTATAGGTAAGATGGTAGGAACCGCCATCAAAAACGAAGCAACTTCGAAGTTCCAGCGTAGTGGAGGTCGTAGCCTCTCCCGTCCCAGCAGTTGATCTATAATTTAGAGTGGAACGCAGGTGACGCTGAGCTTGGAAAAGAAAGTTGCGCTGCGGCCATTTTGTTCCTCGCCTCGTCGGCACTACAAAATGGCGCGCATGGTCGATGCTGAGCACGAGCACGGCGCGCTAAAGGGGCTTGGCGGGCCCCTTCGCGGTATGATGCGTTTGTAAGGCGAGATGCGCAGCGAAAGCCTATTTTAGGCACATTCGGTCAGCAGCCATCCCGGCTCACCTGGGGACCCGCGCATGCTGCATTGAAGGCCAGTTCGATCGAGCGAATCGAAAACGGAAATGTCGGTTCCGGCCGCAAGACGACAGTGTCACTCGCGTTGAACGAGGAGCAACCTCCTATAAGTCCATATCAGCGGCGTGACTGAAACACCGTGCAGAGGAGCGCAGCAGATAACGTCGGCCGCGAACGCCACTGCAAGCTGCTCTTACAATAACGTGGACCACACTTTGATGCGAACGAGAAGGCACAACATCACCCAGCCATCGGGGCGGGGTGTGTTGAAAGTTCGTTTTCGCAGGTCGAGATTTCGCAGACGGGACAATTGAACGTGCGTTGCTCTTTATCGGAGCCCTCGCCGCGTATACGGACGAGCCACATTTCCGAACCACACCGGGGGCAAATCGGGCGGTCGACTTCCGATTGCGCAGTGATAGGGGTCGTCTGAGTGTGCGGCACAACACTCCCCTTTTTGATCACAGGCGGCCGTTCTGAACACTGACATGGTTCTTAGTTCCGCTGTTGGGTGAATTCTGCATATGCAATATGTTGATTGCAAGTCAGGTCGGTGCCCCCTCGCGCTCGGTGGAGCACTGGCGCGATCATCGGCCGCGGCCTCTCAGATCGAAAAGGCGATCATAATACTCGCGCGCTTCCCGGTATCCGAATAATATCTTCGTCGTCGAGGCAAGCATGGCATTTCCCATGGACAACTTTGTGCATCGGGCAAACCTCGTCCACTTGAAGCGAGTGCTTGCTGAAACGAAAGACGACGCGCAGCGCCGACAGATCGAAAAGCTACTAGCGGAGGAACAAGCTAAACACCCTCCCAAGCGCGAGTGACGCCGCCGGCGACCTTGAATTATGGCGCTCCCCTCGACGTGACGGTTCAACTGCAAGCGCTTCTAGCCTTGCCAGGCTTCATTTTCTCGCCTGTCAAACAAGCGAATCAAAAAGCCTACAGAGCCGCCAGTACTTAAAGACCAACACCCTGGTCAGGAATGACGGCAGCCGGAGCGCGAGCTGGATGCAGCCATGCCCCGGGCCAGAAGTTCCCGCCGGAGCCGTTAAACGGGGATTGCCGCAGCACCTTAACGTCCAGCCGTGTCGTGCCGGCCCAGATGCCGATTAGCGCTTCCCAGCACCTCGCCGGTTCCCGGCATCACGAAATGCATTCGGCCGCAAGCCGCGCAGTTGATCGCAACGAACGTCGCTGGGAGCGGCACAGGATCGTCCGCAATCCACGCGTTCGTCGCCATCGCCGTTATCGGACAAGTAAAAAGCAGCGTCGCCATCCAAGCAAATTGCCAGAGTGGCTGAGGCCGGACATTGATCAAAAACAATTCCCTCCCCGAATGCGCGCTTGGGGAGACTCCATTGCCCGGGAAGAAAGTTCCTTCCGTGGAAGCAACGGAACGACACGCACTATTCTCGAAGACAAGCGTGCATAGTGCCCGACGGTGCCCGGCACCGAGTGGTGGCAGGTCTGGACTAGAAAATCGACCTCAGCTTAGCTCATGTTGCCCGAGCTTGACGCCGCCTCATTTTACCGAACACAATTCATGCGACTGAGTAGCAATACGGACCGCGCTCCAAGATAGATCGACGGCTATGGCCTCAGCTAGATCACAAGTCAGAAAGCGTTCAATCGTGTTGCGCGGCCACAAGACGAGCATTAGTTTAGAGGACGCATTCTGGGACGCCGCGAGAGATATCGCAGTGCGCAAGGGCATATCAGTTGGCGCCCTCATAGAGATGATCGATGCGAGCCGCAACGCACACAATCTCTCGTCAGCCATCCGAGTTTTCGTACTAGAGGATCAGATTAAGATCAACAGAGAGGGCACAGAGCGCCGGTGACCGGCTGCGCAGCGTCTAGTGGTCGACTACCTGCCCATATAGCGGTGTACATCAAGAAAGGCCCTGCTCACTGTCGAAGGCTCTTTTCGGCGTCACCGATCAACGGGCGAGCGACCTTGTGCAAATGCAGCGGATCGAACGCACGCTATCACGCTGGGCCGAGGTCAACATTGGGTGTGTTGCTCGACATGCCCGGCTTCCAACGCGGCTTGATGTTCACAAGCACCTAGCACGTCGTCCTCCACCATGATGGAACCGCTCCCCATGCGGCACCGCGCTACCGCGCGGAAGGAATGATAAACAATACAGACCTCTATCATTTGATACAGGAGTCGATCGTTAGCTGTGAGACATCCCTTTTGAGCACATACTTTTACGGTGAGTTTATAACTCTGCCCTAGCCTCGCGCGACTGGTTGGGAGCCGCTCATGAGAACGCTGCGCGCATATTTAAAATCGTTCATAATTGGAACTTCTGGAAACGTGGCGTTGACGTTCGCGTTGGCGTCCCTTCCTCTAGTGGGCTTTGTCGGTAGCGCTATCGACTTCAGCAGAGCCAACGCAGCGAAGGCTGCAATGCAGGCCGCAGTGGACTCCACTGCTCTCGCCTTGTCGAAAAACGCGGACTCGATGAGCGCCGAGCAGATCAACGCGAGGGCCAGCGAGTACTTCAAAAGCATATTTTCCCGACCAGACGTAAAAGGTATCGTTATCAAGGGCGCCTACTCGAAGACGAGTGGCTCCAGGATTGTGATCCATGGAAGTGCCGCGGTCGATACGACGTTCATGGGGGCACTGGGTTTCGAGCACCTGCCCATCAGTGTCAGTTCGACTGCCGCATGGGGCATCAACAAACTTCGCGTCGCCCTGGCTCTCGATGTGACCGGATCAATGGCAGAAGATGGCAAGATGCCGGCGCTTAAAGACGCAGCTAAGGCTCTCCTCAAACAATTGAAGGCCGCCGCGAGGGGGCCCGGCGATATCTATGTCTCCATCGTACCGTTCGCCCGCTACGTGAATATCGGCAACTCGAACTACAATAAGCCGTTCATCGACTGGACAGACTGGGATAAGCAACACGGCACCTGGGAATGCGCGGGGAACAGCTCCTACAACAACTCCCACGCAAATAACTGCAAGTGGAAACCGGACGACCATTCCAAGTGGGAAGGATGCGTCTCTGATCGAGGCACCGATTACGGGCCTAGTTCGCAGAACTATGATCAGAAGGTTTTGCCGCCTAATAGCGACGCTTCTTCGGAGTATCCTGCAGAGCAACCCGATGGTTGCCCGGCCGCGATTAGACAACTGACCTATGACTGGGACGGCTTGAACGATATGGTCGGTGACCTACGTCCGGAGGGAAGCACCAACCAACCTATCGGATTGGTGTGGGCTTGGCAGACGCTCGTGGGCGGCGGCGCAATGGTGGCCCCGCCAAAAGACAACAAATACGTCTACAGCGAAGCCATAATCCTTATGTCGGACGGGCTGAACACGCAAAATCGTTGGTACGGAAATGGATCAAGCCAGAGCGTCCAGGTCGACGAACGTATGTACGATCGGAGCAAGAATGGCTCTGGCACTTGCGAAAATGCAAAAGACGCGGGCATCATCATCTACACAATCCAGGTCAACACAGGCCATGACCCGACGTCAAAACTTCTGCAGAATTGCGCAAGCGGTCGAGACAAATTCACAGAGATCAAATCCGCCGACCAAATGGTCGCGGTATTCGAATCAATCGGCAGCGCCTTGAGCAAGCTTCATCTTGCTGATTAACGAGTGCCGCGGTTCAAGACTGCGCCGTCAGCTTCATTCTGATTGCGCGACCTCCCGGCACGTAAGGACCTGGTATCCCAGATCGCGAAGAACCTCTAACGCGACTTCGTAAACGCGACCACCAGCGGTCGTAAGCCTTCGCGCCGCTCAAGAAATTCCAGGCCAGCTGGCAGATATCTCAAGCCGCCCATAGCCCGCTTCTTCTACGGGAATCCTTCCCGCTCCAGCATCGGCTGGATCGCTGACCATTGCTTGGCGAGATCACCGAACATGATCTGCGCTAGCAAAGCGTCGTCGACATAAAGGGGCGAGATCACCAGCCGACGGCCGACCAAAAGCGTCGTGGGCTTATCCATCAAATACAACCGAATTTCGTGTTACGATGTAACACGAACACCCAGTCTGGGGTAACTTTCGACCGTGGTGGTTAAGGCGTGTTAACTATTAGCCCCGCCTCGCGGTTAGAGCAGCCGACCGCGCTCATGCCCAGTCTCGGCACAGTCTCACGGGAAAGAAGCAACTGCAGCTACCGGGGCCGCGCAAAGGCATGACTTCAATCGTTGAGGCCAAAGCGTAAATCAGACGTGGCGTAGGAGACACGAAGCCGACCTCGGACATCAACTGTTGGCCGCCTACCAAAGACCGTAGCCTCATCGAGCGCTCGCGATCTCATCGCCAGCCCATGTTCTGCGCTGATGTGGAGGCACAGAAACTTGATATTAGATTTGTCGTCGCGCATGGAGTTCTTCTTGAAGGGAAATCACGGAGACCTTCAGAAGAATACGCAATGGCAGATCAACGAGTCATCCGACATCGAGTCAGTGCTTTAAAGTTTGACGTCGACGTGCGACGACGTGTCCTCCGATCGCCAACCTAACATCGGCAGTAGACGCCGCCCGCCGAGCAAACCGCCGATGCTAACGGCGGTCTAAATCACCGGCTTCAGCGAGGGCGAAGACTGCATCAACGCCGCCCATGCCGAGGTCGGCCCCATCGTCGGCGCTATCGTGCCTATTCGTAAGCATGAACCTTCCAGCGCGTCCGCCGACCGTGGAACCTTAAGCTGTGCTGCCGGTTCCTCTCATGGGTGCGACGTTCTTGCGAGCGAGGGTCTCATGGCCGGCGTTACACCCCAATCCGCAACCCGCAACCGCTTTTCGGATAGCGCCCGACGCGCGACTTTCGACACCTGGCTGCTGGCCGCCAGCATCGCCGTCTCTTTGGCGCTGGCGATCTTCAATTACGTCTGGCACGGCAACGGCATTCACGGCACGGCCGGCTCGCTGCTGGTGGTCATATCCACGGCGCTGATGCTCGCCGCCTTCATCGCCACTGCGGCGTGGCCGATGGCCCGATGGCTGCGCAACGTGTTGATCGTCCTGATCGCGCTCGACATCGTCGGCACCGGCTTTGCCGCCTATATGCTCGAAGCCTATCTGGTCGTGGCGGCGATGCTGGTCGCCGCCGTCGGCTTTGTCGCCAGCCTGATCCAGCCGCAGCAGTCCCGGACCGCGGCGGCGGCCGGCATCGCCGCGCTTGGGCTCACCGCTTTGCTCGTGCACAACCCGATGGCGCGCGCGCAGGACGCCGCGCCACAGCCGCAGCAACCTGCCGCGCAGCCGGCAGTCACCGGGACCACGCATTACGACGGCTGGTACACGTTCAACGGGGATCTCGAAAACCGCAAATACTCGACCGCCGAACAGATCACACCGCAAAACGTCGCCAAGCTGACCAAGGCATGGGAGGTGCACACTGGCGATATGTCCGACGGCAGCGGTAAGGCCTCGAAAAGCGACTGGTCGGCGACGCCGTTGTTCGTCAACAATACGGTTTACGTGTCGACGCCGTTCTATCGCATCTTCGCCATCGCGCCGGATAGCGGCAAGGTGAAGTGGACCTACGACACCCACGCAGTCCTCAAAGCCGTCACGCAGCCGGACCTGAAAACCCGCGGCGTCGCCTACTGGCAGGCTGCCAGGCCCGAAACCGGCAAGGCCTGCGACAAGATGGTCTACATCGGCACGATGGACGCCAAGCTCTATGCCGTCGATGCCGACAGCGGCAAACCCTGCGACGGCTTTGCCAACAAGGGCATGCTCGACCTCAACCAGTGGAATACGTTGAACAACAAATGGCCGCTGTCGATTCTGCAGCCGCCGACCGTTTATAAAGATACGCTGTTCATCGGCTGGGCGGGCAAAGACTGGGCCGATGCCGAAGCGCCTCCAGGCACTGTCTTCGCCGTCGATGCGCGCACCGGCGCGCTGAAGTGGACGTTCAACGCGCTGCCCGAAGACATCCGCAAGAAGACCGGCACCGCCAATGTCTGGACCAGCATGTCGATCGATCCGGAACACGGCATTCTCTATCTGCCGATCAGCTCTCCGAGTCCGAACTTCTACGGCGGCAATCGCAAGGAGAACATCCCGGCGGCGACCTCGGTCACGGCGCTCAATGCCGACACCGGCGACGTGATCTGGAGCCGGCAGATTGTCCATCACGACATCTGGGACTATGACACCAACGCGGCGCCGACGCTGGTCGATATCAAGAAGGATGGCAAGACCATCCCGGCGCTGGTGCAGACCAGCAAGATGGGCTTCATCTTCGTCCTCAACCGGCTGACCGGCGAGCCGATCTATCCGATCGAGGAACGCAAGGTGCCGCCCTCCGATGTCGCGGGCGAACAGGCCGCGTCGACCCAACCCTATCCGACCGGACTGGAGCCCACGGTGCCGGACAAATTCCCCGGCATCTCGACCATCGCCGATATCGTCAGCTTCGGGCAGTGCTCGCGCACATTCGACCAGTTGCGCCATGACGGCCGCTATACGCCGCCGAGCCTCAAAGGCACCCTCGCCTATCCATCGACCGCCGGCGGCATCGAATGGGGCGGCGGCGCGGTCGATCCGACCTCAGGCGTCTATGTCGTCAATTCGTCGGCGGTGGCGCAGATCTACAAGCTGATGACGCGTCAGGATTACGACGCCGCCGACAAGGGCGCCGATCCCGGCGACAACGGCTATTATCCGCAGGCCGGCTCGCCCTACGGCTTCT
Organism: Pseudomonadota bacterium; assembly: GCA_018242205.1. Classification (GTDB taxonomy): domain Bacteria; phylum Pseudomonadota; class Alphaproteobacteria; order Rhizobiales; family Xanthobacteraceae; genus Pseudolabrys. Next base: position 41,235 of record JAFECJ010000036.1, read on the forward strand.
ACCTCACCAACTTCGTCAACTTCCTCGGCATGCCGTGCTGGAAGCCGCCCTACGGCACCATGTCGGCCTACGACCTCAACACCGGCAAGCTGCTGTGGCGCAAGCCGTTCGGCGTGTCGCAGAAGTGGGGCTTCTACATGCCGCAGTCGTGGGGCTCCGTGACGATCGGCGGCCCCCTCGTCACCAAGTCGGGGCTCATCTTTATCGGCGGCTCGATGGATGCCCGGGTTCGCGCCATCGATCTGAAGACCGGCGAAGTGCTGTGGCGCGCGCTGGTCGATGCGCCGGCGGTCGCCAATCCGGCAACCTACACCTACAACGGCAAGCAATACGTCGTGTTTGTCGCCGGCGGCAATGCCATTCTCAAGCCGCAAGCCGGCGATCAGGTAGTCGCCTACGCGTTGCCGAGATAAAAATCGCTAAGGAGCGCGTGCCCACAGCAATCAATGACGGAGGCAAAGCGCTCGGGACGACAATTCAGTTGGACGGTGCCACCGACGCCTTTTTAAGTCCCGGGCAGCGCTATGCCGGAGCAGCAGTCGATCGTCAGCATGCCGGCTATCCGTCGGGCTCGATAGCTGACCGCTATCTTTGTGCTCCTATGAAAAGTAGCTCGCCAGACCAGACGGCGGGCTGCTTGCATGTGCGAGTATCAAGTCGGGATCTCGGAACAACCGCGCAACGCATTCACGCTACCGCAAATCACTCGTGCTCAGACATTGCCCGACGTTTTTCGCACTTGGTGCGGGCTCGGTGCTGAAAGCGGGTGCCAATGTGAAGGCAGCTCTATGCACTTCCGGCGTGTAGTACGTCGTGCGCCGTTGGACTCGGCCGAAGCGCTCTCTCAAAATCTTGATCGGCGGCCGCAGTGATTTATGAGTGTCTCCAGCGACCACCAGCGCCAACATCCCCCCTGCGTATGTTGGAACAGGAGCGAGAAAAGGTCGCACAGAGGCAAACGAACGATTAAGTCGACTGCAAATCGCCGTTAGTTGCCCAGGATTGTAGAACGGGGCACCGCTTTGAAGTCCAATTATGCCGCCAAGTTGAAGTATCCTTCGACAACCTTCGTAGAACTCCGATGTGAAAAGCTGTTCGCCGACCCCAATCGGGTCCGTCGAATCAATAATCACGATGTCGAACTTCTCTTTGTTATGCCTCACATATTCCGCGCCATTGCCAATGATCAGGCTGACACGGGGATCGTCAAAAGCTCCATCCGATACCTCCGGAAAGTAACGTTTGGAAAGCTCAATGACATCTTCATCGAGCTCAACCATCACGACCCGCTGGACTGGATGCTTGAGCACCTCCCGAAGAGTACCGCCGTCACCTCCCCCGACAATGAGCACTCGCGTCGCTGAGCCGTGCGCCATCAGCGGCACGTGCGCTATCATCTCGTGGTAGATATGATTGTCACGATCGGTCATTTGCACAATGTCGTCCAGAACTAACACGCGTCCGAACAATCTGTTCTCAAATATGAAAACTTCCTGAAACGGAGTTCGACCTCGATGTAGCTCGACATCAACCGTAAATAGCTGCGAATGGTGCCCATATAGCTTCTCAGTAAAAGTGTTCATGGCACCACTCCCCGCCTGTGTTCCGAAACAGTCAGCATTTTTGGCCGAAAGGCACTCCTCAATACGTTAATGGTTTTATGCGGGTTCGCATCTCCACACATGAACACGTCGACGGCGGCGTATGCGCATTCAGGCCAAGTATGAATCGTGACATGACTTTCCGCGAGCACCGCAACACTCGTGATTCCACCACTTGGGCTAAAGCGATGCAGGTCAAGCTTGAGCAGCGTTGCGCCAGCGGCAATTACTGCGGCGCGTAGCGCTCCTTCGACAATATCAACATTGTCGAGATGCGACGCATTCCAGAGATCAATGATTAGATGAGTCCCGGCGAAGCGGAGTCCATCTCGTTCGACAAAATGGTCGGCGGCCTCAGTCTGATCGTTAGCCACAGCATAAACCGTAGCGCGCAGGCTGGCTGGCCCAGCATGACAGGCACGTCGAGAAGTGTGGTCGTCTTCCGGTAGCGCCGCCAAGCTGAACCGGCACCGTTTCTCCATTCAATCCTCCACATGTAGCAACGTCTCATTCGGGCCGATAGCTGCCGGTAATGCGAGCCTCATACCAACTCTGGTTTG
>JAFECJ010000037.1 GCA_018242205.1 Pseudomonadota bacterium
CGCCGACCATGTTGCCGATCAGCACGCCGATGAAGCACCACATGACATTGTGGGGTTCGAGCGCGACGCCGAAACCGTACCATAGATCTGTGAGCGCGGTTTCGATCATTTAAAAGGCCCACTTGAAGATCGGGAAGGGCAGCTTGAGCACGTAGGAGAACAACAGGCAGCCGAACACCGTGACGATGACGCCGAGGATCGCCGAACCGCGCAGGGTTGCGGTTCGGTCGCCCAGCGCCGAGACGAAGACGCAGCCGAAGGTCGCGGCCGCCATGCCGAAAAATTCGCCAAGGATGATGAAAAGCACCGGGCCGGCGAGAATGCAGGCCCAGCCGCGCCATTCGCGCTGCTCCGGCAGGATGGTCTCGGACGGGTCGCGCATCGTGACGAGCGCCGCACCCAGGATCAGCAGGCCGACGAAGGTCAGCGCGATGCCGAGCATGAACGGGAACATGCCCGGCCCCATCTGGGTCAGGCTGCCGAGGTTGTAATTGGTGTAGGCATTGAGCGCGACCGCAACGCCGATCAGCACGATCAGACCGCCCGCGTAAAAGTCGCGCTTTTTCAACTGCTCGGCGAACAAAGAAATCCTCATGCAAGTTTGCTCAGGCTCTGTTTTATCAGATATTGCTTCAGATCGAAGTTCGGGTCGGCGACGTCCTCGGCGGCAATGCGCAAACCGCTCGCGATCGCCCGCCGCCCGAACACGTGATCGCCACCGCGGTTGACCGATTCAACGCCGATCAGTTCCTCGCTGCGAAAGCTGAACACGGAAAAATTGGCATCGGCGATCGACCCGCGCACGACTTCGCGATCCGCGCCTACGCTCGTTCCCACCATCTGCAGTTTCAGGTCGCGCTGATCGCTCCAGAACCACGGCGTCGCGGCATAATCCTCGGCATGGCCGATCAGACGCGCGGCCACGCAGCGCGCCTGATCGACGGCGTTCTGCACCGACTCTAAGCGCACCCGCCTGCCGACCGGATCGATGAACGAAGCACAATCGCCGATGGCCGAAATCGCCTCGTCCGACGTTAGTAGGCGCGGCGACGTTGCAATGCCGTTATCGAGTTCGAGCCCGGCCGCCGCGGCAAGATCAGTCACCGGCTCAATGCCGATGCCAACCAAAACCAGATCGGCCGCCAGGCTGCGGCCTTCCTTCAAGACGACGCCGGCGACCCTCCCTGCCTCACCGGCGACATGATCGAGCTGGCAATTGAACTGCAGTGCAACGCCCCAGCGCGCATGAGCGCCCGCGAAGAACGCCGACATCGTCGGCGACACCGCACGGCTCATCGCGCGCGCCGCGGCATCGATCACCGTGACATGCTTGCCCAACTTGCTGGCGACCGCCGCCAGTTCCAGGCCGATGAACCCGGCCCCGACCACCACGATATTCAGAGCCTCGGCCATGCGCTGCTTCAGCGCGTCCGCCTCGACCATGCTGCGCAGATACATGACGCCGTCGAGATCGCCGCCAGGCACTAACAAGCGGCGGTTCCTCGCCCCCATCGCCAATACCAGATGGTCGTAGCCGAGCGCGCTCCCGTTCGACAGTTGCACCTGCCGCGCCTCCCGGTCGATCGACGTCGCGCGTACCTCGTTCAACAGCGAAATCGCGTGCTGGACATAGAAGCTCGATGGCCGCAGCAACAAACGCTCGGCCGTTGTTTGCCCGAGCAGATAGGCCTTGGATAAGGGCGGGCGTTGGTACGGCGATACGTGCTCTTCTGCAATCAATGTAATCGCGTCGCCATAGCCACCTTCGCGCAGCGAAGCGGCGACTTGGTACCCGGCCTGGCCGGCACCGATGATGACGACCCCGCTCATAGTGACCCCATCTGCTTCAACGGCATCGGCGCGTCGGACTCCGAGCGGACCATGGCGCTCACGCTCCGCGCGCTGAAAGAGCGGAGCACAAGGAAGGCAACACCTCAGACGCGTCCAGGCCATAGGAGGCACAAAACGTCCAGATATTGCGATTGCCGGCCGACGGAAGCCACACGCCCGCGCGCCGCGGCCAGTGGCGTTCGGCCAGCGCAAACAACATGGCCTGCTGCGCCTTCTCCGCCTCTAGCTCCAGAGCCTTGACCGCATTGCGCAACGTCGCCGCCTCAGCAATGGGTTTCATCGATCGCCGCGCCGCCCGCAGCGGCTTTAGAACCGACCGGCACCACGCGGCAGTCTCGGCCCGGCAAAGGTCGATCTCTTCCGCCCCCAGCGCGACGCGCGACTGAACGCCGAGCCAAGCGCAGAACAACAGAAGATTGACGTCGATGTCGTGTTTATCCTGGAGGCGAAGACACTCCACCGCGACGCCGGCCGCGGCATAGATCTCGCATGAAAACCGCCAGAATTCGTTGTCGTCACCAGTCATTCGGAATCTGAAGCACGCGGACGCGGTGTAAGCCCCTGCCAACGCCCAGGCGCTTCCAGGTGCAAATCGAACAGATCCAGGACGCGACGAACGGTGTAATCGACCATGTCGTCGATGGATACCGGCCGCGCATAAAATGCCGGCACCGGCGGGTAGACGATCGCGCCGGCTTCCGTGACCGCCGCCATGCTACGGATATGGCCGAGGTGCAACGGCGTCTCGCGCAGCATCAGCACGACACGACGTCGCTCCTTGAGCGCCACATCGGCGGCCCGCGATACCAGCGATGACGTCACGCCGGTCGCAATCTCGGACATGGTCTTGATCGAGCACGGCGCGACGATCATGCCCATGGTTCGGAACGACCCGCTCGAACACGCCGCACCCAGATTCTGGTTGGAGTGCACGACATCGGCGAGCCGCTCGACATCGGCCGGCTTCACCTCAGTCTCTGCCGCCATGGCAATCTGGGCGTTACGCGACATAATCAGATGCGTTTCGACGCCCTCCTGTCTGAGGAACTCGAGCAGCCGAATGCCGTAAATCGTGCCGGATGCTCCGGTGATGGCTACAATCATGCGCTTGCGCGCCGCTTCCGTCATTCTCGCACCTGAAATCTCGCGGGGGCCACCTGCCGCGGCGCGGCGGGTGGCCCGGAACGTCATTTTATCCGAATATTTGCAACATCGACCACTTTACGCCAGCGGTCGATCTCGCCCTGCAAAAACGTCTTCGATTGATCGAGATTGCGGTAGGCCATCTCGAAACCGATCTTCTTGAAGCGATCGACGACCGCCGGGTCCTTGCCAAGTTCGGTCATGGCCTGATCCAGCTTTCGAACCACGTCCTGCGGCATGCTCGGTAACCCGAAAACGCCGACCCAACTCGTCACGCGAAAATCCGGAACGCCGCTTTCGATCATGGTCGGTACGTCGGGCAACTGCTCAAGACGATGCTCGCTCGTGACCGCGAGCGCCTTGACCGCGCCGGCTTTGACGAGACCGAGCGAGGGCGGCATGTTCTCGAAGGCGACATGCACCTGCCCGGATTGCAGACCTTGCAGCGCCTCGGGCCCGCCCTTGTAAGGCACGTTGACCATCTTGGTGCCGGTTGCCTGCATGAACAGTTCAGCCGTCATGTAGTCGGAGGCGCCGATGCCGGTGCTGCCGAAATTCAGCTTGCCCGGGTTGGCCTTGGCGTAGGCGATGAAGTCCTGCACGTTCTTGACCGGCAGCTCCGCGCTGACGGACATGACATTGGCGAATTCGGCGAAGGTCGCGAGCAACGCGAAATCGTCGGTCTTGAAGGGATAATTGCTGTTGACGAGCGGCGGAATGAGGTGCGAACCGAAGCCGCCGATCAGCAGGGTGTAGCCGTCGGCCTTGGTGTGCAGAAACGCACTGGAGCCGACAATGCCGTTGGCGCCCGCCTTGTTTTCGACGACCACGGTTTGATTGAGCTTTTCGGAAAGGCCGCTGGCGACGATGCGGCCGACGAGATCGGTCACGCCGCCCGGCGGATAGGGAACGATGATCCTGATGGGCCGTGACGGGTAGTCATCCTCCGCGCGCGCCGCAACTGCCAAAAGTAGACCGAACAACAAACCAAATATCGGTCTCATGCCGCCATCCCCTTTCGATTACATCGATGATCTATTTCACTCGAACCTCGATCAAGGCGCTGCCCGGCGCCGCCAAGACCATACCGATCGTCGAAGCAATATCCGTTCCAGGCTCGATGAGATGGCCTTCTGCATGAAACGCTCTAGCCCATGCGACGAAATCGGGATTGGCGAGGCTGGTCGCCACCTCGCGCCCCGGAAACAGCTTGGTCTGATGGGCGCGGATCGCGCCATATTCGTTGTTATTGCAAACGACGATCTTGATACCGGCACCGTATTGCTGCGCCGTCGCCAGTTCGTTGCCCGTCATCAACACGCCGCCATCGCCGACGAAGCAGATGACTTGGCGACTTGGAAAGCGCAATGACGCCGCAACAGCCGACGGCACGCCGCCGCCCATCGCGCCAGAGGCCCAGCCGAGCAGCGCGCGCTCGGACGTCACCTGCGTCTGCCGATGAACCGCACTGGCGAAGCTGCCGGAATCGATGGTGAAGATCGCATCCGCATCCGCCTGTCGCGAGATTTCACGGACGACGTCATCGAAGCTCACTTTACCAGCGGCGGCAGGCGCAACGTTGCGCAAGCCATTGTTGAGCGCGTGCAGACGATGCAGCCATGCCTTGCGCGCGGCCGACGTATCCGGCTTCGGCTGCTCGAGCAGCGCCAAGAGCCAGGCCTGTGCATCGGCGACGATGCCGAGCGTCGGTAGGAACATGCGGCCGACTTCGCCCGGATCGGGGTAGACGTGAATGACGGCTTGTTCGGCAACCGGAGCGCGCGGCAAGGTGTAATTTTGCGTTTCGACATCGCCGAGCGGCGTGCCGAGCGCGACGATCAAATCGGTTTCGAGAAACGCCGCGCGCTGCGATGGCGGCACGACATAGCCGAGATGGCCGGCCCAATTCGCATGGTCATTGGCGAAGACGCCTTGCTGCTTATGCGCGCCGACGACGGGAAGCTGCCAAGCCTCCGCCGCCTGCCGCAGCAAACCCTGCCCCGCAGCGCCGATTTGGCCGCCGGCAATGAGCAAGGGGCGCTCGGATTTGGCGATCATCGCGGCGGCAGCGAGCAATTCCGCGTTCGCCGGCGCCGGCTGGACCGGCGTGCCGGGCGCGATCACGGGGACCTCGACCTCGGCGAGCAACATGTCTTCCGGCAACGATACGACGACAGGTCCGGGACGGCCGCTGAGCGCCTTGCGCCAGGCTCGCGCCACCAGTTCGGACACGCGAGCGGGATCGTCGATCTCGACAACCCATTTGGCTATGTCGGAATAGGTCTTGACGTAATCGACCTCCTGGAAGGCGCGGCGGCCGCGCTCGTTGCGCGGTACCTGGCCGACGAAAGCGAGCAATGGCACCGCATCCTGCTCGGCGCTGTGGATGGCGATGGTGCCATTGCTGGCGCCCGGCCCGCGGCTGACGAACAGCAGCCCCGGCCGGTCGGTCAGCTTGGCATCGGCGAGCGCCATGAAGCCGGCACCGCCTTCGTGCCGGCAACTGACCATCTTGATGCTGTTGTCGTCGGCAAAGGCGTCCAAGGCCCCGAGGAAGCTTTCGCCCGGCACACAGAACGCCCGGTCGGCACCGCCGGCTTTGAGCGTTTCCACTAGTAGTTTACCGGCCAACATCGTCATGACCCAGCGCCTCTGTCCTTAATTGCCGCAGTGGAAGCGATCTATATGCGGCGGCACGCCGTCGAGGCCGAGTTCGGCCCAGCGCGATACGACGCGGTCGTAGATTTCACGACGCAGATAAGCCCGGTGCGGCGGCTTGCCGAGTTGATTGTGCGGACGGCAGGCATTGATGAGCGCCTTCGAGCCGTAAGGCCGGTCTTCCGGCTGCAGGCTCGGATCGGAGCGAAACGTCCAGGTCTGTCGCAACACATCGATATCGTCGGCCGGATTGGCCATCGTCGTCATCGCCCACAGCACGTCGTCGATATCGGTCGGATCGACGTCGTCATCGACGACCACGATATATTTGGTGCAATAGGCCGCGGCCGGCATCTGTGCCGTCAAGGCCAACACCTGCGCGGCGTGACCCGGATAGGTTTGCTTGATCGACACCGCGACGAAACCATAGCCCGATGCGGAGCCCGGATGCGCATAAGCGCTAACTATGCCCTGCAAGCCGAGGTCTTCCAAAGTGTCGCAAATGCGCGCCGATCGCATGATGGCGTGGTAAGCACCGATCTCGCCCGACGGATAATTCGCCATCAGCGCCGCGGTGAGGATCGGGTTGGTCCGATGGTGGATGGCCTTGACGTCGATCACGGGCTTCGGCGCGGCGGCGCCGCTGTAAAAGCCGTGAAACTCGCCGAGCGGCCCCTCCACTTCCTGCCGGTCCGCGTGAATAAAGCCTTCGATTACGAATTCGGCGCGGGCCGGAATGGGCAGATCGACGAAGCGCCCCCGCGTGACTTCGACCGGGGCGCCGATCAAGCCGCCGGCGCCATCGAGCTCGGATTCGCTCTGCTTGTAGGCCTGGGTCGCGGCCATGAACATCGCGGGATCGGTACCATAGGCTACCAGGACGGGGCACGGCTCGCCGCGCTCCCACCATTTGTGGCAGTTTCTGATGCCGTGCCGGCCGGGGACCATATTGATACCGATGGTCTTCGGTCCGTGCAGCATCTGCCGATAGACGCCGGCGTTCACCAGCCCACTATCCGGATTGCGGATGAAGGTGACATTGCCGGTGCCGAAGAAGCGGCCCCCGTCGCCCGGCCAGAATTTCGGCGCCGGATAGTTCAGCAGATTGATGTTATCGCCGGTAAAGCTGTTTTCGAACACCGGCGCGTCATCGGGCTGCACCTCCCGCGGCGGCACGCGTTTCTTGAGCAGCCGCCGCGTCGCCGCGATCAGCTCCCGCGTCGACAGCGACGGGTCGAGGCCAACGGCGAGCGCATAACGCTTGGCGCTCGCCCCCAACATGTTCGACAGCACCCGCGAGGGCATCCCGACGCCTTTGGGATTCTCGAAAAGATAGGCCTCGGATTTGTTGCGCGCCGCCAGGAAGGTGATCGCCGCCAGCTCTTCGTCGGTATCCACTTCCGAAGAGAAGGTGCGCAATTCACCCTGCTGCCGGCACACCTCCAGCCATTCGCGCAGGTCGCGCCACGGTCGCACTTCAGTCGTTCCGTCTTTGGCCATGGCTAACTCTCTCGATTGTCTGATCCGAACGTCGCTTGCGCAAATTACTTTGCGATCTTGATGCCTGCCTTGTCGATGACCTCTTTCCAGCGGGCAAGTTCAGCATAGGTGAATGGGGTGAACTCGTCCGCACCCTTGCCGACCGGCTCGATGTTAATCTTGCGCATGCGCTCCTGCACGGCCGGATCCTTGAGCGTCGCCATGATCGTGTCGCTCAGCTTGTCGCGAATGTCCTTCGGCAGGCCGGCCGGGCCGTAGACGCCGTTCCAGCTCGAGACCGTGAAACCCGGCAGCCCGCTCTCGACCGCGGTCGGCACGTTCGGCAAGACTTCCGAGCGCTGCGCGCCGGTCACCACGATCGGCTTGATCATGCCGGACTTGATCAGGCCTACCGAGGCCGGCAAATTGGCGAATGTGAGCTGTACGACGCCGCCGCGAATATCGTTGAGCGCCGGCGGCGAGCCCTTGTAAGGCACGTGCACCATTTTCACGCCGGTCTTCTCCATGAAAAACTCGGCCGCGAGATGGCTCGACGTGCCAACGCCCTCCGAGGCGAAATTGAGCTGGCCGGGCCGGGCCTTGGCGTAGGCGATCAGTTCCTGAAGCGTATTGACCGGCAACTGGTTGTTGACGACCAAGACGTTGCTGAATTCGGAAATCTGCGCGATCGGCGTGACCGCCGTCTTGATGTCGAAGGGAAAGTCCGGCTTGAGCAGCGGCGCCAGAATCTGCCCGCCGAAGCCGCCGGCGAGGATGGTGTAACCGTCCGGCTTGGCGCCGACCAGATCGCGCATGCCGATCAGGCCCTGGGCGCCGGCGTGGTTCTCGACGATCACCGGCTGATGCAGGCGCGCGCTCATGCCGTCGGCAACGATGCGAGCGACCAGATCGCTGACGCCGCCCGGCCCGAACGCCACGATGACGCGGATGGTGCGATCCGGGAACGTCGCCGCGAAGCTCTGGCTCGCGGCCAACGTCATGGCGAGGGCAACGGCAATACGGGGTAAAAGTCGCATCGGCTTCTCCTGGCTATTGGAAATCCCGGCAGGGAACGGCTTTCGGATCCGGTCGATCATACCGGGTCGATCGGGGCGCCACCGCTCAAGACGGCGGCTAAGTTATCGAGGCATTTGCCGCCCATCGCCGTTCGGGCTTCGACGGTCGCCGAGCCCATATGCGGCGTCAGGAAGACGTTATTTAGCGCGGCGAACCGCTTGTCGAAATTCGGCTCGCCGGCCATGACGTCGAGACCGGCGGCGTAGAGCCGGCCGTTGGTTAGGCCCTCATACAGCGCCGCCTCGTCGATCAGGCTGCCGCGCGCCGTATTCACCACCACGGCGCCGGGCTTCATCGCCACGAGCGCGGCCCGGTCCAGGATCGGCGCGCCGCCGGGTGCCGCCGGCAAATTGAGCGAGACGACGTCGGCTTGTTTCAGCATGTCGTGCAGATTGGCGACATAGGTCGCTTCGCCCGCTTCGGTGGCCTGTTTGCGGTTGTGATAGAGCACCTTCATGTCGAAGCCGCGGGCGCGGCGCGCGACGGCTTTGCCGATACGGCCCATGCCGATGATGCCGAGCGTCTTATTCGACACGTCGATGCCGAGCATTTCCGACATGCCGTAGTAACGGCCCCAGCCCTGGCGCATGGTGCGTTCATATTCGAAGGCCCGGCGCGAAGCACAGAGGATGAGCATGAAGGCGAGATCGGCGGTGGCGTTGGTCAACACGTCCGGCGTGTTGGTCACCACCAGGCCGCGCGCCTTGGCCGCGGCCAGATCGATGTGGTCGTAGCCGACGCTGCAGGTCGCCGCGATGCGCATGCTATTGGGCAGCCTCGCAATGGTTTTGGCATCGAGCTTGGTGCCCGAGGTGAAGAACAGCCCCTCGGCGTTGAGCTCTTCGAGCTTGGCGAGCACCGCCTCGCCGTCCATGCGGTCGTCGTCGGGGATGAAGGCATCGAACTCCCGCCTCGCCCGCTCCATGACCGCGTGCGTCATGCGACGGGTGATTACGATACGGGGCTTCTGGCTCATGGTCTCGTCACTCTTGCGATTATCATACAGGTTGGGAAACTGAACATTGGGCACTAAACGGCCAGGGTGTAGGCGGTCTTCACCGTGGTGTAGAACTCGGCCGCGTAGCGGCCCTGCTCGCGCGACCCGTAGCTCGACGCCTTGCGGCCGCCGAACGGCGCGTGATAGTCGACCCCGGCGGTCGGCAGGTTGACCATCACCATGCCAGCCTGCGCGTTACGGCGGAAATGCGTGGCGTATTTGAGCGACCGCGTACAGATACCAGCGGACAGGCCGAACTTCGTATCGTTTGCGACAGCGAGCGCCTCGTCGTAGTCGCGCACGCGGATGACGCTGGCCACTGGGCCGAAAATCTCGTCCCGGTTGATCGCCATATCATTGGCGGTGTCGGTGAACAGCGCCGGCGACAGATAATAGCCGACCGTCGCGCGCCGCAGCCGCTCGCCGCCGAAGGCAAGCGTGGCGCCCTCTTGTCTGCCGAGTTCGATATAACGCATGTCCTGGGCAAGCTGCATCTCGCTGACGACCGGGCCGATGGTCGTATCGGGGCCCCGTGCATCGTCGATCACCTGGGCTTCGAGACGCTGCTTGAGCGCCGCGACAAACCGGTCATGGACGGCATCTTCCACGATCAGCCGCGATGACGCAGTGCAGCGCTGCCCGGTCTGGAAGTAAGCGCCGTCGAGGGCGGCCCTAACCGCCACATCGAGATCGGCATCGGCAAGCACGACCAGCGGGTTCTTGCCGCCCATTTCTAGCTGCACCTTGGCGCCATGCGCGCTCGCCGCCGCCAGGACCTTGCGTCCGGTGGCGACCGAGCCGGTAAAGCTGACGGCGTCGACGCGTGCGTCACTCGCCAACGCATGGCCGAGGCTCGCCCCCGGCCCCATCAGCAGGCCGAACACGCCGGCCGGGCAGCCGGCCCCTTGCATGATGTCGGCAAGCATGCGCGCCGAGGCCGGCACCAGCTCCGCCGGCTTCAAGACTACGCAATTGCCGTAGGCCAGAGCCGGCGCGATCTTCCAGGCCGGAATCGCGATCGGAAAATTCCATGGCGTGATCAAGGCAACGACACCGACCGGCTCGCGCGTGATCTCGACGCCAACATCCGGCCGCGTCGAATCCAGCCGTTCGCCCTGAATACGAACGGCCTCGCCGGCGAAGAACTTGAAGATCTGCCCGGCGCGCATCACCTCGCCCCTGGCGTCGTTCAGCGTCTTGCCTTCCTCGCGCGCGAGAAGGTCGGCCAGTTCGTCGCGCCGCGCCAGAATTTCGCTGCCCACGGCGTCGAGCAGTTCGGAACGGACCTGAGGCGATGAGCGCGACCATTTCGGAGCCGCGACGGTCGCCGCCGCGAGCGCCGCATCGACGTCGGCCAAGCTCGCCTGATCATAATCGCCGATGACGTCCGCGACGTTCGATGGATTGACGTTGGCCGCCGCGTCCGCGCCCGCAACCCATTCACCGCCGATCAAATTCGCATGAGGCACGTCGGAAATTCCGCAAACGTTAGAAAAAAAGCGTGAGATTCTTGGCGAGCAGTGTCGCTTGGTCGATGCGGACTTCGCGGCGGCTGATCCGCCATTGGCCGTCGATCGAACGCAGCCGATCGTTGCGCTGGCCCATGATCGTGTCGGTCTCGACGTCGTTGCGGCTGCGGTGCAGGACGAATTTCGACTGCACATCGACTTCCGTGCCGGCTTCCGTCGCCGTCTGCCCGACGATACGGACATTGGTCACTAAGTGGGACGAGCGGGATTTCGGCTCTTCGGCCCAGTGGATACCGGTCTGAATCTGCTGCACGCGCTTCGCCAGCAGCGGCTTGCCCTCGTCGAACCAGGCCATGTCGTGACCCTCACGGGTGAACTCGTTCTGCATCTGGTCGTGGCGCAAATTGCGGCGCAGCGGCATCCAGTAGCGGATGTCGTCGGTCAAAAGGTCAAGCCACTCCTTGTAGCGGCGCCGATCGAGCAGATCGGCTTCGTCGAACAGGAAGGCCTCGACACTGCGATGCAGGAGAAGATTGCGCAGCTCGGCTTCGGCGATATCAGCCATGAACCGACTCCTTCATCGTCGCGCGCGAGGCTTCCATCAGTTCGTCCCAGCTCCGGGCTTCCATAAATTCGCGCCAGCGTTTGTAGAAGGCGCGGGCATTGCCTTCGGAATACTCGCCGTTCTCGGTGGCGCCGCGCAGCCCCGGAACGGCGCGGCCGGTACCAAGACCCATCTGGTAGTTATAGGCAAACCGGCGCGCGATCGGGCCGCGGCTCGCCTCGGTCGCGTAGGTCCAGTTTTCCAGATCGTCGGATTCGGTCAGGCCGCCGGGACCCGAATAGCTCATGTAGTAATGCCGATTGGCGTCCTTCACGACCTGCGGCGAGTCGCGGTCGACGAGGAAGATGCGCCAAATTTCCGTCTCTGTCGGCCCGATCGGATGAACCATCGCCACCGTGCGCGGCTGCCGGCCATGAAACGACATGGCGGGGAAAATCGTGCCAACCGAATGGTTCACGCGCATGCGGTCGCCGAGGTTCTTGACACGCGCTTCGAAGACGCTGCGGTAATAGGCTTCGACCTCCGGAAACAGCTTGTAGGCCGAAACGTAATCGGCCTCCTGATGATACGGCAACTCGCCGATGGCGCCGTGACCGAGGGCGTCGAAAGAAACCGTGGTGCGCGTGCGCGACGCGTCGCGGCGACCCTTGCCGCCCGGCCCGATGCCGACGAGGTCGACGGAACGGTGGCTGATGTCGTGATACATGTCGCCGATGAAGTTTTCGGAAACGAATTTCCAGTTGCACGGCACGCGCCATTTCTGAATGCCGCCGATCATCTCCGAACCGCCTTCGCGGCCGTCGCGGTGATCGAGGGCGGCGTTGAGATAGTGGCTGAAGTCGCCGATATATTCCTGGAACGACGGCGCCTGCGGATCCCAGTTCGCCCAGATCAAACCGCGATAGTTGATCACGTTGGGGCAGCGCACCAAGCCCCAGGCCTTCTTGTCGAGTTTCTCGCGGTAATAGTCCTTGAAGCCGGGCACGCCGACGAGTTCGCCCGGAATTTCGACGAGGCGACCGTCGGTCGAATAGCTCCAGCCGTGATAGGGGCAGGTAAAGGCGCGCGTATTGCCCTGATCGTAGCGGCACAGCTTCATGCCGCGATGCATGCAGGTATTGAGCAGGACTTGGATCGCGCCCTGCCGGTCGCGCGTCAGGATGACCGAGTCACCGCCCATGCGAGAGACGATGTAATCGTCCGGCTTCTGGATCATATCCTCGTGCCCGACGCAAAGCCAGGCGCGGGAGAATATCTGCTCCATCTCGCGCTTGAAAAGCTCTTCGTTCACGAAGAGCTCGCGACTGATAGTACCTTGCTCGAGATCGACCAGCGAACGGATATCCATGACGTAGCCTCGCAACTCAGTTTGGAATCCTCAGGGATCGGTGCGCTTTTGGCGTTTGCCGCCGGCTTGCGGCTTCTTCGTCGAGCCGCTCGTCAGCTCGGCGTATTCATTCAAACGCAGCGCGGTGTTTTCCAGATGGCTGCGCACGGCGCTGCGCGCCTCTTCCGGATCGCGCGCCTGGATCGCCTTGAAAATCGCCCGATGCTCGGATTGCGATTGCGCCGCCCGGTGATGGCGCGAGGAATTGTCGCGCGAAAGCGCAATATTCTCCCGCAGGAATTCGCCGAGCGAACTGAACAGCGCCGGGTAATACCGGCTGTGCGTCGCCTCGCAGATGGCGCCATGAAACTCGACGTCGGCGGCGACGCCGCCCTCGAGATCGCTCAGATCGATCGCCGCCGCCATGGCCTCGATCGCCTGGCGCAGATTCTTGAGGTCGGCCGTCGTGCGCCGCACCGCGGCCAGCGCCGCTGCCTCGGCTTCAAAGCCCATGCGCAGCTCGACGATGCGCAGCACTTCCTCGACGTCGCCATAAGTCGACGGATCGATGCGGAAAACCTGGGGCGGCCGCGCCGCCGCAACGAACACGCCGAGCCCCTGCCGCGTCGAGACGAGACCTTCGGCCTTGAGCCGCGAGATCGCCTCGCGCATCACCGTGCGGCTGACACCGAACGACGTCGCCATCGCGCCTTCCGACGGCAGTAATTGGCCGAGCTTGAAACGGCCCTGCATGATATCATCGCGCATCGAGGCCGCGACCCGTTCGGTCAAATTCGACGTCGGTGCAAGCAACCGCGCTGCCGTTGTCGCTATCATCGTGCGTACCTTCTGAAGAGGCCCGATCCGGTCACCGACATCAGCCCGTGCTCTCCGCCAAACCGATCACATCCTGGGCGAAAATTGGCTCCTCCGGCGCATCGTCATTGCCGAGCGGGCGACAAAACAACCAGGTGCCGTCGCCCGGGTTTTCGACGATGACCTTCACCGAACCGTCCTTGAGGCGAATGGCGATGCCGGGCTGCAAGGACGCAAGGTTAAGAGGTTCCACGCCTGATCTCCCAATGTCACTGCGCTTGCTTCTCGGGAACGCGCACCGTCAGATCGTTCATGGTGGCGTCGAGCATGATTTGGCAGCTCAGCCGGCTCGTCGCGTCGCGTCCCGGCGCCAAGTCCAGCAGCATGTCTTCAGTATCCGACGCCGGCCCGACCACCGGCAGCCATTTCTCCAGCACATGGACATGGCAGGTCGAACAAATAGCGCCGCCGCCGCATTCGGCGACGATGCCCGGCACGTCCTTCTCGCGGGCGATTTCCATCAGCGAATAACCGTCCGCGGCGTCGACCGTCATCTGCGTCTGATCCGGCAGAATGAAGTGCACTATCGGCATAAAACGTTCGATCCCATCTTGCTTAGCGACGCCTATGCGCTTATCGTACAACCATACAGGTTAACAATACAAGCCCCCTCGCCAAGAACCGAACCCACGAATGCACGGAAATCGACCGACAGGCCTCAGCGCGGGACTGACCAATTACGGAGATCCGCAGTTCTCGCTTTTTCTCCGCAAGGCCTTCATCAAGGCGATGGGCTATTCCGACGAAGCGCTGGACAAGCCGATCGTCGGCATCGTCAACACCTATAGCGGGTACAACGCCTGCCACCGCAACGTGCCGGAAATCATCGAGGCCGTGAAACGCGGCGTCATGCTGTCGGGTGGTCTGCCAATCGACTTCCCCGTGATCTCGATCCACGAGTCCTTCGCCCATCCCACCAGCATGTTCCTTCGCAACCTCATGGCCATCGACGCCGAGGAAATGATCCGGGCGCAGCCGATGGATGCGGTGGTCCTCATCGGCGGCTGCGACAAGACCGTGCCGGCACTTCTGATGGCGGCGGCCAGCGCCGGCAAGCCCGCCATCCTCACCGTCACCGGCGCGATGTCGACCGGCCGGCACAACGGCGAGCGCCTCGGCGCCTGCACCGATTGCCGGCGTCTGTGGGGGGCGTATCGCGCCGGCGAACTCGGCGACGCCGAAATCGCCGAGATCAACGGCAATCTGGCGCCGACCTCGGGCACATGCATGGTCATGGGCACGGCCAGCACCATGGCGCTCGCCGCAGAAGCCCTGGGCATGATGCTGCCCGGCGGCGGCGCCATCCCCGCGGTCCACGCCGACCGTCTGCGGCACGCCGAAAAAACAGGGGCCCGCGCCGTTGCTCTTGGCACCGAACAATTGACGCCGGACAAGATCATGACGCCGGCAGCGTTCGACAACGCGCTGCGCGTCATTCAGGCCATCGGCGGTTCGACCAACGCCCTGGTGCATATGGCGGCCATCGCCGGCCGCATGGGTCTCGCGCTCAATCTCGATGATTTCGACGCGCTCGGTCAGGAGACGCCGGTGCTGGTCGACCTCAAGCCGAGCGGACAGCATTATATGGAAGACCTGTTTCATGCCGGCGGCCTCGCCCCGGTACTCAAGCAATTGCAGGACGACCTCGATCTCGAGTGTCTGACCGTCAGCGGCCGCACCTTGGGTGAGGAACTCGGCGAGGCGCGGTTCTGGAAGGATCAGGACGTCATCAAGACGCGCGACAATCCGATCTACCCCAAGGGGTCGATCCGCGTCCTGCGTGGCAACCTGGCGCCGCGCGGCGCCATCATCAAGCAGTCGGCGGCGAGCCCGACGCTGATGGAGCACACCGGCCGCGCCGTGATTTTTGAGACACTGGCGGATCTCGACCGCCGGCTCGATGCCGATGATCTGGACGTTGCCGCAACCGACGTGCTGGTCCTGCGCAATGCCGGGCCCAAGGGGGCCCCGGGCATGCCGGAGGCCGGCTACTTCCCAATCCCGAAAAAGCTGGCCAGACAAGGCGTCCGCGACATGGTGCGGCTGTCGGATGCTCGCATGAGTGGCACCGCGTTCGGAACAATCGTCCTGCACACCTGTCCGGAATCGGCCGCCGGCGGCCCGCTGGCGCTGTTAGAAAATGGCGATCAAGTTCGTCTTTCCGTCGCCGAAGGGCGGATCGACATGCTGGTCGACGCCGACGAACTTGCGCGGCGCCAGCGCAATCTGCGTATTCCCAATATCGCCGCCGACCGCGGCTTCCTCAAGCTCTATTTGCAGACCGTGCTGCAGGCCGACGAAGGCTGCGATTTCGATTTCTTGCGGCCAAACGATCTTTGCACGGTCGGAGGAAAAAGCTCGATCTAATCCCTTGGCGGATTGTCATACTGCTGAAGACCGTTTCACGGCGGCCTCGGCTCGCCTACCGATCTCTAGGGCTTCCTCTACGAGCGGCTATTCGCGCGCATTTGAGACGGCGGCGAGCGGGTGGCGGTCGTTCTACTTCGTCATGGAGCGGCTTTTGGCCGATAGCGCCGTGCGGGCGCTCGTCGTTGTAGTACTTGCGCCAATCCTCCAACTTTTTCTGGGCGTCTGCAAGGCTCAGGAACCAATGTGTGTTCAGACATTCAGCGCGGAAGCGGCCGTTGAAGGCTTCGATGAAGGCATTATCAGTCGGCTTCCAGGCCTAGAGAAGTCAAGCGTGACCACGCTGGTAGGCCCACAGATCCAGATCGCGAGATACGAACTCAGTGCCTTGATCGACCCGGATCGTCGCCGGCAATCCGACTTGCCGACCGACCCTTTCCAGCACATCGACGACATCGGCACCGCGGAATGTGAAGCGCGGCTCCAGTGCCGGCGAGAACCGCGAGAACGTGTCTACGATGGTGAACACACGAAGCTTGCGACCGGTGGCGAGTTGATCGTGGACGAAATCCATCGCCCAGGTCTCGTTCGATCGCGTCGCCGGCCGGCAGTCGTCTCGCAGCTTGGCCTTGACCCGACGCTTCGGCGTCTTGTTGCGTAATTGCAGGCCCAATTCGCGGTAGATGCGCCGTGTCTTGTTCTGGCCGTGGCGGCAGCCTTCGCGCCTGAGCAAGACGTGAATCCTCCGGTAGCCGTAGCGCACACGCGTCTGGCAGATCTCCCTGATCCGTTTTTCAAGGCGAGCCTGTCCGGGGCGACGAGACTTGTAGTGATAGGTGGAGGTGTCGACCTCGAACACGCAACACGCTCTTCGGATCGACACGTCCCAGTCGCCGCGCATCTCGTCAACCAGCTTGCGCTTCCGGACTGGCTTCATATTTTTCGGCGGAGTGCGTCCTGCAGCATCTCCTTGTCAAGCGACAAATCGGCGACGATCCGCTTCAGCTTGTTGTTCTCGTCCTCAAGCTGCTTCAGTCGCCGCATCTCGCTCGTCAGCAGGCCGTCGTATTTTTTCTTCCAGTTGAAGTAGGTGGCCTGGCTCATGCCCGCCTTGCGGCAGATATCCGCCACCGGCATGCCGTCCGCACCTTGCTTGAGGATGAAGGCCTTCCGGGCCTCCGAAAAACGCGATGCCTTCATGGCTCAGTCCTCCCAGCCGGGAAACCGACGCCGGAGACTCTAACCAAAAACGGTCCAGTTTGGCGGCCTCAGATCACTGAAGTCAAAGAGTTCTTTCGCAAGCTACTTATATCGCGGGCACGGGCCACTGCAACAAGCTTTGGCGTGCGGCTGCTGAATGCGTCCCGCAAGCCACTTCGGCTACCATGTGTCACGTTTCCGTACTTCGATTGCGTCCGATCTGTGCATTGGCCTGCGGCCTGTGCGACCTTTTCGCCGGCGCCAAAAGCCACCTTGGCGTCTGCGATTCGCTGGCTTCGAAGTACATTGGGCGTGATCGCGGGACCGTCCGGAAATGCTCGGCAACCAATTCGCTTGATAGCCTTGCTGAGCGCAGCGGGAGATTGGACGGCCACGATAAGCGCGCCGCCCTCTTCTCGGCATCTTTCCGCCAAGTACTGTGCGGTCGGCCCTTCGGCCTCCGGATCAACTTTAACGCCAGCGAATTCCATGCCGTACTTTCCACCCCTAGTTTTCTGCGGCGCATGAGTGAGGGTGAGAAGGCCTTCTCCATCTAGCGCGACATGTACGCCGTCCGAAAAGCCAGACGGCCGATCACCTGGCACAACCTCCCCCACACGGGCTGGCGAGATCGACAAAACTGCTATGGCGTCTCGGTACTTGTGGCCCGTTGGCACATGTCCCCAGAACCGCGAGATCCAGTTCCTGGGAAGCTTCGGCAGGACGTGTTTCTTGCTGCCGGCACCGCGCGCCTTCGTGCAGCCAGATTCCGCCTTCCAACGAGACGCCTGGCTAAAATCTGCCTTGTCATCCCAAAGAGGCGGATCCCGGTCGATGGCCGGCGTCAGACGCCGCACCATGTTTTCCAGCACCAAGACGACGGTTTGATACTCCTGCAAGCGCTGGGGATCGCGGTCCGCTTCGTACGACGCTGACAATTCATCGAGCTTTTTGAGAACCGACGAAATAAGGCGACGTGCTCCGTAATGAAGAGCGGCCCTTCTGACCTGATAAGTGTCTCGCGCGATCCCTGGTCGAATGGCGTCGATCTCCGGCTCATACCACATCCGATAAAAAGTCCTGACATAAAGTTGGTGAGTTGACGTCGCGCATTTGCGTTCAGGCAACTTCGCGATGAGCGCGCGCGCCGCGACGACCGCATCACCTTGCTCGATAGCCACGTGCTGTTTTTGGACGTCTTGCATGGTACACCTCGTTATTTTCGGACGCATGCGGTCCGTGTTGTGCGCGGAAGAACACCATGCCGTCCGGCAAGAGCAAAGCGGTCCAAGCGGCACTCAAATTTCTTAGCGATTTGGTTTCGAACCAAACCGTGAGCGTGGCATCCGCTTAAGGCATGTTCGCCGAATTCGTTTGAAGAGGCGGCAGACGGCATCGGAGTTCGTTCCATCGGGGACGAGCTTCGGATGCGGGCTGGCAAACGCAAAGTGGCTTTATAAAGGTATTTTTGTGGCGCCAAGAAACGGTCGCGGCGCAGAAATATGTTCGCCGGAAAATTCGGCGTCTGATGAACTGGCTGTGGCGGGTTCGTTTGGATCGCCGTGAAGGGAGACTTATTTCAAAGATGAGAGAGGCCACACGGATCAATGCCGCTGTCAACAGGGCCTTTGAGTGCCTGCCGCTCTCGCTAGCCGCCCCCCTGTTGACAAACCTGTCTTACTCTTTGGTGCGCTGCTTCGCTGGTTGAGTTGGTTCCGCGAGGCGGAGGCGAACACCCACACCCTTGTTACCTTCGAAAAGAAATTCGATGCCCATTTCCTCGAGGGCGACCTGGAGGTCGCGGAGCGTACGGTCATGGGGGACGCGATTGCCGGCTTCGAAGTGAGCGATCGTTCGTGCCGATACTTTCGAGATTTCCGCAAGCTCTTCCTGAGATAGGCCGAGCCAGGCGCGCGCCGCACGGCATTGCCTTTCATTAATCATAATTGTGCTTTTTTACCGTACATGTGCGGTTTTGTGCTACTTTTAGAGCCTAGGCAACAATGTTCCCGCGGCGAGGAGGCCGCAATCCCATGGCTAAACATCTTGGTTTGACCGACGTTTCTCATACAGCGCTGGTCCGCGCCGCTCGCGACGTGGTGGCAGGGGCACTGGCCGGCGACTTCCCCCAAGACCCTGTGATGGGTCCCGATCTGTCGCGGGCGGTCTCGACCCTCGCCAGTGTTGTGAAGCGGCATGGCGGCCTCATCGAGTTGGGCATCGCTGGCGCTCTCATCCAAAGTGACCGCTTCGTGGTTCTCACCAACGTCGCGCTCCCGGTTACCAAGGGAGCCGCGCAATTGTTGAACGCCAACAATTCCGACCAGGCCTTGGCCAAGATCAGGCTATCGGCCGATTCGGAAGCTGAGGGTATCGTGAACGTCGATCTGGTCGTTGTCGACCCTGAGGCTCAGTGGGCGGGCGCGTACGAGATCAAGCGCGGCAACGGCGCGACGGAGCACGGCAAGCGCCGGCAGTCGATCCATAAGCTGCGCGCGGCGCGCCTGGTTCTGGCTTCCTATGTCGGTCAGGCCGGCTACGGCCGGATGGAGACGGTCACCAGCGGCGTCATCGATTACTACGGTAGCTCCGGCTTCACGGCGGAATTCACTCTGTCGAAAGATCAACTCGACGACCACTTCGGCGTGCCGGTGGTGGCGACCGTCGACGCCATGACGGCGGCCCTGCAGGATGAACTCAAGGCCGCGTTGCCGCGGCTGTTTGGGCCGTTCCTTGCGAGCCTGCCGACGCATGACAGCAGCGACGTAAGGCCAGCCGGCAGCCCCGGACGGATGTCGGCCAAGCCGACCGAGTGTCCGACCATGGATCCGGCGGTCTTGAATAGCTTGAGGGCACCCCTCACCGGGCCGGATCACGCGACTCACCGGCGCAAACCGGCGGGCCACATGGGGGCCGCCGAAGGAGCGCGGCCGCCGCACTAACATCCGGAGCGGCGCTCAGGGCGCCCCGGCATTTTTCCTTTCATGCCCAGCCTGCGTGCTTGTCACGCCACGGGCGGAGTCTGTGTCATGCGTAGCGATTTCAATAACGGTTCTCACCACCGGCACCGCCCGGACCGGACCGGGCCGCGCGAAATGCCCCCGTCCGAGCGCGAGGGCTCCTGTGGCCCCGGCGCTCTTTCCCCTATACCGCCGCTCCATTGGTGGCGGCGGTTGCCGGCGGATGTGTTTTCCCCTCTCCACGTCTGCGTCATCCGCAGAGCTTTGTCGGGCATTTCGTTCCTGAATGAACCGCACTGGTGCGAGGCCGCCAAGGGCGATCCAGCCGCCGCGATCGGGGTTGCCTTGCGAGTTGCACGGCGGCGCGGCACCACCGCGCCCATCATCGATCTGGTGATGTCGGCGGTGCTGCTCGCGGCCCTGTCGGGCGACATGTCCGCCATCCTGATGTTGGCGACAATGATCAAGCGCACAGGCGGCCCTGCCGTTAGAGATGACTTGATCGCCTCATGGCTCAACCCGCCGGCGAAGACTGGGAACCCGACCGCCGCAACGAATATCGACAAGGTCAGCAACCTTCCCGCACGCTCGGACGGCGGGGTCTGACATGCGGCTCCAGATATTTTCCGATCTCCATGCTGACGTCGCGGCGCCACGGTCCATCACCGTGTCGCCGGATGTCGACGCCGTGGTCGTGGCCGGCGACGTCTGCGAAGGCGCCGAGCAAGGCTTTGCCAGGCTGCGTCTGATCGTGCCGATGCAGATTCCCATAATCTCGGTGCTTGGCAATCACGAGTTTTATCGCCGATGCTGGAGCGAGGAACTCGCGCAAGCGCGGTCCATCGCGCCGCTTTACGGTGTCCACCTATTAGAGAACGACACCGTCACCTTGGGCAAAGTGCGGTTCGTCGGTGCGAGCCTGTGGACCGACTATGCCTTATTCGGCATGCACAATCTGCCGCGCGCGATGCTCGTCGCCGCCAATGGGCTAAATGACCACAAAAGGATCAAGTGGTCGAAGGAGCCCTGGCGGCGGTTCCGACCGCAGGAGGCGCTGCCGCTGCACAAGCGCTCGCGCGCCTTCATAGAGGCGACGTTGGCGACACCGTTTGACGGCGCCACAGTCGTGATCACCCACCACGCCCCTCACCCGAATTCGGTCCACTCCCGTTACAAATCCGCCCTTCTGAGCGCAGCTTATGTGTCTGACCTGACGCCGCTGATCGAGGCGCGCCGCCCCGACCTGTGGGTGCATGGTCACGTTCATGAAAATTTCGACTACTACGCCGGCAGCACCCGGGTCGTCTGCAATCCCCATGGGTATGGAACGGAGAACCCGCGGTTCGATCCGACCTTGGTCGTGGAGATCCCTTCATGACGCGTGTGCACATGCTCGCATCGTCGCTTAGACCTCTGGCCGACGTCCTGGTCGACGCTCTGCGTTCCCGTGGCAGCTCATTACTCAGCCTCCGGACGCAGCCGTCCGACGATACCGGCGAGCACGATCAATATCGATTGAGATTTGAGGATACTGAAGAAGACACCGACAGCCAGACGGGCGGCATCGTACGGCCGGACGAGGCCGGCGTCGCTATTCTGCTCGGGCAAGCTCTCGACCGTCACCGCGATGCGCTGGCCAAGCTCCAAGACCGCGACACGGTGGCCATCGTCGAAGTCCCGGGTGAGGAATATGTCGGGTTTTTCGAGCGGCTCTTGAAGCAGCACGTGATCGACCCCGGTGCATCCGTGCTCGACGGGTATGGTTTGTCCCTCCGGGCAACTGCAATCGCGGCGCCGCAGACGGTGGCATTATTCGTCCGGCACGAGGAAGAGAGATCTAAAAGGGCGACGAAAGACGGCAACGCCGAATTCGCCGCCGCGGTTCAAAAGCGCTGTGCAATCATCGGCATTGCCGCCGAACCCGATCGCCGGCTTCCTTCGCATCTGGTTCGCATGGCCGAACACCGCATCGTCCTCGGCCCGCTGGACGGCGCTGTCATCGGCTCAGTTATTGAGGCGATCACCGGCCGCCATCCCGGCCCGGTCGAGGACAGCCTCGCCAAAGCCACCACACTGGAAGCTCTCAATATTGCCGTCCGCGCCGACCTTGGCGCCGAACGGTCATTGAAACGTCTCCGGCATCTTGCCGCCGACGGTGACCGGAGTATCGAGGACGGACCGCTTCTCTCAGAAATGCACGGTCTTGGCGCCGCCAAAGCGTGGGGGCTCGCACTTATTGAAGATCTGAAGGATTACGACGCCGGCAGGTTGACCTGGGACGAAGTCGACAAAGGCTGCCTCCTGACGGGGTTGCCCGGCACCGGCAAGACTTTCTTCGCACGGGCTTTGGCGCGAGAGGCCAATGTCCATTTCGTCGCCACCAGTTATGCACAATGGCAGAGCCACCGCGAGGGCCATTTAGGGCACGTGACTCAGGCCATCCGAAAGGCTTTCTCCGAAGCTCAGGCTCAGGCCCCTTCCATCCTATTCATCGATGAAATCGATACGATTCCGGCGCGCGGCACGGGCAAGTGGAACGACGATTGGTGGATGGCCATAACCAATACCTTACTGGAATGCATGGACGGGTTCGAGCGGCGCGAAGGCGTCATCGTGATCGCTGCCTGCAACGACCCGACTCGGCTCGACCCGGCCTTGGTACGCTCGGGCCGTCTCGACCGTCATATCGCAATCCCGTTACCGGAAATATCGTCGCTCATCGGCATCCTCCGCTCCCACCTCGGCGCCGATCTGGCCGGTGCCGATCTGCGCGACATCGCCCTCGCCGCCCGGGGCAGCACCGGCGCCGATATCGAGCGCTATGTGCGCGAGGCCCGTCGTCGCGCTCGCCGCGCCGGTCATCCCGTCGCCCTCCACGACCTTCTCGCCGCCGTGCGCGGCAGCGAGCCCGAATGGCCCGCTGACGTGCGCCGGCGTATCGCCGTTCACGAGGCCGGCCATGCCGTCGCCCTCCTCGCGCTCGGTATCGGGGAGCCCAAAGCTATCGCGATCTCCGGCACCGGCGGCTTTGCCGAGCCCGACCTCGGCGAGATGCGCGCTATCACGCGGGCGTACCTGGATAAGCATCTTGTTGCCCTTCTTGCCGGGCGCGCCGCCGAGGAGCTGACTTTCGGCGAAGTGACCGCAGGCGCCGGCGGCAGCGAGGAAAGCGATCTCGGCCGCGCGACCGCGCTGGCGACCCGTCTGGAGACCGACTACGGCCTCGGCACCTTCGGCCTGATTCGGATCCCCGACGGCTCTAGCGGCCGCGACCTGATGTTCCTCGATTCATTGCGCTCAACGGTCACCGGCACCATCGATCGCGCCTACAAGGTGGCCCTTTCGCTGCTTAGGCAGAACCAGCTCGCCCACGAGGCGCTTGCCGCCGCATTATTTTCGACTGGCTATCTCGACCGAGCAGAGATCCACGCGATCCTGGTTCATTCGCCGTTAGAGGCTCAGCGCGTCGCGATGGCGCCCACAGCGCCTCCCTTCGAATCCCCCGATGCACCGATCGACGATCCGGCTGCCGCAGGCGCAATCCCTCACAGTTCCGCTCCCAAGAATCAGGCATAGAAGGCTGCCATGAACATGCACGCGCAATCCGCGATCGCTCAATCGAAGTTCGGCGGGGACGCCGAAAGCCTGGCGCGGCACCTTGAGGCCACCGGCGACTACAAAGTCCTTCGTCGTCTGATCCCCCGAGACCCAACGCCAACGGCGGCCGGATACACCGGCAAGATCGGCATCGTTCTCGACGTCGAGACCACCGGTCTTGATCCGGCCAAGGAGGAGATCATCGAGATAGCGATGATCAAGTTCCGGTACTCACCCATCGACGCGATCGAGGGCGTGGTGGAGATCTTCCAGGCTTACAACGAGCCGACGAATCCGATCCCGCATGCGATCACTGAACTGACCGGCATCACCAATGAGATGGTAGCCGGGCACAAGATCGACAAGGATGCGCTGGAAGCGTTCGTCGCCGACGCCAGCATCATTATCGCGCACAATGCGGCGTTTGACAGGAGGTTTGCTGAGAGGCTGTCTCCAGTCTTCGAACACAAAAACTGGGCCTGCACCCAGACAGAAATCGATTGGCGCAAGCTCGGTTTTAGCGGCGCCAAACTCAGTTACCTTTTGGCCGATATTGGATATTTTCATAATGCTCATCGCGCCATTGACGATTGCCACGCCCTTGTCGAGATTCTTGCGTATTCACTGTCTGAAACAGCCCGGTCGGTGTTCAGTGAATTGCTAGCATCCGCGCGCCGAACAACGGTGCGCATCTGGGCTCAGGGCTCACCTTTCGACCTCAAGGACTTGTTGAAAGCTCGCGGCTATCGCTGGAATGATGGCACGGACGGACGCCCGAAGTCATGGTTCGTCGATATCGACGCAGACAAGTCTGATGCGGAGCTAGGCTATCTGAAAAAGGAAATCTACCAACGCGAGGCTAACATTAATTACCAAACGATCACTGCGTTGGAACGGTTTTCTAATCGCGCATGAGATTCATTATGAAATATTCGCCGACCATTGAGGTCCGAGTCGCACGGCCCCTCCTCAAATTTGGCTATTTGAGGGAGCTCACTGATCGACCTTCAGGTTATGAGCCTGACGAGCTACCGGGCTGCTCCACCCCGCGACAATCGATGTTCCGTGACATTTCAGATAGTTGGCCAAGACGGGTTTGTAAACCCGGTCGGCAAAGATCGATTTTGTGCCAGTTTTGTGCCAGTGCGGATTGGATTTCGGTCCCCCGGACAAAAGCGAATCTCATTTTTGAAAGTAGAGCCGCCGCAGGAATGTTCGGGCGGTCACCAGCACAACATGCAAACGGAAGGTACTGTGATCCTCGTCGGAAAGGCCGGGATGGGAACCGTCTGTATGCAGCATTTTGAACAGGCCATTGATGTAATTCTTGCCGTCTTGGGTCCACTCGTTCCGGTCTTCGGCCAGGAAGCCGATCTTGGCTAGTAGCTGTCGGCGGCCTTCAGAATTGAGAGCGTCTGTTTTGTCGGAGCCCTCACAGTACCGTGCGATGTCATCAAACAGACTTTCAAGGAAGGTGCGGAACTGGGCGTTGGCGGCAGCCCAGTCGCCCCTTGCATGAGCCTCAATGCCCTGGCCCAGATGCCCAAGCGGCTCCTGGAAGGCAAAATGCTTCAACAGTTGGTGCACTTCGTCATCAATCTCGGGCAAGCCCAATTCCGACGGTAACGCGGCCCGCAGGTGTGGCCGCTCATCGTCAGCGAAGGAAATCACGTATCCATCGCGCGCCAGCCCGCGCACGAAGGCCGCTTCGGATTCTTGGACGGACTCTGGCTTCGTTAGCCGAACAGCCTCTCGGACGACCGCTTCAGCCAGTGAAAGGCTGCCTTCGAGCGTATCGACCTGATCCGCCGGACGCTGTACGACGATACGTCCCAAAAGGTCTGCTTTCTTGGCAACGCTAATGGCGGTGTTCGAGGAAATCTCGTTTTCGAGTCCGATCCGCAAAATCAAGTGATTGAACTCGGCCTGATTGAGCTTCTCGTTTAAGAAAGCGACAGCCGCGATAATCGTTGGCCGCGTGAAAGGCACGGTGTTCATAGACGATCACCGCAGCTTTTTAAGATGATCAGCAAGCGTATTGAGTGATCCCATCGCGGTTTCGAAATCTGGCTTGTCGCCATAGACCATATCGCGCTGAAACTCGGCATAGCCGTCAACGAACACCTTATCCTTCGGAATCCCCTCGATAGCTTTGAGGGTTTCGCCCAGCGGGTCTTTCTCCCATGCCGGAAACCTATTTCCACGCGCCTTTGCGTCAGCCTTCATCACTTCATGCGCCAATATTGCTGCTTTCTCGGCATCATACTGATCGCGGGTCATGTGAAGATCATAAATATGGCGAACAAGTGTGGGATCGCGGTGGTCACGCAACCCTGCCAGCTCGGACCCTGCCCGCCACGTCAGCGCGACTACTTTTTCCGCGGCAGTCTCAAGAATGGACGAACACTCAATCTTTGGAAGCTCGGCTTCACGCCCATAGGCTTCCGCGACAAATGAAATTACCGGCTTGTCGACAGCATCACGACGAAGCGGCCATACAGACGTTTCGATCTGCACATCGGGGCGCAATCCTTTGCCCTGCGCCAACGGTTTGTAGGGCAACATGTACTTGGTGTAGTGGCCTGCATACATCGTGATGCGGTGCTTCTCGTTCTCCGGGTCGAACTCGAAGCCCGCCTTGAGAAGCGCATCGGTGATGTCCGTCCGCAACTTCCGTAGCGCCCCGCGCGAGGGATTGGTCTTGCAGACAATCTTCAGATCAACGTCTTCCGACATCCTCTTGGTAAGCTTGTAAGCACGGCTGAGGGCGGTGCCGCCGCCGAACACAAGGCGAAAGTCGCCGGGATCGACGGCAGCGATGGCGGCTAATGCCCGAACGACATACCAGTCCTTTTCGACAAGCCCCGGATTCGGCAGGCCGAAATACTCCTGCACTTCCAAAAGCTCATCGAGCGTGGGCTTATCTTTCAAGCACCAACTCCGCGTTGTTGTAGCGAAGATGGCGTGAGAAGCGGCCTTTCACTCGCACAACCGGGTTCACCGGAACTTGCGTGGAACGGCCCTCGTTGTAGGCGCGCTCCGCCTTCGTCGGCTCCCATTCGACGCCAAGCTTGTCGAGCGCCTGGCGCACGGCACCGGAAAAACCTTCGGCGCTCCGAAGCACCGGCCGGCCGCTTAGGCGTGACCGCGAGGCTCGGCCATAGACACCGTAACCCAGCCTTACGAGCTGCCCTTCCTCAACCAACGTTCGAAGGGCGCGCAACACCTGATCCTCGCCGCCCAGCTGTTTGAACTCGCGCGTCAGAAACACGTCCTCGCCCTCTTTGCGGGCGATCCGCTCTTCAATCTTCTGACGCAACGTATGCTTCTGAGGCATGATGGGCCTCCTTTACAAAAACCCGACATCCAATATATGCAAAAACCCGACAGATTTCAATAAGTTCCATATATTTATCAATGGCTTCTGTTATTTCAATGCGTTATAGGCCTACTTCGGGCCGAAATCCGACCACTTCCGGTTCTGGTTTTTAAACCGCTCAGAGGGCCGATCGCTCTTGATGCCTTCGGCAATTGCGTCCATGGCCTCGTTGTGGCGTTCCGAACGGAAGAGATGCCCGTAACGGTCCATGGTAATCTGCAGGCTGGCATGCCCCGCGAAGGTCTGAACGGTCTTGGGCGGGAGCCCGGCGTCGATCCAGCATGAAATCGCAAAGTGCCGCAGCGCATGCCAGTTGAAGTACGCAAGCTGTTCGTTCCGGCGTTCTTCCTCCCACCGGTCTGCCAGCCTTTTGAACAGCGGCTTCCACTTCGATTTGACCATTCCATCGTGATCCCAATAAGTGCCGAGGTAGTTGGGAAATACGAGATCGTCCGCGTTAGAAAAGCGTGTCAGCTTTCGCCAATTCCGCAGCGCAACGATGACGGCCTCGCCTAGCGGAATGGTCCGAATACCCGCTTTGGTCTTCGGCACATCCTCATGGGGTCGCTTCGTTGGTCTCTGCGCGGGTCAGCGTGCTAGCGAAGACGGTGAGCGTGCCCTTCTCGCCTTTGCGAACGGCTCCGCCGAGGTCGAGGGCTTGCTTGAAGGTCATCCAGCGCGGGGCGCGATAGCCCATCGCAGCCGCCTGCATCCACAACGCAATGACATTCACGCCGCGATAGGCAACGCCGTTGTGCCGCAGCGGCAAGACGACATGCCCGGCCATGTGCCCGGCGCTCCTTGGCTTGAGCCAAGGGCGCACCCCCTGCTCAAGCTGCTGGACGATTTTGCCGGTGATCTCGGCGTAAATATCTCGTTTCATGATCTTCCCTTGCTCTTGCGGGCTGCAGCTGCCGCTGCAGCCCTGCCCGTCGGCGAGACCGGGGTGCGCAAGTGCAAGGAGGGTCCGCGCGCAACGCGCCGAGGGTCCGCACGAGGGTCCCGATGCCGACGCGAAGCGGAGGAAAGGTCATCGGGAGACGTGCGGATGCGGCGCGGTGTGCGTGGATGCCTTGCGCGCGCGACGGGGCGGAGCCCCTAAGCCCTCTTGGAAAACAACGTCACGCGACAGCGCTGCCTTATTCCTGGCGCGAGGGATCGAAGCCGGAAGGCCGAGACGCGCTTGCGGCTCGGTTTACGAGAGCCCGGCCCGCTTTGTGCGGGCGCGCAAGACAGTGGCGCTACGTGCCAACTCAGGAGCACGCCACACGTCCCGCAAAGGAGGCATGAACACTTTAACTTTATTGCCCCGCTGTCCTCCATTAGGTTTGAGGTGGAGGGGTAAGATGCGAGAACTCTCGGATGTTTTGGCAGCGTCAACCGCGGCCATTGAACTTGGCTATTTTCGCTTGAGCATCCACGGCGGTGATCCCGTATACCGCGAGCGTGTCTATTGCTATGAGCTCTATCACCAGATGCGGCTGCGCTGGCCGCGCGGATGCCAGTTCTGGCTGAACGGTGAAGTCGACAAGATAGCGCACCCCATCCTGACGGAGCTTGGCCTCGCCGGCCACAAACCCGACCTGCTTGTCCATACACCGGGAGACATGCGGGGCAATCATGCAGTCATGGAGGTGAAGGCGGCGCGTGGGGTGCGCGACGGCGTATGTAAGGACCTCTTTACTCTGTCCGAGTTTCGAAACCGGGCAGGCTATGAACGCGCAATCTACCTCGTCTACGGCGAGGATATCGACGAGCGGCTCATGGGCCATATAGCAAAGGCCGTGCAAATCATTCGGCTTTCGGCACCCGTCGAACTCTGGCTACACCATGCGCCCGGCGAAGCGGCCATTCAGGCCGATACTCTGCGAGCCGCGCGGCCGTAAGCGAAATCGGGAACGCAATCTCTTACGCGCGTCCGCCGCGTCTCAGCTGGGCAAGAACGTAAAGGCGCAAGGCGGGGTTACGCTCCGCCGCTCGAAACGCCGCGTTCAAGGCGACAGACCCGTGTTTGCATGTGCGGCGGCTCCCGTCGCGCTTACCAGACTCCGATGATCGCCGTTGCCTTCTTCGCTTTATCATCAGGTTTTATTTTCTTCGATGCGTAGCGTCCGCAGCATACGGACGCAGGCGCACGATGCCGCCTTGATGTGAAAAAGGCATTTCAACGTGCCATACCGCCGCATGCTCGGCCACAATCGGTTGGCGATTTGGCGTCTTCCACGTGGCAAAAGGTGAACGCCAGCATCGCGTGTTCAGGACGTCCGACGCGAAGAGCTGAGATCCGCCCGCGGCGGCAGTACGAAAGCGACGGATACGCGTCAACGGTCGTTATAGCAGTGACACCGTGACGTTCGCGCGGAGGGCAGTGCACGCATGAGGTTGCGCCGCGCGATACTATCGCCCCGCGATACGACGTGCAGGGCGGAATTGTTGCGCGCTTAAGGCTCGGAGTCGTCAGTGTCGAGGCGAACCGGGATTTCGATCACGGGAAGAAGCGCTTCGAGTTGTCCGCGATAGCGGCGCACGATCCGGTCGTAGAGGTCCGCTATGCGCCGCGCCTTCACGGAAATCACGAGCGCGTATTTCAGCTCTTGCGACTTCGAATGATCGTGCCCTTCGGCGCGCGCATTGTAGTGAATGTCGAACGCGGGCGCGTTGAGCGAGCGGCCGCGATACTGATTTTCGGCGTGCAGGCAGTTCTCCCACTTCCATGCATCGCGGCGAAGCTCGTCCTCAGTGACGGTCGGCCGGTCCTTGCCGAAGAAGCTCCGTGATTTTGCATGCAAGGGCTTTTTGTCGCGCTTGGGGTCTTTGACAGGCCGGAATTGGTCCTTGCTCGGCCGGAACGTCGCTTCGAGACCGGCGCGTGTATAATTGCCGGGATGATGCGGATCGACTTCGGTCGCGTAACACAAGGTGGCCTTGATCTTCACGATGCCTTCGAGCGGTTCGTCGGGCACGGGGATCGGCGCGCGGATATATTTCGAAGCGGTGATGGTGCCCTCATAGACCACACGCACCGTGTCGTCGTCGCATACCGCGATATCAGCCAAGTGCTGCGCGGCGCGGCCCCAGCCGACTTCGGCATGCGGAATGTCACAGGGTTCCACACAGTGAACGAGCAGCGCGCGGATGGCGAGCGGGCTGAGAGAAGGGCCGAGATGCGCGCGAATCCACGTGCCCATCCGCAGGATGGACGGTGCGGCGAAGCTTGTTCCGCCGGTCGGCTCCAGCTTCGGAGCGTCCTTATGGTCGAGCACCAGAAAGGGCCGTGCCGTCGAACCGCCAAAAGCCACCAAGTCCGGCTTGATCAGGCCGGGGCTGCGGCCGGGACCGATGGAGCTGTACGGCGCGCGCGCCCACGCTGCGTCGGGGCTATCGGCTGCGCCAACCGCCATCGCGTTCACGCAGTCGGCGGGTACCTGCACGCGGTTCGCGGCGATGGCCACATCGCCCTCACCGCCATTGCCGACCGCAACAGCGGCCAGGCATTTGCCGTGCGAGAGAAAGTCGTCGAGCACAGCGGTCCACGCATGCACTTCGTTGTCGTCGACGGGCAATTCGGGCCCGAGGCTGAGATTGATGAAGTGATACTCCTTGCTCGTGAGAACGCCTTGGATGCGGTCGAGCACGTCATAAAGCTCATAGGGATTCTGCCCAGGCTCGGTATCAATGACGCGGTAATGATGCACCCCGGCGTACGGACGGGGCGCCTCCTTGTTAGGTTGGAGGTGCCCGAAGAGGAAGGCCGACGTGACGCCAACCCCGTGGCGCAAAAGCTGTTCCGCCGGCGCACCGACGCCGGGGGCATCGATCGGCGTCGCCCACTTGGTCAGCGGGTGCTTGGCCGGAATACCGCCATCGAAAATCGCGGCGCGGATGGCCCCGTCGAGCGGCCCTTCCTTCGGCAACACCGCAACGTCCGCGCTGATGCCGGCGGTGCGAATGGTGGGGCGCAGCATGCGCAACGGGGGCATCGGCCGGATCGCACGCACGAAGCTGAACGTGGCGACGGCTTCCATCTTGTTGCGCGGCGCTTCGATCTCAAGGAAACAGAGGCCGCCCGCGTAGAACCGCTTCGCCAGCGGTGGTTTGAGGCCGAGCGATTTCAGATAGGCTTGAAATTGCGGGACCACGAAATCCTCACCATGCTCCTCGTCGGCGTGGAGCACGACTTCAAACACGGCGCTCCGTCCGGCATCCTCGACATGGATCAGCTTTTCGGACGGTGCTGGTACGGAGACTTCCTCAATGGTGGGAAGCTGCTCGGCGCCATCGGTCGACGGCGTCCAATCCTTGATGCCTTCGGACCAGCGGCGGAATGCGCGGCGCGTTCCGACCAGAAACATTTCCGTCGTAAGCGCTTCTTCGATCTCCCGGCCCTTGCTGCGACGCTCGGGCGTGACGCGCTTGGGACGGCTGCCGACGGAGGTCAAACCGACCGAACGGAGAAGATCGTCGGGATAGTAGGACTTGGCGATGTATTCCGGGTTCATCGTTAGCGAAGCGACTGCGCGATCGCCGGGGCATGCGGCGGCCGGCAGCGCGTCGAGGGCCTGAACGACGTTGCTGAGCATGGGGCGCAACCGCGCGCGCGCCTGCGCGAACGTATAGGGAGCTTCCTTGCCGGGGGGGCCAGAGCGGATAACGACTTTATGCGTCAACCTTTCGCCACGTGCGAGAAGCCAGTTCGTCATGCAGGCGCCTTCCGTTTCTTGGGCTGGGTTGTCGTGGCCTTCCGGATGGTTTCGCGCGCGACCCCGGTTATGCGCTGCGCTTCGCGCTGGGACGTGACGCCGGATGCCTCCAGTTCCTTGGCAAAGCGGATTCTTTCCTTGCGATCGAGGTCGTCCGAGACGCGCAGCAAGCCGCGCAACTGGTCCTCAAGCGGCTGGCCCGTCGTGACCGCAGAGCGGCGCGCAAGCGTGAGCGCGCGCTCAATGTCGCTGTGCGACGAGCCCTTGAAGGCAAGGCCGAGAACCTTCGACCATTTTTCCGCATCGTCGTAATAAGGGCTGAGCAAGGAACGCACGAGGCCTTCGATGGCCGGCGTGTCAGGCAAGCCGAACGCGAGCGCCATTTCAAAGCGGCGCCAGACGGCGGGATCGAGGAGTTCGGCATGGTTGGTAGCCGCGACGAGGATGCCGGTCGCGGGCCAATCGTCGACCTCTTGCAGCAACACCGTCACGAGGCGCTTGAGTTCGCCAATTTCGCCGCGGTCGTCGCGCCGCTTGGCGAGTGCATCCAGTTCGTCGAGCAACAGGACGCACTCGATGCTTTTCGCGTAGTCGAGAACATGGCGAAGGTTGCTGCCGGTACGACCAAGGAAACTGCTCATGACCGCTGCGAGGTCGAGAATGAGCAACGGCCGTTTCAGTTCGCGGGCAAGCCAGCGCGCGGCCATGGTCTTGCCCACGCCGGGAGGACCGGTGAACAGGATGGTTCGCGTCGGGTGCAAGCCCGCATCACGCAGCGCTTTGGGATCGCCGCGCTCGGCCACGAGTTGCCGTAGGCTACCTTCGATCTCCGGCGTCAGGACGAGCTCGTGATCGAAGGAGATGTGATTCTCGACGCGGAGAAGCTGGAGCCGCGAGTCGGAATCGACCGGGAGCGGTACTTCGGATGCACGGCGCAAGGGTGAAGCGCGCGTCGGGGATTCCTGGAGGAGCGCGGACAGGCTTTCGGCCATATCGGGCAACATCGGACGATAGCGCTTGGCGGCGCGGTGCACCAAAAGCTGCACGTCCTGGGGGCGACCCGTGAGCGCAAGCCGCGCCAAATGGACGAAATCGCCTGCGATCTGAGTAAACTTGTCCGCCATTCCCATTCCACCTGTATTTCCGAGGAAAAAACCTAAGCCCGGGTGGAAGAGTTTACAAGTGAAATGTTAAAACTCTTCCACTGCCTAAGAAAAGTAAGTTAAATTAATGATTTAAAAAACAGTCGGACTGGAAGAATTGCGATTCAAGAATAGAATCAGCGCGAGCGCCGGTTCCAGCCATCATCGCAGTCGTCATCTTCTAGCTCGTCCGCGAGATCATCGACCGTGGTGAGGATGGTCAGCGTGCGCCCGAACCGGCCAAGGCCGATGCTCTCCTCGAACAACTCAACGTCTTCTAAACCTCCAAACCATGTCATGCCGTCCGTCTCACGGCTTTTGCGTTCGGAGGCCAGCACGCGTTCGGGATCGGCCATGAGATAGGAGGCACCGGTGCCGGGCGGAACGCGGTCGCCCTTCTTGGGCCAGCGCCGCGGGCGTAGCGCCAGCATGCGTTCCGACATGCAGCAAAATTCGATCCGGTTCGTGCTGCACTGGATCACGGCGACGGCCTCGTCCGTCAACTCTTGCAGGCGAATGGCGGTGGCGGTGAGCGACGTTCCGCACAGGGCTGCGAGCTCCTGGGCGGCATCAAGGCTCTCTCCGAGCCTGACCATGACCGGCTTGAAGAGAAAGGACGGCATCAGGAGACCGGCGGCAAAGTGATCGGCTTCCTGTTCGTAGCGATCGTCCGACACGAAGCCCGCGCGCGATTGGTGGCAACTCGTTCCGGGCGGCAGCACGGCATCGATATGCCCCGGCAAAAAATAATGTCCGAGCTCGTGCGCCACGCTGAAATTCTGAAACCCTTCACTCTTGATGTGCGTGGCGTAGGCGATGGCGAACTTGCCGTAGGCATGGATCAGCATGCCGGACACGCCGTCTTCGCAATCGTCCATCGCCTCGACCAAAATGTCGTGTTGCTTCGCAATCGAAATCGGATCGATGCCAAGCGCCGTGATATTCAATTCATCCTTGACGAAGCTCTCGGCCGTGCGGGTCGCGAAGGCGTAAGGATTGTGCCGGGGCACTATGTCTCGTCCTTGCCGTGCGAAATACCCAGCGAGCGGATGATACGGCTGGCGACGTCACGATTGTCCTTGTTGAGCTTTTGAAAGTCCCGGTACAGCGGGTCGGACGGCGCGGCGTACCCTTCTGCCACATCGGTTCTGCCAAGCAAATAATCAGTCGACACGCCGAGCGCATCGGCAAGCCGCCGAAGGTTATCGAACGACGGCTTCCGGTTGCCGGTCTCAAAATGCGAAATCGCAGATGCTTGCAGCTTCGAGCGATCCGCGAGCTCTTCCTGATTCAGAGTACGGAGTTCGCGGGCTGCCCGAAGTCGCGCGGGGAAGATTTCAGATGGGTTGGGGGTTGGTCTTGACGGGGGCATGACGAAGTAGTATACTCCTTTTTTGACGATATCGTCAGGCCCAAGAGGCCTTCTTTTTGGCCCTGCAGATTGACGACTTCGTCAATACGATACGCTACGAATCCGCCAATTTCAACCGGAATCGATGGTTTCAACAATCGAAAAGGAGTTTTGAAAGATGACAGAAGGTGCATTGAAGGAGGCCGACCCCGGCCTTGAGCTTGTGGTCGACGACATCGTCGACCTCGAAGAATACGCCAAGCTGGGCAAGCGGCCGCCCCTGTCGAAGGGCTACCGCATCAAGGTCAACGGCAAGGCCTGTGTGGTCAACGAGCCGAATCCGACAGGTCGCGCAATCCTAACCCTGGCCGGCCTCATCCCGGCCAAGGACTACACGCTCCGCGTCAAACTCGCCGGCCAGCGTCCTGAGAAGGTTGGTCTCGACGAAAAGGTCGACCTGCGTCGGCCCGGCGTCGAGAAGTTCAAGGCCTTGCCCAACGATCAGACGGAGGGCTGAGCATGACGCTCCGTCGTGCCTTCGAACTGCTGCCGGGCGACCGGCAGTTTCTCGAACACTACGGCCTGCCGTGGGAAGCGGTCGTGGATGGGTCCCAATGGGTACTCATCCACGATTTCCCGACGCATGCGGGCTACAACCACGCGACCGTCACCGCCGCGATCCGGCTGGAGACAGGCTATCCGAACACGCAGCTCGACATGGTCTACTTCCATCCACCGCTCGCGCGGAAGGACGGCAAGGTCATCGGCGCAACGCAGGCCATGCAAGGCTTGGACGGCAAGAGCTTCCAGCGCTGGTCACGGCATCGCACGGCCGCGAATCCTTGGATCCCCGGCCAGGACGATCTCGGCACGCATGTCGCGCTGATCGAAGAATGGCTTTCAAGGGAGTTTGGAAAATGAGCACCCCCGTGACGCTGGCCCTGAGCGGCGACCAGCACGCCGAACTTCGCCGCCATCTGTTTCCCGGCGACGGCGAGGAAGCCGTGGCAATCCTCCTTTGCGGTCGGCGCGACGGCGATCGTCGCCACCGGCTCGTTGCCCAGCGTGTGTTAGGTGTGCCGTATGAGGTCTGTGACCGTACGCCGGAGCGCGTGACGTGGCCAACCGACGCCATCGCGCATCTCCTCGATGAAGCGGCGGCCAAGGGCCTGTCGGTCGTGAAGGTGCATAGCCATCCGACCGGCTACCCGCGATTCTCCGAAACCGACGACACGGCCGACGCCCGGCTCTTTCCCGCTGTGCACGGCTGGGTCGAAGGTTCTCTTGTTCATGCCAGCGCGGTCATGCTGCCCGGAGGCGAGATGTTCGGTCGCACCGTCGCCGCCGACGGGTCGGTAGAGCCCATCCATCTGATCGCGGTTGCGGGCGATGACTTGCATTTCTGGTTCGCGAACGCGGGCGCACGGGACCTGCCGGCGTTCGTCGCCTCGCATGCACAAGCTTTCGATGAAGGCACCATTGAGCGGCTGCGCGGACTCACCATCGGTGTCGTCGGTGTATCCGGCACGGGCTCGCCGACGCTCGAACAGGTCGTTCGCCTCGGTACCGGCGTGGTCGTGCCGGTGGATGACGACGTCATGGAAGATCGCAACGTCAATCGCATCCTCAACGCGACGATGGCCGACGTCGTTGCCACAAAACTTAAGGTGGACGTGCAGGCCGATGCGATCCGCCTCATGGGGTTGGGCACCACGGTAATCCCCATCGGCAAGAACCTGTGGCATCCCGAGGTGATTCTAGCGATTGCGCAATGCGATATTTTGATCGGCTGTGTCGATACAGTCGATGGCCGTTACCTTCTGAATACGATCGCCACGCACTACAACATTCCCTACTTCGATATTGGCGTGCGTCTCGATGCCGTGCGCGACGGGCCGGACAAGGGACAAATCCGGGAAGTCTGCGGCACGATCAACTATTTACAGCCAGGACGCAGCAGCCTGATGAGCCGTGGGCTCTTCACGGTGAGCGACGTGGCGGCCGCTGGTCTGCGCCGCAATGACCCTGCCGCACATGCGCGTCAGGTCAAGGACGGTTACATCAAAGGCGTGCAAGGGCATCGGCCCGCCGTGATCAGCGTAAACATGTTGGCGGCCTCGCTGGCCGTGAACGAGCTGCTGGCTCGGCTGCATCCGTATCGCGAGGAGCCGAATGCAAACTTCGCGAGCGTCACCTTCACACTCTCCAGCATGGAATTGATCACCGAGCCTGAAGCTGGCGTTTGCAACATCCTCAAGTCCAAGGTCGGGATGGGGGACACGACACCGTTGCTCGGCCTTCTCGAACTGGCCGAAAGGCGGACGGCATGAGCTGGCTTGGAGCGCTGTGGTCCGCGGCAGACAAGGCTCGGAAGTTTGCTACGGAGGCGTGCAAGCGACTCCGTAACCTCTCTTATGACTTCTATGATCGTTACTTCAGGCGCCGTTACCACACGCTCGTGGTCGAGGAGAGCCTGCCTGCTCGGCTTAAGCGCCGCTACCTCTACGTCGTACAAGAGGACGGCTTCGAGGAACAGGCGGCGATGATGTGCCCATGCGGATGCGGGCGGGTTCTGCACATGAACTTGCTACCTGACCAACGGCCATGCTGGCGGCTTACGACGAACGCCAACGGAACGGCGAGCCTTCATCCCTCCGTCTGGCGCCAAAAAGACTGCGGCTCGCACTTCTGGTTACGCGAGGGCCGCGTCATCTGGTGCAGCGACGTCTGAAGACCTAATCGCTTTTGTGCCAATTTTGCGCCACGTAGAAATCGGTAATCGACGGGAGTCCGAGTTAGGAAGCTCGGTAAGTGATTGGAAAGATTCAGGAACGGGTGCGATTGGCGGGTAATGGCCCACACCAAATGGAAAAGCCCGCACTAGGCGGGCTAATTCATTGAGTTGATTCAGAAAGATTGGTTGCGGGAGTAGGATTTGAACCTACGACCTTCAGGTTATGAGCCTGACGAGCTACTGGCTGCTCCGAGATTACACATAGTGGTGGCTGTTCACACGTTCAGGTTCGGGCATTTCATTGGGCATCCTGCTCGTCATCGTCTTGCCTTTAGGCCTCATTTTCGCCCCCCGTCGATCGTCCCCGCGGTTGTCAGCAGGTCCCTATTTGTTATGCCGCGCAGCCGACGAACGCCTGTTGACAGATACCATCAGACGTATCGCTACGGCGTTGCCCGCCGCGGATCCGTGATTAGATCCGGCAGCTGAAACTTCGCTTCAAAAACCACCGGGTGGACCTCGAACACCTGACCACCGCCCTTCGGGGAGCCGGGGTTGTATGCGGTCAAGAGCCCGTCCGCGACGAGCCGCCGGATCGCATCGTCAACCGCCGCGACGGACATCGACCTCTGCAAGATTCGGATAACGTCGCGCCGCACCAGCAACGGGAACGCGTCACTGGCATATTGCTGGGCGAAACTTATGATTCTCCGAGCGTTTCGAACCTCGGGGGCGACACTCGCTACGGCGAGGACGATATCCGCAGCGGGAAGTACGCATTGCTCCACGAATTCGACGGCCCGCGTTGCAATGTCATTGTTGATTTCGGCCGAAAGCTGGCTGGCGGCACCTGCAGCATGATCCAGAAAATGCAGAACAATGGCGATACGCCGAACGAGATCTTGCGCAGCGGCGTAATAGTGCGCAAGCGGCGGCAAGGCCGACGCGGAGGCACGAGCCGACTTTGTCTTGGCCTGCTCCAGAGTCCTGCGTGCAGGCGCTGAAAGCCGCAGCGTAAACTCAGGACGATTTACTGTTTTTGCTTTCGCGCGCACGCCGTCGAGGATTTCGGCCAGAGTTGAAACCGCGTCGGCGGTCGGGCCAGATCCCGGTTCTTCCTTTTCTCTCGGGACGAATACTGTGGCTGTCAGCGTCGCCGGGCCGGCCTTGTCGAGGCTGAAAATGTCGACTGTGGAGAGTGGGCCTATCAGAGAGGCCACGACCGGGCGCATGCGGACGCAGTCTGCAAGTCGAGGATCGGCCAATTCGAGCGGACGACCAGCGGCGGCGGCGTTAAGGAGGCACGCCGTCGCGGTGTCGTAATTGGCGCCGAAGCCCGCCGCGCTCGGCAATCTGCGCCCATCAATGAGCAGGACACCGGCCTCAGCCGCTTCAAACGCGCGCATTACTTCGTTCTGTTTGCCATCGCGAAGGATAAACCGCGGCCGCGGCAAATCGTGTGCGGGGGCCGTGATCATGGGTTTGAGACTGTCAGAGATACCAGCAAGTCCCAAAATTCCGGCGTTGGCGAGCGTTTGTCGATAAAGCCTGCGCCGCGCGTTATCGGCTACAGCCAACAGGTCCGCATTCTGCTTTTCCGCGTTCCAGCGCTCGACTTCGGT
Organism: Pseudomonadota bacterium; assembly: GCA_018242205.1. GTDB lineage: Bacteria > Pseudomonadota > Alphaproteobacteria > Rhizobiales > Xanthobacteraceae > Pseudolabrys. The sequence continues at coordinate 38,495 of JAFECJ010000037.1, forward strand.
CTGCTCCAGCAGATATCCGGCCTGCAGCACCGGCGCGATAGTCTGCGGCAAGGCTCGTTCCTCATTGACATAGGCCACGCGCAGTGCCGGCGAAATATCTTCGCCATCTTTGCCGCCAGCTAGACGCACGACGGTGCCCAATGCGGCGGCGGTCGTCGCGAGCACCGCAGAAACCATGGACATGCTTGCAAAGTGCGAGGCCAATCGGGGCGGGAGCGCGGTGACAGGGGCAAACTGCGACGGCTCGACGCTAGTTCCTTTTAGATACGTCAGGATCGCTGAGTTCTCGTCGGCCGACGGGGCGTTCCCGGGCTCGTTCGTCCCGCCCTGCTCACTATCGCCGGTTTTATCGGCACTCGCAGTGCGAACGGTCTTCTGTTTGGCGTTAGGTTCTGTTTTCCCTCTGCCTTCCTGCTTGCCCTTCCTGCCAGCCTTGTTGTGGCCTTGGGCTCTTTTGGACTTCGACGGCTCCGAAGCCCCAGTGTCCGGCAAGGTTCGGCCGTCCAAGCTTGACACTGCGTCGCTTTCGAGCGGCGTCGACGTGTCACCGGTCGCTCTCTGCGGACCGCTGGTCTTACTCACCAAAGTCTCGTTTGTGGCAGCAGCCCTCTCCTCAATCGCCGCCATCGGCGTCACGACCGTTTGGGGTGAATCCTGCGGATCATGATTGAATTCAGACGAGGCGGCCCCCGTTGGCGACGGAAAATCGTCGAGTTCAGATGTCATGGGCATTGCCTCCTTTCGTAGGTCAGTACGGCCTTACTTATATGACACCGATTTATCGGTGTCAAATTAAGATACCCCTCTAGCGTTAATGAACTTCTTCAGGGGCGCCCTATACGGCCTACCCAGCGACCCAATATGCACCACTGGCTAATTGGGCGATCAGTTTGTGCCTTACGCACGTCTTGAGCTCTCACCACATGAATATCCCCACCGCGGACGACAACAAAAACGCCCTCCTCGTGCGGCTCCCGGTCCCTCCCATCCACCAAAATCCGGTCGCCGGGTGCGAGATTATAGTAAGAGGCGGTATTGCCCATTGCGACGATGAAGCTGTATGCCGGGTCTGCGTTCAGAACCTTTTTAACGTAGCCCTCCGGAAACCCCCACTCAAATATCGGCGTAATCTTTCGGGACGATGGATCACCGGATACGAACTCTGCCAAATCGGCAGCGTTATACTCGCCCAACATCGTCAAATTCTGCTTGAGCGTCGCTTTTGGAATTCGAAGCTTTTCGGCACGCGTGTGTCTTGAAAACGCTGGTGCCTCGTCGCGCAGCTTGAGCGAGGGCAATTGCTGCCTCGCTTCGCTTTCCGTCAAATCATGAAGCGCCAACAGCTTTTCCAACGCCCCATGGATTTGAGGCGGGTAGCCCGATGGCCCCTCTCCGGTCGCCAGCCAATGCGGTTGGACGTGGAAGCTCGCGGCGTATTCCTTTGCATGATCAGCAGAGATTCTGTTCTGACCCGTTTCGTGTGCCGACAGCCGTGATCGCGTCCATCCGTGCCGCCTCGCCGCTTCACTGACCGAGGCAAAGCCAGCCAATCGCCGTGCCAATCGAAGTCGCGCGGCTGCTGTCTGCGGGAGCGGCAAATCCCGCCGGAAAATCTCACCCGAACGGATCTTCAGTTTCGCGGCTCTAGCAGTGTCGACTTTCGGTCCAGGTCCTCGCCCCGATTTCAGCCAATCGGGACGAACGCCAAAGCCCTTCGAGTAACGATCGAAATCTGCCGAGCCAATGGCAATTTCGGCTGTCTCATGCGCTCGAAGCTTTGATTCCGAGATGCCGAGGCTCAACGCTGCCGCCCGACCAGATTCAAATCCGGCGTGCATCCTCGCGGAATAGAGGCGGTTAGCCTGCTCTGGATTTCCTCGATATCGGCTCTTAACCATGGAGCCATTCTATCTACGAATTCGAGTAAAAATTCTAGGCGAAGCCTTCCGTGCCGCTCTGAGCCCACGACGCCAAAATCTGATTGCCAATTTGACACCGATTAGTCGGTGTCATATAATCCTCGCAGCAGGCTGAACTATCTTGCTCAGCAACTGCCAGGACGGCCGCCGTCTTTGGCAGATCGAGTTGTTCAAATGGCGTAGTCACTATGGCATCGCGCAAATATCCGCCGGTCGGAGACAACACGCCCCTTCGGCTTGCCGAAGCAGCGGAGATCGCATTTCCGACCGGATCGATGACGGCCAGTGGGCTGAAGCGTGAGGCGCGCCGCGGAAATCTGGTCATCGAGGAGATAGCCGGAAAGCACTTCACCACACTGCACAATATTCAGTTGATGAGAGATCTATGTCGCGTACCAGCAAAGGGGCCAGGCTCTATTTACGACCGGCACGGCGGGACAAAAACGGAAAAATTCGAGAGAAGGCGACCTGGATCATCCGGGATGGCGAAAAGTATATCTCCACAGGATGCGCTCGCCCAGAAATTGACGAGGCTGAAGAAAAGCTAAGGCGCTACCTCGCAGAGAAGTACGAGCCCAACAGAGTAGAGCGCGACATCGAGGCGATCTCGATCGCTGACGTTCTTTCAATTTTTATCGACGATTGCCGAGATTCGCAGAAAAATAAGAGAACCTTCGACGGCAGAATGGATCGCCTCAACCGCTGGTGGGGATCGAAGACGCTGGCCGAAATAAACGGCCGAACGTGTCGCGATTTTGTCAAAGCTCGAAAGGCCAAAGGTGGAGCTCGCCGGGATCTCGAAGACCTGCGGGCTGCAGTTAATCACCACGCAAAGGAGGGCTACCACCGCGGCGTAGTACGTGTGACCCTGCCCGCGAAGGGCCCCCCGCGCGAGCGCTGGCTAACCCGATCTGAGGCCGCTCGGCTGATATGGGCTTGCTGGCGTGCTCGAGAAATCCAGACGCGAGGACGAGGAAAACACAAAGGCAAGAAGCTTCCGACGAAGAAATATCCACTTCGTCATCTCGCTCGTTTTCTGCTGATCGGTCTCTATACGGGAACCCGCGCGACGTCGATTGCAGCGGCCGCTCCGTTTCGCGCTATCGGTCGATCTTACGTCGACTTGGAGCGCGGTGTATTTTATCGGCTGCCTGAGGGCGAGACCGAGACCAACAAGCGACAGCCGGCGGTACCCGTGCCGCCTCGGCTGCTCGCTCATATGCGACGCTGGAAGAACAAAAAGCTCATCGCGCGCTCATTCGTCGAGTGGAATGGCAACGATGTCAAATCGGTCAAGACGGCATTCAAGCACGCCGTCAGGATCGCCGGGCTCTCAGGTAAGGTCACAGCCCACACTCTTCGACACACGGCAGCGACTTGGTTGATGCAAGCCGGAGTCGATCCTTGGCAGGCTGCCGGCTACCTCGGCATGAGTGTCGAAACTTTGCTTCGCGTCTATGGCCACCATCACCCAGACCACCTCGCCGATGCCGTTGAAGGCATTACGCGCAAGCCAAAAGGTGAACGAAGCAAGAGCGTTTCTGTGGGGATTTCTGTGGGACGAAAAACGGTCGGCCGAATAAGTCCCTGATTTTATTGG
>JAFECJ010000038.1 GCA_018242205.1 Pseudomonadota bacterium
CCCTTGTGGGAGAGGGTGGATCGCGCTGAGCGTCAGCGAAGCGCGAGCCGGGTGATGGGGCAGGACCACCGTTTGGCTCTGACCCCTCACCCGCCTCGCCGCTAAAGCGGCTCGGCACCCTCTCCCACAAGGGGAGAGGGAAAGAAGAGAAGGCTCCATCTCAGCCAGGCGCGTCACTTCTCCTCCGGCTGGGCGATAATCATCGCCCAGCCGGTCTCTTATCTTGGCCGCGTCCTTTCAGAACCGGTAGACAACTCCGGTGCTGAAGAAACCTTGTGTCGGGCTGCCCGCATCCTTGACGATCGGACTATCGGCGGCATCTCCCATCAGCCGTTTGACGCCCACGGTGCCTGTGACCGCCCATTGCTTCGTCAATGCGTAGGACAGCGTTGTCGAGAAGCTGACGTCCTTGATGCCGGCTTTCGCGTCATATGTCGCGAAGCCGCTGCGTCGCGCATTGTCGGCATCGATGCCGAAATAGGTCTGATTATATTGATCGTCGGCATAGGTCGCGAGAGCCTTGAAGCCGAAACGAGTGCGGTCGAGCGGCGAGAAACTGTATGACGGGCCGAAGCTGACCGTCGTGCCCGACTTGTGTTCGCCGACGCCTATCAGGGCTTCGACTTCAAAGGAAAGTTCATCGCTTTTCTGAAGTATTCCTCGCGTTGCGACTTTGACAAATCCGCCGGCCGCTAACGAATTGTCGATCTCGCGCAGGGCGTCGATCCGCGCATCCTTCACGTTCGTGCGTTTGAAGCGATAGGCCGCCGAAGGACCGGCTTCGATCGCGAAACCGGCGCCGAACGACGGCAAGACATTGGCGCGCAGTTTCGGCCCGAGCGCCTCGAAATAGTAGCTGTCGTAAGACAGCCTTCCGGCGGCGAATGGCACCGCGTGGTAGTCCCTGGAACCTTCGTAGCCGGGAGCAAAAGCACCGCCAACGGCGAGATAGCCATGGAATCCCGTGGCCTCCTCGGCGCCGGCCATACGAACCCCCAAAAGGCCAGTGGAGCCCAAAAGGCTAGCCGCCAGCGGCAAGGCCAAGCCAAAACGCATCGACAAGACCCTGACATTCAAGGGAAAATCCTTCCAGTAACGCAACAAATGGCCCAAGGCACGATCCGCACGGAGCGGCTCACCGGCTGAATATACAAACCGTCTGGTCGGTTTTCAATCGGAATAAAGGTGGGGAACTCGGACGCGGCGGCGACCGCAGGTCGCCCGGCTAGCGGCTTAGCGCCGCCGGGTCTTAGCTGGCGATTTCCGTTTTCCGGGGGGCTTCAATAGGCCGGCGGGATTGGCAAATCCCACCCATTGCTTGTCATCGAGCAATCGGTCGAAAAGTTCGATCCGCTCTTTCTCGGACAGAGTGGACATTCGGAATATGGCCGTGAGAGCGAGACCTTGCGCCGCTGCCTTTCGTAGCAACGCCAATTGCGGGTCATCCGACTCGGCCTTGATGGCTTCCGTATTCACGAGATCGCTTTCGTGATTGACGGCAAGCAAATCCGGCTCTTCGGTCATGGCGCCGACAATGGCAAGCATGGCCGGAGACCGTCTGACGCTGGCTTCGCGCAAGGTCGCAATTTGCGCGGACAAGTTCGGTTGCGTCACCGATCGGTCCAGCTTGGCAATGTATTGTTCCGCGAAACCCTTGAAATACGCTCGTTGCCGTTCAAGCAGCGCCTTGAGCACCGCATGCTTGGTCGGAAATTGATGCATGAGGCCGCCTTTGCTGATGCCCGCCTCCTTGGCAATCGCATCGAGCGTCAGGCGCGCCGGACCGTCGCGCGCAACGACAGTAAGAGCCGCTTCAAGGGCCGCATTGCGGGTCCGTTCTGAACGGGAAGCATTGTCCATCAATGGTGCTCAGCGGAATGAAGAATTTCCAAAGGCCGCAACCGACCACGCGCCGGCAAGCATTCCCGATTGAACGTTAATTTAGCGGGGCGATTTGCGCTACTTGTTTTAGCCCGATCAATCAGGCGCGATAGACGCCGGTCGTCGCGCGACGAGGCGAGCTCAATTCTTCCGCTCGTCCGGCTGGGCGATGATCATCGCCCAATAGACCTTGTACTTCGACTTCGGCGTATAGACCGCGGCGATACCCATCCGCGTCGCGCCCTTCAAGAGCATGTTGGCGCGGTGCGGGGGCGAATCGCGCCAGCCGGAGAAGGCTTCCGCCAAAGTGTGATAGCCGGCGCCGATATTCTCGGCCGCGACCTTGGCGTCGTAGCCCGCCGCCTTGAGCCGCACATTGAACGGCTTGCCGGCGGCATGGTCGAGCTTGTCGCGCTTCGCCATGATTTCGGCCTGGCCTTGCGCCATGCGCGTGAGCTCGGGATCGAGCGTCACCGCCGACAACCCGTTATTGGCGCGATAGCCGGAAATCATCGAAGCGGCGGCGGCCTCGTCGAGCTGGGCGCCGGGCTGCGCCAGGCTGCGATACATGCTCGGCTCGCCCTTCGGCACGTAATTATCGGCAGCACAGCCGGCGAGCGCGAACAGGGCAAGAAATGACGCACACAGGCGGGCTGACATCATGAATGAACTCGTTTCCGAATCGGGGCGGCGGCGAAACTGGCGCGCGACCATGGCCGAACGGTGGTGAGCAAAGTCTTGCACCGGCGCATGATCGCGACGGCGCGAACGCCGCCAGGACGGAACCGTTAGGCCTTTCTTAACAATCTAACCCGCGGCATTAACGGCAAAAAAACACGTTGCTCGGTAGATTGGCGACAAGCCGGGGGCTTTCGATGGCCGACGCCATTTCTCGACCTGCGCCATCGCCGCACGCCGTCCTCGTCGGAGCTGCCGGCGCCGTTGCCTTTTCAATCGGTTTCCTGATCTTCGCCACGGTGCTGCCGGTCGAATCGCCGAGCCTCGGCGCGACGGTCATCGCCACTTTCGCCATGGCCATCGCCTTGCTCGAGCTGGCGAGAAGCACGCGCCGCCGGAGCGCGCAGATGTCGCGGGCGCTGCGCGGAATTTCGCTGGGCCTCTGCGTGTTCGACGGCAACGAGCGTTTCGTTTACTGCAACCAGCGCTATGCCGACCTGTATCGTCTGCCGGAAAGCCTGATGCGCCCCGGCACCACGTTGAGCGAGATCCTCGCCTATCGTGCCAGCAATGGCTCATTCATGCACGATCCGAGCGAGTTCCGCCGCCAATTGATCGAGGACATGCGTCAGCTCAAGACGACGAATGTCGAGGTCAAGACGCCCGATGGGCGGCTCCTGCAGATCAGCAACCGTGGCCTTGCGGGCGGCGGCTGGGTCGGCAGCCACGAAGACATCACCGCACGGCGCGAAGCCGAGCGCGAGCGTGAATCGCTGCGGGTTCAATCCAAACGTCGCGAGGCGATCGACGCCGCGATCGCCGCTTTCCGCGCCCATATCGACGAGCAACTGCGCGCCGCGACCGAAAGCGCCCAGGCCATGCGCGCCACGGCCACGACCTTGTCCGCCAATTCCGGTCGAACCCTGGCCGGTGCCGGAAGCGCCGTATCGACGTCGCACGAGGCCGCGACCAGTGTCGAAACCGCCGCTATCGCATCGGATGAACTGGCCTCGTCGATCGTCGAGATCGCCCGTCAACTGTCGGTGACCACCACCATCGTCCGCGGGGCGGTCGAGGAAACACGCGACACCAATGCCCAGGTCGTCTCGCTCGCCGAAGCGGCGCAGAAAATCGGCGACGTGGTCAAATTCATTCGCACCATCGCCGAGCAGACCAACCTGCTGGCCCTCAATGCCACCATCGAGGCGGCACGCGCCGGCGAGGCCGGCAAGGGCTTCGCCGTTGTTGCGTCCGAAGTGAAATCGCTGGCGGTACAAACCGCGCAAGCGACCGGCGACATCTCGACCCTAATCGATGCCGTCCAGAAGGCCGTCGGCAGCGCGGCGGGCGCGATCGGTCGCATCACCAACCGCATGCAGAACATCGACGGCAACGCCACCGCCGTCGCCGCCGCGGTGGAAGAACAGAGCGCCGCGACGTCGGAGATTTCGCAGAACGTCGCCAGCGCCGCGACCGGCGCACGCTCGATCGGCGCCACGCTCAATGAGGTCGCCGGCGCCGCGCAAGAAACATCGGCGGCCGCGGAAGGCGTTCTGGCTGCCTCACAGGACGTCGAAGCGGCGGCGTGCGACCTGCGCGACGAGGTCGCGAGTTTCCTCAAGCGCGTCGCCGCCTGACGACGGCGTTTCCAAAAACAAAATGGCCGGGCGAAAGCCCGGCCATTTGCTATTTCCGTATCGCGAAGCGCGAGCTCAGCGCGTCACCGGCTTCGGCTGTGCCATCACCGGCGGATTGACCGGCGCCGGCGCTGCCGACGCGGGCGGCGCCATCGGATTGGCCGGCGACTGCGGACCCTGCGCCACCGTTTCGGACGGCGGCGGACTGCCCGGCAACACCACGACGCGGGTGCCGACCTGGACGCGGCTGAACAAATCCTCGACGTCGTCGTTCAGCATGCCGACGCAGCCGGACGACACGTAATGGCCGATGGTCGAGGGCTGGTTGGTGCCGTGAATACGGTACAGGGTCTTGCCGAGATACATCGCGCGCGCGCCCAGCGGATTGCCCGGGCCGCCGGCCATGAAGCGCGGCAGATAAGGCTGGCGCTCGATCATTTCCGTCGGCGGATGCCAATCCGGCCATTCCGCCATGCGGGTGATACGCTCGGTTCCGGTCCAGGTGAAGCCTTCGCGGCCGACGCGCACGCCGTAACGCAGCGCCTTGCCGCCGCCGAGCACGAGATAGAGATAGGTATGGGCCGTATCGACGATGATGGTGCCGGCCGGCTCCTTGGTCTGGTAGTCGACCAGCTGGCGCTTCAGGTTCGGCGGCAATTCCTTGGGCTGGCCCTGCTCGGGCTGGTCGTCCGGCGGCAGCGCCATGACGGTTTCGTTCGGCACGGCCGCCGGCGCCGACGACGGGCCGCCGACCGCGGCTGGCGGGCGCGCCACCGCGACGGAATTCGCATCGGGCTGGGCGGCCTGACTGCCGAACTGGTGACCGAACTGGCCGCCGACCGGCGCGGGCGTGGAACCGTTGCCATTGCCGATCGCGGCCGGCAATCCGTTCGAGGACGGCACGTCGGAGGGCGCCAAGCCCGGCGGGGGCAAGCCTTCCGACTGGATCTGGCTCGAGCCGCTCATCGACGGCTGCGCTTGCGCCTGGCGAACTTCAGCCTGGCGGTCGCGGTGGAACAAGCCGAACAGGTCGGGAAGCGAACCATTCTGAGCTGCAGCCGACGATTGCGCCTGGGCCGCCGGCACCGCGAGAACCAAGGCGACCGGCAAAGACATCAGAAACGTGCCGAAAGGACGAAACATCTATCACCTTTGAAAGGGTCGACCGCCCCGCCGGCCGCCGATCCGGCCCCTGATTGCCCCGTGATCAAGGCACATTCAAGACAAGAATCGGCTTTCCGGGCCAAGCCTCATAACGGTTGCGTTATTGCAACGGTTCAAAGGTCCCTGAAACCGCGCTGGGGGCATGGGTCCCTCGCCGCCCGGGGCGAATTGACAGCCGGAACCCAATTGCTTCCAGTGCCGGCATATATAGACAGCCGGTCCGCCCCGGGGGGCCGGATCGGCGCGGGAATAAATGACCATGGATGTGGCGATCGTCGGCGGCGGTGTTTGCGGGCTCTCGCTCGCCTTGCATTTGAAGAGGCGCGGTATATCGGCCCGTGTCTACGAGCGCGTCCCCGAGATCAAGCCGCTGGGTGTCGGCATCACGCTGCTGCCGCATGCGATGCGGGAATTCTCCGCGCTCGGCCTCGGCGAGGAACTGCTCGCCGCCGGCATCGAGAACCGCGAAAGCCGGTTCTACAACCGCTTCGGCCAGCTCATTTATCGCGAGGACCGCGGCAAGTTCGCCGGTTACGCCTATCCGGAAGTCGGCATCCACCGCGGCCGACTGCACCTTGTCCTGTACAACGCGGTCTGCCGTGAGCTCGGCGCCGACGCCGTCGTCACCGATCGCGAATGCGTCGGCGTCGATCAGGACGACGCCGGCGCCACCATCCGCTTCAAGGGCCATGACGCGGTCCGGGCCGATATCGTCGTCGCCTGCGATGGCATCAATTCGGCGATCCGCCGGCAGTTTTATCCGGACGACAAGGTCGTCTTCACCGGGATCAATACCTGGCGCGGGGTGACCCGGCGCAAGCCGATCCTGGACGGCCGCACTTATCTGCGCGTCGGCTCGATCAACACCGGGAAAATCGTGATCTACCCGATCATCGATAACATCGATGGCCAGGGCAACCAGCTCATCAACTGGATGGCCGAGATCAAGCGCGACGACGCGCGGTCGCAGAACGACTGGAACAAGCCCGGCAATCTCGCCGATTTTTTCCCGATCTACGAAAGCTGGCGCTTCGACTGGCTCGACGTGGCCCAGATGATCCGCGACGCCGAGCAGATCCTCGAATATCCGATGGTCGACAAGGACCCGATTGCACAGTGGACCTTCGGCCGCGTTACTTTGGCCGGCGACGCCGCGCATCCGATGTATCCGCGCGGCTCGAATGGCGGCGCCCAGGCCGCGATCGACGCCCGGACGCTGGCCGATTGCCTCGCCACCGCCGGCGATCCGCACGCTGCGCTCAAAGCCTACGAGGCGGCGCGGGCCGAACCGGCCGCCCAGGTGGTCCGGACCAACCGGGCCCAGCCGCCGGATTTCATCAACATCAAGGTCGAGGAACTGGTTGGCGACCGGCCCTTCGACAATCTCGACGACTACATCAGCCAGGACGAGTTGAGGGCGCTATCGGACAGCTACAAGCGGGTTGCCGGCTTTGCGTTGTCGGACATCGGCCGCCAGGCCTGAGCGGCGCATAAATTCGGCCGTAAATTCCGCTTGGTGACCGTCCCCCCGGCGCGGTAACCTGTGCAAAATCACGCGGATTCAATGGCTTATGTCCGGGCCTCGGGCGCAGAAAGCACTCCCGGAAGCCGTTGGACAGCACAGGTTTTGGCCGAGTCATGCGTTTATCGGATAGACCGAACATGATGACGTGGTGTTTCCGATGGTGGCCGCCGGCACGACATGGACGATAGCGACGACGCCAGCGATTTGGCCCTCATGGCCCGTGTTGCCCAGGGAGACGAGGCGGCATTCAGAACCCTGTCCCGCCGTCATGTCCCGGCCATGCTCGGGCTCGCCCGGCGCATCCTCGGCAACGCCGCCGACGCCGAGGACGTGGCCCAGGAAGCGATGCTGCGGGTGTGGACCCACGCACCGCGCTGGCAGCCGCTGGCGGCGTTTCGCACCTGGCTCACGCGGATCGTGGTCAATTTGTGCCTCGACCGCAAACGGCGTGCGGCCTGGGTCGATCTCGACGAGGCCGGCGAAATCGCCGACCCGGCGCCCGATGCCGGCGAAGCGGCTGAAAGCAACGAGCGCGACCGAATGGTGCAACAGGCGATCGGCCAATTGCCGGTCCGGCAGCGAACCGCGATCATGCTCACCTATGGTGACGGCATGAGCAACGCGGAGGTCGCCGAGGTGATGGGCACGACCGTGTCGGCGGTCGAGACTTTGTTGGTGCGCGCCAAGCAGAATCTGCGGCGCGCCATCGGCGACAACGCCGATGAAGCGTAATGGATCAGGGGATCGCGTGAGATGACAAAGAACCTGCAACCGGATTTCCTCGACGCCGCGCTCAAGCGCGTGACGGCGCCGCGCCCGGCCGACGACGCTTCGGTCGCCCGCGTGCTCAATCGCCTCAGCCCGCCCTTGCCGCGGCAGAAGATGCCGTTCTGGAAGCTACCGGCGCTGCTGCTCGACTGGGAGTTCGCGCCGGCCTGGCCGCGCATGGCGGCGCTCGCCTGCAGCGCGCTGCTCGGCTTCTATATCGGCATCGCCGGACTCGATCGCTCGTTCGATCAACTCGGTCAAACGACCGTCGCCAGCAACAGCGACAACGGCTTCTACGTGTTCGATCCCGAGCCGCTCTCCGGAGCACGCCCATGACGGCGACGCACTTTACGCCGACCTCGGCGCGTCCCGCCACGCGCTGGCTGCTGCTGGGTTCGTTGGCGCTCAACCTGTTCTTCATCGGCATCGCGATCGCCATGGCTGTGCGGCATCCGCCGCCGCCACGAACCTGGGATCGCGATATTTTCGTCCGCACCGAACGGCTTGCCGAGGGTTTGCCGAAAGCCGATCGCGACATTCTACTGCACGAGATGCAGGCCAATCGTCCGGCCATCGAGAAGACGCAGAGCGCCTATCGCGCGGCGCAGGAAAGCATTCGCGACAGCCTGCGCAAGGAGCCGTTCGACATCAACGCCATGCGTGACGCCATGAACGCGACGCGCGCGGCCCGCCAAGCTTTCGACGTCGCCATCCAGAGCGCCTTCGCCGGCGCCGCCGAAAAGATGTCGCAGAACGGACGCACGGCATTGGCGGACTGGCGGCACAACGGCGACCGGTCCGGGCGCGGCAAGCGATAGAACAAATATTTCAGAGCGTGGCCGTCTTTATTCGTTGTGTTGAAAGTTCGTTCAATGCGTTTTGCGACTGCTGAACGGGGGCTGTTCGGAACAAAGGCGGCATGGCGCCGGTTGTCGACGATGCTTCTGGGGACGGCTCTGACTCTGACCTTGGGCGGCTGCCTGCTCTCGGACCAGCCGGAGCCGGGGCTCGACATCCCGGCGGCCTATCGCATCGGCTCGCGCGATCCGCGCATTGCCGAAGCGGCCCTGCCCAAGCTCAACTGGTGGCGCGGCTTTCGCTCGCGTGAACTGACCACGATCATCGAACAGGCGCGCGAGACCAATCTCGATATCGCCGCCGCCGTCGCCCGCATCGTCCAGGCCGACGCCAATTCGCGCATCGCCGGCGCGCCGTTGCTGCCGGATCTCACCCTCGATACCAGCGCCCAGCGTGCGCGCGGCTCGCGCAACATTTCGGCCAGTGCGCGCGACACCAATACCCTCACGGGAACGCTGACGGCGAGCTACGAAATCGACTTCTGGGGCAAGAACCGCTCAGCTTTGCGCGCGGCCGAACAGTCCGCCGTCGCCAGCCGTTTCGACCGCGAGGTGGTGGCGCTGTCCACGGTTGCCAGCGCGGCCAACGCCTATTTCCAAATGCTGGCGGCCCAGGATCGCCTGCAGGCGGCGCGCAACAATCTCACCAGCGCCAACCGCGTGCTCGATCTGATCAAGCAACGCGCCAATGCCGGTACCGCCTCGGCGCTCGAGATCGCGCAGCAGGAAAGCGTGGTCAACACGCAGCGCGCCGCGATCCCGCCGTTGCAGCAGACGGTGGAAGCGAACCGCAACACGCTCGCCGTGCTGATGGCGCGGTCGCCGGAGAGCGTCCGCGTTCGAGGCGGGTCGCTGCGCGGCATCGCCATTCCGCGCGTCACGCCGGGCCTGCCGTCGGAACTGTTGGCGCAGCGCCCCGACATTCGCGAGGCCGAAGCCAACCTCGCCGCTGCCAACGCCAATGTCGAAAACGCCCGCGCGCAGATGCTGCCGAGCATCAGTTTAACCGCCGAAGGCGGCGTATCGAGCACGGTGCTGAAGACGTTGCTGCGGCCGGAGTCGACCTTGTACTCGGTCGCGGGCGGCCTGACGCAGCCGATCTTCGATGGTGCCAAGCTACAGGGCAATCTCGATCTGCAGAAAGGCCGGCAGGACGAACTGCTGCAGACCTATCGCAAGGCGGTGATTTCCGGATTCTCCGACGTCGAAACCGCGCTTAGTTCGGTCCGACAGACCGGGCTCGCCGAACGCCTGCAGGCCCAGGTGGTCGAGAGTTCGCGGCGCGCCTACGACATTTCGGAACAGCGGCTGCGCGAAGGCACGATCGATCTCGTCACCGTGCTGCAAACCCAGCAGACTTTGTTCAATGCGCAGGACGCGCTGACGCAGGCGCGGCTGGCGCACGTGCAGGCCATTGTCAGCCTGTATCAGGCGCTCGGTGGGGGCTGGTCGCCGAAACCCAAGATAACCGAAGAGAACCAAAGCCAGCCCCAATGAACGTTAACATCCCGCACAAAGAGCTGATCAAGGACGCCGTAGCGCCAGCGTCGCGGCGCGGCGGCTGGCGGCGCTATGCGGTCTATCTCGCCGTCCTGATCGCCGTCGGCGCGGCGCTTTATTATGTGTTCGGTACATCGACACAGCAGCAACAGCGGCGCGGCCGTTTCTTCGCCGGCGATGGTCCCGTGCCGGTACTCGCCGCCAATGCACAGTTTTCCGACGTGCCGGTCTATCTCGACGCCGTCGGCACCGCGCGGGCGCTCAACACCGTCACGGTGCGGCCGCAGGTCGACGGCAAGCTGATGAGCGTCAAATTCAAGGAAGGCCAGGACGTCAAGAAGGGCGACGTGCTGGCGCAGATCGACCCGACCACCTTCCAGGCGACACTCGATCAGGCCATGGCCAAGAAGGCGCAGGACGAGGCGCTGCTCTCGAACGCCAAGAACGATTTGGTGCGTTACGAGCAACTCGCCGCCACCAACGCCATCAACAAGCAGCAGGCCGACACGCAGCGCTCGCTGGTGGCGCAATACACCGCGCAGGTGCAATCGGATCAGGCGTCGATCGAGAGCGCGCAGGCCACGCTCGGCTACACCACCATCCGCGCGCCGCTCGACGGCCGCACCGGCATTCGCCAGGTCGATGAAGGCAACATCGTCCACGCCTCGGACTCGACCGGCATCGTCGTCATCACCCAGGTCAAACCGATCGCGGTGCAGTTCAACATCCCGCAGCAGGATCTGCAGCGCGTCAACGACGCCTTCGCCAAGGCGCCGCTGGAAGTCGATGCGCAGCGGTCGGACAATGATGCCATCGTCGACAAGGGCAAGCTGACGGTGGTCGACAATCAGGTCGATTCCACGACCGGCACGGTCAAGATGAAGGCCGAATTTCCCAATGCGTCGTTGCAATTGTGGCCCGGCCAGTTCGTGAATATCCGGCTGCTGGTCGACACGCTCAAGCATGTCGTCACCATTCCGACCGGCGCGGTGCAGCGCGGGCCGAACGGCACCTTCGTTTACGTGATCAAGGACGGCGCCGTCGCGATGCGGCCGATCGTCGTGCAGAAGCAGGACGAGACGCTGACCGTGGTGAAGAGCGGGCTGACGCCGCCGGAACAGGTGGTGACCACCGGTTTCGCGCGGCTGACCGAGGGCAGCAAGGTCAAGGTGAGCACCGGCGACAGCACGCCGGCGCCGGCGACACCGCGGCAGCGCGGACAACGACAGAACGGGGCGACGGGAGCGAACGGACAGCAGCAGCGCCGCCAGCCATGAGCGTCTCCTCACCCTTCATCCTTCGGCCGATCGCCACGTCGCTGCTCGGCGTCGCGGTGATGCTCGGCGGTGCGCTCGGCTACTGGTGGCTGCCGGTGTCGGCGCTGCCGCAGGTCGATTTCCCGACGGTGCAGGTGACGACGCAACTGCCGGGCGCCAATCCCGACACCGTGGCGGCGCTGGTTACCGCGCCGCTGGAGCGCAGCTTCGGCCAGATCCCGTCGCTGCAGACGATGACGTCGTCGTCATCGTTCGGCATCAGCCAGATCACGCTGCAGTTCGACCTCGACCGCGACATCGACGGCGCCGCCCAGGACGTGCAGTCGCAGATCAGCGCGGCGCGCTCGACACTACCGAGCAACCTGCCCTATCCGCCGGTCTATTCGAAGGTGAACCCGGCCGACACGCCGATCATCACGCTCGCCTTGCGCTCCGACAACATCGCGCTGCGCGACCTATCGGACCTGGCCAACACCATCCTGGCGCCGCGGCTGTCCGAAGTGTCGGGCGTCGGCCGCGTCTCGGTCCAGGGCGGCATCAAACCGGCGGTGCGCATCCAGGCCGACCTGTCGCGGCTCGCCGCCTATGGCATCGCGCTCGAGGATCTGCGCTCGGCCATCGTCGGCGCCAATGTCGCCGGCGCCAAGGGCGCGCTCGACGGCGCGCAGCAATCCTACACCATCGCCGCCAACGACCAGCTCGCCAGTGCAGCCGCCTACCGCAACATCGTGGTCGCCTATCGCAACGGCGCCCCGGTTTTGCTGTCCGACGTCGCCGACGTCATCGACGGCCTGGAGAACGACAAGGTCGGCGCCACCTATCACGGCAAACCGGCCATCGTCATCGACGTGCAACGCCAGCCCGGCGCCAACGTCATCGAGACGGTGCAGCGCCTCAAGAATGAACTGCCGCGGCTGCAGCGCACGCTGCCGGCCGGCGCCCAGCTCACCGTGGTCACCGACCGCACCGAGACCATCCGCGCCTCGATCCACGACGTGCAATTCACCTTGGTGCTGAGTATCGCGCTGGTGGTGC
The DNA here is from genome assembly GCA_018242205.1 of Pseudomonadota bacterium. Taxonomy (GTDB): domain Bacteria; phylum Pseudomonadota; class Alphaproteobacteria; order Rhizobiales; family Xanthobacteraceae; genus Pseudolabrys. Next base: position 12,323 of record JAFECJ010000038.1, read on the forward strand.
TGGTGGTGCTGATCTTCCTGCGCACCCTCCGCGCCACCGTCATCGCCGGCGTGGCGCTGCCTTTGTCGCTCATCGCCACGTTCGGCGTCATGTATTTCGCCGGCTTCTCGCTCGACAATCTGTCGCTGATGGCGCTGACCATCGGCACCGGCTTCGTCGTCGACGACGCCATCGTCATGATCGAGAACATCGTGCGGCACATCGAGAACGGCGAGAGGCCGCTCGAGGCCGCGCTCAAGGGCGCCAAGGAAATCGGCTTCACCGTCATCTCGCTGACTTTGTCGCTGATCGCCGTGTTCATCCCGCTCTTGTTCATGACCGGGCTGGTCGGCCGCATGTTCCGCGAATTCGCGCTGACCTTGACCATCGCCGTGGTTGCCTCGGCCATCGTGTCGCTGACCCTGACGCCGATGATGTGCGCCAGGCTCCTGCGCCGCGAGAAGGAGAAAGCCGGCAATAGACTGACGCGAGCGTTTTCCGACTATACCGACCGCACCATCGAGGCCTATCGCCGGAGTCTGGAATGGGTGCTGCAGCGCCGCCGCGCCACTTTGCTGGTGACGTTCCTGACCTTGGCCGCGACGCTGGCGCTGTACGTGATGATGCCGAAGGGCTTCCTGCCGCTGCAGGACACCGGGCAGATCACCGCCGTCACCGAAGCCGGCACCGACGTCTCATTTGAGGAAATGCAGCGGCGGCAAGCGCAGATCGAAGCGATCGTGCGCGCCGACCCCGACGTCGCGTCCGTCGCCTCGGTGATCGGCGTCTCGACCGTCAACGCCACGCCCAATGCCGGGCGGCTGACGATCAGCCTGAAGCCGCGCGATCAGCGCACCGATCTGGCGGCCGCCATCGTCGACCGCCTCAAAGAAAAGGTCGCCGGCATTCCCGGCATGACGGTCTATTTCCAGGCGACGCAGGACATCCAGATTTCGACGCGCTCGAGCCGCGCGCAATATCAGTACACGCTGACCGGCAGCGACGCCGACGAAGTGACGCAATGGGCCGGCAAGCTGGCGGCCAAGCTGCGCACTGATCCGGTGATGCGCGAAGTGGCCTCCGAAGCGCAGGAGGGCGGCCCGCGCATCCTGGTCAATGTCGATCGCGAAAAGGCCGGCCGGCTCGGCGTGTCGATGCAGAGCATCACCGATACGCTCTATGACGCCTTCGGCCAGCGGCAGATTTCCACGATCTACGGCCAGGCCAACCAGTATCGCGTCATCCTCGAGGCCCAGCCGCGCTATCAACAGGACCCGAGCGCACTGTCGAAGATCTACGTTACCGGCGCCACCACCTCGACCGGCACGACCTCGACCACCAGCAACACCTCGACCAGCGTCACCAATACCAACACCTCGGCGACGCCGAACACGGTGACCAGTTCGAATCAGGTGCCGCTCGCCGCCTTCGCTCGTTTCGACCGCACCGCGGCGCCGCTGGCGATCGCGCATCAGGAGCAGTTCCCCTCGGTAACCATCAGCTTCGACCTCGCGCCGGGCTATGCCTTGAGCGACGCGGTCAAGGTGATCGACGCGGCGCAGCGCGACATCGGCATGCCGGCCTCGGTGAGCGGCAGCTATTCCGGCGACGCCGCCGAATTCGCCAAGTCGCTAGCCGGCGAACCGTGGCTGATCCTCGCCGCCGTGATCGCGATCTATATTGTGCTCGGCGTGCTGTATGAGAGCTTCATTCACCCGCTGACCATTCTCTCGACCTTGCCGTCGGCCGGCGTCGGCGCGCTGCTGGCGCTGATGCTCACCGGCTACGACCTCAGCGTGATCGCGCTGATCGGCATCGTGCTGCTGATGGGCATCGTCAAGAAGAACGCCATTCTGATGATCGACTTCGCGCTCGAAGCCGAGCGCGAACAGGGCATGAGCCCGGAGCAATCGATCATACAGGCGGCCCTGCTGCGCTTCCGCCCGATCATGATGACGACACTCGCCGCCTTGTTCGGCGCGCTGCCGCTCGCGCTGGAATCGGGCACTGGCTCGGAGCTGCGCAATCCGCTGGGCATCACCATCGTCGGCGGCCTGCTGCTCAGCCAGTTGCTGACGCTCTACACGACGCCGGTCATTTATCTCTATATGGAGCAGCTGCGCGCCTATCTGTCGCCCGCTCGCCCGCGCCGCGCGGCGCAGCCGGCGGAGTAGCGCATGGCCGCGAAAAGTGGGAACGGGTTTTCGGACAAGGCCACGCGCGGAAAGAACGCGCCATGAACTTCTCCTGGCCCTTCATCCGCCGGCCGATCGGCACGACGCTGCTGGCGATCGGGCTGTTCCTCACCGGCGCGGTGGCTTACGACTTCCTGCCGGTCTCCAGTCTGCCGAGCGTGTCGTTCCCGACGATCAGTGTCAGCGCTTCCTATCCGGGCGCCGACCCGAACACCATGGCGGCCACGGTGGCGGCACCGCTGGAGCGGCGGCTCGGCGAGATTTCCGGCGTTACCGAACTGACCTCGACAAGCTCGCAAGGCACCAGCCGCATCAACATCCAGTTCGACCTGTCGCGCAATGTCGATTCGGCGGCGCGCGACGTGCAGGCCGCGATCAACGCCGCGCTGAGCGACCTGCCAAGCGACCTGCCCTCGGTGCCGACCTTCCGCAAGGCCAACCCGGCCGCGGCGCCGATCCTCATCCTCGCACTCACCTCCAAGACCCTGCCGGGCAGTGCCATCTACGACGCCGCCGATACGGTGATCGCGCAGCGCCTCAGCCAGGTCGAAGGCGTCGCCGAGGTCAGCGTCGCCGGCTCCGAGCAGCCGGCGATCCGCGTCCGCGTCGATCCCGACCGCATCGCCGGCATGGGCGTGACGCTCGAGCAAATCCGCAACGCCATCCGCAACGCCAACGCGCAAGGCCCGCTTGGCTCGTTCGACGGCACGCAGCGCGCGGTCACCATCGGCATCAACGATCAATTGCGCCTGGCGCCGGAATACGACCCGCTGGTGGTGCGTACGGTGGACGGCAATGTGGTGCGGCTGTCCGACGTCGCCCGGATCACGCCGAGCGTGCGCAACACCCGCTCCGCCGGCTGGTACAATCGCGATCCGTCGGTACTGCTGATCATCACCAAGCAGGGCGACGCCAACGTCATCGACACGGTCGACCGCATCTACGCGCTGCTGCCCGAGCTCAAGCAATGGATCCCGGCCGGGCTCGATATCCATGTGTTGACCGACCGCACGCAGACTATCCGCGCCAGCGTCGAGGACATGCAGCTCACCCTCGCCGCCTCGGCGGTGCTGGTGATGCTGGTGGTGTTCCTGTTCCTGCGCCGCGCCGCCGCGACCATCGCCGCCGGCGTCACCGTGCCGCTGTGTCTCGCCGGCACCTGCGGCGCCATGTGGCTTGCCGGCTTCTCCATCGACAACCTGTCGCTGATGGCGCTGGCGGTGTCGATCGGCTTCGTGGTCGACGACGCCATCGTCATGATCGAGAACATGTTCCGCTTCATGGAGCAGGGCCACCGGCCGCTGCGCGCGGCGATGATGGGGGCGCGGCAGATCTCCTTCACCGTGGTGTCGATCTCGGTATCGCTGATCGCCGCCTTCATTCCGCTGCTGTTCATGGGCGGCATCGTCGGCCGGCTGTTCCGCGAATTCTCGGTGACACTCGCCTTCTCCATTGCCGTCTCGACCGTGGTGTCGCTGTCGGTGACGCCAATGATCTGCGCGTATTTTGTGCGCAAGCCGCCGGACAAGAGCGAGACCTGGCTCGACCGCCGCGTCGAGAGCCTGTTGTCGCTGATGCTGAGATTCTACGACCGGACGCTGCTGTTCGTGCTGGCGCATCGCGTCCTGACGCTGATCGTGTTCTTCGCCACCATTGCGCTGACGGTCGGCCTCTTCATCAAGACGCCCAAGGGCTATTTTCCGCAGGACGACACCGGCCTCATTTTCGGCGGCACGCAGGCCTCGACCGACATCTCCTATGAGGCGATGGAGAAGCTGCAACTGAAAGCGCTCGATGTCGTGCTCGCCGATCCTGCCGTCGCCGGCGTCGGCTCCTCGGTCGGCGCCTCCGGCTTCAATGCCTCGGTCAATCGCGGCCGGCTGTTCATCAGCCTGAAGCCGCTCGAAGCACGCAACAACGTGCCGACGCAGGCGGTGATCGCGCGCTTGCGCAACCGCATCGGCCAGATTCCGGGCCTGCGCGTCTTCCTGGTGCCGGCGCAGGACCTGCGCGCCGGCGCGCGCTCAAGCGACTCGTCGTACCAGTTCACACTCTGGAGCGCCGATATCGATGCGCTGCAGGCCTGGGTGCCGAAGGTCGTGGAGCGGGTCCAGAAGATTCCCCAACTGACCGACGTCACCACCGATCGCGAACAAGGGGGCTTGCAGGTCAACATCAAGATCGACCGCTCCGCGGCGGCGCGCCTTGGCGTCCGCATCCAGGACATCGACAGCGCGCTCAACAATTCCTATTCGCAGCGGCAGGTCTCGACCATTTACACGCAGCGCAATCAGTATCGCGTGATCCTCGAGGTGGCGCCGCAGTTCCGGCGCGATCCGAGCGACCTTTCGACGCTCTACGTGCCGGGCAACGGCAACGCGCAAATCCCGTTGTCAGCGGTGGCGACCGTCGAGCGCGGCATCGCACCGCTGGTGGTCAACCATCAGGGCCAGTTCCCATCGGTGACCATTACCTACAACATCAAGGAAGGCGTGCCGATCGCCGACGCCACCGCCGCGCTGACGCAGGCCGTCGCCGAGATGCACATGCCGGATTCGATTCGCACCGACTTCGCCGGCGACGTGAAGGCCTTCAAGCAGAGCGCCGGGGCGCAGCCTTTGCTGCTGCTCTCCGCCTTGATCGCGGTCTATATTGTGCTCGGCGTGCTCTACGAAAGCCTGGTGCACCCGTTAACGATCATTTCGACGCTGCCGTCGGCCGGTCTCGGCGCGCTGCTGGCGCTGCAGGTATCCGGCGCCGAGCTGACGGTGATCGCCTTCATCGGCGTCATCCTGCTGATCGGCATCGTCAAGAAGAACGGCATCATGATGGTGGACTTCGCGCTGGAGGGCGAGCGCGTACGCGGCCTCCCGCCGGTGCAGGCGATCTATGAAGCCTGCCTCGCCCGCTTCCGGCCGATCCTGATGACGACGCTTGCCGCCATTCTCGGCGCGGTGCCGCTGGTGGTGGCGTCCGGGCCAGGCTCCGAATTGCGCCGACCGCTCGGCATCACCATCATCGGCGGACTGATCGTGTCGCAGATCCTGACGCTGTACACGACGCCGGTGATCTATCTCTGGCTCGACCGGCTGCACCATCGCCTCGGCGGCGGCCTGCCGAGCTTCGTCAAGCGCCGCCCGCGGGGACCGCAGGCACCGGACGCGCCGAGCATTCAGCCGGCGGAGTAGCGCGAACTGGCAACACGTCACAATCTACGATTGACACGCCCCAGAAGGGAGCGCATTTTCTATTAATTAGGACGACAAATCTCTGCGGGAGGCCACCGTGGGAAAGTCGAAAACCGCACTCATTGCGATTTGCATATTTGTTAGTTTCGCAGCTTCTGCATTTGCCAATGACTCGACAATACCTTGCAATGCTCCCCCAGATAGCGGCGCGAGCGTAGCAGTCCACCCCGGCACGCAGGTATCGACAACTCAGGACAAGCAGAAAAAGACTTGCATATTCTCAATAAATGGCGCTGTCGCCACAAGCCCGCCGGCAAATGACGTTTTGCAGGCACTTAATGAATTTCGCGACCCGAAGCAAAGGTTCGCTCAAGATCCCAAGCTTGCTGCATTTTCTGTCGCGGCCCTCGCCGCCTCTACAGCGCCCGTCGGAAAAGTGCCACCTGAATTAATTGACGCACTGACGAAAGACAGCCAAGTCCTAATGAAGTGCCTAACAAATCTTAGCGCAAGTCATTTTTCGACCGAAACGTATCGCGGTGGCGACATCTCGTGTGTCGGCATCCGAGCTTACCAAAGCGCCCAAGAAAAGACCGCACTCGTACAAAAGAGAGCCGCTGCCGTGTCGGTCCCTACACTCGCTATATCAATCAATTGGGGGAAAGGACGATTTTATAGCACGGTCTATTTGCCGACAACAATGATTGGAGCGCCGTCCTTCAACTTTCGCTAGTGCAGGAAGATCATGAGCAGGCTTGGCGATTTTGCGAAGAAGGCAACCGATGGCGCCGGCGCATGGTTAGAAGATAATGTAAAAAAGGCAATCGGCGCAGCCGTGCTTACCCTTTTGGGCGCAGGCTGGATTTGGGTATGGAGTCATTTCAATCCACTATTTCATTATTCAGTCATGACTTCCAGCGTCTCGTCTCACTTCGTCGCTCTTGCGCAAATACTCAATCAAATTGATAAGGACTCAAAGGTCTACTGCACAGGCGGCTGGGACGAGCGATTTGCCCGCATTGGGCTGAGGAAATGTTACAATTTTTCATTTAAACCAATCGCCTCATATCGCCTGACCAGCTGCACTCGCGACCAAAGAACAATTGAGCTGACGACGACTGATCAGCTCCTTGCGCTACAGACGTTCGATACAGCACTCAGACCCCTTAGGTGCTTAACAATCACATCAAAAGGGGCAAACAGCTACGAAATTGGTCAGGGCAAGGACGCGGATTTCAGATCTATTCAATTTCCCAATTCACCAGCTCAAGAAATGCTTTTTTGTGGTTGCTCAAATCGAGAGGTAACTGAAATTGCTCGAGTACTCGGCGCGAAACTTCGTTAACATAACATATTTTCCCTAGCCTAATTACACCCCCAAATACCGATGCTGCACGTCGGTGCTCGCCGCGAGCTCGGCGGACAACCCCGACCACACGACCTTGCCACGCTCGATGATGAAGTGCCGGTCGGCGACGCGCATGAGCGCGCCGACATTCTTGTCGATCACCATGACGGACAGGCCGGTTCCCTTGAGCCGCGCCAGGCAGCGCCAGATTTCCTGGCGGATCAGCGGCGCCAACCCTTCGGTTGCCTCATCGAGAATGAGCAGACGCGGATTGGTCATCAGCGCGCGACCGACGGCCAGCATCTGCTGTTCGCCGCCCGACAACTGATTGCCCATGCTGGTGGCGCGCTCGGCGAGCCGCGGGAACAGGTCGTAGACCTTCTCCAGCGTCCACTCGCCGCCGCCGCGCGCGACCGCCGTGGCAACGAGGTTCTCGCGCACCGTGAGATTGGGGAAGATCTGGCGGCCTTCCGGCACCAGGCCGATGCCGCGCTGGGCGATGCGATAGGCCGGCTGGCCGCGAATTTCCTCGCCCATGAATCTGATCGAGCCGGCGCGCGCCATGGTGAGCCCCATGATCGAGCGTACGCTGGTCGTCTTGCCCATGCCGTTGCGGCCCATCAGCGTCACCATCTCGCCGGGCGCGATGGCGAAACCGATGCCGAACAGCACCTGGCTCTGGCCGTAGCAGGTCTCGACGCCGTCAAGTTGGAGGATCGGCTCAAGCATGGGCCGTCTCCGCATCGCCGAGATAGGCCTCGCGCACCTGTTCGTTGGCGCGGATATCGTCGGGCGAGCCGGTGGCGATGATGCGGCCGTAGACCAGCACGGATATACGATCCGCCAGCGCGAACACGGCTTCCATGTCGTGCTCGACCAACAGGATGGTGTAGTCGCGCTTCAGCGCCCGCAGCATCTCGACCATACGAACCGATTCTTCGGGGCCTAGGCCGGCCATCGGCTCGTCGAGCAACAGCAGGCGCGGTTTGCTGGCGAGCGCCATCGCCAATTCCAGCAACCGGTGTTCGCCGTGACTGAGCGACGCGGTCGACCGCTCGGCGCGGTCGGCGAGACCGACACGGGCCAGCGCCTCGCGCGCCGGCACGCGCAACCCGGCTTCCGCACGGGCATTACGCCAGAACGAGAACGAATGCCCGGCATGGGCCTGCACGGCGAGCGCCACATTATCGAGCACGCTGAGATCGAGGAACAGCGAGGTGATCTGGAACGATCGCGCCAGACCGATATGACTGCGCTTCGGCATCGGCAGCCGCGTGATGTCGGCGCCGGCGAATGCGATACGTCCGCCGTCGGCGACAATCGAACCCGACAATTGGGCGATCAAGGTGGTCTTGCCGGCGCCGTTCGGCCCGATCAGCGCGTGCAGTTCGCCCTCGGGAATCGCAAACGACACGTCATCGGTGGCGACGATGCCGCCGAACCGCTTGGCCAGACCCGAGACCTGCAACAGCGGCGCGCTCATGACGGCCTCCCGCGGCGCAAGCGCTCGCCGAGTTGCGTCAGCAGGCCGTCAATGCCGCCGCGCGCGAACAGCACGACCAGCAGTAACAGGGGACCGAGAATGATCTGCCAGTATTCGGTGATGCCGGAGAGAACTTCCTCCAGCACCAGAAGCGTGACGGCGCCGATGACGGGTCCGATCACCGTGCCCATGCCGCCGAGCACCACCATGATGATCAGGTCGCCGGACCGCGTCCAATACATGACCGACGGCGAGACGAAATCGGTGTGGTTGGCGAGCAGGGCCCCGGCGAGACCGCACAGTGTTCCGGCAATGACGAAAGCCACCAGCTTGTAGCGGTAGGGTGAAAAGCCGATGGCGCGCATACGCACGTCGTTCGACCGGGCGCCCTGAATGACCATGCCGAAGCGCGAGTTCACCAGCCGACGGACCAGATAGATGGCACCGAACAGGATGGCGAGGCAGAGATAATAGAACTGCGTCTTGTTCGACAGGTTGAGTGGCTCGAAGAACTGACTGCGCTTGTAGATCGTCAGGCCGTCGTCGCCGCCATAACGGGCGATGCCGGAGACCACGTAATAGGCCATCTGCGCGAAGGCCAGCGTGATCATGATGAAATAGACGCCGCGCGTGCGCAGGCTGAGCGCGCCGACGATCAGCGCAAACAGCGCGGACGCGCCCAGCGCCACCGGCCACTGAATGAAGCCGTTCATGATGCCTTCCTTGGCCAGCATACCGACGGCGTAGCCGCCGATGCCGAGATAGGCGGCATGGCCGAAACTCATCATGCCGCCGAAGCCGAGGATCAGGTTGAGGCTCACCGCCGCCAGCGCCAGGATGATGATGCGCGTGAACAGGGTCATCAGGAATCGATCGTCGGCCAGTTGCGCGTAAACCGGCAGCAGAATGAGCGCCACCATCAGCGCGCCGACAACGATGTTGCGAAGCGTCAGTGCCGGCATCATTTCCGACCCGCCGCAAACAGACCTTCCGGCTTGAAGATCAGGACGATCGCCATCAGCAGATAGATCAGCATCGATGACAGCGCCGGCGCCAAAGTCGACGCCGCCGCCGGGCTCAGCAGCTCGCGCAATATGTCCGGCAGATAAGAGCGCCCCAGCGTGTCGATGAAGCCGACCAGCAGCGCCGCGACCAGCGCGCCGCGCACCGAACCGATGCCGCCGATCACCGTGATGACGAAAGCCAGAATGAGGATGTTCTCCCCCATGCCGATCTGCACGGTGAGGATCGGTGCCTGCATCAGGCCGGCAAGTCCGGCCAGCGCGGCGCCGAGACCGAACACCAGGGTGTAGAGCAGTTTGATGTTGACGCCGAGCGCACCGACCATTTCGCGATTGGAAGCGCCGGCGCGGATCAGCATGCCGACGCGGGTCCGCATCACCAGAATGTAGAGCCCGGCGGCAACGAACAGCGTGACGACGATGATCGAGAACCGGTAGGCCGAATACTGCACGCCGGGCAGCACCTGGATCGAGGCATTGAGCCAGGATGGCAGCGGCAGGCTGAGGCCTTCCGGACCCCAGATCAGACGCACGGCTTCATCGAAGAACAGGATCAGGCCGAAGGTGCCGAGCACATGGTCGAGGTGGTCGCGGCCATACAGCCTGCGCAGGGCGATGACCTCGACCGCCATGCCGACCAGCAGGGTCGCCGCCAGCGCCAGTACCGCGCCTAGAATAAAGCTGCCGGTAAAGGCGGCGAAGGTCGCGGCGAAATAGGCCCCCAGCATATAGAGCGAACCATGCGCCAGATTGACCAGGTCCATGATGCCGAACACCAGCGTCAACCCGGCCGCCAGCATGAACAGCAGAAGGCCGAATTGCAGTCCGTTGAGGCATTGCTCGATGAAGAGGGTCATGGTTGCCCGATTTTATGCGGCAGCGCGCACATCACAAGCGCGCTTCGTCTCACCGGCCCCGCCGGCCGAAGAAAATGGACTGCGAAAGCAAAACGGCGGAAACGTTACCGCTTCCGCCGCTCTGTTGCTCGATCAGGAGCTTACTTCATCGGGCACTTGCTATGGAAGCTGTCCTGATTGTCCTTGACGATGGTGGCGACCGTCTTGAGCGCGAACTCGTCGCCGTCCTTGACCACGTCCTGCAGGTAGAAGTTCTGGATCGGCATATGGTTGTTGCCGAACTTGAAGTTGCCGCGCACCGACTTGAAGTTGGCCTTCTTCAACTCGGCCTCGACCTTGGCCTTGTCCGATACGTTGCCTTTCAGCGCGTTGACCGCCGACGCGATCAGGTTGGCCGCGTCATAAGACTGGGCGCCGTAGAACGACGGCCGATGACCGGGATACTTCTTGCGATAGTCGGCGACGAACTTCTTGTTCTCCGCGTTCGGCAGGTCGTTGACCCACTCCTGCGCGCCCGGCACGCCGAGAGCGAGATCCTTCTGCAACGGCAGCGTGGTCTCGTCGATGGTGAAGGCGGTGTAGAGCGGGATCGTGCCCTTGAGGCCGGCTTGCGCATATTGCGCCAGGAACTGCACGCCCGCCTTGCCGGGATAGAACACGAAGATCGCGTCCGGCTTGGCCGCCTTGGCCTTGGCGAGTTCGGCCGAGAAATCGAGCTGCGTCGGCCACGTGGTCAGTTCCTGACCGACCACCTTGCCCTTGAAGGTCGAGGCGACGCCGGCGAGCATGTCCTTGCCGGCCGCGTAGTTCGGCCCGATCAGGTAGACCGACTTCACGCCCTTCGAGTTCATGTAGAGGCCCATGGCCTGCGGCGTCTGGTCGTTCTGCCAGGAGGTCGAGAACACCGTCGGCGAGCACAGTTCGCCGGCGACCTGCGACGGGCCGGCATTGGCGATGACCAGGAAGGTCTTGGAATCGACGATCGGCTTCAGCGACGCGAGCAGCACGTTCGACCAGATATAGCCGGCGATGAAATCGACCTTGTCGGATTCGATCAGCTTCTGCGTCTTCTGCTTGCCGACTTCCGGCTTCTGCGTATCGTCTTCGTAGATCACTTCGACCGGCAGACCGCCCATCTTGCGGCCCATGTGGTCGAGCGCCAATTCGAAGGAATTGCGCATGTCGTTGCCGATCGAGGCGGTGGGACCGCTGAAGGTCGAGACGAAGCCGATCTTGATGGATTTTTGCTGCGCCAGCGCCGGCTGCGCCGCAAGCAGGATCGCGGCACCGGCCGCCAAAATCGTCTTACGCATTTTAGTTCCTCCCCATTGGTCGCTTCGGACCTTTACATTTCGCCGGACAACCTAGCTGAACTTCCGGCGGATCGTCTATGGCTACCTCACTTTATCGCCGTTTGGCGGCAAACCGGATTGAACTATAATTCCCGATGTCGTGGAGGCCGGCATACATGGCGCTTTGGCTGCCACCGACGTAAAACGCCTCTGCCCCGCGAACCGTAATTCCGACGAAGACCGACGAATTGGGGCCAGTTACAGGACCGCCAATGCCGCCGACCGTTACCATTATTGCCGCAGGCGCCATGGGCGCGGGCGTTGCCCAATGCCTCACCGCCAAGGGTGTGACGGTCCTCACGTCGCTGGCGGGCCGCAGCGCGGCGAGCGCCCAGCGCGCAGCCGCGGCCGGCATGCGCGACGCCGATGACCCCGTCCTGGCCGAAGCCGACTTCGTGCTGTCGATCCTGCCGCCGGGCGAGGCCGTAGCGCTGGCGACGCGCCTCGCGCCGGCGCTCAAGGCCGCGCGGCGCAAAACGATCTACGTCGACTGCAACGCGGTGTCGCCACCGACCGCGCAGGCTGTGGCCGACATCATCACGTCGACCGACTGTGGTTTCGTCGATGCCGGCATCATCGGCCCGCCGCCCAAGCCGGGTTCGACCAGCACCAGGTTCTACGCATCCGGTCCGCGCGCCAATGATTTTGCGACACTGAACGATCACGGGCTGATCGTCCGCCCGCTCGAAGGGCCGCTGACCGCTGCTTCGGCCCTGAAGATGTCCTATGCCGGCATCACCAAAGGTCTCACCGCGCTCGGCGCCGCCATGATGCTGGCGGCGACGCGCGGCGGCTCCGCCGAGGCGCTCAAGGCTGAATTCGCCGAAAGCCAGCCGGCCTTGCTGACCTATTTCGAGCGCGCCGTGCCGTCGATGTATGGCAAGGCCTATCGCTGGGTCGCCGAGCTCGACGAGATCGCCGCCTTCGTCGGCACGGATCGTCCGGAAAGCGCGATGCTGTCGGCCGCGGCGCGGCTCTATGAAAACATCGCGGCGGATGTGGCCGGTGATAACCGGGAAACCGCCGCGCTCGACCGCTTCCTCAAGCGATAATCGTCCTTCTCTTTCGCAGGCACTTCATGTCCGAATCCTCCATCCTCGTGACGCGTGACGCCGGATTTCGCATCGTCACGCTCAACCGGCCCGCGCGGCTCAATGCCTTCAACGACTCGATGCACGAGGAACTGCGCGCCGCGATCGACGACGCGGAGGCCGATGAAGACTGCCGTGCGCTGCTGCTCACGGGCGCCGGCCGCGCCTTCTGCGCCGGGCAGGATCTCAGCGACCGGCTGCTCAAGCCGGGCGAGAAGCCGGTGCCGCGCGAGTCGCTGGAGAAATATTACAATCCGCTGGTGCGCCGTCTGGGCGCCCTGCCTTTCCCGGTCGTCGCCGCCGTCAACGGCGTCGCCGCCGGCGCCGGCGCCAATGTCGCGCTGGCCTGCGACATCGTCATCGCCGCGATATCGGCAAGCTTCACGCAATCTTTCGCTCGCATCGGTCTGGTGCCGGATTCCGGCGGCACTTCCATCCTGCCGCGGCTGATCGGCGAGGCGCGCGCCCGCGCCTTGATGCTGACGGCCGAGCCGCTGCCGGCGCAACGTGCGGCGGAATGGGGCATGATCTGGCGCTGCGTCGACGACCAGGAATTGATGCCGGAGGCGATCGGCCTGTGCCGGAAATTCGCAGAGGCGCCGACGCAAGGGCTGGCGCTGATCAAGCGCGCGCTGGCGGCTTCGCCGACCAACTCGCTCGACGAGCAACTCGATCTCGAACGCGACCTGCAGCGCGAAGCGGTAATGTCGCCGGATTATGCCGAAGGCGTGCGCGCCTTCATGGAAAAGCGCAAACCGGTCTTCAGCGGACGCAAGAGCCGGCCGCAGGACTGACCGGCCGACAGGGGCCCGCCGCCGTATTTGCCGCCGACCGGCCGATTCCGGCCGCCTTTCCGGCACGTTGACTCTGCCCGGCCGTTCATTAGCATACATACAATCTCGGAACGCGCGATCGCCGGAAAAAGCGGGTATATTTTCCGGGCGGTATTGCGTGAAGGAAGGCCAGCATGAAGCCAGCGCCCTTTGTCCGCCATGTTCCTCGCACACTCGACGAGGCGCTGAAGATTTTGACCGACGTTGCCGGCGAGGACGGCCGCGTTCTGGCCGGCGGCCAGAGCCTGGTGCCGATCATGGCGTTTCGTCTCGCCAAGCCGGCGCACCTCGTCGACATCAACGAGGTCGAAGGCCTTGATAAAATTGCCGACGACGGCAAGACGCTGACCATCGGCGCCCGCGTCCGCCATGCCGCCTTCCATCAACCCGTCACCGCCAACCCGCTCGGCGCCCTGCTGTCTTACGTCGCGCGCCACATCGCGCATTATCCAATCCGCATGCGCGGCACCTTCTGCGGCAGCCTGGCGCATGCCGATCCGTCCTCGGAATGGTGCCTGACGTCGGCGACGCTCGGCGCCGTAATGGTGGCGAAGAGCGTCAAGGGAACGCGCGACATCAAGGCCGCCGAATTCTTCGACGGCATCATGTCGACCAACCTGAAGGAAGACGAACTGCTCGCCGAGATGCGGCTGCCGTTACTGCCGGCGGACGCTAAATTCGGCTTCTACGAATTCTCGCGCCGGGCCGGCGACTTCGCCATGGCGGCGTCGCTGGTCACCTATCGCCTCGACGGCGGCAAGATCGTCGATGCGCGGGTCGGCCTTGGCGGCGCCGAGGCCTCGCCGCGCCGCATTCCGGAAGCGGAGGCCGAACTCAACGGCAAGGCGCCTAGCGATGCCGCCTTCCGCGCCGCCGGCGAAGCCGCGAGCGCCGCCATCGAGCCGCTGGAAGATCACCAGACCGACGCCGCCTATCGCCGCGATCTGGTGAAGGTCGTGGTGCGCCGGGCTTTGGAACATTCACTCACATGAGCGCCCACACCAAAGGCTCCGGTGGCGACGGCATGAAGTGGGTCGGCCGTTCGATCCGCCGTGTCGAAGATCCGGCTTTGCTGCGCGGCAGGGGTCGCTTCACCGGCGACCTGCCGGCTACGCACTGGGTGCGCTTCGTGCGCAGCCCGAATGCCGCCGGCAAGATCAAGAGCATCAGCGCGCCGGACGGCGCAGTGGTGATCACCGCCGCCGACATCAAGGGCGTGAAGAAGATCACGCCGATGCTGCACAAATTCGAGTACCGCCCGGTCGGCCAGCCGATCCTGGCCGATGGCGAGGTGCGCTTCGTCGGCGAAGCCGTCGTCGCCGTCGTTGCCGCGACGGAAGAAGAAGCCGAGGACATCGCCGATCTGGTCGAGATCGATATTGAAGACGCCGAGGCGCTGGTCGACAGCCGCGTGGCGATCGCCGCCGGCGCGCGGCAGATCCACGCCGAAGCGCCCGGCAACGTCATCCTCAAGGGCGAGGTCAAGTCACCGGGTTTCGATGCGGTCTGGGCGAGTGCCGCGAAGATCGTGAAGATCGACGCCCGCTCCAACCGGCAGAACGCGACGCCGATGGAGCCGCGCGCGGCGCACGCGGCTTACGATGCGGCGAGCGGCCGCGTCACCTTGCATTGTACGACGCAGATGCCGCATCTGATGCGCACCGCGATCGCCGACTGTCTCGGCATGCCGGAGAGCGACCTGCGCGTCATCGCGCCCGATGTCGGCGGCGGCTTCGGCCAGAAGATGTCGCTGTGCACCGAATACGTGCTGGTGACCTGGCTGGCGCGGCATCTGAAATCGTCGGTTGGCTGGACCGAGGACCGCCGCGAGAACCTGATCGCCTCGTTTCATTCGCGCGACCAGTACGTCACGCTGGAAGGCGCGTTCGACAAGGACGCCAAACTGCTGGCGCTGCGCGCCGACGTTCTGTCCAATGTCGGCGCCTATTCCTGTTTCCCCACCACCTCCGGTGTCGAGCCGCTGATGGCGATGGCGGAAATGCCGGGGCCTTACGACTTTCAGCACTATCAATGCCTGGCGCGCGGCGCGCTGACCAACACCTGCACCATGGCGGCCTATCGCGGCGTGTCGCGCCCGGTCATTACCTTCACGCTGGAACGACTGATGGACAAGGCCGCCAAGGCCTTCGCCATCGATCCGGTCGACATCCGCCGCAAGAACCTGATCACGACGTTCCCCTACAAGTCGGCGATGGGCCTCGAATACGACGAGGCGAGCTACCGCGAGACCATGGAGATGGCGGTCGAGGCCATCAACCTGCCGGCGTTCCGCGCCCGCCAGCAACTGGCGCGCGAGCGGGGCGAATATCTCGGCATTGGCTTTGCCACCTTCTCCGAGCGCACCGGCTACGGCTCTCCTGCGTTTGCCGCGCGCGGCATGGCGATCACGCCGGGCTGGGAGACGGTGCATGTCACCGTCGATCCGTCCGGCTACGTCGAGGCGCGCATCGGCTCGTCGCCGCACGGCCAGGGCCTGCGCACAACTCTGGCGCAGATCATCGCCGACGAGATCGGCGTGCCGCCGGACATGATCAAGATCGTCCATGGCGACACCGAAACCGCGCCTTACGGCTGGGGCACTTTCGCCTCCCGCTCGCTGGTGATTTCCGGCGGCGCCACCTTGATCGCGTCGCGAAAAATCAGGGCCAAGCTGCTCAAGATCGCCGAGCACATGCTGGAAGCGGCCGAGACCGACATCGTGCTCGCCGACGGCAAGGCCAAGGTCGCCGGCACCGACCGCGAAGTCTCGATCGCGGCGATGGCGCGCGAAGCCTATACGCAGACGCATCGCTTCAAGGGCGAGATCGAGCCCGGTCTTTCCGAAAGCGGCACCTACGATCCGCCAGGCACCTTCTCCAACGCCTGCCACGTCGCCATCGTGCGGCTCGATCCCGAGACCGGCCACGTCAAGCTCGAGCGCTATCTGGTGGCGGAAGACGCCGGCCGCATCATCAATCCGATGATCGCCGACGGCCAGGTTCATGGCGGCGTCGTCCAGGGTATCGGTAACGCGCTCTTGGAAGAGATCATCTACGACGAGTCGGGCGCGATCCTCACCGCCAACCTCGCCGACTACATGCCGCCGACCGCGCATGAAGTGCCGCCGATCGAGCTGCATCACATGGAAACGCCGTCGACGCAGTCCGTCACCAAGGCCAAGGGTCTCGGCGAAGGCGGCACCATTGGACCGCCCGCCGCCATCGTGAATGCCATCAACGACGCGATGGCGCCGTTCGATGTCGAGATCGACACCATTCCGGCCACTCCGCAGCGCATTCGCGCCTTGCTGCGCAACGCCGAGAGAGCACCATGACTGACAAGACCGCCATCACGCTGAATATCAACGGCAAGGACTACGCCATCGAAGTCGAGCCGCGCCGCACCTTGGCGGATGCGATCCGCGAGGACTGCGGTCAGACCGGCACGCATATCGGCTGCGAGCACGGCGTCTGCGGCGCCTGCACCGTCATCGTCGACGGCGCGCCGGTGCGCTCGTGCCTGATGTTCGCGGCGCAGGCCGACGGCAAGACGATCCGTACCGTCGAGGGCCTGGCCGATGGCGACAGACTGCATCCGATGCAACAGGCCTTCATGGACAATCACGGCCTGCAGTGCGGCTTTTGCACGCCCGGCTTCCTGATGCTGGCGGTCGGCGTCTTGGAGCGCGAACCCAATATCAGCGACGAGGATTTGATCGACGTCCTGTCGTCGAACCTGTGCCGCTGCACCGGCTATCAGAACATCATCAAATCCGTGCGCGCCGCGGCGCAGGAGATGCGGAAGTGACGCTGGCACGCCACCATGGCTGAGCCAAAGAACAAATTCATCGGCCGCTCGGTACCGCGGCTGGAAGACCGGCCGCTACTCACCGGCCAGGGCCGCTTTGCCGCCGACGTCAATTTCCCCGGCCAGTGGGCGATGCGCGTGGTGCGTTCGCCCATCGCGCATGGCAGGCTCAAGGGCATCGATGCATCGGCCGCGCTCGCCATGGACGGCGTCCATGCGGTGTGGACCTTCGCCGATGTCGCGCACATCCCGCCGATCCCGTTCCGCCTGACCGGCCTCGTCGAACTCGAACCCTATCAGCAGCGCGTGATGGCGAGCGACATTGTGCGCTATGTCGGCGAACCGGTCGCCGTGGTGTTCGCCGACGACGCCTATATCGCCGAGGACGCCGCCGAAGCGGTCGAACTCGACATCGAGCCGCTCAAGCCGGTGATGCAGGCGACCGATGCGCCGGGACCGTTCGACGCGGCAAAGAACACCGAGCCTAGCGTCATCGTCAAAAGCTATGGCGACGTCGACGCCGCGTTCAAGACAGCCGATTCCATCATCACGCTCGAATTGTCGGTCGGCCGTCATTCCGGCGTGCCGCTGGAGACGCGCGGCGCCATCGGCTTCTACAACGAAGCGCTCGATCGCCTGGAGATGCATGGCGCCGCCAAGGTGCCGCACTGGAACCGCGACACGATGGGCCGCATGCTCGGCCGCACCCGCGACGACTTCCAGCTATTCGAAGGCCATGTCGGCGGCGGCTTCGGCATCCGCGGCGAGATCTATCCCGAGGACGTCATCGTCTGCGCCGCGGCTTTGCACTTCAAAAAGCCAATCAAGTGGGTCGAGGATCGTCGCGAGCATCTGATCAGCGCCAATCATTCGCGGCAGCAGACGCACCGCATCCGCGCCGCCATCGATCGCCAAGGCCGCATTCTCGCCATCGACGACGAGTTCTTCCACGACAACGGCGCCTATATGCGCACCCACGCCGCGACTGTGCCGGATCTCGCCGCGGCGATGCTGCCGGGGCCCTATCGCGTGCCGGCCTATCGCGCCACCGGTCACATTCGCCTCACCAACAAGACGCCGTGCGGCACCTATCGCGCGCCGGGCCGCTATGAAACGACCTTCGTGCGCGAGCGCCTCATCGACGCCATCGCTGCCAATGTCGGCATCGACAAGGTCGAGATCCGCAAGCGCAATCTGCTGCCGAAGAGCGCCATGCCCTATGCGCTCAATCTCGATACGCTCGGTACCCACATTGTCTATGACTCCGGCGATTACGCCCTGCTGCTCGACAAGGCCCTGGAGCGCGCAGGCTGGCCGAAGCTGCAGAAGGAGATCGCCAAGCGCCGCGCCAATGGCGAGCTGGTCGGTGCCGGCATCGCCATGTTCGTCGAGAAGAGCGGCCTCGGTCCGTTCGACGACGTGCGCCTTGAAGTGAAAGCCGACGGCGGCATCGAGCTCGTGACCGGCGCGGCCTCGGTCGGTCAGGGCGTCGAGACCGCGATGGCGCAGATCTGTGCCGAGACGCTCGGCGTCGATTACGCCACGGTCAATGTCGTGCACGGCCAGACCGACCGCATCGGCCGCGGCCTCGGCGCCTTTGCCTCGCGCGTCACGGTGATGACCGGCGAAGCAACCCGCCGCGCCTCGGTCAAGCTGCGCACCAAAGCACTGACGCTGGCCGCCGAACTGATGCAGGCCGACGCCGAGCAGCTCGACATCGTCGACGGTGAGATCGTGCCGGCCGGCGGCGCCGGACCGTCGATGAAGCTCGCCGAATTGGCGGAAGCCAAGCCCGGCGAACTCGTCGCCGAGGATTCGTTCGAATCCAAGCACATGGTCTATCCCTACGGCGTCCATGTCGCGGCGGTGGGCGTCGACCCCGAGACCGGCGGCGTCACCATTGAGAAATACGTGATGGCCTATGACGTCGGCCGCGCCGTCAATCCGACGCTGGTCGAGGGCCAGATCGCCGGCGGCCTGGCGCAGGGCATCGGCGGCGCGCTGTATGAGGAATTCCTCTATGACGAAGGCGGCGAGCCTTTGTCCGTGACCTTCGCCGATTATCTGATACCGACCGCGCGCGAGGTGCCGCCCTCCTCGATCCTGATCACCGAGGACGCGCCGAGCCCGCTCAATCCGCTCGGGCTGAAAGGCGCCGGTGAAGGCGGCACCAACCCTGTTGGCGCGGTGATCGCCTCTGCTATAGATGACGCCTTGCAACGGCCGGGCGCGATCCTCACCCTTCCGGTGACGCCGCAGCGCCTGCGCGCGATCTGTAAGAAATAAAAGACGAGCGCTGCCGCAAGGCGCTCGCCGGAGGAAACATGATCGACGACAGCGTGCCGCAATTGAAGGCGCCGGCCGGCACCTGCGATTGCCATATCCACATTTACGATTCGACTTACCCGACCGCGCCGACCGCCGTGGTGACGCCGCCGGATGCCTCACTCGCCGATTACAAGACGATGTGCCGCAAGGTCGGCATCGAACGCACCGTGCTGGTGCAGGCCTCCGCCTACGGCAAGGACAACCGGCTACTGCTCAAGTGCATGGCCGAGATGGGGCCGCGCACCCGCGCCATCGTCGTGGTCGATGAGACGGTCACCGACGCCGAGCTCGACCGCCTGACCAAACTGGGCGCGCGCGGCATCCGCTTCTTCATGCTGGCCGGCGCGCCGCTGCCGCTGTCGCTGCTCGAGACCATGGCGGCGCGGGTCGCGCCGTTCGGCTGGACCATCAATTTCCAGTGCGACGGCCGCGAGCTCGCCGATCACGAAGCACGCCTCAAGGCGCTGCCGACTACCGTCACCATCGACCACCAGGGCAAGTTCCTCGATCCGGTCGAGCCGGACCATCCGGGCTTCAAGGCGCTGTTGCGTCTCTTGGACACCGGCAAGGTCTGGTACAAGCTCGCCGCGCCCTACGAGACGTCGAAGCTTGGCCCGCCCTATTACGACGACGTCGGCAAGCTGGCGAAGCTTCTGGTCAAGGCCGCGCCGGAGCGCGGACTGTGGGCGTCGAACTGGCCCTATCCGATGGCCGGCGCCAAGACGCCGAAGGACGCCTGGATGCTCGACATGCTGCTCGACTGGGTGCCGGACGAGAAAACGCGGCACAAGATCCTGGTCGACAATCCAACGAAGCTGTACGGGTTTTGAGAACGAGACGAGCGCCCCACACTCCGTTCGTTCCCGCGTAGGCGGAAACCGAGAGTCCCGTTCTCATGAACTTGCCGCTTCCGGGTCCCGCTTTCGCGGGGACGAACGGCGCGCGATATCACCCCAGCTTCTTCAGCAGCGCCGCGATGGTGCGTTGCTCGGTCGCCGTCAGCGGCATCAAGGTCTGCGCCGTGATCCTGGCCGCTACCTTCATCGCCGCCTCGGTGACGCGGCGGCCTTCATCGGTCAACGTCACGGCACGGCGGCGGCGGTCCTTGGGATCGCTCAGCGCCGTCACGAAGCCGCGGGCGCCGAGGCGATCTACCACGCCCTTGATGGTCGCGGCATCGAGATAGATGAGGCGGCCGAGCTGGTTCTGCGATGACGGACCGGTCTCGTACAATTTGGCGAGCGCGGCGAACTGCGTCTGTGTCAGTCCCTCGACCATGTTGGCGGTGAAAATCGACGTGTGCCGCTGCATGGCGATACGCATCAGGAAGCCGACCTGCGCGTCGAGCGAGTAGCCCCCGTTCGGCCTTGTATCCGCTACGCGGGCGACAGGGAGTTTGCTGCGCGCCATTCCTCGCTTCCGATAGGAGCCGTTGCCGGCCCACGAACAGGCCCACGTGAATCATGACCGGGAATTGAGTGGAGCGAAAGCCTTTTTCCCGGCAATTCGGGTCAGACCGTCAGATAAGTCCGCTGGACATCGACGTTGCCGGCCAATTCCGCCATCGTGCCCTGCCAGTGGATTCCGCCTTTCTCCAGCACATAGACCCGGTCCGACACCAGCCGTGCGAAGTGGATGTTCTGCTCGGACAGCAGAATCGACAGCCCCTCTTTCTTAAGTTCGACGATGGTGTTGGCCATCTGCTCGACGATCAGCGGTGCCACACCTTCAGACGGCTCGTCGAGCAGCACCAGCAACGGATTACCCATCAGCGTGCGGGCGACGGTCAGCATCTGCTGCTCGCCGCCGCTCATGCGGCCGCCGGGCCGGTTCGGCATCTCGCCGAGATTCGGGAACAGCGCGAACAGCCGCTCCGGCGTCCAGACCGGCGCCGGAGCGCCATCGGCAAATTGGCGCGGCGGCTGCCGGCCGATGTCGAGATTTTCCAGCACTGTCAGTTCGGAAAAGATCCGGCGATCCTCCGGCGTGAAGCCGAGACCCAGGCGCGCGATCTCGAACGGCCGCAGACCTGCAATGTCGGCGCCATTGAACCGCAGCGCGCCGCGCCGCGTCACCAGCCCCATCAGCGCCTTCATGGTCGTGGTCTTGCCGGCGCCGTTGCGGCCCATCAGCGCCACCACCTCGCCGCGGCCGACATTGAAAGAAACGTCGTGCAGAATCTGCGCGGCGCCGTACCAGGCCTTCAGCCCTTCGACCGACAGCATCGTCCCAGTCATGGCGAGGCCTCCTGGAAGGTCTTGCCGGTGCCGAAATAGACCTCCTGCACCTTGGCATTATCCCGGATCGCGGCGGCATCGCCGTCGGCGATCAGCCGGCCGCGCGCCAGAACGATGATGCGGTCGGCGTAGGAGAAAACGACGTCCATCGAGTGCTCGGTGAACAGCACCGAGATGCCGCGCTCGACCACCAGATCCTTGACCAGCTTGATCAGGTCGTTGCGCTCGCGCGGCGCCATGCCGGCGGTCGGCTCGTCCATCAGCAAGAGCTGCGGATCGTTGGCCAGCGCAATGGCGAGTTCGATGCGCTTGACGTCGCCGTAAGCCAACTCGCGGCTCGGCCGGTCGGCGGCGTCCGCCATGCCGACTTGCGCCAGCAGTTCGAGGGCACGACCGCGATAGAGCGAGCCCGCCGGCCGCCACAGGTTGAGAATGCGGCCCGCGTGCGAAATCAGCGCCATCTGCACGTTCTCGACCACGGTCATCGAGCCGAAGGTCGCCGCGACCTGGAAGGTACGGCCGACGCCGAGCCGCCAGATGTCGCGCGGCTTCATCCTTGCGGTGCTCTTGCCGCCGATCAGAATGTCGCCGGCGTCGGGCGCTAGCTGGCCGTTGATCATGTTGAAAGTGGTCGATTTGCCGGCGCCGTTCGGACCGATCAGCGCCAGGAACTCGCCCTTACCGATCTCGAACGACACGTTGTCGACGGCACGGACGCCGCCGAAAGCCTTGCCCAGCGATTGGACCGAGAGCACGCTCATGCGGCGCCTCCCGGTTTGCGGCCCAGCTTGCGCGCCAGCGACGACAAGGCGCCGGCAATGCCCTGCGGGAAGGCGAGCACGAGGACGAGGATGATGAGGCCGAGCAACGCGCGCCAGTATTCGGTCTGCCGCATCACCGTATCCTGCAGCGTGGCATATACCGAAGCGCCGACAATCGGCCCGACCAGGGTCTGGATGCCGCCAAGCAGCACCATCACAAGACCGTCGATCGAACGGCCGACGCTGATCGCCTCGGGCGAGATCGAGCCCTTGGCGAAGGCAAACAGGCCGCCGGCAATGCCGCAGACGCATCCGGCGATGGCGAAGCCGAGCCAGTGAATGCGCTTCACGTCAATGCCGATAGCTTCGGCGCGCAGGGCCGAATCCCGCCCGGCGCGCATGGCGTAGCCGAACGGCGCGAACAGGAAACGGCGCAGCAGCAAGACCGAGATTACGGCCAGCGCCAGCGCCAGCAGATAGTAGACCCAGGATTTGTCGAACGGCGGCGACGGCCAGACGCCGATGACGCCGTTGGAGCCGCCGGTGAAGCTTTCCCACTGGAACACCAAGGCCCAGACGATCTGTGCGAAGGCGAGCGTCAACATCGCGAGATAAACGCCGGACAGGCGCACCGCGAACCAGCCGAACAGCAACGCGCCGAGCAGCGCGATGATCGGCGCCGCCAGCAAAGCCGCCAGCATGGGGAAGCCGGCGAGCTGCACCAGCAGCGCCGCGCCATAGGCGCCGAGCCCGAAGTAAGCGGCATGACCGAATGAATGCATGCCGCCCGGCCCCATGATGAAATGCAGCGAGGTGGCGAAGATCACCGCGATGAGGACGTCGATGGCGAGGATCATCAGATAGGGCGAGGTCTGGGCCAGAAGCGGCAGCGCCAGCAGCAGGATGAAGACGGCAGCGCCGAGCCCCTTCAGCATCGGCGTCGCCGGCCGGATCGGATCCTCCGGTTCGGCCACCGAACGCACCATGCCCTGCGGCTTACCGAGCAGACCGTAGGGCCGCGTAACCAGAACGATCGCCATGACGATGAATTCGGCGACCAACGTGAATTTGGAGAAGTTCACCGACATGAAGCCGAGATCGACAACGCCGATGGCGATGCACAGCGCCTTGACCTCGGCGATGATGATAGCGGCGAGATAGGCGCCGGTGATCGAGCCCATGCCGCCGACCACGACGACGACGAAGGCGTCACCGATGGCGATCAGATCGGTCGCGAGATTCGCCGGCTCGCGCGCCACCTGCAGCGCGCCGCCGAGCCCGGCGAGCAAGGCGCCGAGCGCGAAGACCGAAGTGAACAGCACCGCCTGATTAACCCCGAGGGCGCCGACCATTTCGCGGTCCTGCGTGGCGGCGCGGATCAGCCGGCCGAAGCGCGTCTTCGCCAACGCGAAGTGCAGCACGATCAGCACCGCGGGCGCGACGAAGATCAGGAACAGGTCGTAGCTCGGCAACCGGCGGCCGAAGATCTCGACGGCGCCGGCAAGCCCCGGCGCGCGCGGCCCCAGCAGGTCTTCCGGTCCCCACAGCCACAAGGTGGCATCATTGATGACCAGCACCAGCGCGAAGGTCGCCAGCAACTGGAACAGTTCCGGCGCGCGATAGATCCGACGAAGAAGCACGATCTCGATCAGGGCGCCGATGACGCCGACGATGATCGCGGTAAGAACGATGCCGCCCCAGAAACCGAACGCGCCGCCGATCTTGGTCGCCAGCGAATAGGCGATGTAGGTCCCGAGCATATAGAGGGACCCGTGCGCGATATTGACGATGCGGGTGACGCCGAAGATCAGCGACAGGCCGGCGGCGATGAAGAACAGGCCGGAGGCGCTGGAAAGGCCGTTGAGAGCCTGAAAAAGGAGCGCGTTGAGGGTCATGGCTTTGTCCCCTCTCCCCGCTTGCGGGGAGAGGGTGCCGAGTGCGCGGAGCAAACGAGGCGGGTGAGGGGCCGGTTCATTGTTTCAGGAGCCCCTCACCCGGCTCGCTTCGCTCGCCACCCTCTCCCCGTAAGGACGGGGAGAGGGACAAGACGAGGCACCGCATCAGAACGTTAGTTCGCGCCGGCCGGGCGCAGCTTGGCGACTTCGGCGTCGCTCGGCAGCACGGACGCGCCGTCGACATATTTGAAGTCTTCCATCGTGCCCTTGCCCTTCTCGAGCGCGATCTTGCCGACAAAAGCACCCATCGTCGCCTGATGATCGCTGGCGCGATACTGGAACGGACCGAACGGGCTCTGCACGTAGAGACCCTTGAAGGCGTCGACCAGCGAGTCGGCCGACAGGTCCTTGGCCTTGGCGAGACCGGCGGCGATCGACTTGATGGTGGTGTAGCCGACGATCGAGCCGAGGCGCGGATAGTCGTTGAACTTCTTCTGGTAGGCCGTGAGGAAGGCGACGTGCTCCGGCGTCTTGATCTTGTCCCAGGGATAGCCGGTGACGATCCAGCCGACCGGCGCTTCGGCGCCGAGCGGATCGAGATATTCCGGCTCGCCGGACAACAGGCTCACGACGGTGCGGTTCTTGAACACGCCGCGGGTGTTGCCCTCGCGGACGAACTTGGCGAGATCGCCGCCGAACAGCACGTTGAAGATGGCGTCCGGCTTGGCATCGTCGATCGCCTGCGCCACGGCGCCGGCATCGACCTTGCCGAGCGGCGGCGCCTGCTCGGTGACGAATTCGACATCCGGCTGCGCCTTCTTCAGCAGCGTCTTGAACGCCTCGGCCGCCGCCTGGCCGTATTCGAAGTTCGGATAGACCAGAGCCCAGCGTTTGGCGTGCGCGGCGATCGCCGCCGGCATCAGCATCGCCGTCTGCATGTAGGTCGAGGCGCGCAGACGGAACGTGTATTTGTTGCCGTTCTGCCAGGTGATCTTGTCGGTCAGCGGCTCGGCGGCAAGGAAGAACACCTTCTTCTGGCCGGCGAAGTTGGTCACCGCCAGACCGATATGCGACAGGAAGGTGCCGGCGATCATCGACACGCCTTCGCGCGTCACCAGTTCCTCGGCGACGCGCACGGCCTCGCCGGGATTGCCACCGTCGTCGCGGCTGATGAGCTCGAGCTTCTTGCCCTTGACGCCGCCCTTGCTGTTGATCTCGTCGAGCGCCAGCTCCATGCCCTTCTTGTAGGGATCGAGGAAGGCCGGCTGCGACTTGTAACTGTTCAGTTCACCGATCTTGATGGTGTCCTGGGCGGCGGCCGGGACGCTCAGTCCGGCCGCGAGGACAAAGGCGAGCGAGTAAAGATAAGCCTGGGCTCTCATCATATGACTCCATGCGTTACGGCGCGCAGGATACAACGCCGCCTGTTCGACTTTGACTTCCCTAGCCGGACGGATTTGTGTGTAACAAATAGTCCGACCGCCTTTCCACCCTGTCAAGCAAACGTCCCGGCATCAGCTCGCCTCGATCCTCGATCGACCGCTTTTATCCCCTCGGTCGATCGCGGAAGCGGTCCATCAGCGGCTTGTCCTGGCCGCCATCGATTTCGATCATCGTGCCATTGACCATATGCATGGTCGGCGATGCCAGCATGACGACAAGATTGGCGACCTCCTCAACCTCGGCGATACGGCCGAGCGGGATCGAGGCCGGGGCCAGCTTGTCGGCTTCTTCACGCGGAATCTTCATGTCGCGCGCCATGGCGTCGACCAGGCCGGCCCAGCGCTCGGTGCGCACCGGGCCCGGATTGACGGCGACGAACGAGATGTTCTCCTTGCCGTACTGACCGGCCAGCGACAGCGTCAGGTTCTGACCGGCGGCATTGGCCGCGCCGGGGCAGATTTCCCAGTACGACGGCTTGACGCCGTCGTTGCCGATGAGATTGACGACGCGGCCGCCACCCTGGGCGCGCATGATCGGCAGCACGTAGCGCAGGCAGCGCACATAGCCCATGAACTTGAGCTGCAGGCCCTTTTCCCAGTCATCTTCCGTGAGATGCTCGATGACGCCGCCCGCCGCCGAGCCGGCATTGTTGACCATGATGTCGACGCGGCCGAGCGCCTTGTGGCCCTGCTCGACGAAATTCTTGGCTTCGGCATCGGAGCGCAGGTCGGCCGTGATCGGCACGATCTTGCGGCCGGTCGCCTTGGCGATCTCGTCAGCCGCCGCCTTGAGCGGCTCCATGCGGCGCGCGCAGATCGCGACATCGACGCCTTCCTTGGCCAGCGCCAGCGCGATGCCCTTGCCGATGCCTTCCGATCCGCCGGTCACCAGCGCGGTCTTGCCACTGAGTTTCAGGTCCATCGTGCTTCTCCGTTGCGATCCAATTAAGCGAAACGTTTCGATTTAAAGGCCGCGATGCGCCATCCAGCGACCGGCCTCGGCATTGGCGATGAGATCGGCGAGCGCCGCGTTGAACGCCGCCGGCTCCTCGCTGGTAATGGTGTGGCCCGAGCGCGGAATGACGACGAGCCCTGCCGTCGGCACCGTGCGCTTGAGGAAGACGCTGGCTTCGAGGCACCAGTCGTCCTCGTCGCCGACCAGTACCAGCAGCGGCGGAGTGAATTTCTTGAGCTGATCCTGGATGTGCCAGAGCGTCGGCCGCTTGGCCTGCACTTCGCGCATGGTCAGCGCGTGGCCGACCGGCGAGTGCTCGGCCAGCATCTTGGCGAACTCGGCAAAGCCGCGCGGGTCCTTGTGCTTGTGGGTCTGGCGCGTCGCGCCATCGGCGTAGCGCGCCGCCGCGGTCGCAAAATCGACGGTCTCGAACATCTTCGCGGTTTCGCGCGAGGCTTCGCGGCCCTGCTCGACGATCGTCTCGTCCGGGCTCGAGCCGTAGCCGCAGCCGGCCGCCGTGACGCTGACGCAGCGCTGCGGATATTTGACGCCGACCAGCAGCGCGGTCAGCGCGCCCATCGAATGGCCGACGACATGGGCCTTGTCGATCTTGAGCGCATCCATCACCGCGATGACGTCGTCGACGGCGATGTCCTGGCCGTACTTCTTGGGATCGGTCGGCACGTCGGACGGCGGATAGCCGCGCTGCGAATAGGTGACGCAGCGATGCGAGCGCGCGAAGAACCGCATCTGCGGCTCCCAGGTCCGATAATCGCCGGCATATTCGTGGACGAAGACGACGGGCGTGCCCTGCCCCGCCTCCTCGACATAAAGCCTGATGCCATCGCGTGTCGTGATCTGCGACATGAGCCCTCACCGTGCCTCGGCAAAATTATATGCACGCAAACGAATTTCCGGCAAGCCGGATTCGACGCGTCGCTTCGGCCGAATGTTGGGCAGGCGCCGCCTTATTGCAGTGCAGAAGGCGACTCAGCGTCTGGGAATAATCGCCTTGGCCGCGTTGCCGATGGCCTCGACCGACATGTCGGCGTCCTCGAAGCAGACGATGCGGCACGGGCAGCTTTCCAGCCCCTCATAGCGCCACGGGAAGGCGCCGATGACGCAGCGCTTGTTAAGCATCAATTCGATGTCGCCGCCGATGTTCTCGGCATGCAGCAGGCCTTCCTGGAACGCCCAGGTGTGGAACGGAAACACGTTCTCGCGCACCAGACGGCCGGAGCGCTTGTGCGTGAATTCGAAGGTGCCGAAGAATTCGGCCGGCGTCTTGCCATGCTTTTTGGTGAACTCGTCGGCGATGTCGGGGCGCATGAAGCGGATCGAGGTGTTCATGGCGTGGTCGCAGGAGCCGGTGTCCATGCCCCACCACTTGATCTTCTTCTTCAGCATCCATTTGAGCGTGTCGAGGTTCGGCCCCGGATGATAGCAGAAGTACTTCACCAGATCCTGCTGCGGCTGGCCTTCGTAGTGCCGGTGCCAGCCGGTGTGCAGGATGAGGATGTCGCCTTCGCGGATATCGGCGCCGGAGGATTCGATGATCTCCGGCGTGATCACCGCCCAGTCATGCATGTGCTTGGAGATGTCGACGACGACACCGCGGTTCATCAGATAGTCGAGCGGCAGATGCGCCATGTCGCCGTTCGGATCGTCGGTCGCGTGCATGGCGCCGTCGAAATGCGTGCCGACATGCAGCGCGGTGTCGATGCGCTGCGCGACGATGCGGACCGTCTGCAAATTCTGCGCGTAATACATCTTGTTGCCGGCATAGCCGACCCAGCCCGGCGTATGCACGTTCATGACATGGGAGAGGTCGACGATTTTCATGACCAGGTTCCGCGAAAATTATTTGCGTACGAACAGTACATCACAGCCAGGTGCGCAAGGCCAGATGCGCGCCGAGCAACATAAGGCCGATGAAAAAGCATAGCCGGAAGGTTTCGGGCCGGATGCGGCCGCGCACCCATTGCCCCAATCGCATCCCGATAAGCACCGCGACCAAGGCAGCGAGCGACGGCCAGACAATGTCGGCGTGAAATTCGCCGGTGTGCTGCAACGCTGCGGCGAGCGCGACGGTCGATACCGTGAAGGCGAGACCGAGCGCCTGCACCAGCCGATGCCGGTCGAGATGCAGGCCCTGCAGATAGGGCACCATCGGAATAGCGAAGACGCCGGTCGTCACCGCGATGGCGCCGGTGAAGATGCCGCAGACAAAACCGATCGGTCCTTCACGGCGCGCCGGGACCTTGAAGTCGATCTTGAAGAGGCCGAGCAGCGCGTAGACGAAGAGCGCGATGCCGAGCCACATCGTCGCCGTGCCTTCGGCGCGATGCGACAGATAGACCGCACCGAACGCCGCACCGATACAAAGGCCGACGAACAGCGGCCACAGCCTCGACGTGAGCTCGCGCGCATGGCCGCCGACCGCGGCCTGCCACAGATTGCTGAACAGCGACGGCACGATCAGCAGCGCGGCGGCCTGCGCCGGCGGCATCATCAGCCCGAGCAGGCCGATCGCGACTGTCGGCAGCCCCATGCCGATGACGCCCTTGACCAGCCCGGCGAGCATGAAGATGGCGGCGATGGCGAGAAGAACGGGAACCGACGTGAGATGCAAAGCGCGCCGCCTTTCACTGTGAGCGCGGCACCATGATCGAGATACCGCCGATCGGCAATGCGCGGTTCGGCAAGGCTGGGTCCACGATTGGCGAAGGGAGACTGAAGAGAAGCAGACGTGCGTCATCGCCCGCATTGTTTGGTCGGCCCCGGGCAGGCCGTCTTCCCAGTTCGCATTTCCAGCACCCTTTGAAGAACGAGGGCGCGCGGAACGCCGGGGCCCGAACAGCCCCGCAGCCTCGTGTGATGT
>JAFECJ010000039.1 GCA_018242205.1 Pseudomonadota bacterium
CGGCGATGGTTGCCTCGATGCCCAGCTCTTCCAAGACATCGATCGCGGCGAGCGAGGCGACGGTAATGGCGGGCTGCGCGATTTCGGTCGCCACGGTGTTGCCGGTGATCTCCGGCAGGTGCCGAAGCAGGTCATCGCAAATTGAGAAGCGCCGTCGCCATGCTCCGCCGTCGGGTCGTGACGGCGCCGCCTGGCCGGGGAACAGGAAGGCGATGCGCGGCACGCACGTTGCCTTTCCGATAAAGATGCCGGCATCGGCGTCGCGCGATGCAGTGCCGCCGGCGAGCAGCCCTTGTGCCGTTTTCAGCCGCGCCGCCAGTTCGCCGCCATCGCGGGCGACGATCGCCACGCGCACCGGCGCCAACGCAATGCTCATGCCAGTAAAGGCTGCCGCATCCGCCAGTTCGGCCATCGACAGATCGGACGCGCGTGCGTCGAGCCGCGTCATCGCGGCGATGACCTCGCTTGCGCTGTCGCCGGCGAACACGAACAGTTCGGCATCTTGCGTTACCGGCCGTGCGGGCAGCGGCGGCGGCGCGCTTGGCGCCGCTGCCCCTTCGACGACCACATGGGCGTTGATGCCGCCGAAGCCGAAACTCGAAACGCCGGCCAGGGCGGGTCGGTCGTCATCGAGCGACCGCGGGCTCAGCACCGGCCGTATGCGCTGATCGACCTCGGCGAACACATGATGTGGTGTGTCGCAGCCGACATGCGGCGGGATGATGCCGTGGCGTAGCGCCTCGACGGTCTTGATCAGCCCGGCCAGCCCGGCAGCGGCTTTGGTGTGGCCGATATTGGCCTTGATCGATCCGATCGGCAGCGGCTCGCGCACGCCGTTGCGCAGTGCCGCCAATGCACGCACTTCGGTCGGATCGCCGATTGCCGTGCCGGTGCCATGCGCCTCGACAAAATCGAGATCGACCGGGTCTATCCCTGACATCTCGTAAGCGCGGCGATAGGCGGTGCTCTGGCCGTCGCTCGAGGGTCGTGTCAGCCCGCCGGCGCCGTCGCTCGACAGACCCCAGCCGCGCAGCCGCGCCAGCACCGGCAGTCCGCGTGCCGCGGCGTCGTCCTCGCGCATCAGCAGCACCGCGCCGCCGCCTTCGCCCGGCCAGAAGCCGTTGGCCCGGGCGTCGAACACGCGCATTTCACCGGAAGCGAGCGCGCCATTGCGCGAGAAGCCGACCAGTTCGAACGGATCGAGGCTGAGATCGACCGCGGCAACCAGCGCCGCGTCCGCTTGCCCGGTGATCAGCAGATTGCCTGCGTCGGCCACCGCGACCAGCGACGAGGCGCAGGCGCCATCGACCGAATAGCCGCCGCCATTGAGATCGAAATGATTGGCGATGCGGCCGGCGATGGTGTTGGCCAGGCCGCCGGCGAGGCTGTCCTCGTTCGGCTCGGCGAAGGACCGGCGCAGCGCCGTGGCGAAGTGTGCGCGCAAACGCGTCGCGACATCGCCGTCGAGGTCTTCAGCGCCGATCGCGTCATCAAGAATGTCATCGAGATAAGGCAGACGCAGGCGCAGCAGCGCCGCGCGGCTGAATTCGCCGGTGAGCGTATTGGCGACCACGACCGCCGTACGCGCGCGATCGAGCTTGCCGACGCCGCCGATCGCGGCGAAGGCGTCGCGCGCGATATCGAGCGCCAGCCAGTGCACGAGATCCGTTGCTTCGAAAGCCTTACGCGGAATGCGCAATGCGCTCGGGTTGGGTTGCCAGCCGGTAAGCAGCCCGGCGCGCACCGGGGTGATCGAATCCGCTTCGCCGATCGTCGCCGCAGCGTAGCGCGCGAGATTGAGCCGCTGGCGCGGAATGGCTCGAAACGACCGGCGACCCTCGATCACATTGTCCCAGAGCTCGGCAGGCGAATTCGCGTCCGGAAACCGGCAGGCGGTCGAAACGATGGCCAGGCTGATGGGACGAGGCATCGCTTGGCATTGCTCCTATTCCGCGGGGGTCATGCTGGCGGCCGGTGCCGGCGCTGTAGCGGCGCGCGGCTGGGTGACGAACAGCCACAACCCACGGGCTGTCGTCACCAGCGTCAACGCGTAGAACAGGCCGAAGACAATATGCAGCTCCATGAACACCGCGTAGGCCGCGGCGACCGCGATGGCGAAGCCGATCTGCCCTGGCCGGCGCGCCGGCGTCGTTGCCGGATCGGTGATCATGTAAAAAGTGAACAGCACGAAGGCGAAACCGGTCATCGGCACGAGACCGGCGGCGAGCGGCGTAGTGTCGATCGCCGCGCGTATCGCCGCCTGCGCGGCAAACGCAAGGACCCACGCGAGAATAAGCGGCATGCGCCCGGTGGCCTTGAGATTGAGTAAGCTGCCGGTGCCGACGATGATCAGCGGCAGCAACCAGTCCACGAAACCATAGGTATTCTCGGCGAACTGATAGGGCGGCGCGATGCCGACGGTCGGGAACAGGATCAGCGTGACGGTGATGCCGAAGTTCGACGGATTGAGGAAATGCCGCGTGACGGGCCGGCCCTGCTTGTCGGTGTCGACGCAAACCCGGAAGATGTATTTCGACGCCATGGCGAGCGAAACGCCGAAGGCGACGGCGGCGACATTCTCCGCCGCATAGAGCAGCATGCCGACCGCCAGCGCGCTGATATGCGCCGGCAGCAGGAAGCGCACGAGATCGAGAAACGACCCGGCATAACGCGGCCGCCGGCCGTTGACGCGGGCGTCGATGGTTTCGCCGATCAGGTCAGTGCCATAGGCGGCAGCCAGCGCGACGAAAGGCGTGACCCAGCTCTGCTCGAAGCCGAGAAACAGGTGGCCGACGATATTGAGCACGGTGATGGCGAAGGCAAAGCGCGACAGGCCGCCGAGCCGCTTTTCCGAATACCAGCGCTCGGCCACCCGCGGTCTGGCGGTGGGGCGCTTCGCGTTTCGAGTGCCGATGGTCATCGCCATGAGCGTCAGGTTCCCGGCGCTGAGAGCACGATATGGTGGCGTCCCGGCTTCAATTTGATCGTCGTACTGTGCGGACCGTGCACATCGCGCCAGTCGATCGCGACATCGAACACGCGGTCGGCGGCGACGGCACCGAGGCCGAGATGGATCTCCGGCGCGCGCCGGCCGCCATGACCCGAGCCGCCGTCGACGAACGAGGTGACGATGCGGCCGTCGTCGAGCGTGACGCGGGCTTCGGCGCCATAAGCCGCGCGAGCGGCGCCGGGCAGGCCGGGCACGCGCAGATCGATGTCGATGGCGCGGCCGGTGCCTTCCGACACGTTGCGCAAAAACAATGACGGCTGCCATTGCCGTGCGATCAATATGGCTAGCCGGCCGTCGCCGTAGACGTCGCCGGTGGCGATGCCGCGCGAGATTGTCCTGTCGTCGAGGCCGAGCAGCGGCCAGATGTCGTGATAGGTGCCGCGAGCGTCCTGCAGAAACAGCCGGTCGTGGTCTTGGCCCGACAGATCCTCACCGGCGCGGAAGCGCGGCCACACCGCCGGGTCGGGGAGCAATTCGTCATTGCCCATGGCGAGTTCCTGCAGCCGCGGCCAGGCGTCGTGGTCGCCCTTGATGAAGCCGATCGCCTGGATCAGCGCCGGTCGGCCGCTGTTCAGGAGGTCGGCGAACTTGATGTCCCAGCCCCAGTTGCTGGTCCAGGTGCCGCGCGTGAAGCTTTCGTCGCGGTACGGCGCTTCGCCGCGGCTCCAGGCTTGCGGATCGTTGGTGTTGACAAACAGGAAGTGGCTCTCGAGCAGCGCATAGCGTGACGAGATGTTGCTCACCGCGATGGCCGGGTGGCCGTCGCCGGTGACGTCGCCGAAATCGACGCCCATGCCTTTGAATGAATCGCGGCCGAGCACCTT
The DNA here is from genome assembly GCA_018242205.1 of Pseudomonadota bacterium. Taxonomy (GTDB): domain Bacteria; phylum Pseudomonadota; class Alphaproteobacteria; order Rhizobiales; family Xanthobacteraceae; genus Pseudolabrys. The sequence continues at coordinate 3,835 of JAFECJ010000039.1, forward strand.
CGATCTTGGCGTGGTGAAGTCGCGATGGCCTTCGACAATGTCGAACTGCGGATGGCCGGGCGTCGAGCGGTTGAGCAACAGCCGGTCGGAGCCGAAGTCGTTGGCGACATAGATCTCCGGCAGCAGGTCGCCGCTGAGGTCGCGCGCGCCGAGCGCGAGCGTCCAGCCGTCGGCCATCGCCGGCGTCAGCGCGTCGCTGGCATCGCGATAAACAACGTCGCGGCGCGTCGCGCTCTTCCATAGCAAAAGGCGGTTGCGGCCGCCGTTCTCGGCACGCGACATCGAATGCTGCATCTGGACGCCGGCCGTCGATGCCGGATCGAGGATGCGATCGCCGTCACGGAAGTAATTGCCGAACATCAGGTCCGGATGTCCGTCACCATCGACATCGGCAATGATCGCGGCGTTGGTGTTCCAGACCTCGCGCGCCGGCACGATCTCGACTGGCGTGAAGGCCGCGGCCGTGAGGTCTGCCATATCGTTGCGCAGAAACACCACCGGCGTTCGGCCCCAGTAATAGACGACGAGGTCCATGCGGCCGTCTTCGTTGACGTCGGCGGGCAGGCAGCCCATCGGCGCGATGGTCTTGGCGTCGTAGCCGTCGGTCGGCGTCGGCAGGGCGAAGGGCGCAAAGCGTTGGCCGGTGCCCGGGGCCGGCAACACCGTGACGCTGTCATTGCGCGGATCGGTGAGGCAGATGTCGGCCGGCTTTCCGCTACCAGCGATGTCGGCCAGCGCTGCGCCGGCGCCGACCGACGAGATCCAGGCGTCGTAATGTCGAAGCGCCGGGTTGACGTCGCGCACGGTGCGCATCGGCCGGCCGTTGGCCGCCGGTTCGAGATAGGTCGGCACGAACCGCAGTCCGGCGGCAAGCGCGTTGCGGTCGGCCGCTGATATGTCGCGCGGCAGCGCCAGCGCGTACAGCGCGATGACGATTGCGGCTGTGGCGATCTTGGCGGCGTTGCGGCGCAGGAAAGGCGTCATGCGGTTCCTGTTCATGGTGTTGCCGGTGTTTGGAAAGCGCTGGCGGTGTCGCGCCGCCACAGTTCGTAGCGCGGCGTATGACCGTCGCGGTCGGGCAGACGGCTGCGCCTTTCGCGCACCAGACGGGCGACGACGCTGGCGTCGGCTTGCCACACCACCTGCGCGGCATTGTCGGCATTTCCGGGGATGAAATTGGCGCGGGCGCGGGCCTCGCAGGCGAAGGCGACGCCTTGCGCGAAAGCGGCCGCGTGCGCGCCGGCCTCACGCAATGCTTCGCGCAGATCGTCGTCGTGGGCCGGCCCGGCATAGGCCATCGCCAGCCCAAGTCCCGACCAGAGATCGGCGTGGCGCGGCATCGGCAATGCGGCGATCAAGTGCGCGGCGCCGGCGACGTCGCCGCCGGCGGCGAACCATAGGGCGCGGCCGATGCCCTGGTCGTAGGCATGTGCCGCGTAACCGTCGCTGAGCCGTCGCCAGCCGGCCGCGATGCGCGCCAATCTGAAAAAGGCGTCGTGAAAGCCGAGACCGTCGAAGGCGAGCCAGCGATGAATGGGGTCGAGCGGCGTCAGGATCGCCTGTCGCCGCCAGGGGGTTCGCGCCAGCGCCCAGCCGGCGCCGACATGAGCGAGATAGGTAAAGTCGCGCTCGGTGGCCGCGATATAGGCCGGCAACCGTTCATGACCGAGGGACAGGGTATCGGCAATGGCGACGCCCATGGCGGCGCCTTCCGCAACGAAGCCGCGCAGCAGCGGGGCCACGCCGGCAATGTGACCGAGGACGTCACGCAGGTCGGTGACGGTGAGCGCGCTGTTGTAGCCGCCGATGAAGGCGTGTCCTGTCGCTTCCAGCGATTGGCGCTTGGCCGGATCGACGGCGGTGAAGCCACGCGTCGACAATTCGGCTTGTCGGGGCGACAGGCGAAACAAACGACGCAGCGGCGATGAAAGCCGCCCGAAGCGCGCCGGCGGAGCGATGGAGCGGGCCAAAATCACGGCTTCGCTCCTCTTGATCGGCGCCAGAAGGCCTTCAGCCAATCGCGCGGCCAACCGCGGTCGGTGCGCTCGCCGGCATCGTCCGGCATCGGACGCGCGCGCGGACCATGCGTGGGGGATTGGTCTTGATCGCCCTGGCCTGACAGGACACGACGGACGAATTCGAAGGCCTCTTCCGGATTGGCGACCATGGTCGGCTTGTCGTGGACGGCCTGTTGCTCATGCCAGATCGAGCCGCGCCACTCCCGATGCGGGCCGCGGTGCGGCTCGCGCCAAAACCGGAGCCAGAAGGACTGCACGATGTCGGTATGAAGGTGATGCATGGAGACGCCGTACAGTTTGTCGCGCGTCCGTAATCCCACGGCCGCGTGCAAACTGTGGCAGGACGTCGTGCCAGGCGAATAGCCGCGACTTATTGACGGAGTGTCCGTTGTCCGCGCATCCGGCTCACGGCAAAATCACGGGACCTAGAACGTCATCGCCTTTTGCGTGCCAAAGTGCGCGACGAGGTAGTCCTGCAGACGGCCGAAGACCTCGCCGGACAGGATGTCGCTGTGCAGCCGGACCGTTTCCGGCATCGGGCCGATGTCCAGCTCGCTGCGCAGTTTCTCCACCAGGCGCTGATAGGTGCGGATCGCCTCGACGCGCTGGCCGTTGAGCAAGAGAAGCAGCATCATGTCTTGCTGGATACTCTCGCGCAGCGGATCGACCGCCAGCAGGCGGCGACCGAAATCGAGCGCCCGTTCGTAATATCCCTGGCTGGCGGCGACCCGCATCAGTTCGAATGTGCTGCGAATAAACAGACAATGCAGTCGCTCGCGTTCCTGCAGCACCCAGTCGTCATCGTAACCGTCGAGGAACGGCCCGCCGTAGTTTTCGACGGTGCGGCTGATGTCACTCACATCACCGGGGGAAATCGTGCCGCCACTGCAGCCGGCCAGGGCCCGTTTGCACGCCCTTTCGAGTTCATGGGTGTCGACGCAAATGTCGGATGACGGTTCCAGGATAACGTCATTGCCGACAGTGAGGAGATGGCGGGAGGCCCCGTCGCTGCCCTGGTCGAGAACCTTGCGGATGCGCCAGATGGCGGTATTGAGCGCGGAACGCGCGCGTTCGGGGTCGGTATCCTGCCAGAACAGGTCCGCTAGGCGTTCGCGGCGATGAACTTTGCCGGGGAATTCAAACAGGTAGCAGGCCAGGAGGCGGCCCGCGGGTCCGAGATCGGATTTGACGACGGCTTTATCGACGACGAACGAAGCTGTCCCGAGAAGGCTGACATTGAGCATGGTGGAACTCCATACGATTCCATGCCAAGGCAACTTGTGATATCAGACAACTTAAGATTACATCGTGAATATATTGCAACCTAATTTTTAGAGTCCGTCAATTGCGGCCAACTGCATTGCCATGAGTTGGTTCGCCTCCGGCGGCGCTCAGGTTCCTTCCGTTGCATGCGCATAGGCACCGACTGAGATCGTCTTGGTGGCGTATGCCGTTGATGACCCGCAGGCCGAGCCGAGTGGTGCGAGCATACCCAATGCTGGCGCCATTCGCTCATGTTCGGGCATCATATCATCGCCGCCGCGCCGGCTCGCGCACGTTCTTCCGTCGGGTTGTGCAACCGAACCTCACGCGAGTCGGCATGGCACTGAAAATAAAAGACTTCGCAGCCGATGCGACCGCTCTGAGTCATGCCGTCAGGTTGACGGCATGACTTCAAGTTGTGCGACGAGGCGGCAACTACATCTTGTGCGAGACGGGTGCGGAATCGTCGTGCACCGTGGCTTCACCGTGCATGCGTAACGGCTGGAAACCGGAGAGGGCGCGCACGACCATGTAGAAGACCGGCGTCAGGAAGATGCCGAACAGGGTGACGCCGATCATGCCAGCGAACACCGCGACGCCCATGGCGTGACGCATCTCGGCGCCGGCGCCGACCGAGGTGACCAGCGGCACGACGCCCATGATGAACGCCATCGACGTCATCAGGATCGGGCGCAGACGCAGCCGGCTCGCGGTGATCGCCGCCTTGAGCGGCGGCTCGCCTGCGAGTTCCAGTTCGCGCGCGAACTCGACGATCAGAATCGCGTTCTTCGCCGACAGGCCGACCAGCACGAACAAGCCGATCTGCGTGAAGATGTTGTTGTCGCCGCCGGTCAGCCAAACGCCTATCATCGCCGCCATCAGCCCCATCGGCACGATCAGCATGATCGCCACCGGCAGGACGAGACTTTCATACAGCGCCGCGAGCACCAGGAACACCAGCAGGATCGCGATAGGATAGATCAGCACCGCGGAGTCGCCGGCGAGGATCTGCTGATAGGTCAGTTCGGTCCACTCGAAGCTGATGCCCTTGGGCAGCGTCTCCGCGGCGATGCGTTCGATCGCGGCCTGCGCCTGGCCCGACGAATAGCCGGGTGCCGGCCCGCCGCTGATATCGGCCGACAGGAAGCCGTTGTAACGCATGGCGCGTTCCGGCCCGGCGCTGGTCTTGATGTTCAGCACGGCGCCAAGCGGCACCATCTGCCCGTTGCTCGAACGCACCTGCAGCCGCGCGACGTCCTCGGCATGGGCGCGATACTTGGCGTCGGCCTGCACGCGGACCGAATAAGTGCGGCCGAATTTGTTGAAGTCGTTGACGTAGATCGAGCCGAGATAGGTCTGCAGCGTCTCGAAGATATCCGGCACCGGCACGCTGAGCTGCCGCGCCTTGGTACGGTCGATATCGGCGTAGAGCTGCGGCACGTTCACGCGGAAGCTGGTGAACAGGCCGGCCAGCTCCGGCGCGGCCATGGCCTTGCCGAGGAACGCCTTGGTGGCGTCGTCGAGCGCGCGATAGCCGAGGCCGGCGCGGTCTTCGATCTGCAGCTTGAAGCCACCGATCGTGCCGAGGCCCATGACCGGCGGTGGTGGGAACATGGCGATGAAGGCCTCACCGATCGCCGCATACTTCATATTCAGCGCCATGGCGATGGCGCCGCCCGACAGGTTCGGCGTCTTGCGCTCTTCGAACGGCTTCAGCGTCACGAAGACGATGCCGGCATTCGACGAGTTGGTGAAGCCCGCGATCGACAGGCCGGGGAAGGCGACCGCGCTTTCGACGCCCGGCGTCTTGAGCGCGATGTCGCTCATCCGCCGAATCACGTCCTCGGTGCGGTCGAGCGTGGCGCCGTCCGGCAATTGCGCGAAGCCGACAAGATACTGCTTGTCCTGGCTCGGGATGAAGCCGCCCGGCACGATGCGGAACATGGCGACGGTGACGCCCACCAGCACCACGTAAACGCCCATGACGATGGTCTTGCGGCTGAGCAGGCCGCCGACGCCGCCGCCATAGGCGCGCGTGCCGGCGCCGAAACCGCGATTGAACAGGCGGAAGAACGGCCCGAGCACCTTGTCCATGCCGCGGGTTAACCAGTCCTTCGGCGCTTCGTGGCCCTTGAGCAGCAGCGCCGCGAGTGCCGGCGACAAGGTCAGCGAGTTGATCGCCGAAATCACCGTTGAGATCGCGATGGTGAGGGCGAACTGGTTGTAAAACTGACCCGACAGGCCGCTGATGAAAGCGAGCGGCACGAACACCGCGACCAGCACCAGGGCGATGGCGACGATCGGCCCAGACACTTCGCTCATGGCGCGATAAGTGGCGTCGCGCGCCGACAGGCCGTTTTCGATGTTGCGCTCGACGTTTTCGACCACCACGATGGCGTCGTCGACCACGATACCGATCGCCAGCACGAGGCCGAACAGCGACAGCGCATTGATCGAGAAGCCGAGCGCGTACATCACCGCGAAAGTGCCGATGATCGACACGGGCACGGCGAGCAGGGGGATGATCGAGGCGCGCCAGGTCTGCAGGAACAGGATGACGACGAGCACGACGAGGATGATGGCCTCGAGCAGCGTATGCACCACCGCCTCGATCGAGGCGCGGATGAACTGCGTCGGATCGTAGACGATCGAGTATTCGACGCCTTCGGGCATGGAGACCTTGAGGTCGGCCATCACCTTGCGCACGCTGTCGGAGATGTCGAGCGCGTTGGAGCCGGGCGCCTGCATGATGCCGATGGCGACTGCGTCCTTGTTGTCGAGCAGCGAGCGCAACGCGTAATCGGCCGAGCCGAGTTCGAGGCGCGCGACGTCCTTGAGGCGTGTCACCTGGCCGTCGGTTCCGGTGCGGATGATGATGTCGCCGAATTCATCGACGGTGTTGAGACGGCCCTGTGCGTTCAGCGACAATTGCAGGTCGAGGCCGGGCACGCCGGGCGATCCGCCGACGATGCCGGCTGCGGCCTGGACGTTCTGCGCGCGGATTTCGCGGACGATGTCGCCGGCCGACAGGCCGCGCGCCGCCACCTTCTGCGGATCGAGCCAGACACGCATGGCGTAATCGCCGGCGCCGAACAGTTGCACGTCGCCGATGCCCTTGATGCGGGCGATGCGGTCCTTGACGTTGAGCAGCGCATAGTTGCGCAGATACGTCATGTCGTAGCGGCCGTTCGGCGACAGGATGTGCACGACCATGGTCAGATCGGGCGAACTCTTCGTCGTGGTGATGCCGAGGGTGCGCACTTCCTCGGGCAGGCGCGCTTCGGCCTGCGACACGCGGTTCTGCACCAGCTGGGTCGCTTTGTCGGGATCGGTGCCGAGCGCGAAGGTGACGGTCAGCGTCATCAGGCCGTCGGTGGTTGCTTGGCTGCTCATATAGAGCATGCCTTCGACGCCGTTGACGGACTCTTCGATCGGCGTTGCCACGGTCTCGGCGATGACGCGCGGGTTGGCGCCCGGATATTGCGCGCGGACGACCACCGATGGCGGCACGACTTCCGGATATTCCGAGATCGGCATGGCGCGCAGCGCCAGCAGGCCGGCGAGGAAGATCAGCGTCGACAAAACGCCGGCAAAGATCGGGCGGTCGATGAAAAAGCGTGAAATATTCATGGCTCTACCGGCAGCGAAAAGGCGCGATTGGAAAGAAGGGAAGGCGAGCCGCGGTTAGCGGCTCGTCGTCTTGGTGTCGTTCTCGGCCAGCATCGGCACGAGCTTCGGTTCGACCGGAGCGCCGGGGCGCACGCGCATCAGGCCGTTGACGATGACCTGGTCGCCGGCGTTGAGACCGGAATCGACGACGCGCAGACCATCGGCGGCGGCGCCGAGGCTGATCTCGCGATAGGTCGCCTTCTTGTCGTTGCCGACCACCAGCACGTAACGTTTGTCCTGATCGGTCCCGATCGCCCGCTCGCTGACCATGAGTACTGGCTTGTTGTCCGCACGCCCGAGGAACAGCCGCGCGAACTGGCCGGGGATGAGCGCGCCGTCGGTGTTGTCGAACACCGCGCGCAGACGCAGCGTACCGGTCGCCGCGGCGACCTGGTTGTCGATCAGTTGCAGCTTGCCCTGGCGCGGCTCGTGGCTGCCGCCGATGATCATCTGCACCGGGATGTGATCAATCTCGTCGCGCGCACTCTGCGTCGGCAGCGAGCCAAGCGCACGGCGCACCGCGGCTTCGTCGGCATCGAAGCTGGCATACATCGGATTGACCGAAACCAATGTCGTCAGCACAGGCCCGCTCGCGCCGGCGGCGACGAGATTGCCGACGGTGACGTTGAGACGTCCGACGCGACCGGCGACCGGCGCGCGGATCTTCGTGTAATCGAGGTTGAGCTGTGCTGACTCTAGGCCGGCTTGTGCAGCCTTGACGTTGGCATCGGCCTCGCGCGCCGCGTTCTCGCGCTGATCGAGATCGCGTTGCGACAGCGTGCGAGAATCGATGAGCTGTCTGCCACGCTCGAGATCGGTCTGAGTGAGCGCCGAACGGGCCTGCGCGGCCGCAAGCTGTGCCTTGGCGCGCATTACCTCGGCGGCGTAGGGCGCAGGATCGATGCTGATCAGGACGTCGCCTTTGTGGACGAGAGAGCCTTCGCGGAAGTGAACGGATTCGATGGCGCCAGCCACGCGGGAGCGGATATCGACGCGTTCGACGGCTTCCAACCGGCCGGAAAACTCATCCCACAATTTGACGGAGCGCGGCTCGACGATGGCAACTGATACCGGAACGGCGGCCGGCGAGGCTGCGGCGGCCTTGGTCGGTGCATTGCCGCCGGGGAGCAGCATGTAGACCCCGGCTACAGCGACAACGATGAGAGCGGCGACCCCGGCGCTCCAGATCCGCGCCCGACCGGCTGCTGCCTTGGACTGCAATTCCATTGAAAATTCTCCACCAGCCATATATGTAACGTTCGCTACAGATGTGGTGGGTGGCACACGGTGTCAAGGTACTTATATAAGTAGCGCTACAAAAATAAAGACAACTTTCGTGGTACCCGCGTAGGAAAAGTGCCAAGCGGAAACGGGCTGAGGGGACAACGGCCGAGGGAAATTCCGTAATGAAAATAATGGGACGGCCCAGGGAGTTCGATACCGCGCAGGCCCTGGACAAGGCTTTGGACGTGTTCTGGCGCAATGGCTACGAGGGCACCTCCATTTCGGAGCTGACCCACGCCATGGGTATTAGTCCGCCCAGCCTCTATGCGGCGTTTGGCAACAAGGAGAAGCTATTTCGCTCGGCGCTCGATCGCTACGCCGAAGTCCGCAAGCAGGTCTGGACCGAACTCATGGGAGAGCCGACAGCCCGCGCCATGATGGAGCGGCTGTTCGAACGTGTCATTGAATTCTATGCCGCGGAAGGCAATCCGCACTGCTGCATGCTGGTCAAGGGTACATTGACCAGTGGCGATTGTGGCCACGTGCTCGCCGATCACATGAGCGCCAAGCGCGCCGAGAGCGAGCAGATGCTGGTCGAGCGCTTCACCAGCGCCAAGGCTTCCGGGGAATTACCGGATGACGTCGAGCCGAAGGATCTTGCCGGTTATTACATGACCGTGCTCGATGGCATGTCGGTGCGCGCTGCTGCCGGTGCCAGCCGCGACGAACTGCGCAAGGTTGCTAATCTCGCGATGCGCGGCTGGCCGGGGAAGTAGCGACTCTTTGATGCTGGTTCTGAGGAAACGCTGAAAGCACCGTCTCGAAGGACGAAGGCTACATCGGAGCCTCATCCTTCGAAACGTGACGAGCGATCTCAGAGAGCTGGTGTTGTCGCCGCGGTCTTGATGAAAGCCGCTGCCAGATTGACGTCGCTCTGCGTCAGGCCGTGACCGGCCGGTACGATGCGGTGCTCGACGTGGGCGCCGCGCTCGTGCAATTGCGTCGCCAACTGCGCCGCATTAGGGGTTGGCACGATCGGATCCTGCGCGCCGGATATGATCATCACCGGCGTTCCGGGGATCGATGCTGCCGGCGGCTCGGCAAAAGGCATTATGGCGCGCAGCAGCACCGCGCCCGATAGAACCTCCGGACGCTGAAGCAATAGCGCCGCCGCGATATTGGCACCATTGGAAAAGCCGAGCGCGATTGGTGCTTCGATGCCGTATCGCCGCCGGGCCGCGACCACGAAATCGGCCAGTTCATCGGCGCGGCGCTTGACGTCATCTTCGTCGAACACGCCTTCGGCGAGACGGCGGAAGAAGCGCGGCATGCCGTGCTCGAGCACGTTACCGCGCGGCGATAACAGTGCCGAACCGGGCGCCACGGCGCGGCCGAGATCGATGAGGTCGTTCTCATTACCGCCAGTGCCGTGCAGCAGGAGAATCGGCGGTGCGCCCGCCGCCGATCCCTTCTCAAAGCGATGAACGAACGCGGTCATCATACCGTCTCCGATTCGAGCGACGGCAGCACCTTCTCGATGTCGGCGCGATGCGGTTCGAGAAACTTCGGCAGCTTCAATTGCTGGCCAAGCGTCTCGACCGGCTCGTCGACGGCGAAACCGGGCTGGTCAGTCGCGATTTCGAACAGCACGCCGCCCGGTTCACGGAAATAGATCGAGCGGAAGTAGTTGCGGTCGAGCTGCTCGGTCGGATGCATGCCGTGCTTCTCGATGAGCTTCTTGGCCATCGCCGCCTGTTCGGCATCGTCGGCGGCGCGGAAGGCGATGTGATGCACGGAGCCGCGACCCTGACGTCCGGTCATGAAGCCCTTGGCCTCGTAGATATCGACATAGCCGCCAAGCGCCGCCGTCGCCTTGTAGCGGATGATCGACCCTTCGCGCGCCGCTTCCTTGTAGCCAAGCACGTCGGTGAGGATGGCGCCGGTCTTCGCCGCGCTGTCGAGCAGCAGCGTGACGCCGTGGAAGCCACGGATGGCGTGTTCGGCCGGCACGCCGCCCTGGCTCCAGCCGGCTTCCGTCTCGGCGCCGGGGACGCCGACGAGCGACAGGCTCATGCCGTCCGGATCGGTGAAGGCGAGCACGGATTCGCCGAAACGCTTTTCCAGCGGCTCATAGGCGACGCCCTTTTCGGTGAGGCGGTGGGTCCACCAGCCGAGCGACGACACCGGCACGCGGAACGCGGTCTGATGCGTCTGGCCGACGCCGCCGCGGCCCGGCGCGGCATGCTCCCAAGGGAAGAAGGTCAGGATGGTGCCGGGCTGGCCGGCTTCGTCGCCATAATAGAAGTGATAGGTGCCCGGATCGTCGAAATTGACCGTGCGCTTGACGAAGCGCAGGCCGAGGGTCCGCGTATAAAAGTCGAAATTGCGCTGGGCCTTACCGGCGATCGCCGTCACGTGATGGATGCCAGACATGATGCGCTCCTTGCTGCGGGGCTCACTGGCCCCCTGACTGATCTCGTGGCGGTAATCTGGGCCGTCACCGCTGAAACGACAATCTGGTGTTTTGTGGCATCATTGTCTATGAAATGGCGACAATCGGAGATCGCCGTATCGCCATGGATAAGCTCGCCAGCCTCCGCGCCTTCGTCAACGTCGTCGAACTGAAGTCCTTCGCCGAGGCGGGCCGCAAGCTGCGGCTGTCGCGCTCGGCGGTCAGCAAATATGTCGGCGAGCTGGAGCGTGATCTCGGCGTCCAGCTGCTGAACCGCACCACCCGCCAGGCGTCACCGACCGAGACCGGCCAGGCCTACTACGAGCGCGCGCTCACCGTGCTCGCGGACCTCGACGCCGCCGACCAGGCGGCGACGCAGGCGCAATCGACGCCGCGCGGGCTGCTCCGCGTCAACGCACCGATGTCGTTCGGCACCATCAGGCTCGGCCCGGTGCTGGCCGATTTCATGGACGTCTATCCCGATTTGCAGATCCAGCTCGTGCTGTCGGACGAGCAGGTCGATCCGGTGCAGGAGGGACTCGACGTCACCTTGCGCATCGCCGAGCTCGAGCCGTCGAGCCTGATCGCGCGCAAGCTCGCCGACATCGATCGCGTGGTCTGCGCCTCGCCCGGCTATTTCAAAAAGCACGGCACGCCGAAGCTGCCGGCCGATCTGCGCCAGCACGAATGCCTGACCTACGGCTTTCTTTCGACCGGCAATCAGTGGAAGCTGACCGGACCCGACGGCGAGGACCATTGGATCGCGCCGCAGTGGTCACTGTGCGCCAATAACGCCGAAGTGCTGCGCGACGCCGCGGTCAAGGGCCGGGGTATCGCCGTTCTGCCGGTGTTTCTCGCCGAGAAGGAATTGAAGAGCGGCGCGCTCACCACCGTGCTCGATGACTACAAGCCGCCGCAACTCACGCTTTACGCCATCTACCCGCCGACCCGGCATTTGTCGGTGAAGGTCAGGCTGTTCATCGATTTTCTGGTCGAGCGGTTGCGCTAACGCTGGCCGATCGGCCGGGGCTTGGTCGGCGACTGCCATCCCGGAGGCAACGGCTCTCCGTAACCGGGCGGCCGCTGATAGGCTGAGCCGTATGCGAAGCGCCCCGTAGTTCCCTTGAACCCAAGTAAATACCAGACTTCGATCATGTATTCTGCCGTTCGGTCCCGATCTTCCGTCTCCAGAAGATCGACCTGTTGCATACATCGCTTGATTAAATCCGAGACGAAAGAAGCGCCAATAGGCCCGTCGCCGTGCGTCAAAATGGCGTCGATCGTTTTGTTAACGGCGGCGCGAGCGACGATCCCTTCTTCCGGCGTTGCGATGCCTGTATAGCCGCCCGGCGGATAATCGTGTGGCTCGAACTTCTTCTCTGCTTTAAGCTGCATCAGTCCGGTTCTAATCTCGGACGTGAGATGGACACTTTCTTCTTGAGACGCGGCCATCACGTTCGGAAACTCCACAAGCGTTGCCGCAGCGAATGCGATTAGAAACGCGAAAAGAAAACCGATGTGTGCCCGCATCGGTCCAGCATCGCCGATCTGCCTTCAGTCTCCAAGCATTTTGATAGCGTGGCGCAAGCGATGCTGCGAAGTACGAAGCGGTGACAAATAGCTCCATAAGGAAGCTTTATCTCCGTTCGTCCCAGCGAAGGCGGGGACCCAGGATAGGGTGATTATGCAGCGCGCAGGCGTTCGATATCCGCTGCCGGAGGGGCGCCGAAAGCGCGGGCATACTCACGGCTGAACTGCGAGGCGCTTTCATAACCGACGCTGTACGCCGCGCTGCTCGCGTTCACGGTACCGGCGATCAGCCTTTGTCGAGCTTCGATGAGACGCAGGCGCTTCTGATATTGCAGCGGGCTCATTGCCGTTACCTGCTTGAAATGCGCGTGAAAGGACGACGGGCTCATGGACACGGCGCGCGCCAGATCCTCGACCGCCAGCGGTTCGTTGAACTTCGTCCGGATGAGGCGAATGGCCTGCGCGATGCGCTGCGTGTTGCTGCCGTCGAGCGCCAGTTGAATGATGCGCTGCGCATGCTCGCCCTGCAGCAGCCGGTAGTGGACTTCGCGGATCGCGAGCGGCGCCAGATAGTCGATGTCATCCGGCGTATCGAGCAGGCCGGCGAGACGAGCCATGGCATCGACCAGCGCCGCATCGGCAGCGCCGACGAACAGGCCGCGCTGGGTGTCCGCCGCTTTCGGCGTCATCCCGCGGCGTGCGATCAGTTCGCTGACGATGCCGACGTCGATATCCATCTTCAGACACAGATAGGGCGTCTCGCGGCTCGCTTGCGTGATGGTGCCGATGGCCGGCAGGTCAACGGTGATGGCGAGGTACTGAGAAGGCGCGTAGACGAAGTTCTCGTTGTTGAGCGAAACCCGCTTTTCGCCCTGCACGATGAGGCAGAGCGACGGCTGGTAGACCCACGGGGTGCGGACGTCACGCTCCGACATCCTGATGCATTCCAGCGAGGGAATGCGGGTGGGATGCATGCCGTCGCCGTTGGAGTATTTGTCGATCAGGCAGGCGAGCTTCTGCACGGGAAAATCCAATAAATCCGATTTGTTAGGCTCTTTATACGGGCTGGCGGATGGGTTGGAAACCGTCGATCGGCGCAATCTGGAGGAATAGGCAAGAAGTCTGGAGGGCCCGGCATATTGGGCCGGCGGCGAGATTCCTAGGCTGCGGCTCATCGCTCAACACAAGGACCACGGCCATGACCGATCTCTCCAGCAAGACCATCGTTATCACCGGCGCTTCCAGCGGCATTGGCGAAGCTACCGCGCGCCTTCTCGCCGGCCACGGCGCCAAGGTCCTCGTCGGCGCCCGCCGCACTGACCGGCTCGCTGCGCTTGTCGCCGGGATTGAAAAGAGCGGCGGCAAGGCCGCCTATCAGGCCGTCGATGTCAGCGATGCGGCAAGCGTCAAATCGCTGGTCGATTTCGCGGTAAAGACCTTCGGCCGCATCGACGTGATGTTCAACAATGCCGGCCTGATGCCGGTTTCGCCGACCAACGCCTACAAGCTCGATGAATGGCACGCCATGATCGACGTCAACGTCAAAGGCGTACTGCACGGCATTGCCGCGGCGCTGCCGCTCATGGAAGCGCAGGGCAGTGGCCACATCATCAACACGGCTTCGACCGGTGCGCACGCGGTCGGTCCGAGCTTCGGTGTCTATTGCGCGACGAAGTACGCGGTGTGGGCCATCAGCGAAGGTTTGCGTCAGGAGATGGACAAGATTCGCGTGACCGTGCTGTCGCCCGGCGTCACCACGACCAAACTCGGCCATGACATCACCGACAAAGCGTCGGCCGATGCCATCGTTGCGCTGCGGCAGGCCTCGATGACGCCGGAAGCCGTTGCCAAGGCAGTGCTGTATGCGATCGCGCAGCCGGACGATGTCGAGATCGGCGAGATCGTCATGCGTTCGACAAGGTCGGCTGGTCACGCGTTTTAATGAGCGTTAACCCGCCTCATCCTGAGGAGCGCACGGAGTGCGCGTCCCGAAGGATGGGCGGCCCGGGCCTCATGGTTCGAGACGCATTGCTTCGCAATGCGCCTCACCATGAGGTCTAGCTACCCTTGCAGCCCCGGCGCTTCGTAGCCGGTGCGCGCGACATATTCGGTGTAGCCGCCGCCGTATTTGTGCAGGCCGTCCGGCGTCAGTTCGAGCACGCGGTTCGACAGCGCGGCGAGAAAGTGCCGGTCGTGCGACACGAACAGCATCGTGCCCTCGAACTGCGACAGCGCGTTGATCAGCATTTCCTTGGTCGCCATGTCGAGATGGTTGGTTGGCTCGTCCAGCACCAGGAAGTTCGGCGGGTCGTACAGCATCTTGGCCATGACCAGCCGCGCCTTTTCGCCGCCCGATAGCACGCGGCATTTCTTTTCGACGTCGTCGCCGGAAAAGCCGAAGCAGCCGGCCAGCGAGCGCAAGGAGCCGATGCTGGCCTGCGGGAATTCGTCTTGCAGCGACTGGAATACGGTGCGTTCGCCGTCGAGCAGATCCATGGCGTGTTGCGCGAAATAGCCCATCTTGACGCTGCCGCCGACCGCAACCGTGCCAGCGTCCGGCTGGGCCGCGCCGGCGATCAGCTTGAGAAGCGTCGACTTGCCGGCGCCGTTGATGCCCATGACGCACCAGCGTTCGAGACGCCGGATCGAAAAGTCGAGATCGTCATAGATGCGCCGCTCGCCATAGGCCTTGCTGACATTCTTGAGATTGACCACGTCTTCGCCCGAGCGTGGCGCCTGCGGAATGTCGAAGGCGATTGTCTGGCGCCGCTTCGGCGGCTCGACACGCTCGATCTTGTCCAGCTTCTTGACGCGGCTCTGCACCTGCGCGGCGTGCGAGGCGCGCGCCTTGAAGCGCTCGATGAACTTCAGTTCCTTCGCCAGCATCGCCTGCTGCCGCTCGAACTGCGCCTGCTGCTGCTGCTCATTGAGCGCGCGCTGCTGCGCATAGAATTCATAATTGCCGGAGTAGCTGGTCAGCGCGCCGCCGTCGATCTCGACGATCTTATCGACGATGCGGTTCATGAACTCGCGGTCATGCGAGGTCATCATCAGCATGCCGTCATAACCCTTGAGGAATTGCTCGAGCCAGATCAGGCTTTCGATGTCGAGATGGTTCGACGGTTCGTCGAGCAGCATGGCGTCGGGCCGCATCAAAAGAATGCGGGCGAGCGCGACGCGCATCTTCCAGCCGCCGGACAGTTTGCCGACATCGCCGTCCATCATCTCCTGCGTGAAGGAGAGGCCGGCGAGCACTTCCCGGGCGCGGCTTTCCAGCGCGTAGCCATCCAGCTCCGTGAAACGTTGCTGTACCTCGCCGTAACGCTCGATGATCTCTTCCATCTCGTCGGCGCGCTCGGGGTCCGCCATCGCGGCCTCGAGCTCTTTCAACTCGGCGGCGACTTCCGAGACCGGACCGACGCCGTCCATGACTTCAGCGACGGCGCTGCGCCCGGCCATCTCGCCGACGTCCTGACTGAAGTACCCGATGGTGATGCCGCGATCTACCGCGACCTGACCTTCGTCGGGCTCTTCCTGGCCGGTCATCAGCCGGAACAGAGTGGTCTTGCCGGCGCCGTTGGGGCCGACGAGGCCGACCTTTTCGCCCCGGTGCAGGGCCGCCGAAGCCTCGATGAAGATGATCTGATGGCCGTTTTGTTTGCTGACGTTGTCGAGGCGGATCATGCGGATGAAAGTCCAGTACAGGTGCGATTGCTGCGGCGCACATAACCCATGGCGGTGGTATGGGCAATGGACGCGAGGAGCCCGTTGAATCAAGCATTTGCGGGGGGAAAGGCGGCCGAGTTCCTTGACCGGCTCGAGGGCCGGTGTTCAAGTCGCGAACGTGGTTGGGGCAATAATGATGCATAAGGCCGCGCTATTCTGGACGGCCGCGGTACTCGGAGGTGCGACGGCTTTGGCCGGCTGCAGTTCGAGCCCGGACTCGATTGTTGGCGACGATGCCGCGCTTTGCCGTTTTGCCGCCGATGCCGCCGATGCCGGCAGTGCCGACAGCTTCGCCCAATGCCGAAGCCGACTTGCCGGACGCCAGCAGATCATGGCTGCGGCGGGCGCCAGCCGCATCGAAGGCTATGCATTATTGAATACGCCGACATCGAATGCGCCGGCGTCGGCAACGGGAGTGGCCGACCAGTGCAAGGCCGGCAATGCGCCGAAGAATTGCGGCGCGGGCGACATCACCGGCACGATCAAGCAGGCGCCGCCGAAGTAACGGGCGCTGCGCCGCGCTCGCCGTTATTTTTCCGGCACCCCCGCCGCGGCCAGCAGCGCATTCACTTCTCTGGCGCGCGTCAGGTAGACCTCACTCGCATTTTTCTTAGGCAGGCCGACGTTTTCAAGTGTCGTACCGGGCCGCAGTTTCATGCCGGCCGCCACGGCCGCCTTGGCGTCGTCGGTGCGGCCGAGTCGCTGATAGGCCGCCGCCAGCAGGAAATACGTGCGGCCGGTGCCGGGTGTGACCGCGAGCGACCGTTCGAGCCACGGCAGCGCCTCTTCGTTGCGGTCCATGAACACGTAGGCGTAGCCGACGCCGAGCAGCCAGGTCCAGCGCGAGACGTCCGGCGTATCGAAGCTGTCGGCCTGTAGAAACGAGGCGAGCGCGTCGTCGAAACGGCCGAGCTGCATTTGCGTTACACCGACCTGAAACAGAACCGTGCCGTCCCACGGATCCTGATTCAATGCCTTGGCGCAGGCGACGAGACTATCGACGAAGTAGTTGGTCGCTGTCAGGAATCGGCAATAGCCCTCCAGCAGCGGCATGTAGTTGGGTTCGACCTTGATCGCGCTTTCGAGCAAGTCGCGGGCGCGGTTCTCCGCCGCTTCGGCGTCGGCGCCGCGATACCAGGCGGTCTGCACGCCGCGCAGCAGTTGCGCAGCGAGCGCGGCCTGCAAATCAACATTGGAACGGTCGGCCTTGAGCGCCTTTTCCAGCATTTCCTGCGCCGTGTCGAATTTCTCGCGCGAGGTCCGATTGATGAAAGCCTGGGCCTGATCGACCACGACGTTGCGGCGGCGGAAGTCGGAATGAATGAGCGAGCTGAGGCGCACCGCCAGGGGATGACCGATGCCGGCGGTGAGGCGCGACTGCAGCAAGGCCTGGCTCACATTGGCGCCATCAACCGAGAATGACGTCGTCCACCGCACCTCGTTGGTCGAGGCGTCGACGATGCGGGCCTGCATCGTCCAGGCCTTGTCACTGCGCTGAAGCTCGCCGCGCAGGACGAGTTCGGCCTGTTCGGCGCGTGCCGACGCCGCTGTCGGGCCGCTGCCGGCGCGCGCGACCGGTGCGACAACGCGGATGTTGGGGATCCTGGACAGGCCATCGACCAGCGCGTCGGTGACATTCGCGGCCATCAGTGCGACCTGGGGATCGCCCGTGCCGTCGACCAAAGGTGCGACGGCGAGGACCGGGATCGGCGGCGAGAAGACTCGGTGGCCGATATAGGGAGCCGCGACCGCGAGGCCGACCACGCATATGGCCAGACTCGCCGCCACCGCGACGGCGCGAGGGCCGAAACGGAAGAAGCCGGCCGCTTTTTCCGCGACCACGGCGGCAGGCGGCACAGCGGCGGGCGCCGGCGCGATCGTTAAGGACGGTTCGGGTGCCGGTAGGGAATCAGCCGCGGGCTCAGAAGCGGCGGCCGAGCCGTCAAACAGATAGCCGCGTCCGGATATGACCTTGATCAATTGTCGCCGTTCGTCGCCGATCGCAGTCCTGATCTCGCGAATGCATTGGAAGAGACTGTCCTCGCCGACATGAACGTTCGGCCACACCGCCTCCATCAGTTCCTGTTTGGTCACAACGCGACCCGCGTTCGTGACCAGAAACTGCAACATGTTGAACGGCTTGGGGCGCAGGCGAACGATCTCGCCGCCCGGTCGGCGCAAGGCGGCCTGCTGCACGTCGATTTCAAAACCAGCAAAGCGATGCACGGTGGTCATCTGCAATTCCTGGTCTCAATAGGCAATCGGTCGGAGCCATTATCAGAAAAATTTCAGAAAGTCATCCGCTGGCCTTCAAGACTCCGAGCCTAACGGCATGAAAGTATTGCGGAAGTGTTAACCAAAAGGCGTGCGGCGCACCGCGAGCAGGGAGCGGGGTCGTAACGGAGGGCAGGTGAGGCGTTGCCGGGGATCGATATCCCGCCGGGCGGCGTTCGTGCTGCTTAAATGGATTCCACTTGCAGCTCGCTTGCGGCTGACGTGAGAGCCACCGTTTCGACCATCCTGACGCGTTCGTGACGCCGGCGTCTTGGCTGGGGGCCTGCCGCCCCCCGAGGCAACGGACTTGATGGGCTCGCCATCTGTGCCAGAGCGGGACGGCCCGGCTGACCGCGATCGCGGTTGGGCCGCGGCTCTGCGTGGCACCGCGACCGGCGTTGTCGTCACCTTGCGCCAGCGCGTACCGGCAGACTGGCGCGGGCGCATCGACCGCTTTGCAACCAAGGTGATCTGTTGCGGTCTTGCCACGATGATCGCTGTCTGGCCGGTGCGCGCCCAACAGGCCAACGTCATCGTCACCGACGGGCGCACGCAGACCCAGGTACAACCCCAAGGTAACGTCACCAACATCACGACCTCGACCGTGTCGGGAGCGAACGGCTTCAACTCGTTCTCGCAGTTCGGCGTCGCCCGCGGCAACACCGTGAACCTGCAACTGCCGAACGGCACGCAGAACCTGATCAACATCGTCCGCGACGCGCCGGCCTATGTGAACGGCACCCTGAATTCGTACAAGAACGGCCAGATTGGCGGCAATGTCTACTTCGCCGATCCTTACGGCTTCGTCGTGGGCCGTAGCGGTGTCGTCAATGTTGGCAGCCTCAACGTCTCGACGCCGACTCGCGAATTCGTCGACAGCGTGATCAGCCCGAGCGGGCAGATCAACAATGGCGCCGTCGCCAACCTGCTCGCCGGCACGGTGCCGATCTCGCCGGATGGCAACATCCGCATTCGCGGCCGGGTCAACGCCGTCGATGCGGTGCGGCTGACCGGGCAGAACGTATTCGTCGGCAGCCGCGACACCGCCAGCCGCGAGCAGGCGACACGCTTTGCCTCGACCGTGAACTCGCGCGGTCTGCGCAGCGCCAGCGGCATCGTGGTGCGCAACGGCTCGATCCAGATAGTTGCCGCCAATGACGCTAAGGTGAACGGCCGCATGTCGGCGCGGCGCGGATCGGTCAGCGTCAAGGCCGCCCGCAATGTCGAGATCGGCAACCAAGCGAACGTCTCTGTTGCCGCCAAGAACGGGCAGGGCGGCTCCATCGCCGTCAATGCCGGCCAGGACATCAAGGTGGCCGGCTATGGCGTGCTGTCGGCCAAGAGCGCCAACGGCGATGCCGGCACGATACGGCTCATCGCGCAAGGCAATCTCAACATCGATCCGGGCGCGACCTTCGATGCCAGTTCGTCGGCGGGCAACGGTGGTCTCGTCGAGCTCAGCGCCTTCGGCCGGCTGAATATCCCGAGCGGTCTCAAGATCAATGTCGGATCGGTCGGCGGGACGGCGGGTTATGTGCTCATCGATCCGACCACGATGACGATCAGCGACAACCCGCTCGATATCGGCGGCAGCACCTACACCAGCAGCACCGTAACGGGTTGGGTCAATTCGATCGATGCCGGCGGCACGCTCATTCTTTGCGCCGGCTCCGGCGGCGGCAATTGCAACGGCACCTTCACGCTCGAGAGCGGCACCACGATCGACGGCCGCCGCACCGGCGGCGGCGTGGTCAATGTCAGCATCTCGGCGGCCACGATCACCATCAACGGCACCATCGACACGCGCTCCTACGCCGGGGCGCTCGCCACCGATGTGCTGTCGGCGTCGAGCACGGCGTCGACCGGCAATTCCGGCTCGGTGACGTTGACCGCGCCGTCGATCACGATCGGCAGCACCGGCAAGATCTTCGCCGACGTCAACAATAACGGCACGTCTTACACCGCCGGCGCCGTCAGCATGGTGGCGACGGCGTCGGACTACAAAGCCATCGGCGTCGCCAGCGCCAATGCCACGATCAACATCAATGGCACCATCGCGGCGCGCTCGATCGGCGCCGCCGCGACCGCGACCGCGCAGTCGGTCTATGCGCTCAATTCCAACAACACCAGCCCCGGCGACATGGCGACCGTCATCGGCGGCACTCTCCTCCTGAATCTCCTGCCGCTTGGGTTGACGCCGGGCTACGTGCAGTCGCAGGCCAACGCCACGGTCAATGTCGGCGGCACCGCGCATCTGATCGCGCAGAACGACAGCAGCGGCTCGATCTCGCTGACCGCGCGCACGACCACCGTATCGTCCGATCCGGCGCTCGGCCTGTCGAACGGTGCGTTCCTCGCCGGCTCCGTCGTCGTCGGCTCGGTGCGCAACAACGCCACCGTCAACATCGCCAACGGCGCCAATATCAGCGGCGGCGGTGCGCTGACCGTCGCCGCCGTCAACAGCGCGACGGTCGATATCAAGTCGGCGACGATCTCCGGCATCTTCGGCCAACAAGGCGCGATGCTGGTGTTCTCGGTGGCTTACGCCGACGCCGACGTCAACGCCGCCGCGACCATCGCGTCCGGCGCGACCATCGCCATGTCGGGCACCGGCTCTTCGGTCAATGTGCTGGCGCGCAACGACAACTCGTTCGCCGTCGCCGCCAACTCCTACGCGCGCAACGGCGGCGCCGCCGGCACTGCAGTGACGATCAGCGACTTCAACAGCAGCGCGGTCGCGCATGTCGGCGCCGATATAGGGTCGGCGGCCAACAAGGTCGGCAATGTCACCATTCTGGCGCAGGATGAAACCTCCAAGAATCAGACCTCGGCTTCGGCAACCGCCGGGGCGGGCGCCTTTGCCGACGCGCTGACGGCGCTTTCGACTGTCGGCAGCGCCGTCGGCCAGGGCGTGCAGGGCGGCGGCGTGTCGCCGCCGAATGCCGGCTTGCTCGCCAAGCTGTTCGGTTTCACCAATTTCGGCCAGGCGATGAAGCTCGGCAGCACCAGCCTGCCGATGTTTGCCGGCGGCGTGTCGCTGTCCTACGGCACGCAGACGAGTTCGGCGAGCATCGCCGCCGACCTCGACAACAACGGCAACCGCATCGTCGCCACGGCGCCGCGCGTCTATGCCAGCGGCAACGTCGCCATCGGCAGCGATACCACCGACGCCGCCTTCCTCAATCTTGCCACCAGCGCGGTCAACAGCCCGAAGGACGGCACCTCGCTCAATCCGTCGGCGTCGCTCGCGGTGTCGGCCGGCATCGCCTATTCGGAAATCACGCGCAATTCGGCAGCCTATATCGGCCCGGGCGCGACGGTGAACGCGGCGAAGGTCGGCGTCGCCGCCAATACGGCCCTGCCGTCGCCGATCGAGAACATCAATTGGAAGGATTTCGGCTCGGTGATCGACGGCCTCCTGGCCAACAAGTCGATCGTCACCACCGGCGCCAACGCGACCTCCGGCTCGACCGGGCTCGGCATCGCCGGCTCGATGAACTATGCGATCTTCGACACTAATACGACGGCGTGGATCGGCAACGGCGCGCAGGTGACGGCGACCTCGACCAACAACAATGCCTGGTCGGTGGATCTCGGCGGCCTCGACCCCAATTCGGGCGCCGCCGACATCGTGTCGAACTTCACCGGGCCGCTGTCGGTTCTGGCGACGACGACACGCGAGACCATCAATATAGCCGGCAACTTCGGCCTGCTCGGCGGCAATGTCGCCAACGGCGCCGCCGCGGTCGGCGCCTCGCTCGGCATGCTGACCGACACCGCCAACACCTATGCCGGCATCGGGCAGGGCGCCATCATCTCGAGCGGCGCCGGTGTCGATGTCGAAGCCAATTCATTCGACCGTGTCGTCAACGCCTCGCCGGTCAACGGCGCCGGCGAAGGCATTAATATCAGCGGCCTCGTTGACGTCTTCCAACTCACCGACCGTACGATCGCCTCGATCGGCAGCACCGCGCAGGTCACAGCGTCGTCGGTGACCGTCAACGCCGCCGAGACGCTGGGCGTCTATTCGATCGCCGGCGACCTGTCGTTCAGCGGCTCCTCCGGGGTCGGCGCGGCGGTCACCTATAACGGCATCAACACCACGACCAAGGCCTTCATCGGCGACAATTCGACGATCGCCGGCACCGATATCGATCCGAACCAGGCGGTGGTCCCGTCCGCGGCCGGTTTCGTCAACACCGGCACCCTCGACGTCGACGCCAAGACCAGCGGCAACGTGATTGCCGCGTCGCTGGTGTCGCAGGTAGTGGACAGCTCGGCGCCCAACACGCCGCCGACGCCGCCGAGCTCGCAGGCGGCCGCTCTGCTCGGCATCGTGCGCGACACGGTGACCGCCACGATATCGATCTCGCTGTCCGGCGCGTCGGCGATCACCGACACGGCGATGGATACCGAGGCCTATCTCGACCACGTCACGACGCAGCGCGGCACGGCCTCGAACCCCTATGTCCAGGTGCAGGCGGTCAACAACTCGCTGGTGGTGAGCGGCTCGGGCGGCGCGGCCATTACCCTGGCCGGCAAGCCGCGGCCGACGTCGGGCGCCATGTCGGGCGCGATCGCGGTCGCCTCAAGCAGCAATACGACGCTGGCCTACATTCAATCCTCGACCGTCAATATCGGTTCGGTCGCCGTCGAAGCGCTGACCAGCGGCCTCAGCGTTGTCGCCGGTATCGGCCTGTCGGTCGACACCTCGGACAGCCAGGTGTCGGGCACGCTCGCCGGATCGGTCTCCGCCACTAAGGTCCGCGACCGCGTCGCCGCCTATATCGACAATTCGACCGTCAGCAATGTCAGCAGCGGCAATGCTCTGGTGCTCGCCGACCAGAGCACCATGCTCGGCACCGGCGGCGGCTCATTCTTCTTCGGCGGCAAAGCCGGCTTCGGCTTGGCGGTCACCTATATCGATCTCGAGGATCCGACCGCCGGGCCCGCCACCGAGGCGCGCATCTCCAATTCGAGCGTCACCGGCTTCACCGACATCAATGTGATCGCGGTGTCTCCGCAGGTGATCTACGCCGGCGCCGCGGCCGGCGGCACCAATACGTCGGCAAGCCTCGGCGGTTCGTTCATCTTCAATACGCTTGACGCGACCACGTCGGCGACGATCAGCAACAGCGGCAATACGGCGCTGGCGATCACGGCCAACCAGAACGTCAACGTCGTCGCCTCGACCAATCCGAACGACATTCCGATCGACTACAACTCGGTCTTCCACCCCAACGACAACCAGGGCACGGCCTATCGCGCTAATTACGCCGCCGATCCCCACGATACGTCAGCGTCGAACAATACGGCGGCGGCGCTGTTGCAGTCGTCCTCGGCGCAGATCATCTCGGTCGCCGGCGTGATGGAGGCGGGCGAGGGCTCGGCGGTCGGCATCGCGCTGATCAACAACACGGTCGGCAACAGCCACGTCGCCTCGATCTCCGGCGTTACCGTATCGGCGCAGAACGCCGTCGCCGTTTCGGCCGGCGATTCGACGACGATCACCTCGATCGCCGCCGGCATCGGCGCCTCCAGCGACGGTTTCGCGTTCGAAGGCGCGTCGGTCAGCAACACCATCACCGGCGGCGCCAGCGCAACGGTCGGCAGCCTCACCGGCGCGCCGACCACGATCGGCGCGGCGAGCGGCAATATCGTCGGTTCGCTCGCCGTTAGCGCGACCAATTCTTCGAACATCACCGCGATCGCGCTCAACCTGTCACTGTCGGCCGACGATCCGGCGGCCGGCGTGTCGATCTCGAGCAACAATATCGAGACCAACACCGCCGCCGCCATCACCAACGCCAGCATTTATACGACCTACAACAGCTCCGGCACCTTCAGCACCGGCGACATCGTCGTCCAAAGCCAGTCGAGCGGCGATATCCTCGCGGTCGCCGCCGGCATGGCGGTGTCGGCCGGCGGCTTCTCGGCGAACGGCTCGGTGACGACCAACCTGGCGAACGGCAACGTCAAGTCCACGGTCACCAATTCGACGCTGTACGCGACCAACAATATCGGCGTGCTGGCGGCCAACGATAATGCCATCAATGCCGTTTCCGGCGCCGTCGCCATCGGCGCCTCGACCGCGGGCATCGGCATCTCGGTGGTCACCAATGTGCTCGGCGGCACCAGCACGACCGGCGAGACCTTCGC
Source organism: Pseudomonadota bacterium (assembly GCA_018242205.1). Taxonomy (GTDB): domain Bacteria; phylum Pseudomonadota; class Alphaproteobacteria; order Rhizobiales; family Xanthobacteraceae; genus Pseudolabrys. Next base: position 28,150 of record JAFECJ010000039.1, read on the forward strand.
CACCGTGACCAACAGCACGCTGGATGCGGCAGGCTCGGGCCAGAACGGCCTGCAGATCATCGACGGCAAGCTCGTCACCGGCGCGACGCAGACGTCGTCGGCGCCGGACTCGCCGTCGAACTCGGTGACGCCGGCCGCCCTCGCCAATCTCGGCCAGGATGTTCGTCTGGTGCACGGCATCGCCGTGAATGCGGGCTCGCGTGAAACGGCGATCTCGACCGCCGTGACCGTCGGCATCAGCGCGGGCGCCGCGGTGGCGGTCAACGTCATCACCACCAAGATGGGCGGCATCACCAAGGCGACGGTGACCGGCTCGGCGCTCGACACCAATCTCGCGACCTCCGCGACTCCGCCGGCAATCGACGTGTCGGCGCGCAGCGTCACCTTCACCAACAATTTCGATTACGCGATCGCCTTCGGCGACAAGGCCGGCGCGGCCGTTGCCGTCACCAATTTGATCAACCGTTCCACCACCGCCTCGGTGACCAGCACCAATATCGGCGTGCTGACGACGGTCGGCGGCAACACGCGGACCTCGGCCGGCGCGGTGACGGTCCAGGCCTATAGCTGGCAAGGTTCGTCGGGCGTGGCGGTCGGCGGCGCCGGCGGCATGGGCAGCGCCGCCGTGGCCGGCTCGGTGGCGACCAATCTGTTCCAGGGCACGACGTCGGCGACGATCGATCATGGCACCATCAATGCCGGCCGCGTCTCGGTGAAGGCCGATGGCGTCAACGGCTTCTTCGCCGCGCTCGGCGGCGGCTCGCTTGGCATGTCGGCCGGCGTCGGCGCCACCGTGCTGGTCGCCACCAGCGCCAATACGGTGAGCGCCCTGGTCGGCGACACCGATCCCACTTCGGCGGCGACGGTGCTGAACCTCACCGGCGCGCTCGTGATCGCCGCCAACAACACGACGAATGCGACCAGCTACGCCATCGTCGGCGCCATCGGCGGCAGCGTCGGCATCGCCGCGCAATTCTCCGGCATGTTCGTCAACAACAGCGTCGATGCCGAATTGCGCAACGCCAGCGCCACCATGTACGGCACCGCTATGAACGCCGCGGTGTCGGTGCTGGCGAGCGAGACCGACTCGATCGCGCCGACGGTCGGCGGCATTGCCGGCGGCGGCTCGTTCGGCGCCGGCGCCGCCGTCAATCTCGTCTCGTTCAAGAGCAACACCAAGGCGTTGATGGCCGGCGCCACGGTGCACGGCGCCAGCACGGTCAACGTTTCGTCGAATAGTATCCGCGACATCAATCCGATCACGCTGACCGCCGCGCTCAGCGGGCAGGTGGCCCTGGCGGCGACGGTCGGCGTGGTGCTGGTCGGCTCCGGCGCCTCAAGCGACGAAATGAGCGTGCTCAATGCGGGCGCCAGCAGCAACGACTCCTCGAGCGGCACGCTCGGCAATGCCGGCGCGGTCACGCAGACCGACGTCGTTGGCGGCGTCGGCGGCGGCGTCGACGGCATCTCGGCGCAAATTCTGAACAGCGACGTTACCGCCAGCTCGATCGGCATCTCCGCCACGTCGCAGATGGCGACCCGCAACATCGCCGGCTCGCTGTCGATCGGACTTGCCGTCGGCGGAGTCGGCGCCGGTGTCGCCTACACCACGGTGTCGCAGACCATCACCGCGCAGGCGACCGGTGGCTCGCTCACCGCGCCCGCGATTTCGATCTCGGCGAGCGCGGGCGATCACGGGTCGGGCAAGGCGGTGCAAACGCTCGGTGCCGCCGGCGCGGGCGGTCTCTATGTCGGCCTCGGCGCCGCGGTCGGCAAATCAATCATCAACAACACCGTTCTCGCGAACCTCGGTGCCACCACCAGCGGCGGCGCCAACGGCGCGACCACAGGCACCGCGGCGGTGACGGCGTCGGATTCCTCAAGCATCTCGTCTTACGGCTACGGCGGCGCTGGCGGCATCGCCGCAGTTGGTCTGTCGCTCGCCTTCGCCAACAAGGCGAGCCACGTCACCGCCAGCATTGCGGACAGCACGAGCGTCAGCAACATGGCCAATGTCGCGGTGATGGCGACGGCGGCGGGCAGTGTCTCGTCCGAAACCATCGCCGGCGCGGCGGGCGTCGCCTCCGGTGCCGGCTCGTCGGCCAACGCCTCGGATACGGAAATCGTGCTGGCCCAGATCGGCGCCAGCGCCAATATTTCGGCGACCGGCACCGGCGTCCTGGTCTATGCCAGCGGCACGCCGGACGTCAGCGCCTATTCGCACGGCGAGGCCATCGGCGGCGCCGGCATCGGCGTCTCCAGCGCGATCTCCAGCGCGTCGCTGACCATCACCGCCGACGTCGGCAACAGCACCACTTTCTCGGGCGGCCCGCTGGTGGTCAGCGCCGTCGCGGCGGTGCCGAGCGGCGATCATTCGTCTTACGCCCACGCCATTGCCGCCGGCGCCGGCGCGCTCTACGGCCTGCAGGGCAGCTACGCCGAGGCCAACAACACGACCACCGTGCTGGCCTATGGCGGCACCGGCGTCACGCTGCCGTCGGCCGACGTCTCGATCGGCGCGCAGAACGATACCGATCAATATGCCGAGGCGACCGGGATTGCCGGCGGCTCCTTCGCCGTCGGTGTTACCGAGACCAAGGCGACGTCTTCCGGCACCACGACGGCCTATCTCGACACCGGTGTCGTCACCGCCACAAGCAACATGGGGTCGCTGTCGATCGTCGCCAGCGGCACCGACACCAACGTGGCGAAATCGACCGCCGGTTCCGGCGGCCTGTCCGCCGGCGCCGCCGCGATCTCGACCACGTCGACGACGTCGACGATGAACGCCTCGCTCAAGGGCAACGCCAGTGCTTCGACGCCGACGACTTTGTATTTCTCGGGCGTCGGCGTGCGTGCGGACCACACCACGAACTATGCCGCCACCGGCGACGCCTTCCAGGCGTCGGCAATTGGCGCCAGCGGCGGCAGCGCGAGCAACACCATCACCTCCACGGTCAACGCCGGCGTTGGCGCCAACCTGATCGTCAATTCGGCCGGCGGCGACATGAATGTGATCGCCTCGGACACAGTGACCAAGACCGGCGGCGGCGCCCGCGCCGGTTCCGGCGGCGTCGCCGCCGGCGCCGCCACTACGAGCAGCTCGACGGTGACGCAGACCGTCAATACTTACGTCGACAGCGGCACCATCTTCAGCCTTAACGACAATCCGCTGACCTCGCTCGCCAAGATCCACATCGGGTCCTTCGCGACGCTGACCGCCGCCGATACGGTGAGCCTGACGGCGGGCGGCCTGTTCGCCGGCGGCGGCGCGACCTCGACGATGAGCGAGACCGCGACGCTCGGCGTGCGCATCGACGCGGCCGAGCTGTTCAGCGCCGGCGGCATCGATATCGGCAGCGCCGCCGTCTTGAACGCCAGCACGGCCGCCAACGCCAATCTCTACGGTCTGATGACCGGCGCCGGCGCGTCCACCAGCACGGTGGTGACCTCGCATCAGACCGTCAGTGTCGCGGCCGGGACGCGCATCGAGGCCTGGGCCCCTATCACCATCTATGCCGGCCAGAGCAACTTTGCGGCGGCGAGCGGAGGTGGCGGCGCCTTCAGCCAGATCAACGCCAGCGGGACGACGGTTGTTTACAATTACGCGCTGATCCCGATCAATCCGACCTATGACGGCAACGCCGAAGCCTACAGCTATGCGACCTTGACGCTGGGCACCGGCTCGCTGGTGCTCGGCGCCAACAACGTGTTCCTCGGCGCCACGCAGGGCGGGGTGTCGGCGCAGGGCAAGGGCACCAGCTACAATCCGTATTTGACCTTGTTCTCGACCGAGAATCACAGCGACCGCAGCATCTCCAACGCGGATGCCAGCAATGTTGCGGGTATCGGCGATGTGATGATCAATGGCCGTGTGGTCGCGGGCATTCACAACAACACCACGATCGTCATCGGGGTGAATGACGCGCTGACTTTGGACACGGGGTTGAGCTGCCAGGCGCAGTCCACTTGCTGGAGCCTGACGCTGGAGCAGATTTCGGATCCGACCCAGTTCAACCCGGTGATGAGCTACAATCACCAGGTCATACAGTATTCACTGACCGGCGGCTTCAGCCCGTATCAGGACGTGCTCGGTCAGATCGCGACGCTCAGCGGACTGACCACGACGCAGGTCGATGCGGCGATTTCGGCTCACCAGTCGATCACCGCGGTCAATGACGACACAAATGGCACCAAGCAGCGCCAGATCGATACGCTGATCCAGCAGGCGCCGTTCGCCTCGCGCGGGTCTGGTCAGGTCTACGCCTTCAACAACATACTGGCGTCGGCCGGCAATGTGTCGATCCTCGCCAAGAATTTGTACGGGACCAACGGCTCGGTGACGGCCAACGGCTCGCCGCAGATATCGATCGACAATCAGGGCGTCAAATTCCTCGCTCTTAACGCGCTGACAATCACGGCGGTCACCGGCGGCAACGTCAACTTCACCGGCTCGGCCGGCGAATCCCAGTCGCTCGGCATCACCTATCGCCGGGATACGACGGGCACGCAGCCGCTGATCAGGGTCAGCGCCAGCTATAACACCATCGACAACTCCACCGGTCAGGCGGTCTATAACGGCCAGCCGCTGGTGACGACGCCGGACATCTACTTCAACGGCGCGGTTACCGTCGTCAACGGGCTGCTCAGCATCACCGACTTGCTGGGCAGCGTGGTGGCGACGCAGAGCCTCACGCCGCTCGTCATGGAGATGTATGTCCCGAAAGGCGCCTTCACCTTCAACGGCGGCGCCAATTCGATCTACAACCTGAGCGGCGACGTCGCCTCGCAATGGGACAGCCAAGAATTCCGGCCGACCGATACACTGACCGCGGTCGAGGCGGCGGCGACGTGGCTCGGCACCTACGGCAGCGTGTACGTGGGCTCCGACACCTCGAAGCACCCGTACCGGTATTTCTACAGCAATTCCGGCACTACCTATCAGGACTCGGTCGTCACCAATTACTCGAACGCCGATGCGATCTTCACGGCGCGCATGCTGAGCCTGTATTACAACAGTGGCTCGCTGACGTCGGCGATCTTCCTGCCGATGGGCCAACCGCTGGCCAGCCAATCGGCCCTTGCGACGGCGGAGAGCACGTCGGCGTCCAACGTGGTTCTGGCGCGGTGGGAGCGTCATTATTATGAAGACCAGGCCTATGGCGACGGCGGCCATGGCGGCCCGTTTAACTGCTCAGGCTGCGGGACCTACTTCCAGGTCATCCACCTGCAGCCCTACGCGTTGCAACCGAAGACGGCGCAATCGACCAGTGTGCAGGCGAGTTCGCTGAATTTCGGCAAGGCGCTGATCATCTCGGCCGACGTCATCAATATCAACGGCACCGCGACCGTCGGCCAGACCAGCAACTACTCGGTCAACATCGGCGCCGACGCTCGGGACACGATCAACAACATTCTCAGCCATTCGGACCAGCTCGCGTCGGCAAGAAGCAACGCGGCGGCCGGCAAGCTCGTCGATCTGTCGGGGGTGGTGAGCACCAGTGCCAGCGGCGACGTCAAGATCGGCGCCCAGTACAACGCGTTGACCAACCAGATTGTGCTGTCGAGCGTGGTGCAGGGCACCGGCGGCTACGTCTATCTCAACGGCAAGATCATCAGCACGTCGACCTCAGGTGGCCAGCAAGGAAACATCATCGTCAATGGCGGTGCCGGCACGGTCAACGTCGTCAACACCAGCGGCTTTGATCTTGTCACCAACACGATCAACACCGGCGTCACCGCGGCGAGCGTCGTGCAGATCGTCGATCACCTCCAGAACCAGACGCGGTGGTATGTCTATAACGCTGGCGCGGCCGCTGGCCAGCAGGTCACGACTTACCAGGCCAACAACATTACGACGAACACCTACACCGCCGGCGGCGTCAACATCATTGGCCAGAGCGGACCGACGGGTCTGGAGTACGACCCGGCTCCCAACATGTATTATCAGTGGGTCGATACGGCGACGCTGACGCGGCCGAGCAATACGCAGTCCAACCAATACAACTGGACCTTCACCAACACCGGCCTGACCGGGCTCAACGGCTGGACCCGCAGCGCCGGGACGCTGGTCTCGAACGTGCAAAGTGTTCAGAACGGGCAGGCGACTGGCCACCTGCAGGACTCTAATTTCCAGTCGGTGATGACCGCGAGCGGCAGCTACTACCTCAATTCGTTCTCGACGGGTAACGCCTGCTGCGGCACCGACTTCGGCGGCACCTGGAACCAGGAAATCTACACCAGCGTGACGTTGACGCTGACCAACACGGTCAAGGCGTCGTTCCCGATCGGGATTTCATTCAATGGCGGCGGCGCCAGCTCCGTCAATGTCAATTCGACGTCCAGCATCGTGCTGAACGGGCCGATCAACAATCTGCAGTGCACCACCGCGTTGAACGCGACCGGAGCCAATTCCTCGATCACGGTCGCGGCAGGTTCCACCAACGCCGTCGTCACCGGCACGACGGTGACCCTGAACGGGCAGGGCGGCGTCGGCACCGCGGCCAATCCGATCCCGGTGCAGGTCTATGGCGGCGCGCTGACGGCAAGCTCTACCGATCATGACATCGCGGTGCGCTCGGCCGGCCCGCTGTCGATCAATCGCGTGACGGTGAACACGGCCTATGCCAATGCGACGACCGGCCGCCCCGAGCCGCGCGGCGATGTGTACCTGACGGCATCCGGCGACATCACCTCGGCGCAAGCCTACAACGCCAGCAGCCCGATCATCGTCGCGCGATCGATCGAGCTCGACTCGACGGCCGGCGCGGTCGGCGCCTCGCTGGTCTCCGACGGCCAGGGCGGCACCACCTTGTCGGCCAATCCGATCGTGCTGCAGACCTGGGCGACGACCTTCGATAACGGCGCTACCGACGGCGGACTGCTGAGCAGCACCTCGGCGACCGGCACCTATATCATACAGCCGCAGGGCGACGTCCGCCTGGGCCACCTGATCGTGCCGCCGGCCAATACGATTACCCCGGCCGTCAGTTCGCAGGGCCCGGTGCTGATCGCGGCGCTCAACGGCAATATTCTCAACGGCATCACCAGCGGCGGTCTGTCGACGGCGCAGCAGCAATATCTCGAAAGCGTCTGGGCGAGCCTCGGCCTGGTCAACGGCTCGGGCGGCCAGGCAGTCGCCAGCTACGAGTCGATGGTCAACGCCGCCTATAACGACTACTGGCAGCTCCGCAACCTCGCCTTAGCCGACGGCGTCACTTACAGTATCAGCGCGCTCGGCACGGCCGCGATCGGCGCGCAGCTCATCGCTGCAGGCACGCTGGCGTCCGGCACCGATTTGAATTCGACGAATGCGCAGGCGGCTATCCGCGCCGAGGTGTTCAAGCGTTACAACCGCGACCAATATCTCCTCGGCCTGAAGACGGCGGCGCAGATCGGCGACACAGTCGAAAACATTGTCGGCAGCCAGGTCGCCGCTTCGATCAACACGCTGAAGCAGCAATTCAACGCGTCGCGCGATGCCGCGCATCAGGTCGACGACCCGTATGCCCAGATCATCGCCACCAATGCGCTCACCGCAGCACTCGCGCCCGGTGGCTACACGTCGTCATTCAGCTACTCGGTCGACCATTCGTCGGTGCTGTACACGAGCCTGACGTCAGGTTCGCAGTGGTCGCTCGACCAACTCCGTTACACCGTCGGCCAGGGCGCGACCGGCGCGCCGCCGTCGATCGCCGATATGCCAATCAATGTCAGCGGGCGCCAGGTGATGCTGTATGCGCCGAACGGGTCGATCGGCAGTCTGGCGCCGAACGACGTGTTCAGCTTTACCAGCGTCAGCGCCTCGAACCTGACCGACGCGCAGAAGGGCTTGCTGGCGACCGCCGGGCCGGGGCAGCTCAGCGTCGCGACGAGCACCGATCCGACCACGCACATCACGACCTATACGATCACGGTCAAGCAACAGAGCCTCGTCATCGTCAGCCCGCGTGGCCCGGTCGCCGCCAAGGCGCTGAACGACATCTATCTCGGCAGTGTGTCGGACGGCCAGGACAGCGCCGGCGATATGCTTCTCGGCAGCATCGGCGTGTCGCTGTTCGGCCCGGTGTCCGGCGCCGTGTCGGCCGGCGTGCAGACCACGGCGGCGGGCGGCGGCCAGGTGCAACTCCACGCCGTTGGCAGCATCCTCGGCGGCGTTGCCGGCCAGGTGGCGATCTCCGGCAACATCGCCAATCTGACGCTGACCGCCGACAACGGCACCATCGGCCAGAGCGGCGCGGCGGCGTTGCGGCTGGCGCTCACCGGCACGACGGTCGGCCAGATCGACGACGCGGTGGCGGCGCAGGGCATCTACCTCAATCAGACCACCGGCGATCTGGTGCTGGGTCGCGTCATGGCCGGGCAGGGCTCGTCGGCCGTCGAACTGAGCGCCAGCGGCAGCATCTACCAGCTCGCCTCGTTCACGGATCCGACCCAGTTCCATATTTCTGGTTCGACGCTCAACGTCACCGCCGGCGGCAATGTCGGCTTCAACGGTGCGACCTTGCAGGCGCTGCAGGTCAAGATCACTGGCGCGATCACCGGCAGCGCGGTCGGCGCCTTGGAGATCCTCAGCCCGCAGAGCGACATGGTGATCGGCAGCGCCAGCGGCACGCTGACGTCGGGCGGCGCGATGACGCTCAGCACTATTGCCGGTTCGATTGTGATCAATAACGACATCACCAGCAGCGGCGCACTGACTTTGCTCGCCAATGCCACGGTGAACTTCGCCGCCGGCACGGCTTCCGACGCAGTCATCGCCAAGAGTTCGGCCGGTGCGATCACGCTTGTCGCTGCCACGCTGTCGATGGGCGATTACTCGGTGCTCGATGCGGCCGGCGTGCTGACGGTCACGACGACCGGCAACGCTACGGTCGGCGAATTGAGGTCGGCCGCGTCCTACGTCGCCGCCGGCAACGCCGCCTCGATCGTGGTCAGCGCCGGCGGCGTGACGACCGGCAACATCTTCAGCAACGGCGATGGGCAGGTGGATTTTGTCACCTCGGGTACCGGCGCCCGGCTGTCGCTGACGGCGAACAACATCGGCACAACGTCGCAGCGCGTGACGGTGAGCTCGCAGGCCCTGGCCGCGACCGCGACTGACGGCAGTATCTACCTGACGGCCGCGCCGGACATGCACGCGACGTTGTTGTCCGCGGTCCTCGGCACCGTCGATGTGATCGGCGCCGGCAGCTTCACACTCGACAGCGTTCTGGCCAGCACCGGTGCCGGTGCGACAGGCCACTTCATCGCGCAAACCACTGGTCCCGGCACGCTCGCCATCGGCACCGCGACCGCTCGCGGCACGCTGCGGCTGCTCGGCGCGGACAGCGTCAGCTTCGGCAGCCTCACCAGCCTTGCGCTCGCGGGCGATCCCGCAGACGTCATCGTGACGACCGGCACGGGCGCGATCCTCGGCGGTTCAATCACGGCCTTCGGCGGCGTCACCCTGACGGCCGGTGCGAACCTGCCGGTCGGTTCGCCGCTGGCGGCCAACGCGAAGATTACCGGCACCGGCACCATCGCCTCGCCGACGCAGATCACATTGAGTGCGCGCGGTGACATCGATTGGGAAACCCTGAACGCCGCAACCACCATCGACGTGACTTCGACGGACGGCGGAGCCAGGGTCGGGTCGGCGACCACGGTCGGCTCGATCACGATGCACGCCAAGCAGGATGTGGCGTTCGACCAGCTCACCAACACCGCTCCCGCCGGTCAGGGCGATGTAACCCTGACGGCCGACAATGGCGCGATCGTCGGCGGCTCGATCACCTCCAACGGCGCCGTCTCGCTGATCGCCGAAGGCTCGATTACCGCGACCGGGAGGGCCGGCAACGGCGGTACGCTGAACTGGTCCGTGCTCCGGTCCGGCGGCAGCATGTTCCTGCACTCGCTCGGTGATGCCATCAGCATCGACGTTGCGCAGAGCGGCGGCAGCCTGACCCTTTGGGCGAAGAACAATGTCACGTTCAGGCAGGTGACCACGACCGGCAGCGGCGACATCGTTCTGCGGTCCGACGAGGGCGCGATCGTTGCGCTCGGGACCGGGCTGGTGAATGTCGATGCCGCGGGCTCGGTGACCATGACTGCCGCAACGACCATCACCGGCGCCGAGGTGAGGGCGGGCGGCTCGGTCGAGATGACCGCGACGAACGGCCAGATCGCCTGGAACGCGGTCACCGCTGGCACGACCGTGAACGTGCGCTCGTCGGCCGACGTTATCGATATCGCGACGATCACGAGCGGCGGCACGCAGACCTTGTGGGCCGATGGGAACGTCACGTTCACGCAACTCACCGCCACGGCCGGCGGCGCCGACATCACGTCGAACAACGGCGCGATCGTTGGCGGGGCGGTTGCTCTGGGCGGCGCGACGCGGATGGCCGCCAAGACGACAATCTCGGGTACCACCGCCACGTCCACCGCGGGTGCGATGGACATGATCGCAGAGCAGATGATCACCTGGAATGCCGTGAACGCTGCGGGCGGCCGTTTGACCATCACCTCGACGCGCGAGACGATGGATATTCCGAGCCTGTCCAGTGGCGGCAGGATGATGCTCGATGTCGCCCAGGACATGCTGATCACCCAGATCACGACCACCGGCATTCCGGGTGATGCGGGTGACGTGCTGGTGACCTCGCACACCGGCCGGATCGCGGGTGGCACAATCGCGGCGAACGGCGGCGTGACGCTGACTGCGCCGGTGTCGATCACCGGCGTGTCGGCCACCGGCGCAACAGGCGCGATGGCGATGAACACGAACGGTCTCATCGACTGGGCGACGCTGGGCGCGGGTACCACGATGAGCCTGCGTTCGACCGCAGACGCGGTGAACATCGGCACGGCAACGTCGGGCGGCACGCAGGCGATCCGTGCTGCATCTAATGTAGCCTTCACGACGCTGGCGACGACCGGAATCACCGGTGACGCAGGCAACGTCGGCGTCACCGCCGATGCCGGCTTCATTCAGGGCACGACCGTTGCGGCGAACG
>JAFECJ010000003.1 GCA_018242205.1 Pseudomonadota bacterium
TGGCGCGGTGAAACGAATGGTCCAGCACATCGGAATTGTCGGTTGCTCCGCCGAGGGAGCGGCGCTGTGTTATCGTACGATCTGTGCCGAAGGCGCCGAACGGCTTGGGCCGCATGCCCATCCCGAGATCTCGATGCACACGCCGTCGCTGGCTGACTATGTCGAATGCCTTGATCGTGGCGATCTGGCCGGCGTCGCCGAGATCATGCTGGCGTCGGCGAGAAAGCTCGCGGTTGCCGGCGCCGATTTCCTGATCTGTCCCGACAACACCATTCATCAGGCACTGCCGCTGGTCCTGCCGAACTCGCCGTTGCCGTGGCTGCACATCGCCGATGAGGTTGCAAAGGAAGCGGCCAAGCGGGGCTACAGGAATGTCGGCATTACCGGCACGAAGTGGCTCGTGGATAGTGAGGTCTACCCGCGCAGCCTGACGTCGCACGGTTTGACGTTCGAGCGCCCGAGTGAAGAAGATCGCATTGAGGCGAATCGCATCATCATGGACGAACTCGTCTATGGACGCTTCGAGCCGCAATCTGTTGTCGAATTTCAGAGGATCATCGCGCGGCTGAAGTCAAAGGGTTGCGACGCTGTCGTGCTCGGCTGCACCGAAATCCCGCTCATCATCGACGAGACGAATTCGTCATTGCCCACGTTGGACTCGACTCGCTTGCTGGCGCGAGCGGCTTTGACGCGGGCATTGTCGAACTAAAGCGCGGCTTCCAGCTTGGCGTAGAGCGGATTGTCCTTCGAGAACACATAATCGAGGTCGGCGACCGCGACCGCTTCGGCGCCGCGTTCGCGTAGATAAGCCGTCAGCGCGTAAACCTGCGCCGGCGGGCAGTGCAGCGTCAGCATGCCGGACGAAGTCGGGCCGCCGAATGGCGTCTCGACGCCGAATTTTGCCTTGGCGTCCTCGACCACTTTGCCGTCGCAGGCGGCGAAGCGCGAGCGCACCTCGCGGAAGGCGCGGGCGCGCGCTTGCGCTGCGATGCGATCGAGAATGACGCGCGCGGTGTCGCGTTGCTCCACGGTCCATTCCGCCTGGCGCGCGGCGACGAGGTTCGCCTGCGAGCGCAAGATTACGCCGTCGTCAACGATCTTCAGCGCATTGGCGGCCAGCGTCGCGCCGGTCGTGGTGATGTCGACGATCATCTCGGCGGTGCCGGCGGCCGGCGCGCCTTCGGTCGCGCCGGCGCTCTCGACGATGCGATAGTCGATGACGCCATGCGTGGCGAAGAACTCGCGCGTCAGATTGATGTATTTGGTCGCGACCCGCATCTTGCGGCCGTGATGCTGACGGAAGCCGGTGGCGACGTCGTCGATATCGGCCATGGTGCGGACGTCGATCCAGGCCTGCGGCACGGCGACGATGACATTGGCAAAACCGAAGCCGAGCGGCTCGAGGAGCACGACGCGGGCGACGGCGTCCGGGATCTGCTCGCGGATCAGGTCTTCGCCGGTGACGCCCATATGTACGCTGCCGGCGGCGAGCTGTGCGGTGATTTCGCTGGCCGATAGATAGGCGACTTCGACGCCGTCGAGGCCGGCGACGGCGCCGCGGTAGTCGCGGGCGCCGCGCGGCTTGACGAGCTGAAGGCCCGAGCGCGCGAAGAAGGCTTCGGCGTTTTCCTGCAGCCGGCCCTTGGCCGGCACGGCGAGAACGAGCGGCGCGCTCATTGGGCGCCTCCATAGATCGCGAGGCGTTCGATCCAGACCGAGAAGCCGACGGCCGGCGTCGGCACCGTCGCGCCGAGCCGGGTCAGCAAGCCGTCATAGCGGCCGCCGGCGACCAGCGGATCGCCGGCACGGTTGGCGTCGGTGAGTTCGAAGACGAAGCCGGTGTAGTAATCGAAGCCGCGGCCGAAGGCGGTCGAGAAGTGCACGCGCTTCAGGTCGATGTCGCGCGCGGCGAGAAAGCCGTTGCGGCTCTCCAGCAGATCGAGGGCGGGGCCGAGTTCGCCGGCGAGATTGGCGTCGGCGGCCAGCGCCCGCAGCTCGGCGGCTGCTTCGTCCGGATCGCCGGCAACGGCAAGGAAGCGTTCGATCAGGCCGCGCACATCGCGCGGCAGCTTGGTCGAGGCCCCGAGCGCCGATTGCTCGAGGAAGCGGTCGGCGATCTCGGCGACCGAACGGCCGCCGACGGCGCTGATGCCGGCGATCGACAGAAGGTCGGTGACCAGCGCGTGCGCGCCCTTGGGATCGGAACCGGCGAGCGCCGCGAGCACGCCCTGATATTCGGGACGGCCGTTATTGCCACCGAGCATCAGGCGGTCGAGGTCCTGCGCCAGGTTGGTCTTGCGGTTGAAATCCTTGATCAGGCGGCGCTTCCAGGCTGGCGCCAGGTCGAGCGCAGCGATCAGCGCGCCGAATAGCGCGACGTCGCCAGCGCGGATCGCCGGTTCGCTCAGGCCGAAATGCGCGGTCGTCTCCAGCCCAAGGGCGAGCATCTCCGCATCGGCGGCGGCGGTGTCCGGCCGGCCGAAGCTCTCGATGCCGCCTTGCAGGAATTCGGCGTTGCCGTCGGCGCGGTGACGGAAGACCGGCCCGAGATAGCTGTAGCCGCTCGGCCGCCCCGCCTGCGGCGAGGCCAGGTAATCCCGCGACACCGGAATGGTCAGGTCCGGTCGCAGACACAGTTCAGTGCCGCCCGGTGCGGCGGTCAGGAACATGCGGCGGCGGATGTCCTCGCCGGACAGGTCGAGGAACGGCTCGGCCGGCTGCAGGATCGGCGGCGACACGCGCGCATAGCCGGCGCGCTCATAGGAGGCGATCAGCGTCTCCGCCCGCGCATCCGGGGTTGCCGTCCGAAGAGCCGATTGTCCCAAATTCCCGTCCATACCCGTCCCAGGCCGATCCGGCCCCCCGTGTTGGCGGCCCTTTAGCACGTCAGGTTTAAGGTTTCGACGAAGAAAGCCATCCGCCGTTAACGGTCCGGCTCGGTAAATGTCTGGTGTCGTTAACAAATTTTCTGCCTTGGCGCGGCTGGGCAATTTCCTCCCGGGCCGGCGGGCGGGGGCGCCTATGGCCGCAGCCGTGGGTAAGAGATTTTCAACATAAGGGGGCTTCACTGGTATCGGGAGACTGGTTCCGATGGCCTATACGGTCGCCAAAGATGTGGTGGACGCGTTCTACGACGCCTTCATTAAGCCGGACGCCGACAAGCTTGCCGGCCTGGTTCATGACGACGTGCGGTGGACAGCGCGCGGCCCGGTCGAGGTGCTCAGCTTCTGCGGCACCTACCGGGGCAAGGCGCACGTCCTGAAACTCGCCACCCAAATTCTCCCCTCGATGTTCAGCGAAATCAGGCTCGTCCGCGAGTCGCTGGTCATCGACGGCGACCGGGCGGCGGTGTTGAATTTCCAGACCGCGCTGCGGCGCTCCGACGGTCGTGTTACAACCTATCGCTTCGCTCATTTCTTCCGCTTCAAGGACGACAAGCTGATCGAAACGACCACCCTCATCGATACGTTCAACGCGGCCGAGCAGGTTCTCGGTCACGCGCTGTCGATCGATAGCGCGGCCACGCCGCCCGACTCCAAGCCGGCGCTGCCGAACGATCTGGTGTTCCTGTGACGCCGGCGTCGCAAACGACGGAGCATGTGGTCGACAGGGCCGTTGTCGACGCCTATTTCGAGGCCTTCGCGGCACGCGATACCGAAGCGTTTGCGGCGTTCCTGCACGACGACGTGCGCTGGACGATCAGCGGGCCGATCGACATCATCCCTTATTGCGGCGAGCACGTCGGCAAGGCCGCGGTCATCGATGTGATGGCCCGCCGGGCCCTCAATGTTCTTCGGGTCACCGATATCGGCCGCGACCAATTCCTCGTTCAGGGCAATCGGGGCGCGGCGTTGACGCGCCTGACGGCGCTGTTGCGGGCCGACGGCCGTACCATCAGCTATCGCATTGCCAATTTTTTCCGCTTCCAGGACGGCAAGTTGATCGAGAACGTGTCGTTGATGGACAGTTTCGACGCCGCCGAGCAGGTGCTCGGCCATAATATCGACCTCGTCACCGAGATCGACGACGCGCCGCCGCTGGCGAATGGCAACATCGCCATCATTTGAGGTTCGCGCGCTGTCGCCGCCGACGGCGATGTGATGGCCGTCACGCCGACGCACGCTGCCGATGCGCTAGCCTCCGCCTAGGGGCGCCAGTCCGGCTACAGGGATCGGAGATCAGCATGCGCTATCATTTCGCGATTGCCATCGGCCTTATCGCCGCAACGCCGGCCTTTGCGCTCGACATGCCGACGCGCAAGGCCGGTCTGTGGGAACTGACGATGGAATTCGTCGGCCGCAACCTGCCGGGCCAGACGATGAAGCAATGCGTCGACGCGGCAACCGACAAACTGATGAACCAGGCCTATGGCGGCGCCGGCAAGGAAGCCTGCGCCAAACAGGACGTCTCCAAGGCCGGCGATACGATGACAATCGACAGTGTTTGCAAGTTCGGTCCCGCCACCGTGACGTCGCATGCGGTGGTGTCGGGCAGTTTCGACAGCGCCTATTCGGTCGATGTCGAATCGAGCAGAGAAGGCGGCCCGCCGATGCCGGGCGGCGGCAAGAACCACATGAAAATAACCGCCAAATGGCTCGGTCCGTGTGGCGCCGGACAGAAGCCGGGCGACATGATCATGGCCAACGGCATGAAGATCAACGTGCTCGCGATGCCGCATCCCGGCGTGCCGCAGCGGTAGTCGTTCAGTAATCGAAGCCGATTTCGTAATTCATCGCGTCGGCGTCGCTTTGGGCGGTGTCGGCCGTTTCACCTTGGCTCTTGCCTTGATCCGGCACTGCGCGGGGTGCGACCGGCGGGCTCTTGACCGTCCGGGGCTTCGGCGCCGAACCGGCCTGGCGCTGCATCGTCAACGGAATCGGAAACGCCCAACGGTCGTCCACTTGCCGTCCCCGTCACATTATCATTTGGTTGGCCGCACAATGCGCCACAACCAAATTCGTTCCGAGCACGCTAGCGAAATTCAGTTTAGCCTGAGTGTCGCGTCTGTGACGCGATTATGACGATATGTGGCGCTTGAGCAGGTTCTGTACGGCATCCACAAGGTCAGCCTCACTGACCGAAAACTGCGCCTCGGCCTGCTTTTTCAGGTAATCCTCGCGGTCGCTGGCATTCTCGGCGGCCAATTCGGCACCGAGGATCAGGTCCTTGATGACGACCTGTTTGGCGTCACGTTCGTTGGAGCCCTGGATGATGGCGCAGGGCGAGTGCCGCTTGTCGGCGTACTTCAACTGCTGGCCGACATTGTTCTTCGGATTGCCGAGATAGAGCTCGGCGCGGACGCCCGCGTTACGCAAGCGCGACACGAAGGTCTGATAGTGCGCGACCTGGTCGCGATCCATGATGGTGACGAGCACCGGCCCCGGTTCCGGCTTGTTCGACAATTTGCCGAGCGCGGTCAGCGCCGCCTGGAGGCGCGACACGCCGATGGAGAAGCCGGTCGCCGGCACCGGCTGGCCCATGAAGCGCGAGACGAGGCCGTCGTAACGGCCGCCGCCGCCGACCGAGCCGAAGCGGATGGGGCGGCCTTTCTCGTCCTTCACCTCAAAAGTGAGTTCAACTTCATAGACCGGGCCGGTGTAGTATTCGAGACCACGGACGACAGACGAGTCGATACGAATGCGGCCGTCGTCATAACCGGCGGCGTTTACCAGATCGGCAATGCCGCGCAGTTCGTTGACGCCGTCGAGGCCGTCATTGGAGCCGGACACCAGCGCTTCCATCTGATCGAGCATCTGCAGGACGTTTTGCGTTTCGACGCGGAGAAAGCCGAGCACGGTGTCACAGGCCTTCTCGTCGAGACCCGCGCCCTTGGTGAAGTCGCCACTCTCGTCCTTGCGACCAGCGCCGAGCAGATCGCGCACGCCGTCGAGCCCGAGACGATCGAGCTTGTCGATTGCACGCAGCACGGTCAGGCGTCGCCCCGCATTGGCGTCGCCGCCGAGCTCGATGGCTTCGAGGATGCCGTCAAGCACCTTGCGATTGGAAACCTTCACCACATAGGAGCCGCGCGGCACGCCGAGCGCTTCCATCGCGTCGGCGGCCATCATGCAGACCTCGGCGTCGGCCGCCATGGTGCCGGCGCCGACCGTGTCAGCATCAAATTGCATGAACTGGCGGAAGCGGCCGGGGCCGGGCTTTTCGTTGCGGAACACCCAGCCGAAGCGATAGCTGCGATAGGGCAGGGCCAGGTGCTGGTAGTTCTCCGCGACATAGCGCGCTAACGGCGCGGTCAGGTCGTAGCGCAGCGACAGCCACTGCTCGTCATCGTCCTGGAATGAGAACACGCCTTCGTTCGGCCGGTCCTGGTCGGGCAGGAATTTGCCGAGCGCGTCGGTATATTCGATCGCGGGCGTTTCGACCGGCTCGAAGCCGTAGCGCTCATAGACGCTGCGGATGGTCTCGACCATCATGCGCGTGGCGGCGATCTCGGCCGGGCCCCGGTCGGCCAGGCCACGCGGCAGGCGCGCCTTGAGTTTTTGCTGTTTTTTACCGGATTTTGTGTCGGCCATCGGTGCAAAATGAGCTGAAAGTTGTAGGCGCGGGCGTCCTAGCAGCCGTTTCGTGCTTTGTCATTATCGGCGAAAACGGATAAATCCTGTGAGGCCTGTACCCGCCCTCATCCTGAGGAGCGGGCCCCCAGCGCGTCCCGCGCGTCTTCGACGCGCTATGGCCCGCGTCTCGAAGGATGGGGGCGGCCCTATGGTTCGAGACGCCCGCCTGCGGCGGGCTCCTCACCATGAGGCCGGGACAGGCTGAACAATTGAGAGAGTTGTCCATGGCCCTGGCCCCCAAAATCGCATCGACCTCCGTCCCCAACGACCTCGCGCCGTTCTGGATGCCGTTTACGTCCAACCGCTCCTTCAAGGCCCGGCCGCGCATGATCGCGAGCGCCAAGGACATGCACTACTTCACTCCCGAGGGGCGCAAGATCATCGACGCGTCGGCCGGCCTGTGGTGCACCAATGCCGGCCACAACCGCGATTCCATCGTCGCCGCGATTCAGAAACAGGCGGCCGAACTCGATTTCTCGCCGACCTTCCAGTTCGGCCATCCCAAGGCTTTCGAACTGGCCTCGCGCATCGCCGCGTTGGCGCCGGGCGACCTCGACCACGTGTTCTTCTGCAACTCGGGTTCGGAAGCCGACGATACCGCGATGAAGATCGCGCTGGCCTACCACCGCGCCAAAGGGGAGGCCACGCGGGTACGCTTCATCGGCCGCGAGCGTGGCTATCACGGCGTCGGCTTCGGCGGCACCTCGATCGGCGGCATGGTCGCCAACCGCAAGCAATTCGGCACACTGCTCGCCGGCGTCGATCATCTGCAATCGACCTACAACAGGGCCGAGCAGGCTTTCTCGGTTGGCGAGCCGGACTGGGGCGAGCATCTCGCTGACGAGCTCGACCGTCTGGTGGCGCTGCATGACGCCTCGACCATCGCCGCCGTCTTTGTCGAGCCGGTGTCCGGTTCGACCGCGGTGTTGCCGCCGCCGAAGGGCTACCTCAAGCGCCTGCGCCAGATCTGCGACAAGCACGGCATCCTGCTGGTGTTCGACGAAGTCATCACCGGCTATGGCCGCCTCGGCCATGCCTTCGCCGCCGAGCGTTACGGCGTCGTGCCGGACCTGATCTGCTTTGCCAAGGGCATCACCTCGGGTTCGGTGCCGATGGGCGGCGTCATCGCGCGTAAGGGCATTCACGACGCTTTCATGACCGGGCCGGATCACGTCATCGAGCTGTTCCACGGCTACACTTATTCGGCTCATCCGCTGGCCTGCGCTGCCGGTCTCGCGGCGCTTGATCTCTACCGCGACGAAAAGCTGTTTGAGCGCGCCAAGAAACTGGAGCCGGTCTGGGCCGATGCGGTGATGAGCCTCAAGGGGTTGCCGGGCGTCCTCGATATCCGCGTCGTCGGCCTGATGGCGGGCGTCGATCTGGCCTCGAAGCCGGATGCGGTCGGCAAGCGCGGCTACGACGCGCTGGAAAGCGGCTACCACGACCACAGCATCATGTTCCGCACGTCGGGCGATGCGATTGCCATGTCGCCGCCGCTGATCGTCACCGAGGAGCAGATCGACGAAATCATCTCCAAGGTGGCCGCGATCATCAAGCAGACGGCCTGAGCGATCCGCGCAGGCAAGACACCGCGTCATGGCCGGCCATGTGCCGGCCATTTCGTTTTTGCGGGGCCTTGCGGTACGTCAATTGCGCCGATCCGTCCGGCCGGTAAAATCAAACAATGCAGATACGGCGCATCGCCCTTCTCGCCTGCCTGATCGTTGCGGTCGCCGGCGGCGCTTACTGGTGGCAGGCGAGGGGCGTTCCCCAGGTCGCGGCGGTTGCGGCCCATCGCGGCACCGCGGTCGAAATCGTCTATGCCACCGGCGGCGTCGAGCCGGTGCGCTGGGCCAAGGTGGCCAGCGTCATCCGCGACCGTATCGTCGAAACCTGCGACTGCGAGGGCAAGACTGTCGCCAAGGGCGAGGTCCTGGCGCGGCTCGACGATCGCGAGGTCCAGGCGCAGATGAAGGAATTGCGCGCCCGCGAGGCCTTTCTCAAGAGTGAGATGGAGCGCGTCAGCCAGTTGATCACACGCGGCGCCGCGACCACGCAGGCCTACGAACGGGCCGCCATGGACCTGCAGCAGGTGCAGGGGCTGATCGCGGTGCAGCTCGAAAAGATCGCCGACTACACCATCCTGGCGCCGATGGACGGCGTTGTTTTACGTCGCGACGGCGAAATCGGCGAAATCGCCGAAGCCGGCCAGATACTGTTCCGCGTCGGCGTGCCGATGCCGTTGCAGGTTGTGGCCGAGGTCAATGAAGAGGACATCCCGCGCGTCAAGCTCGGCCAGGTCGTGTTGTTTCGCACCGACGCATTTCCCGATCGCCGCCTCGAAGGCAAGATCAGCGAGATCACGCCGATGGGCGACGTGACCGCCAAGACCTTTCGCATCAAGGCGGCGTTGCCGGCCGATACGCCGCTCAAGCCGGGCATGAGCGTCGAAGCCAATATCGTTACCCGCGAGAAGGACAACGCACTGCTGGTGCCGACCGACGCCGTGCAGGACAACGCCGTGTTCGTCATCGACGGCAACCGGGCGCGCAAGCGCGCGGTGACGGTCGGCATTCGCGGCACTCGCGCCGTCGAGGTCTTGTCCGGGCTCAAGGATGGCGAGCGCGTCGCGTCGCCGGCACCGGCCGGGCTCAAGAACGGCGCGCGGGTCCGCGTCGTCGCCGCGCCATGAACCTCATCATCGACATTGCCTGGACCCATGTGCAGTCGCGGCTGCGGCAGACCGGCGTGGCGGTTGCCGGCGTCGCTACCGGTGTCGGCTTTTCCATCATGATGGCGTCGCTGATGCAGGGCTCGCAGGACGATTTCATCCGCCAGCTCGTCAACGCCATGGCGCACATCACCGTGTCGGACGAACGCCGCGCGCCGCCGCCGCAACCGGCCGAGCGGCTCTTCGACGCGGCCGAAATCCACAATCTGACGCCGGAAGCGCGCCGCCGCGGCATCAAGAACCCGCTGGCGACGATGGCGGCGCTCGAACCCTGGCTGCCCGGCGGCATCGCGCCGACGGTGCGCGTGCAGGCGATCATCCGCTACGCCAGCCACGACGTCGCGACCAGCATCGTCGCCATCGATCCGCGGCGCGAGGGGCTGGTGTCCGACCTGCCGAAGCAGATGCGCGGCGCGACCTTGGCGGCGCTGTATCGCGCCACTAACGCCATCATTCTCGGCGACCGGCTGTCGGAGAAGATCGGCGCCCGCATCGGCGCCAATATCACGCTGCAGACCAGCGAGGGCGCGCGAATGAACGCCCAGGTGGTCGGCTACTTCCACACCGGCGTGCGCCCGGTGGATGAAAGCACCGCCTATGTCCTGATCAAGACCGGGCAGATCCTGTCGCAGCAGACCGGGCTGATCAACGAACTGCGCATCCGCCTCAAGGATCCGATGATCTCGCGCGAGATCGCCACAAGGGTCGAGCGCGAGACCGGCTACAAGTCGGTGTCGTGGCAGGAGGCGCACGAGGATCTGCTGTCGACCTTCATCATCCGCAACATCATCATGTACACGGTGGTCGGCGCCATCCTCTTGGTGGCGAGCTTCGGCACCTACAACATCATCTCGACCATTACCCACGAAAAGGCGCGCGACATCGCCATCATGAAGTCGCTGGGCCTGAGCGAGTTCACGGTGCGCTCGATCTTCGTGGTCGAGGCTTCGATCATCGGTTTGGCGGGCGCCGGGACCGGCTTCGTGCTCGGCTACCTGCTGTGCCTCGCGCTCGGCTCGGTCGAGATCAAGAGCCCGTTCCTCGACAGTAACCATCTGCCGCTGGCTTACAGCTACGTCCACTATCTGCTCGCCGGTTTCGTCGCGCTGGTGTCGTCGGTGACGGCGGGCTACCAGCCGGCGCGCAAGGCGGCGCGGCTGCACCCGGTCGAGATCATCCGGGGGGCGACATGAGCGAGGCCGTCGCGCCCCAGAGTGAGGCACCCCTGATTGGAGCGCCCCTGATTGAAGCGCCGCTGATTGAAGGGCCCCTGATTGAAGCGCACAAAGTTACGCGTATCCTGCCCGGCATCGTCCCTACGACCCTGGTGCACGACGTCGATCTCGTCGTCGGTGCCAACGAATTCGTCGCCATCACCGGTCCTTCCGGCTCGGGCAAATCGTCGCTGCTCTACCTGCTCGGCCTACTCGACATGCCGACCTCCGGCGAGGTGCTGATCGAGGGCAAGGCGACCGCGCATATGACGGAAGAGGAGCGGGCGCTGGCGCGGCTGACCATGCTCGGATTCGTCTTCCAGTTTCACTTCCTGCTGCCGGAACTGACCGTGCGCGACAATGTCATGCTGCCGATGCGCGCGCTCGGCCGGCTCAGCCGCAACGAGATGCGCGCGCGCTCTGAGACGCTGCTGTCTTCGCTCGGTCTCGCCGACCATATGGGCAAGCGGCCGGACCAGTTGTCCGGCGGCCAGCGCCAGCGTGTCGCGGTGGCCCGTGCGCTCGCCAACGAGCCGCCGGTGATCCTGGCCGACGAGCCGACCGGCTCGCTCGATTCCAAGGCGAGCGAGCAGGTGTTCGAGGTGCTGCAGGATCTGGTGCGCGGCCACGGCAAGACCGTGGTCGCGGTGACGCACGATCTGGCGATGGCCGAACGCATGGACCGCCAGATCGAGCTACTCGACGGCCGCGTCGTGTCCGATCACAAACACGCGGCGGCGCGCATCTAACGCATCGCGAAAGACGGCTTCGGCAGCACGATCGCCCAGCCGACGGCGACGTGGCCTGGGCCGCGCCGGTAAGGCAGTGTGAAGGATGGCTGCACCGCGGCGTCCGGCGCCACCGAGCGATAGGCCGGCGGCACCACGGTAAGATCGGCGTCGGTCCAGACGATGACGGCGCCGCGCGAGCGCAGGTCGTTGAGGTTGATCCACGGCGCGCGCTCCGGCTTGCCGTCGATCAGCACGCGCGGATGGCTCCTGGCGTAATGCGCGATGTTGCCGCCATCCCACATCGTGCCGATGACGTAAGTGAGCGGCTGGCCGGTGACGGCGCGATAACGCAGTGAAATTTCGTCCGCCAGCGCGCTGCCGGGAAAGAACACGGCGCGGTAGCGGTGGTCGAAACGCGGCAGGATCTCGTAGTTGGTGACGAAGGCGATCGCCAACAACACCAGAACGATCGCCCAGGTCAGTACGATCCGCGCCAGGCGGAAGCCGGCGATGGCATGCCGCCCCATGATGACCAGCCACAGGCCGAGAAACATCCACAGCGGATAGCCCCACATGGCGACGGCGCCGCGGCCCGAGACGAAGCCGAGCACCAACACGGCGACGAAAGGCCCGAAGGCGAGCCAGGTGACGATGCGGCGGTCGAACGCGTCAGCCGCCATCGCGGTCGGCGGCGCTTCATCGGCGCGGCGGCGCGGGATGAACAGCGGTCCCGCGATCAGCAGCGACGGAATGAGGAAGAATAACTGGCTGATGGCGAACTCGAACGGATGCAGCAGGTGATCGTACCAGCCGCGCGACAGCACGGCGCGGTGTTCGGCATAGGCGAAGGGCAGGAAGTCGTTGCGCACCAGCCAGACCAGATGCGGCGCGGCGATGATCAGCGCGACCGCGGCGGCAATGTAGGGACCGGGAGTCTTGAGCGCCTTGCGCGCGTCTTCGTCGAACAGGGCAAACGCCACCATCGGCGCCACCAGAACGACGACGAAATATTTCGCCCAGAGCGACATGCCGACGGCGATGCCGAGCAGCAGCCAGTGCCAAATCCTGCCGCCGCGCAGGCCGCGGTGCAGCGCGTAGCCGGCCAGTGCCCAGAAGGGTAGCTGGATGACGTCATGGTTGAATTTGGCGGCGGTGTAATTGAGGTAGTGCAGGCCATCGACGATCAGAACGGCCACCAGCGCTCCGAGCGGTCCGACCAGCGGCCGGGCGGCGACGTAAACGATGGCCAACGCCGCGACAACAGCGATCTGCGCCAGGAGGTAATAGGCGTAATCGTGCCCGGCGATGCGCCAGGCGATTTCCACCAGCCACCATGGTAGCGGCGGCAACTTGTCGTAGCCGAGTTGCCACTCGCGGCCATAGGTCAGCGCCTCGATGAGGTCGAGCGGCAGGTTCGGGTACAGCAAATCCGGCAGGATGGTCCACACGACGGCGTGGACGCCCAGGATAATGGCGAGCGCCCGCCCCGGGGCATCCGCGATTGCGGCGAGAATGGCAGTAGAACGGGAAGCCTGCATCGGATCGGAGTTCCGGTTGGGTCGGCCCTTGGCTCGGGCTTAGCCGCTTAGCGGGCGCGCGCCAAATGTGCTGGGGAAGGGTGGCGAAACGGCGTTACCATAACAGGAATTCCCGGTTGCGCCGGCGCGCCGCCTCATGGACATTGGGGCGGGCGGACGCGAATCACCCGCGCCGTCCAGAAACGACCCAAGCCCTCGTCCACGCCCTTGGCCGAGGCTCCGCGGGACCCTAATTCGAATGCTTCGTCTCAGCGCCATCTTCATCGCGGTTTGCATGGTGCTCATCGCGGGCTCGATCGGTGCCGTCCTGTATTTCGGCGCCGGGCTGGACGTGCGCACCGCGGCGATCATCGCGCTGGGCGCGCTCATCGTCATGGCGCTCTACAATTCGGTGAGCAACCGCCTGCGCGACCGCGGCATGCTCGGCGATCAGATCGCCGACCTGTCGCGCGGCACCGCCGACCTGTCGCGCCAGATGGCCGAGATGTCGCGCCGGCTGGCTGCGGTCGAAAGCCGCGTCGAGCAGACCGTCAATCGCGCGCGCGGCGCTGTCGATCCGATCGCCGCCGAGATCGGCGAACTCGGCGGGTTGGTGCGCCAGCTGGCCGAGACCGTCGCCGCCCACGAAACCATGCTCGGTACGCCGAACGGCGCACCGCAGCCGACGGCGCAGCAAGCCGCGCCGGTCGGCGCGGCCGTGATGCCGGTGGAGGAAGCGCCGCTGGCGCTCAAGGAAACCGACGCGGTGAGCGGACCGCGCCGCTTCCAGAGCCTGTCGCGCGAAGAGATCAGCGAGATGGTGGCCAAGGCCGCCGACGCCAATCGCATCGACCTTTATCTCCAACCGATCGTCACTCTGCCGCAGCGCAAGGTGCGCTTCTACGAAGCGTTGTCGCGGTTGCGCACCGAGGACGGCGAGATCATCCCGGCCGTCGATTTCGTCGGGGTCGCAGAAAGCGCCGGCCTGATGCCGAAGATCGACAACATGCTGGTATTCCGCTGCGTGCAGGTGGTACGCCGGCTGCAGCTCAAGAGCCGCGACGTCGGCCTGTTCTGCAACATCAACGGCACGACGCTGACCGACGGTGTCTACTTCAAGCAGTTCGTCGACTTCATGCGCGCCAATCGCGCGCTGGCCGGCTCGCTGATGTTCGAATTCACCCAGGCCGCCTATCGCTCGTTCGGCCCGATCGAGCATGAGAGCCTCGCCGCGCTGGCCGATTGCGGCTTCCGCTTCGCCATGGACCACGTCACCGACCTGCGCTTCGAGCCGAAGGAACTGGCCGACCGCTCGTTCCGCTTCGTTAAGGTGCCAGCCAACTTGCTGCTCAATCGTGCCGCGACCGCGCAGAGCGACATCCAGGCCGAAGATCTCGCCGACCTTCTGGCGCGCAACGGCATCGACCTCATCGGCGAGCGCATCGAAAACGAAAGCACCGTGGTCGACTTGCTCGATTACGACGTGCGCTTCGGCCAGGGGTTCCTGTTCTCGGCGCCGCGCCCGGTGCGCGCCGAGGCCCTGCAGGGCGCGGCCTCGCCGCCGCCGGCGCCGGAAAACCCCGCGGCCACCAAGACGCTGAGCGAGTATCTTGCCAGCGTGAATTCAATCTGACCGGTCAACGCCTTTGCCACAGCTCCATCCGCATTTCTCGGCGCTTGCGTCCGACTACGACGTGTTCCTGTCCGACGTCTGGGGCGTCGTGCATAACGGCGAGGTGTCGTTCCTCGACGCCTGCGACGCGCTGATGCGCGCGCGTGCGACCGGCAAGGTCGTGATCCTCATCACCAACGCGCCGCGGCCGGGCGAAGCGGTGATCCGCCAGATCGACCGCCTGCATGTGCCGCGCGAGGCCTATGACGGTATCGTCTCCTCGGGCGACGTGACCCGCGACGTCATCGCGCACCGCAAGGGCCAAAGCATCTGCCACATCGGTCCCGAACGCGATCATTCGATCTTCAAGGATCTGCTCGTCGAATTCGCGCCGCTCGAGAGCGCCGACTACATCGTATGCTCCGGTCTCTATGAGGACGAGGTCGAGAAGCCGGAAGACTATCGCGCGCGACTCGAGATCGCGCTGAAGCGCAAGCTGTTCATGGTTTGCGGCAATCCCGATCTCGTGGTCGAGCGCGGCTCGCGCCTCATCTATTGCGCCGGCGCGATCGCCGATCTCTATGCGACGATGGGCGGCGAAGTTCTCTACGCCGGCAAGCCGTATCGCCCGATCTACGATATGGCGCTGCAGAAAGCCGAAACCGCGCTCGGCCGCAAGGTCGACATGAAGCGCGTGATGGCGATCGGCGACTCGGTGCGCACCGATCTGAAAGGCGCGCGCGCCTTCGGCATCGACATGCTGTTCATCGCCGCCGGCATTCACGCCGAGGAATTCGGCGGCCGCGACACGCCGCAGAGCGACGCCATGAAGACCGTGTTCGCCGCCGCCGGCGAGACGCCGACCGCCGTGATGAAACGCCTCACCTGGTGATCAGGTGATGGGGGCGGGGTTGAACAGCGCCAGCTGATTGTACAAGCCCCATTTGTCGGTGCAGGTCTTGGTCTTGCCGCTGGCGACATCGAGAATAAGCCGGAAGATTTCCCAGCCGACATCCTCGATGGTGGCTTCGCCGGTGGCGATGGTGCCGGCATTGACGTCGATCAGGTCCGACCAGCGCTCGGCCAGTTCGTTGCGCGTCGCCACCTTGATCACCGGCACCGAGGACAGGCCGTAGGGGGTGCCGCGTCCGGTGGTGAAGATGTGCACGTTCATGCCCGACGCCAGTTGCAGCGTGCCGCAGACGAAGTCGGAGGCGGGGGTGGCGGCAAAGATCAGTCCCTTCTCCTTGACGCGTTCCCCCGGCGCCAGCACGCCGGAAATGGCGCTGGAACCGGATTTCGCCGACGAGCCGAGCGCTTTTTCGACGATATTGGCGAGGCCGCCCTTCTTGTTGCCGGGGGTGGTGTTGGCCGAGCGATCGACGCCACCTTTGTCGAGATAATCGTCGTACCACCGCATTTCGCGAATGAGGTCGCGGGCGACCTGTTCGTTGGCGGCGCGGGGCGTGAGTAGATGAATGGCGTCGCGGACTTCGGTCACTTCGGAGAACATCACGGTGGCGCCGGCGCGTACCAGGAGATCGGCGGCGAAGCCGAGCGCTGGGTTGGCGGTGACGCCGGAAAAGGCGTCGCTGCCACCACATTGCATGCCGACGACGAGATCGGAGGCGGGGCAGGTCTCGCGCTGGCGCGCGTTGAGCACTTTGAGCCGTTCGTCGGCCATACGCATGATCAGTTCGATCATGGCGCCGAACGAGGTCAGGCTCTCGTCCTGCAGCCGCATGATCTCGTGATCGGCGGTCTTGCCCTCCGGCAGCAGCCGGTCGGGTGACAGTTTCTCGCAGCCGAGGCCGACGACCATGACTTCGCCGCCGTAATTCGGGTGGCGGGCGAGGTTCTGCAGCGTGCGGATCGGGATCTCGGACTTCGGCGCGTTGATGGCGACGCCGCAGCCATAGACATGGGTCACCGCGACGACGTCGTCGACATTCGGATATTTCGGCAGCAGTTCGTCCTTGATGCGCTTGAGCGCAATCTCCAGCGTGCCGGCGACGCACTGCACGCTGGTCGAGATGGCGAGGATGTTCTTGGTGCCGACGGTGCCGTCGGCGTTGCGGTAGCCTTCGAAGGTGAAGCCCTCGAGCGGCGGCAGCGCGGGCGGGGTGCGGGTGGCGAGTTCGAGGCCGTCGAGCGACGGCGGCGTCGGCATGCGGATGCGCGATTCCTCGACCCAGCAGCCGGCGGCGATGTCGTCGACGGCGTAGCCGATCACCTCGCCGTAGCGGACGATCGGCTGGTCCTTCGCGATATCGGTGAGCGCCACCTTGTGGCCCTGCGGCACGTAATCCCTGAGCGTCAGCCCGTCGGGAAAGCGCGCGCCGGCCGGCATGCCGAAAGCATTGGCGACGATGGCGACATTGTCGGCATCGTTGAGCTTGATGTAGCGCGGGGCCTCGGCGGGTGGCTTCACCGGTATGGTCATCATACGTCTCCGGACAAGACGCCTAATATAGCGCGCGCGCCGGGACAGGGAAGACCGAGCGAAAAGACCATCGTCCCCGCGCCAATGCCCGACCGGCCTCGTCCTGAGGAGCGGCGCGTCTCGAAGGACGAGGCCGCCACGTGGCTCGAGACGCGCGTCCTGATGGAAGCGCTCCTCACCATGAGGGGGAGTGCGCGTCGTGCGAAGTTGGAGGCGGGCTTACGCCGCCGGGGCGTCGGCGGTGGCGTCGAACACCGCGTCGATCTTGGCCTTCAGCGTCTGGGCGTTGAACGGCTTGACGATATAGTTGGAAACGCCGGCCTTCTTGGCGGCGACGACGTTCTCGGTCTTGGATTCGGCGGTGATCATGATGAAGGGCGTCGCCGACAGGTCCTCGTCGCTGCGCACCTGCCGGAGCAGGTCGTAGCCGGTCATCGGCTCCATGTTCCAGTCGGAAATGACGAGGCCGTATTTGCGCTCGCGCATCTTGGCCAGCGCCGACGTGCCGTCATTGGCCTCGTCGATTTCGACGAAGCCGAGCTGCTTCAATAGATTGCGGATAATGCGGACCATCGTGGAATAATCGTCCACAACGAGCACCGGCATCGCATAATCGACAGCCATGACTCAAATCCACGCCCCGCCTGGGAGCGTCCCCGTATCAATCGTTCGTACTCTAACGGTCCGCTTTTGAATATCCGGTTAACTTGAAGGTTTGGTAACGGACTAATAACTCTTAACGCTGTCCATACCCGGATGTGGTCGTTGCCAGAAGCGGCGATGAGCGCGTAAGACCGGGCAACCCGCTGTAACAACGGCCCGAATCGGCTTGAGAATTTGACCCGACAATGAGCGAAGTTTCGTCCGACCGGCCCTTTACCGTCGTGACCGATGGCGAGCCGGGCGCGCTTTATGGCGCGGTGGTCGCCATCGGCAATTTCGACGGCGTGCATCGCGGCCACCGCCAGGTCATCGGCGCCGCGCTGGAGCGCGCCGCCCAGCTCGGCCGCAGGGCCGCGGCACTGACCTTCTCGCCGCATCCGCGCAAGTTCTTCCGCCCCGAGACGCCGCTGTTCTCGCTTTCGAGCGAGCGCAACAAGCTGCGGCTCCTGGCCGGCACCGGCCTCGACGGCGCCATCGTCTTCCAGTTCGACGCCGCCTTCGCCGCGACGACGGCCGAGGACTTCGTGCGCCGCATTCTGGTCGAGAAGTTCGGCATCGGCGGCGTGGCGATCGGCTACGATTTCCATTTCGGCAAGGGCCGCGCCGGGTCGCCGAATTTCCTGTCGTTCGAGGGCACGCGGCTCGGCTTTCCGGTCGATGTCGTGCCGCCCTTGGAGGACGAAGGCAGGCCGGTATCGTCCGGCTCGATTCGCGAGACACTCGCCCAGGGCAAGGTGGTCGAAGCCGCCGAACTCTTGGGCGCGCCGTGGTTCATCACCGGCGAAGTCATCCACGGCGAAAAGCGCGGCCGTGAACTCGGCTTTCCCACCGCCAATATCAGGCTCGACCCGTCCTGCGCGCTCAAGCACGGCATCTATGCGGTGCGCGCCGATATCGACGGCCAGCGCGTCGATGGCGTCGCTTCGTTCGGCACGCGGCCGATGTTCGACGACGGCGCGCCGCTGCTCGAAATCTTCCTGCTCGATTACGACGGCGATCTCTATGGCAAAACGCTCGACGTCGCCTTCATCGGCTGGATCCGCCACGAGCAGAAATTCCCGTCGATCGAGGCCTTGAAGAAGCACATGATGGCCGACGTCGCCCAGGCGCGCGCGGCGCTCAAACGTTCCGGCAACGCGTTTCCGCGGTTGGGGCAGGTTTAGCCAACGCTCCGCCGCCCCTGTTATCGAAGGCCCGGGGTGGCCTTTCGTCCCTTTTTCCAGATCCCCGGAGGGGATGGAGCGCCGGGAGGCGCCAGGAGGTTTGCGAGACCTCCTTTGGGCTTCCCTTGCGATCGGGAGGCCCGCACGCCGGCAGGGACGGGGTTGCGAAGCCCGCTCCCGAGGCGCGCGCGCCCGAAATCGGCAGGTTTGCGAGGCCTGCCGGCCGGGCGCTGCGCCTCCCGGCGCTCCACCGCCGGTCCGCGCCCCCGAAGAGGCGAAAGACCGGTCACGGCGCCATTGTCGGGCGCCGGACCCGGCCGCCGCGCCCCGCCGCGTCATGACGGCGGCAGGGGCTTCGGCAGGGTCATTTACGTCTATAGTCCTAGGACTATAGACAGTCAAGCGGGACTGTCATGCCGGCGCCGCCGTTTCGGGGAGCTAAGCCTTTGCGCCGCCAAATGGGCCTGCTAAACACCCGGCCGACCCCTTGATTTTGCCCGAAAAAGCGAATGTCCAAGTCTGAACAAGTGACCGAAAAAGCGCCCGAAAAAGATTATTCCGAGACCCTGTTCCTGCCGCAGACGGATTTCCCGATGCGCGCCGGCCTGCCGCAGCGCGAGCCGGAGATCCTCAAGCGCTGGCACGGCGAGGACCTCTATAAGCAGCTGCGCGAGGCGTCGAAGGGCCGGGCGAAGTTCATTCTTCATGATGGCCCGCCTTACGCCAACGGCAACATCCATATCGGCACCGCGCTCAACAAGGTGCTCAAGGACGTGGTGACGCGGTCGCAGCAGATGCTCGGCTTCGATTCCAATTACGTGCCGGGCTGGGACTGCCACGGCCTGCCGATCGAATGGAAGATCGAGGAAGAGAACTACCGCTCCAAAGGCAAGCCGAAGCCGGACCTGAAAGATCCCAAGGCGATGGTGGCGTTCCGCCAGGAATGCCGCGCTTATGCCGAGCACTGGCTCGGCGTGCAGCGCGAGGAGTTCAAGCGGCTCGGCGTCATCGGCGACTGGGCGCATCCCTATACGACGATGAGCTTCCCGGCCGAGGCGCAGATCGCGCGCGAATTGATGAAGTTCGCCGCCAACGGCACGCTCTATCGCGGCTCGAAGCCGGTGATGTGGTCGGTGGTCGAGAAGACCGCGCTCGCCGAAGCGGAAGTCGAATACGAGGACCATACGAGCGATACGGTCTGGGTGAAGTTTCCGGTGGTCAACGGCTCCGGCGACATCGCCGCTGCGTCGGTCGTCATCTGGACCACCACGCCATGGACGCTGCCGGGCAACCGCGCCATCTCGTATTCGCCGAAGATCGGCTACGGTCTTTATAAAGTCACCGACGCCGCGGCCGATAATTGGGCCAAGGTCGGTGATCTCCTGATCCTCGCCGACAAGCTCGCCGCCGATGTGTTCAAGCAGGCGCGCGTTGTTGCCTTCGAGAAGGTCGCCGATGTCTCCGCCGATACGATCGGCGCGATGGTCTGCAAGCATCCGCTCGCCGCGATGGGCTACGACTTCGACGTCCCATTGCTCTCGGGCGAACACGTCACCGACGACACCGGCACCGGCTTCGTCCACACCGCGCCGGGCCATGGCCGCGAGGACTTCGACGTCTGGATGGACAATGCCCGCGATCTCGACAAGCGTGGCATCAACACCACCATTCCCTATACCGTCGATGAGAACGGCGCGCTGACCGAAGCTGCACCCGGCTTTACGGGAAAACGTGTCCTCAACGACAAGGGCGAGAAGGGCGACGCCAACGAAGCGGTGATCAAGGCGCTGGTCGAGGCCGGCAACATCATCGCGCGCGGCCGTCTCAAGCATCAATATCCGCATTCGTGGCGCTCGAAGAAGCCCGTGATCTTCCGCAACACGCCGCAGTGGTTCATCGCGATGGATAAGGATATCGATCGCGACGGCGACACGCTGCGGGCGCGCGCCTTGCACGCCATTTCGGTGACCCAATGGGTGCCGCCGCAGGGCGAGAACCGCATCACTGGCATGATCGTCAACCGGCCCGACTGGGTGATATCGCGGCAGCGCGCCTGGGGCGTGCCGATCGCGGTGTTCGTCAAGGAGAAGGGCGACGGTTCGGTCGATATCCTGCAGGACCCGGAAGTCGAACTGCGTATCGTGGAGGCCTTTGCCGCCGAAGGCGCCGATGCCTGGTACAAGGAAGGCGCGCGCGAGCGCTTCCTCGGTAAGCGCGCCAACGAAGGCTGGCAGAAGGTCGACGACATTCTCGACGTCTGGTTCGATTCAGGCTCGACGCATGCTTTCGTGCTCGAAGACCCCGAGAACTTCCCGCAGCTCGCCGGCATCAAGCGCAAGGTCGATGGTGGCCAGGATACTGTGATGTATCTGGAAGGTTCGGACCAGCATCGCGGCTGGTTCCATTCCTCGCTGCTGGAATCTTGCGGCACGCGCGGCCGTGCGCCGTTCGATATCGTGCTCACCCACGGCTTCACCATGGCCGAAGACGGCCGCAAGATGTCGAAGTCGCTCGGCAATCAGGTGTTCCCGCAGGACGTCATCAAGGAGTCCGGCGCCGATATCCTGCGCATGTGGGTTTGCGCCGCCGACTATTCGGAAGATCAGCGCATCGGCAAGGAGATCCTCAAGACCACCGCCGACACTTATCGCAAGCTGCGCAACACCATCCGCTGGATGCTCGGTTCGCTGGCACATTTCCACGAAGACGAGCGCGTCAAGGTCGAGGCGATGCCCGAGCTCGAGCGTTTGATGCTGCATCGTCTCGCCGAACTGGATGAGCTGGTGCGCAAGGCTTACGCCGAGTTCGACTACAAGCGCATCTTCGCCGCGCTGTCGGCCTTCATGACCGCCGACCTGTCGGCGTTCTATTTCGACATCCGTAAGGACACGCTTTATTGCGATCCTTATTCGTCGATGACGCGCAAGGCGGCGCTCACCGTGATCGATCATCTGTTCCGTTGCACGGTGACGTGGCTGGCGCCGATGCTGTGCTTCACCACGGAAGAGTCCTGGCTGGCGCGCTATGGCGCGGCGGCCAAGTCGGTGCACCTCGAAACCTTTCCCGAGGTGCCGGCGGCGTGGCGCGACGACAAGCTGGCGGAGAAGTGGCGCAAGGTGCGCCAGGTACGCCGCGTCGTCACCGGCGCCATCGAGATCGAACGCGCGGGCAAGCGCATCGGCTCGTCGCTGGAGGCGCATCCGATCGTGCATGTGTCGAACGGCGAGCTCTACGAGGCGGTGCTCGACGTCGATCTCGCCGAGATCTGCATCACCTCGGCGCTGACGTTGGTCACGGACGAAGGCCCTGACAACGCGTTCCGCCTGCCGGACGTGCCGGGCGTCGCCGTCATCTCCAACCTCGCCGAAGGCAAGAAGTGCGCGCGGTCGTGGAAGATCCTCGCCACCATCGGCGCCGATCCGGACTATCCGGACGTTTCGCCGCGCGACGCCAAGGCGCTGCGCGAATGGGAGACCATGAAGAAGGCGGCGGGGTAGGCGAGGGCTGATGAATATCAGGTCCTACCTCGCCGGCCCGCTCACCGCCTTCGGCGTCATCGTTGCGGTGCTGGTCCTCGTCATCGACCAGGCCTCGAAGCTCTATCTCGTTTTCGTCCACGACCTCGACGCCAACCCGATCCGGCTCGGGCCGTTCTTCGACTTCGTGCTGACGCGGAACTACGGCATCAGCTACGGCCTGCTGCAGATGCCGGGGGAGGCCGGGCAGTGGGTTTTGGTCGGCTTTAAGATTCTGGCGGTAGCGCTGCTGTGGGCCTGGCTGGCCAAGGCCGAGGACAGGCTGACGGCGCTGTCCCTCGGCCTGATCATCGGCGGGGCGGCCGGGAATACCGTCGACCGCCTGCTGCACGGCTGGGTGGTCGATTTCGTGTTTTTTCACGTTTCCGGGGCAACTTGGCAGTTCAAATGGTACGTTTTTAACCTCGCCGACGTGGCCATCGTTGCCGGGGTGGCGGGTCTGCTGTATGAATCCTTCTTCGGCGGACGTGCCGTAAAAGCGCCCTGATCCCAATGCAATAGGCAGCTGGCAATAGGCCTGTTCAGGTGAATTCGGTGGCCAATTCGGCTGACACGCGAACAGTAGGGGCAAGTTCCATGATCGCTCGTCGCTCGTCCCGTCAGACCGCTTGGGCGGCTTTGGTGCTCGGTCTCGCCATCGCCGCAGGCAGCGCAACCGCGCCGGCGCACGCCGCCGATGCCGGCGACGATCGACCCTGGGATTCCAAGCTGCTCGGCAATCTGCTGGAAGGCCTCGGCCTGCAATCGCCGAACAAAGACGCGATCGTTTATCAGGAGCGCGCGCCGCTGGTCATTCCGCCGTCGACCGATCTGCCGACGCCGGAAAAGGCCGATGCCGGGATCGCCGGCAATCCGGCCTGGCCGAAGGATCCCGATATCGCCCGCAAGAAGGAAGCGGCCCGGCAGGCGCGCATCGAAGCCTCGAAGTCGGCAGACGAAAAAATCCGCGACGAAAACCGCGTCCTCAGCCCGAGCGAGATGATGCCCGGTGCGAGCGCCACCAACCGGCCGCCCCGCGTTGGCACCGGCAACCGTGCCGCCGGCACCTTCAACGAGAACAACCAGAAGATGACGCCGTCGCAGCTCGGCTATAACGGCGGCTTGTTCGGCAGCCTGTTCGGCGGCAAGAAGGACGACGAACAGGCGCGCTTTACCGGCGAGCCGCCGCGCGCGTCGCTGACCGATCCGCCGGTCGGTTATCAGACGCCGTCGGCCGATCAGCCCTACGGCGTCGGTAGCGAACGGAATCAGGCGCCGAAGGCGACCAATTACTACCTCGAGCACGGCACGAGCACCGACCACTGAGTCCGGCGCTGGTCCCCGCGCCGCGCCTTCGCGTGCCGTCCGTTGTCCGTATGGTTGAGCGTGTAAAGTTGAGCGTGCGGCGCCGTCGCTCGCGCGGGGCGAAAAAAAACGCAAACGCCATAAGGTCTCCTCGTGAAGCTCACATCGATTGCCGAATGGACAGGCGCCGCGGCTCTCGCCGTCGCGCTGACGCTCTCGCTATCCGCGGCACGCGCCGCCGGACCGGCGATTGCCGACTTCAAGCTCGACAACGGTCTCGAACTCGTCGTCATCCCCGATCACCGCGCGCCGGTGGTCACGCACATGATCTGGTACAAGGTCGGCGCCGCCGACGAGACGCCGGGCAAATCCGGGCTCGCGCATTTCCTCGAGCACCTGATGTTCAAGGGCACGGCGAAGCATCCGGCCGGTCAGTTTTCGCAGGTGGTCGCGCGCATGGGCGGCCAGGAGAACGCCTTCACCTCGAACGACTACACCGGCTATTACCAGCGCGTGCCGAGCGAGAAGCTCAAAGAGGTGATGGGTTTCGAGGCCGACCGCATGACCGGCCTGGTGCTGACCGACGCCGTGGTGCTGCCGGAGCGTGACGTCATCCTCGAAGAGCGCAACCAGCGCATGGAGAACAATCCGCGCGCCCGGCTCGGCGAGCAGATCGACGCCGCGCTGTTTCTCAATTCGCCCTATGGCCGGCCGGTGATCGGCTGGCGCCACGAGATGGAAGGCCTAACTAAGGACGACGCCATCGGTTTCTACCGCCGCTTTTACGGGCCGAACAACGCCGTGGTGGTGGTCGCCGGCGACGTCGAGCCGCAACAGGCGCTGGCCTTCGCCAAGGCAACCTACGGCGCGGTCAAGCCGCGCGCCGACATCGCGCCGCGGGAGCGGCCGCAGGAGCCGCCGCCGGCGGCGGTGCGCTCGCTGACTTTGGCCGATCCGCGTGTCGAACAGCCGGTGCTGCAGCGCGCTTATCTGGTGCCGTCGTTCCACACCGCCAAGGCGGGCGAATCCGAAGCGCTCGAAGTGCTGGCGCATATCCTCGGCGCCGGTTCGAACAGCCGGCTCTATCGCGCGCTGGTGGTCGACAAGCATGTCGCGACCAGCGCCGGCGCCTATTACGACTCGTCCGCCTACGACATGTCGAAGTTCGGCGTCTATGGCGCGCCGGGCGAGGGCGTCGGCCTGCCGGAACTGGAAAAAGATATCGATGCCGTGATCGCCGAGGTGATCGACAAGGGCGTCACCGCCGACGAACTGGAGCGCTCGAAAGCGCGGCTGGTGGCCGACGCGATCTATGCCCAGGACAACCAGGCGACCATGGCGCGCTGGTACGGCCAGACGCTGATGACCGGCGGCACCGTCGCCGACGTGCAGAGCTGGCCGCAGCGCATCCACGCCGTCACCGCGGAGCAGGTCAAGGACGCGGCGCGGCATTGGCTCGAGAAAATCCGGTCGGTGACCGGCTATCTGGTCAAGGACACGCGGCCTCCGGTCAACAAGGCGGAGCGGGCGCCGGCCGGCACGCCCGCCACCGCGGAGAAGAAGTCATGATGCGGCTCCTCGCAAGCGTTGCCGGCGCGCTGTTGCTGGCGCTGGTTCAGGCCGCGCCTTCCTCCGCCATGACGATCGAGAAGGTCGTCAGCCCCAAGGGCATCACCTTCTGGCTGGTGCGCGAGAAGGCCGTGCCGTTGGTCGCGCTCAACTACGCCTTCAAGGGCGGCGCGACGCAGGATCCGGTTGGCAAGGGCGGCACCGCTAATCTGGTCGGCGACACGCTCGACGAAGGCGCCGGCGATCTCGACAGCAAGGCCTTCCACGACCGGCTGGAGCGGCACGCCATCGAACTGTCGTTCGGCGCATCGCGCGACGAATTTCGCGGCTCGCTGCGCGTGCTCAACGAACATCGCGACGAGGCCTTCGAGCTGCTGCGCGTCGCGCTCGCCGAGCCGCGCTTCGAGCCCTCGGCGGTCGAGCGCGTGCGCGCCCAGGAACTGGCGGGGCTGCGCCGCGAGACCACCAACCCGAACAGCATCGCCGGCCGACTGTGGTGGCAGACCGCGTTTCCGGGGCACCCTTACGGTCTGGAGACCAAGGGTTCGCTGGAAACCGTGCCGACGATCACGCCGGCCGATCTGCGCGAGTTCACCAAGCGCGTTTTCGCCCGCAATGGCCTGACCGTCTCGATCGTCGGCGACATCGACGACAAGACCGCCGGCGACCTGATCGACAAGGCATTCGGCGGCTTGCCGGCGACGAACGATCTCAAGCCGGTGGCTGACGTCAAGCCGCAAGGGCTCGGCCGCCGCATCGTCGCGGAATTGAACGTGCCGCAGGCGGTCGTCACCTTCGGCGGCGAGGGCGTTGCCCGTAACGATAAGGATTTCATGGCCGCCTATATCGTCAACCACATCCTTGGCGGCGGCACCTTCTCGTCGCGGCTCTACAAGGAAGTGCGCGAGAAGCGCGGCCTCGCCTACGGTGTGTCGGAGAGTCTCGCCTGGTTCGACCACACCGCGCTGATCATCGGCGGCACCGCGACCCGCGCCGACCGCACCGCCGAGGCGCTGTCGATCATCGAGGCCGAGACCAAGAAGATGGCCGCGGAAGGCCCGACCGCCGACGAACTGACCGCCGCCAAGGACTACCTCAAGGGCGCCTATGCGCTGTCGCTCGACACCTCGTCGAAGATCGCGGCGCAGCTCACCCAGATCCAGCTCGACAAGCTCGGCATCGACTATATCCAGCGCCGCGGCGCCATGATCGACGCCGTGACGCTCGACGACGCCAAACGCGTCGCCAAGCGCCTCTACGGCAACGGCATGCTGGTGACGGTGGCCGGCCGGCCGAAGGGCCTGGCGTCGTCGACGCAGTGAAACCATTGTGCCGCCTTGGCGTTAGAATATTCATCAGTTGCCGCTAGATTTTCGTCATGCCTTTGATCCAGTCCATCGATAGTGCGCTTCACCATAATATCGGCCAGCACGGCGTTTCGACCGAGACGCTCGACGCCGCGCTGGCGCGCGCCGAGGGCGCGCTCGACTGGCTGCGTGCCCGCTATGCCGACGGCGGTCTGCCGCTGCTGCAATTGCCGCAAGCGCATGCCGATCTGCCGGAATTGCGCGATCGTGCCGTCGCGCTCGCCGACCGCGCCACCGACATCGTGCTGCTCGGCACCGGCGGCTCCTCGCTCGGCGGCCAGACCCTGGCGCAGCTTGCTGGCTACATGGTGCCGGGCGTCGACGCCTTGCGCGCCGGGCCGCGGTTGCACTTCATGGACAATCTCGATCCGGACTCGTTCGCCGCGCTGCTCAAGCATCTGCCGCTGCAGACGTCGCGCTTCGTCTCGATCTCCAAATCGGGCGGCACCGGCGAGACGCTGATGCAGACCATCGCCGTCCTGTCGGCGCTGCATCAAGCGAGCCTCGGGCCCCGTATTCCCGACATCTTCCTCGGCCTGTCCGAGCCGGCCAAGCCGGGCAAGAAGAACGGCCTGCGCGAACTGCTCGGCCAGTACAAGGTGCCGATGCTCGATCATCACACCGGCGTCGGCGGCCGCTTCTCGGTGCTGACCAATGTTGGCCTGTTGCCGGCGGCAATGCTCGGCCTCGACGTCGCGGCGGTGCGCGCTGGCGCTGCGCTGGCCCTGAAGCCGGTGCTCGACAAGAAGAAAGCCATAGGCGTGCCGGCCGCGCTCGGCGCCGCTTTGTCGGTGGCGCTCGCCGAGACCAAGAACAAGGGCATCAGCGTCGTCATGGCCTATGCCGACCGGCTCGAGCGCTTCACCCATTGGTACGTGCAGCTCTGGGCGGAAAGCCTCGGCAAGGACGGCAAGGGCACGACGCCGATCGGCGCGTTGGGGCCGGTCGATCAGCACAGCCAGTTGCAGCTCTTCATCGCCGGGCCGCGCGACAAATTGTTCACCGTCATCACCACCGATCGCGCCGGCAAGGGCCCGCGCATGGACAAGGACTTGTCCAAGGTCGCCGGCGAGCCGGGCTTCGGCGGCAAGACCATCGGCGATCTGGTCGGGGCGCAGGGCCGCGCTACGGCCGAGACGCTGGCCAAGAACGGCTGCCCTGTGCGCACGCTGCATCTGCCGCAGATCGACGAAGAGAGCATCGGCGAGCTCTTGATGCATTTCATGCTCGAGACCATCATCGCCGCGCGGCTCATCGGCGTCGATGCCTTCGACCAGCCGGCGGTGGAAGAGGGCAAGGTGCTGGCGAAGAAATATCTGACGGCGTAGCGCCATGCCCGCTTATGTGATCTCCGAAGTGCGCATCCTCGATCAGGACCTGATCGGGAATTACCGCGACCGCGCCGCCGCAAGCATCGAGAAATACGGCGGCCGCTATCTGGTGCGGTCCGGTGCGGTCGAACTGGTCGAGGGCGAGCGCGACCGCGACAAGCAATTCATCATCGTCGAATTTCCCGACATGGCGAAGGCGCGCGAATGGTACCGCTCGCCGGAATATGCCGAGGCGCTGGAATTCCGCTACGCCGCGCTCGACCGCACGCTGGTGTTTGCGGAAGGGGTGGAGGCCTGAGGCCGCCCGCGTAATCCACAGGACGTCATCGCCCGCGCAAGCGGGCGATCCAGTAAACCCGGTGTATACTGGATGCCCCGCCTTCGCGGGGCATGACGGGCGGCTAATGCATCAGGTCACTAAAACCATCGCCATCGACGAATCCGAGTTCGAGGAAAGCTTCGTCCGCGCCTCGGGGCCGGGCGGGCAGAACGTCAACAAGGTGTCGTCGGCGGTGCAATTGCGCTTCGACGCGCGGCGCTCGCCGTCGCTGCCTAACGACGTCGCCATCCGCCTGATGAAGCTCGCCGGCTCGCGGCTGACCAAGGACGGCGTCATCGTCATCGTGGCGCAGGAATACCGCGATCAGTCGCGCAACCGGGCCGAGGCCCGCGAGCGGCTGTTCGAGATGATCCGCCAGGCGGCGGTGAGGCCCACGGTGCGGCGCGAGACCAAGGTGCCGAAATCCGAGAAGAAAAAGCGGGTCGAGGGCAAGAAGCGGCGCAGCGAGATCAAGGCCGGGCGGGGGAAGGCGAAGTGGGATTGATCTCATTCCGTCGTCCCCGCGAAAGCGGGGACCCATAGCCCCTTTCCATCCATATCTTCAACACCGGAGATATGGGTCCCGGGTTTCGCTACCGCTCGCCCGGGACGACGACGGGACGGGATAACGGGCAAAGCCCGCTCCGCCGCCTCGCGGCAGGCGCTTTCGGCCACTAGATTGGCCTTAGAGTCCCGAATCAGGCTGTTTTTCGAATGCCCGT
Organism: Pseudomonadota bacterium; assembly: GCA_018242205.1. Taxonomy (GTDB): domain Bacteria; phylum Pseudomonadota; class Alphaproteobacteria; order Rhizobiales; family Xanthobacteraceae; genus Pseudolabrys. Next base: position 28,775 of record JAFECJ010000003.1, read on the forward strand.
CCGCCAGCTCTCCGAAGCCGTCGTCAACCGCATCGCCGCCGGCGAGGTGGTCGAGCGCCCGGCGAGCGTCGTCAAGGAGCTGGTCGAGAACGCGCTCGACGCTGGGGCGACGCGCATCGACGTTCTGACCGACGGCGGCGGTCGCCGGCTGATCCGCGTCACCGACGATGGCGCCGGTATGACGCGCGCCGATCTCGAGCTCTGCGTCGAGCGCCATGCCACCTCGAAGTTAGAGGCCGACGATCTGATGGCGATCCACACGCTCGGCTTCCGCGGCGAGGCCTTGCCGTCCATCGGCTCGGTGGCGCGGCTCACCATTACCACGCGGCATGCCAGCGAGCCGCATGCCTGGTCGCTGACCGTCGATGCCGGCGACAAGTCGGAGGTCAAGCCGGCGGCTTTGAGCCAGGGCACCACGATCGAGGTGCGCGATCTGTTTTACGCGACGCCGGCACGGCTGAAATTTCTCAAGACCGACCGCAGCGAAGGCGAGGCGGTGCGCGAAGTGGTGCGGCGGCTGGCGATGAGCCGGCCTGACGTCACCTTCACGCTGGCCGGCGAGGAGCGTGCGCCGGTGACCTGGAGCGCCGCGGGCGAGGAGCAGCCTTTGGTGCGGCTCGGCGATGTCTTAGGGGCCGACTTCCGTGCCAATGCCATCGCCATCGATGCCGAGCGCGAGGGCGTGCATGTGACGGGTTTCGCCGGATTGCCGACGTTGTCGCGCGCCAATTCGCTCGGCCAGTATCTGTTCGTCAACGGAAGGCCGGTGCGCGACAAATTAATGGTCGGCGCGGTGCGCGGCGCTTACGCCGATTATCTGCCTCGCGACCGCCATCCGGTGCTGGCGCTGTTCGTGACGCTGCCGTCGAGCGAAGTGGATGTGAACGTGCATCCGGCCAAGACCGAGGTGCGCTTCCGCGATTCTGGCCTGGTGCGCGGGCTGATTGTCAGCGCGCTCAAGCACGCGCTGGCGCGCGAAGGCCAGCGCGCCGCCTCGACCGGCGGCGGCGCCACCATCGCCGCGTTCCGTCCCGTGCCACGGCGGTCGGGCTATGACTGGCGCAATTCGCCGGCGCGGCCAACGCCCTGGTCGCCGACGCTTGGCAGCGTCGCGCTCGGTTTCGAGGAGGTGGCGCAGGCGGCGTTCGATGTCGGCGGGCCGTCGGCCGATGCGCGGGTCGAAAGCTTCGCGCCGGCGCCGGACCTGATCGACCGGCCGCTCGGCGCGGCGCGGGCGCAGATCCACGAAACCTATATCGTGACGCAGACGCGCGACGGCCTCGTCATCGTCGACCAGCACGCCGCGCATGAGCGCATCGTCTATGAGCGCATGAAGGCGGCGCTGGACAAGGCCGGCATCGGCCGCCAGATCCTGCTGATCCCGGAGATCGTCGAGCTGGATGAAGGTGACGCGGCGCGGCTCGTGGCACGCGCTGGCGAGCTGGAACGCTTCGGCCTGGTGCTGGAGGCCTTCGGCCCCGGCGCCGTGGCGGTGCGCGAGACGCCGTCTTTACTTGGCGAGGTCAATGTGAGGGGGATGGTTTGTGACCTCGCTGAGCACATGGCGGAGTGGGACGATTCGCTGCCGCTCGAGCGCCGTCTGCTGCATGTGTCAGCGACCATGGCCTGCCATGGCTCGGTGCGCGCCGGCCGCAGGCTCAAACCCGACGAGATGAATGCGTTGCTGCGCGAGATGGAATCAACGCCGAACTCCGGCCAGTGCAACCACGGCCGCCCCACTTACGTTGAGCTGAAGCTCGGTGACATTGAGCGGTTGTTCGGGCGGAAGTAGCTCAGGCGCGCCGCAGAAAGATCAACTCGCTGTCGTCGTAGTCACGCCGCTCCAGCTCTTCGAAGCCCTCCGGCGCCGCAAACTTGGCGCCGACCGCTTCCTCGACCACGACCAGCGCATCCTTGACGAGCCAGCCGCCCTCGCGCGCCGAGATCAAAGCCTTTTCGGCGAGGCCCTTGCCATAAGGCGGATCGAGGAAGCAAAGCGTGAACGGTTCGATCGGATGCGCCGGACCGAGCCTGGTCGCGTCGCGGCGGAAGATGCGGCTGGTGCCGCCCAGGCCGAGCGCCTCGGTGTTGTTGCGCAGCAAAGCGCGCGACTCGACGCCGTCATCGACGAACAGCACATAGGACGCGCCGCGCGACAAAGCCTCGATGCCGAGCGCGCCGGTGCCGGCGAACAGGTCGAGCACGCGCGCGCCCTCGACCGGATTGCCGTAACCATGGGCGAGGATGTTAAACAGCGACTCGCGCAGCCGATCGGCAGTCGGGCGTAAGCCATCGCCTTTCGGTCCGGCGATGGGGCGCGAGCGCAAGCGGCCGCCGACGACTCGCATTATTTGGATCTCGGATAGGCCGGACGCGGGCCGCTCTTGCGGCGGTCACGGCGCGGCGGCTTCTTCTTTGCGAAGCGCTTTGGCCCCTCACCCTGCTCGCGGCTTTGCCGCTCGCTTCCCTCTCCCCGCATGCGGGGAGAGGGGGGAGCGCCGCGCAGCGGCGCGGAGGGTGAGGGGCGCTTGCGTGGCATCCGCTCATCGTCGCTGACCAGCGGCGCCGTGAAATCCGCGCCACTCTCGCGCACGATCTTTTCGCCGAGTTCGGCGCGCAGCGCCGCGGTCTCGACTTCCTTGACCGCGCCCTCGGGCAGATCGCCGAGCATGAAGGGGCCGTAGGAGACGCGGATCAACCGGTTGACGCGCAGGCCAAGCTGCTCCAGCACCTTGCGCACCTCACGGTTCTTGCCCTCGCGAATGGCAAAGGCGAGCCACACATTGGCGCCCTGCTGGCGTTCGAGCAGCGCCTCGATGGCGCCGTAATGGATGCCGTCGATGGTGATGCCGTCGCGCAGTTTGTCGAGCGCGGCCTGCTCGACCCGGCCATTGGCGCGCACGCGGTAGCGGCGCAGCCAGGCGGTTGCCGGCAGTTCGAGCGCGCGGGCGAGGCCGCCGTCATTGGTGAGAAGCAGCAGGCCCTCGGTGTTGATGTCGAGGCGGCCGACGCTGATCAGCCGCGGCAGTTTCTTCGGCAGCGCGCCGAAAATGGTCGGGCGGCCTTCAGGGTCGGAATGCGTCGTCACCAGGCCGCGCGGTTTGTTGTAGAGGAACAGCCTGGTGCGCTCGCGGCGCGGCATCGGCTGGCCGTCGACGACGATGCGGTCGGACGGGGCGACGTTGAGCGCCGGCGAGCCGATGACCTTGCCATTGACCGACACCCGGCCCTCGGCGATCCAGGCCTCGGCCTCGCGGCGGGAGGCCAAGCCCGACCTGGCCATGACCTTGGCGATGCGCTCGCCGCTGTTGGGTTTGTCGCTCATTTGTCTCCGCCGTGATGCCCGGCTATGACGGCGTTTATGGCATCGCCCTCCTTCATGCAACTCGCCCTCGAGGAAGCCCGCGCCGCGGCGGCGCGCGGCGAGGTGCCGATCGGCTGCGTTATCGTCCGCGAGGGCGCGGTGGTGGCGCGCGCCGGTAACCGGACGCTGGAAGACCGCGACCCGACCGCGCATGCCGAGCTGATCGCCATCCGCGCGGCCGCGACCATGCTGGGCACCGAGCGGCTGACCGGCTGCGACCTCTATGTGACGCTGGAGCCGTGCACGATGTGCGCGGCGGCGGCCTCATTCGCGCGGATCAGGCGGCTGTATTTCGGCGCGGCTGATCCGAAGGGCGGGGCGGTGGAAAGCGGCGTGCGCTTCTACGACAACGCCACCTGCCACCACAGACCGGAGGTCTATGGTGGCATTGGCGAAGGTGAATGTGCTGCGCTCTTGCGGGAGTTCTTCGCGGCGCGCCGCTAGTCCGGCGCGCGCGGCAGATCAAACCGTGACATCGAGTTGATGCGCCGGCGCGGCTGTGACGTTGCGCTGCTGCTCCTCGTCCTGGTCCTGCTGCTGGTTGGAGAGCTGGACGGCAGCCTGCTGCGCACTCTGATCGCGGAACGCTTCGTTGCGGCCCTGCGAGGTGCCGGTGAAAGGCGAAATCGCCTGGATCCCGATGCTCGAATCCGACATGAGTTGACCTCCGATCGGGAACCCTAGGCTGCCGCCTCTGAAGGAAGCGCGGATAAACACGTTCGGATGCGGATAAAATAAACAGAATATTTTAGTATTATTTATTCGCGGGCGCCCGCCTGGCGCGCGAAGCCCCACGCCGTGTCGGCCAGCGGACGGATCAACTCGGCCTTGGCCGGAGCGAATTCGGAGGTCGCGGTGCCGTCGCGAACGCGGCCGATGATGCCCTGCAGGATCGCGGCGATGCGGAAGAAGTTATAGGCGAGATAGACGTTGAGGTGCGGCCGCGGATCGAGCCCGGTGCGCGCCACGTAGTCGTCGACGTAATCCATCATCGACGGAATGCCGAGCGCGCCGAGATCGTGGCCCTGCAAGGTCGCCGTGCCGGCCGCCGATTCGGTCGGCGGCATGTGCCACGCCATCAGGTGATAGGTGAAGTCTGCGAGCGGATCGCCGAGCGTCGACAATTCCCAGTCGAGCACGGCGATGACGCGTGGCTCGTCCTTCGCCATGATCAGATTGTCGATGCGGTAGTCGCCATGCACCAGCCGCACCGGGCCGCCGGGCGGAATGTGCTGCGGCAGCCATTCGATCAGCCGTTCCATCGGCTCGATCTTTTCCGTCTCGGAAGCGCGATACTGTTTCGACCAGCGATCGACCTGACGCGCGACATAATTTTCGCCCTTGCCGAAATCGCCAAGGCCGATCGCGGCCGGATCGAAGCTGTGCAACCGGGCGATGGTGCCGTTCATCGCGTCATAGACCGCGGCGCGCTCGGTCGGGTCGGAGCCGGGCATCTGCGGCTCCCAGAACACGCGGCCGTCGGCAAAGCCCATGACATAGAACGGCGTGCCGGCGACGGTCTCGTCGGCGCAGTAGCAGAGCGGCTCGGCGACGGGAAAGCCCTGGGCATGAAGCGCGCCGATGACGCGATATTCGCGGTCGACCGCATGGGCTGACGGCAGCAATTTGCCGGGCGGCTTGCGCCGCAGCACGTAACGGCGTGCCGGTGTGTCCAGAAGATAAGTCGGGTTCGACTGGCCGCCCTTGAACTGCCGCGCCGTCAGCGGCCCGGCGAAGCCGGCGATGGCGCGCGCGAGATAGTCGGCGAGCCGCGCCTCGTCCATGCGCAGCGCGGCCGGGGTTTCCTTGGTGCCGGAAAAGGCTTGCTGACGGTCAATCGGCATGATGCGTCACGATGTGAAAAACTCTAGCAGGGCTTTAGCCGTCTCGTCCGGATTTTCCTCGGCGAGAAAATGACCGGAATCGATGGCGCGGCCTTGCACCTTGGTCGCCCATTGCCGCCACACCGCCAGCGGGCCCGAGGTTTCGCTCGGAATGCCGGCATCGCCCCAGATCGCCAGCATCGGACAATCGATGGTGCGGCCGGCTTCGCGGTCGGCGTTGTCGTAAATGAGGTCGGTGGTGGCGCCGGCGCGATAGTCCTCGCACAGCGCGTGGATGTGCGGCTCGACATAAGCGGCGCGATACTGCGCCAGCGCTTCTGGCGCGAAGGCGGAGAGATTCTTCGCCTTGGTCCAGCTCGCCAACGTCCAGTCGAGATAGGCGGCCGGCATGTGCCCGATCATCTGTTCGGGCAGCGGTCTGGGCTGCGCCAGGAACAGCCAGTGATAGGTCTTTATTGCCATGGTCATGTCCATGGCGCGCCACATCTCGCCGGTCGGAATGATATCGAGCGTGGCAAGACGCTCGACCCGCGGTGCATGATCGAGCGCCAGACGATAGGCGACGCGGCCGCCGCGGTCATGGCCGGCGAGGCTGAAGCGCTCATGGCCGAACGCGGCCATCAATTCGACCAGCGCCTTCGCCATCGAGCGCTTGTCGTAAGGCGCATGGTCGGCGTTCGCCTCCGGCACCGCCGACGCGCCATAGCCGGGCAGGTCGGGGATGATCAGCGTGAAGCGCTCGGCCAGCGCCGGCGCGACGCGATGCCACATGACGTGCGTCTGTGGATAGCCGTGAATCAGCAGCAGCGGCGGGCCGTCGCCGCCGACGCGCGCGAACAGGCGCCCGGCCGACGTCTCGACCTGGTGCGCAGAGAAACCTGGAAACAGATCGAACGGTGCTGTCATCGAACCTCCGGCTCAGGAGGATCGATTATGCCGCAAACGCGCGCCGATGACAGGGCCGAAGAGACGGCAAAGCCCGGCAATGGGCCGGGCTTTGCGTGACGTCCAATGCGACGACTTAGTTGTTGTAGTCGGCCGCCGAACCCTGACGGATCAGGCTTTCGCGGATAAACGGATCCGGATCGGCACCGAGCACCTGGCCGTTCGAGACGACGTACGAACCAAAGGTCGGGCCATAAGCCGACGCCGACGCGGGAATATAGGCGTAGGACTGGTTCGCGGGGGCGCGGTGATGCTTCGACGCAGCGAGGGCAGGCGAGGCGGCGACAACCGCGAGAACGCCAGCGATCAAAAGTTTCTTCATCGTTCGACTCCAATTCCAATTCTTCAGCTTGCCCTTGACCGGAAGCTAGGCAGGCCGCCGGTGAAATGAAGAGCATCGCAACGCATGCGTGATATGCGAATTGGTTTTTTACGCGATGATTATTCGAAAGTAGGGGGAGCGCGAATTGATGCCGAAAATTCTCGACAGTTATTCCTGACGGCGTTGAACGCACGGCAAAACGTTTGCTCGATCGTAATCGATTGGATGAGCGCTATTTAACGGACGGCCTTTTCTCGCGTGATCGCCTGCCAGCCGATATCGCGGCGGCAGAAGCCGTCCGGCCAGTCGATCTTGTCGACAGCCGCATAGGCGCGTGCTTGCGCTTCGGCCACGGTCTTGCCGCGTGCACAGACATTGAGCACGCGACCGCCATTGGCGACAATGGAGCCGTTCTCGTTTCTGGTTCCGGCATGGAATATCTCGACGCCTTCGAGCTGGGCGGCCCGGTCGAGCCCGTTGATCACGGTACCCTTCTGGTAACTGCCCGGGTAACCCTTCGCTGCCATCACCACCGTGAGAGCGGCGTCGGCGTACCATCGCAGGTCGAAGTTCTTGAGCTGTCCGTCGCGCGCCGCGATCAGCGCCGGCAACAGATCCGACATCATGCGCAGCATGATCACTTGCGTTTCCGGATCGCCGAAGCGAACATTGAATTCGATGAGCTGCGGCCCATCCTTGGTGATCATCAGCCCCGCGAACAGTACGCCCTTGAACGGCGCGCCGGCTTTCTTCAAAGCCTGCACGGTGGGGATGACAATCTCGTCCATGACGCGCTGGTTCATGGCGACGGTCATGATCGGCGCCGGCGTATAGGCGCCCATGCCGCCGGTGTTCGGTCCCTTGTCGCCGTCGAAGACGCGCTTGTGATCCTGCGCCGAGGCGAGCGGCAGCGCGGTGTCGCCGTCGCACAGCGCGAAGAACGACGCTTCCTCGCCGACCAAGCAGTCCTCGATCACGATCTCCCAGGCTTTTTCACCGAGGCCGCCGCCGAACATCATGTCGATGGCGGCTTCGGCTTCCTCCACCGTCGAGGCGACGACCACGCCCTTGCCGGCGGCGAGGCCATCGGCCTTGACCACGATCGGCGCGCCGCGCTTGCGCACATAGTCCTTGGCGAGGTCGCCGCTCTTGAAGCGCTCATAGGCGGCGGTCGGAATGTTGTTGGCCTTGCACAGATCCTTGGTGAAGCCCTTGGAGCCTTCGAGCCGGGCCGCCCATTTGGTCGGGCCGAAGGCCTTGATGCCGGCGGCTTCCAGATCGTCGACGATGCCGGCAACGAGCGGCACTTCCGGGCCGACGACGACGAAGTCGATCGCGTTGGCCTTGCAGAAGGCGATCACCGCCTGATGGTCGGCGATGTCGAGCGCGGCGCATTCGGCCTCCTGCGCGATGCCGGCATTGCCGGGCGCGCAATAGAGCTTCGTCGTCAGCGGGCTGGCGGCGATCTTCCAGGCCAGCGCATGTTCGCGGCCGCCGGAACCGAGAATGAGGATGTTCATGTCTGCCCCGTCCGATACCGTCCGGCTCTAGCGGGCGGAACCGCCGGGGACAAGGTCTCGGCGCGGCGGTATCGACAGGACTGTGGACTTAATCGTCCGAGCGCACGAAATGCGGGTGGGCGGTGCGTTCCTCGACGTGGTGCACATAGTCCTGGATGGTCTCGTAATCGTGCATGCTGCCGATGCCGTGGAAGCGCAATTCGGTGCCGCAGGTCGGGCAGTGGACGCGGTCGCCATGGACGACTCGGTGCAGGCGTTCGTGGAAAGTGGTCCGGCAGTCGCCGCAGCGGACGCGCACTTTGATGTTTTCGGCCTGATGTTCCAGCGGATTGGTCATGACATCGCTCCCGGGGGGCAGTATTGCCGGGGACTGTTGACGAGACCTTATGGGGACGGCGGCCCGAGCGGTATTCCGGCGCAGGGCAGGAGCGCGTATATCGAATGCGATGCCGAGCCCCCGCACCCCCGCCGAGAGCCGCGCCGAAGCGTCGGCGTCCAACCTGAGCGAATGGACCGTTTCGGAACTGTCCGCTGCGCTCAAGCGCACGGTCGAGGACGCCTATGGCTTCGTGCGGGTGCGCGGCGAGGTCTCGGGCTACCGGGGCCCGTCGCCGTCGGGGCACTGCTATTTCCGCCTCAAGGACGACCGCGCCGTGATCGAGGGCGTGATCTGGAAGGGTGTGTTTGGCCGGATGCGGGTCAAGCCCGAGGAAGGCCTCGACGTCATCGCCACGGGCAAGCTGACGACGTTCCCGGGCTCTTCCAAATACCAGATCGTCATCGACAGTCTCGAGCCCGCCGGCGTCGGCGCGCTGATGAAGCTCCTCGAGGAGCGCAAGAAGAAGCTTGCCGCCGAGGGCCTGTTCGACGAGGCGCGCAAGCAGCTCTTGCCGTTCCTGCCCGAGGTGATCGGCGTCGTGACGTCGCCGACCGGCGCGGTGATCCGCGACATCCTGCATCGGCTGGCCGACCGCTTCCCGCGCCGCGTCCTGGTCTGGCCGGTGCGCGTGCAGGGCGAGCAGTCGGCGGCGGAAGTCGCCGCCGCCATCGATGGCTTCAATGCGCTCAAGGAAGGCGGCGCCATTCCGCGGCCGGATCTGATCATCGTCGCCCGCGGTGGTGGTTCGCTGGAAGATCTGTGGTCGTTCAACGAAGAGATCGTGGTGCGGGCGGCGGCCGGCAGCATGATCCCGCTGATCTCGGCGGTCGGCCATGAAACCGATGTGACCTTGATCGACTTCGCTTCCGACCGCCGCGCGCCGACGCCGACCGCGGCGGCCGAGATGGCGGTGCCGGTGCGTGTCGAGCTGTTGCAGACGCTGAACGGGCTGGCGTCGCGCAAGCTCGCGAGCCTGCAGCGTGGCATGGAACGGCTGCGCCGCGAACTGACGATGCTGGCGCGCGGCCTGCCGAAGGATATTCTCGCCGAGCCGCGCCAGTGTCTCGACAGTCTGGCCGAGCGATTACCGCGCGGGCTGCGCGCCAACGCCCAGGTGCATCAGACGCAATATACCCGTGTCGCCACGCGGCTGGCGCCGCCGCTGCTGATCAACACCTTCGAGCGCCGCAAGGACAAGTACGCGAACCTCAGCCAGCGCCTCAAGGCCGGGCTCGTCGCCAATGCGCAGGCGCATCAGGCGCGGCTGTTGCGCTATCGCGAGCGCGTCACCGCCTTCGGCGAGCGCGGCCAGCGCGCGACCTTGGCGCTCCTGAAACAGCATCACACCCGCATCGAACGCGCCGAGCGCCTGCTTGCGGCTTTCTCTTATCGCGAGGTGCTCAAGCGCGGCTTTGCCCTGGTGCGCGACGACAAAGGCCAGCCGCTGCGCGCAGCCGCGCAGGTGTCGGCCGGCAGCCGCCTCGATATCGAATTCGCCGACGGCCACATCGCCGCGACCGCCGACGGCGGGCCGGTGGTGGTGGTGCGCGAGACCGTCGTCACCGAAACCGCGGTGCTCGAAGTGACGCCGAAGCCGGCGTCGAAGGCGAAGAAGCCGCGCGGCGGCGACGGCGAAGGCGGGCAGGGCAGCTTGTTTGGGTGATCTGAAGCCGTCATCACCCGCGAAGGCGGGTGATCCAGCAATTGCATCCTTCCCCGAAAGAAAGCGCTGGGTCCCCGCTTTCGCGGGGACGACGCCGAAATCAATACTTCACGCTCGCGAAAACGCGCACATTGGCGCCGGGCATCAGCACTTCGTCCTTGTTGTAGGACGCCGCGTTGCGGATGTCGCGGTTGAGCAGGTTCGCGCCGCGGATGCCGACGGTGAATTCGCTCACCTCGTCGAAGCGCGGCTGCGGGTTCTTCCAGTTGTAGCTCAGTTCGGCGCGCAGGTCGTCATAGGAGCCGGTCGTCGTCTCCGCTACCGCCGCTATATCCTTCTGCGCGAAGGCGTGGATGAGTTTGACGCGCGCGAACCAGTTGGCATCGCGCCAGTAGACGCCACCGCCAACGCGTGCCGGCGGGATGCGCGGCACGTTGGAACCATCGGAGAAGGTGGCGCGCACAACGTCGAACTGATTCTCGATGCCGATGAGCCCGGAGCCGAGCGGTGCGATGTCCCACTGGCTCTGGAATTCGCCGCCGCGGAAGGTAGCGTCGTTCTGCGAATAGATCGCTTCGTTGAGTTCGGCGGCGCCGGTGCAGTCACCGGCCTCGGTACAGGTGTTGCCAGTGAAGCGGCGGTAGATGAAATCCTTGAAGCGGGTGTAGTAGACCGAGGCATCGAAGCGGAACGGCCCCTTGGCGCGCTTTAGGCCGAGTTCAAGCGACCGCGCCGCCTCGACGCCGAGATTGACGTTGCCCTTGTCGAAGGTGGTGGTGGCATCGTGCACGCCGCCGGAGAACAGTTCGGCCGGCTTGGGCGCGCGTTCGACATATTGCGCCGTGAGGCTGGCGGTCAGATCGAGCGGCAGGTCGCGCAGCACGCCGAAGCTGATGCTCTTCGGCGTGTAGTTGCGCGAGGCGGCGGTCTGCGTCAGCGTGCCGACGGCATCGAAGGTGCGGCCGGTACCGTCGAGCGAGACGCGCTCGATGCGGCCGGCGACCTGCAGCCGCGTCATCTCGCTCAACTTCAGTTCGTTGAACATGTAGCCGGCGATGCGATTGTTGATGTTGCGATCCCACAGGCCGATGCCGCCGGGCGCTGGCGCGTCGAGCATCTGGTGGCGGCCCTGCACGCCGATCGCGGTGGTGAGCGAGGCAAAGCGCAGATCGAAGGGCGCGAGCTGCGCCTCGACGCGGCCTTCCTGCTCCTTGTTGATGAAGGTCTGCTGGATGCCGGTGCTGCTGAAGTCGGTCTGGTCGGACAGGCCGATCTCATTGTGCTTGTAGTCGGTGAAGCCGCCCCAGTAGCGGATGGCGTCGATCGTCGAATTCGGGGCGCGCCATTCGCCCTTCGTCAGGATCTTGGTCTGGTGCGCCTCGATGCGCGTCTGGTTGCTCTCCGGCTCGGCGCCCGGGATGTGATAGAGCGCGTTGTTCTGTACGATGGCGAGGCCGATGAAGCCGTCGTTGAATAGATACGAACCGCCGAGCGACTGACCGCTGTTGCGCAGGCCGGAGTTTGGCTGCGTGCCGTTGAAGCCGCCGGGCTGCGTTGCGTTCGGCAGATCGGCCGGATTCGGCGCGGTGAGATATGGATAAGACGGCACGCGATAGTCGGTGGCGTTGCGGCCGAAGGCATCGGCATGCAGCGCGAAGTGTCCGGCGCCGCCATCGAGCAGCACGGCGCTGTCGATGCCCTTGTCGACCGAGGAGAAGCCGAAGCGCGCCTCGGCGCCGATGCCGCGCGGCGGCAGCATGGTCGGGATGCGGTTGTTGTCGGCCTCGACCACGCCGCCGATCGCCTGCGAGCCGAAGCGCAAGGTGGCCGGGCCGCGGATGACCTCGACGCGCTCGGTGGTCAGCGGATCGACCGGGACGAAGTGATCCTCGCCGAGATCGGAAGCGCCGTTGGCACCAATGCCGTTTTCCTGGATGCGGACGCGGTTGACGTCGAGGCCGCGGATGATCGGCCGGCTCGAGGCGCCGGGCGCGAATTGCGAGCCGGTGATGCCGGGCTTGTCGAACAGCAGGTCGCCGAGGGTCGCTGCGCCGCTGCGCCGCAATTCCTGTGACGGCACGACGGTGACGGTGGCGAACTGGTCGGTCACGACGGGCAGGGTGCCCTGCAGCGTGTCGCCGCCCGCCGCGGGTGTCGTATCGCGCTGGATCGGGCTGGGCGCCGTCACGGTGACCTGCGGCAGCGTCACGGTCTGCGCCAGCGCCGGGGCGGCGGCGGTGAGGGCGGAAAAAGACATAGCGAGCCGCAAGCTGCGGCGGGACCGAAGCGACATGAAGTACCCCGAGAATGCGAGCGGACGAGCATCGTCGTCCGGATCAGGAATGTTATATTATAACATTACATCAATCGTACGAAGTCAAGCGGGGCCCGGGATAAATCGGGCATCGCGCATCGAGGTCCGCGGCCACCGCTCGCGCAGCGGAGACGGGTTTCGCTCAGGCGAGCGAGGCATTATGTTCGAGAGGTCGCGTCGCCAGATCGCGTCGCCTTGCGGAGAAATGCCCGTGCTCAACCGTTTCGATCCCAGTCAGCCTTCGGGCGGAGAGGCCGAGGTCAAATACCTCGATGGCGATTTTCGCGTGGTGCGGCCGGGCAATTTCGTGCGCTGCGCGGTGACCGGCGCGCCGATTGCGCTCGACGAACTGAAATACTGGAGCGTCGACCGCCAGGAGGCTTATGTCTCGCCCGAGGCGGTGCTGGAGCGCTACCGCAACGGGCCAAGGCCGTAATCGCTCACGCGATCGCGCGGCTGAGCAATCCGCGCAATGCTTCCTTTTCCTCCACCACCATCGTCACCGGCAGGACATGCGCCTTGGCCGCGAGCGCGGCAAGCGCCGGATCGCCGGTCATGCGGGCGTGATCCTTTTCGGTTGTGATGAGCGCCAGCGCGTCGTGCTCGGCCGCCATCACCAGTTCGGCGGCTTCCTCGGCATTGAAACGGTGATGATCGGCGAAGGGGCGGCGTTGCGCGATCGCAATGCCGGCGGCCTCGACCGTGGCGAAGAACTTGTCCGGATCGCCGATGCCGGCGAAGGCCAGCACCGGGCGCTGGCGCAGCGCGGTGACGGCGGCCTCATCCGGTATCAGCCGGCCATGAAGCACCGGGCGCGGCGCAGCTCGGGCAATGACATCACGCGCACCGGCATCGTTGCCGACGACAAGCAGCGCGTCGCAGCGCGCCATCTGCGCGTCGAGAGGCGCGCGCAAGGGGCCGGCGGGAAACACTTCGCCATTGCCGATGCCGCGGCGGCTATCGACGACGGCAATGGTCAGCGATTTGACCAGCGAGGCATTCTGCAAACCATCGTCCATGATGATGGCGGCGGCGCCTTTCGATTTGGCGAAAGCCGCGCCTTCGACTCGGTTGCGCGCCACCACGGTCGGCCCCGCGCGCGCCAGCAGCAAGGCCTCGTCGCCGACCTGCGCCGCGCTGTCATTGTCGGGATCGACCAGATGCGGGCCTTCGATCGAGCCGCCATAGCCGCGCGTCAGGCAGAACGGCGCCTTGCCGAGATCGCGCAGCATGGCGACCAGCGTCAATGCGGTCGGGGTCTTGCCGGTGCCGCCGAGGGTGAAATTGCCGACGCAGATGACGGGAATGCCGGCGAGCACGCCTCGCTTGCCCATGCGCCGGGTCGCGATCGAACCGTAAGCCAGTCCCAGCGGCGCCAGCAGGCTCGACGCGAGCCCCGGCCGGCGCCACCAGAAGGCCGGCTCACGCATGATCGCCTCGCTGACGCAACATGATCAGGTGCATCATATAAGGATCGAGCGATTGCAGCGTGCGCGCAAGGGCGCCGCCCAGCGAATCGACGGTCTTACGCGCCGCGCCGGCGACGCCGTCACGCGTCGCCGCGCTCGACAGCATGGCGGCGAAGGCAGCGGTCAGGCGGTCGATGTCTTCCACAAGTTCGGCGCCATGGGCGCCGTCGAGGGCGTCGTAGATGTCGGCGAAATTCCAGACATGCGGTCCGTGCAGGATCGCGGCCCCCAGCTTGGCCGGCTCGATCGGGTTCTGGCCGCCGTGCTCGACCAGCGAGCCGCCGACGAACACGGCGAGCGCCAGCCGGTAGATCAGGCCAAGTTCGCCCATCGTGTCGGCGACGTAGATGTCGGTATCGCGGGCGATCGGCTCGCCGCGCGAGCGCAGCGCCGCCTTGAGGCCGGCCTGCTGCGCGAGTTGAACGATCTCGTCGCCGCGTTCGGGATGACGCGGCGCGATCACGGTCAGCAGGCCACGGAAATTGCCGCGCAGGCGCCGATGCGCTTCGATCATCAGCGCGTCCTCGCCGGGATGCGTCGACGCGGCGGCGATCATCGGCCGACTGCCGATGGCGTCGCCGAAGGCCTGAAGCTTGGTGGCGTCGGCCGACGGCGCCGGCACGTCCAGCTTGAGGTTGCCGGTGGTGACGACGCGCGGCGCGCCGAGTTCGGTCAGCCGCCAGGCGTCCGCCGGCGTGCCGGCAAGGCAGAGATCGAATCGGCGCAGCAGGTTTGCGATCGTGCGCGGCAGCTTGCGCCAACTGTTGAACGAACTCTCCGACATGCGACCGTTGATCAGGATCATCGGCACGCCGCGGCGCGACGTCTCGATCATCATGTTCGGCCACAAATCCGATTCGATCAGCAGCACCAGATCGGGCTGCCAGCGGTCAAGAAAGCGGCGCACGAAGGACGGCGTGTCGAGCGGTACGAACTGGTGGATGACGCCCGGCGGCAGCCGGCGCTCCGCCATCTCGCTTGACGTCACCGTGCCGGAGGTGACCAGGACATTCACGTGTTGCCCGGCGATGCGCTCGATCAACGGCATGGCGCTCAGCAGTTCACCGACGCTGGCGCCATGCAGCCAGACCAACGGTCCATCCGGCCGCGCGTCGTAGCTGCGCCCGTAACGCTCGCCGAGACGCGAGGCGACTTCCTTGCCGCGCTTCAGCCGGCGCGCCAGCAAGAGCGGCGCCAGCGGCATGACCAGCCGCGACAGCAGCCGGTAGGCGTGCAGCGTCAACGTGAGCGGCGCGTCGCTCATGCAGCGGCCTTTCCGCTGACGGCGTCAGGGACTTTCACCTTGCCGTCGGCGATGGCGTAAGCGCGGGCGGTCATGTCGTTGAGTGCGGCTTCGACTTCCTGGCGCTTGGCTTCGAGCGTCACGGCGTCGGCGTCGCGCGGCACCAGGAACGGGCCGCAGCCGCAGAATGCCACGCGCGAGAACGGCAGGTTGATGGCGCTCTTGTCCCAGTTGTCGAGCTCGATGCGCCGGCTCGAGGCGAGGGCGATCGGGTAGATCGGCCGGCCGGAATGCTGCGCCAGCTTGATGACGCCCATGCCGCAGACGCGCGACACTTTCGGTACGTCGGCCGTGAGCGCGACGTTGAAGCCTTGCTCGAGCGCGTCGAGCATGGCGGTGAAGCCTGCCGCGCCGCCCTTGCGATGGAATTCGCCGTTATGCGCACCGGAGCCGCGGATGGTGTCGATGCCGAGTTTCTCGGCGGCGCGCGCATTGATTTCACCGTCACGATGCCGTGAGATCAGAACCTTGGTGCGATGGCTGTCGTGGTTGCGCTTGATGAACGGCGCGAGGAAGTGCTGACCGTGCCAGAAGGCGATGATCGCCGGCATCTGCACTTCCTCATACATGTGAGGCGGGTCGCAGATGAGACGGCTGGTTTTCCACACCAGCCGCAGGTAATTCGCGGCGAGCGAGCCGGCGGCAGACTGGAATGCGGCCGATGCGACGATCCGCTTCATCAATGGCATCGGCACTCACTCTTCGTCAGCTTGGTAAAGCGTTTTGTCCGGTAGTGCCGCCGATTTGAAGTTCCTGCACCATCTGCGGCAACTTCCGTCAGGAACTTCAAATCGAAAAGCGGCACTAGAATCATAGCTTTGCTAGTGCCCTTTGCTTTCCGAAATTCGTTAGAAAGGTTGCGGCCATGTGTCACGAATTTCGGAAAGCGGGCACGAGCCGTCACTTCTTGTCCGGATGTTCCGGATCGAGCAAGCGGTGCATGTGCACAATGAAATACCGCATCTGCGCGTTGTCGACGGTCTGCTGCGCCTTGGCCTTCCACACGGCATAGGCGGAGGCATAGTTCGGATAGACGCCGACCAGGTCGACCTTGTCCAGATCCTTGAATTCGACGCCGTCCAGGCTGGTCAGTTCGCCGCCGATGACCAGATGCAGCAGTTGCTTGGCGGGTTGCGCAGACATCAATCGTTCCTTCGGGAAGTCCCGGCGTTGGACGTAAAATACCGCAGAGCGAGGAAGCCCCGTTCTACGCGAATTCGGGCAGGCGATCGCGCATCAAGTCGATGAGCGTACCATGGCGGGCGGGACCGGCCGCGATCAAGGCGCCGTGGTCGGTTTTTGGCTGATTATACCGCAGGCCCCGGCCGGCAACATCGGTCAGAACGCCGCCGGCTTCGTGCACCAAAAGATCGGCGGCGGCAAGGTCCCAGTCGTGGCTACCGGGTGTGGACAACGCCGCCTCGAACGCGCCCTCGGCGACCCGGGTCAGGCGCAGGGCCAGCGAGAACACCTTGTCCTGCGGCCGGGTCTCCGGCGTCAGCGCGGTGATGCGGTCGAGCACGCGCTTCGGGCCGGCCAGCCGGGCGCCGCTCAGGCCGGCGCCGGGGCTGACGGCGATCGGCACCGCGTTGCGCGTGGCGCCGCGACCGGCGACGGCGAGGAACATTTCATCCGTCACCGGCGCGTAAAGTGCCGCGAGTTGTGGCCGGCCGGCTGTCACCAGCGCCACCGACACGGTCCAGTCGTGGCGGTGTGTGATGTAGGCGCGCGTGCCGTCGATCGGATCGACGATCCAAACCGTATCCATGGCGCGTGCCGCCGGCTCGTCCTCGGTTTCTTCCGACAGCCAGCCGGCTGCCGGCGCCAATGCACCGAGCCGCGCGCGCAGGAAATTGTTGACGGCGATGTCGCCCTCGCTCACCGGCGAATTGTCGTGACCCTTGGTCCAGCGCTTGAACTCGCCGCGCGCGGTTTCGCGGGCGATCTGGCCCGCCTCGCGCATGATCAGTTCGAGCGGCGCACGCAGCGCAGCAGCGTCGCTGGCGATGTCATTGACCGGCAACGGTCAGGCCCTCCAGCCGGATCGTCGGCGCGTTGATGCCATACTTGAAAGTCAGATCGTTGGCCGGCGTCAGGTTCCTGAACATGTCGAGCAAATGACCGGCGATGGTGACTTCGCTGACCGCGTAAGTCCTCTTGCCGTTCTCGATCCAGAAGCCGGAAGCACCGCGGCTATAATCACCGGTGACGCCATTGACGCCGCTGCCAATCAGGTCGGTGATGTAGAAACCATCCTTGATGTCGCCGATCAGATCCTCCGGCGACACCTTGCCCGCTTCCATATGCAGGTTCGATGCCGACGGCGACGGCGCCGATGACACACCGCGCGAGGCATGGCCCGTGGTGGTGAGACCGAGTTCGCGCGCGGTGGCGCAATCGAGGATCCAGGTCGTCAGCACGCCGTCGTCGATCAACGCCAGCTTCTTGCCGCCGACACCCTCGCCGTCGAACGGATGCGACCGCAGGCCGCGCTTGCGCAGCGGATCGTCGATGATGCGCACGCCGTCGGCGAACAATTTGGCGCCCATCTTGTCGCGCAGGAACGAGGTCTTGCGCGCGATCGACGAACCGTTGATGGCGCCGGCAAGATGCGACACCAGCGAATTGGCGACGCGCGGATCGAACACCACCGGCACCTTGCGCGTCGTCACCTTGCGCGGATTGAGCCGCGCGATGGCGCGCTCGCCGGCACGGCGGCCGATCGCTTGCGGATTGTCGAGATCGGCGGCGTGCCGCGTCGATGAATAATCGTAGTCGCGCTCCATGCCGGTGCCTTCGCCGGCGATCGCCATCGCCGAGACGCTGTGGCTGGAGCCGAGATAGGCGCCGC
The DNA here is from genome assembly GCA_018242205.1 of Pseudomonadota bacterium. Lineage (GTDB taxonomy): Bacteria > Pseudomonadota > Alphaproteobacteria > Rhizobiales > Xanthobacteraceae > Pseudolabrys. The sequence goes on from JAFECJ010000003.1 coordinate 46,749, forward strand.
GAAAACCGGTGCTGGTGACCAGCACCATGCCGCCGATGCCGGCCGAGGCCGAGGCGCCGCCCGATTTGCTGACACCCTTGACCGCGAGCGCGGCCGCTTCGGCCTGGCGTGCCATGGCTTCGAGATCGGCGACGCTCGGCAGGTTGCGGTCGATCAGGTCGAGATCGGGAAATGCGTGGGTGAGTTGAGACGGGTCGGCGAGGCCGGCGAACTTGTCTTCCGGGGCGACGCGCGCCATGGCGACGGCGCGCTCGGCGAGCACCTGAAAACCGTCGCTGGCGGTATCGTTGGTCGAGACCACCGCCTGGCGCTTGCCGATCAGGACCCGCAGACCGAGGTCGTCGCCTTCCGAACTCTCGCTCTCCTCGACCTGGCCGTCGCGCACCTCGATCGACTGCGACAGCCCGCGTACCGCGACAGCGTCGGCGGTATCGGCTCCGGCGGCGATCGCGGCCTTCACCAGGCGCTCGGCGCGATCGGTGAGGGTGGACTGGTCGAACAGCGATTGAACGGGTGCGAGCATGCGGCTTCTTTCGTGGGAGCGAACCGGAATAATGACAGACTTCAGATGGCGCTTGCGCGGTTCCGGTGCAACGGCGTTGTCTCGATTTGTGCCGCCAGCATCAACACCTCGTCAATCATGGTCGGCAACGCGGCGTCAAGCATGAGCCGCAATCCCCAGAATGCTAACGCCGATTAACCGCGCTTTTTAAGGGGTTTCGGACGCCTCTGCGGCAAAGTGGTCACCAGGCGATACGGGCAATAAGCCCGACGCTGGGAGAGTTTGAGGCGTCAAATATGCGAAGTGGCGGGGGTCCCGCCGGGTCGAGCCGTCAGGAGCGGCTCGACCCGTTCGCCCTGCCGGTGTCGTTTGCGACGAGCGACGGCACGGCCGGGGTGCGGGTGATCGAAATCCATCCTGAGCGCGTGGTCGTGCGGCGGTCGCTGTCCGGTATGGTGATGGCGCTGAACATGCCGGTCTCGGCCTATGAAGGCGTTGCGCTTAAGCTGGTGCGCGGCCGGCATGGCGCGCCCGGCAGCGCCGAGATCACGCTCGAGCACAAGGATCCGGGACTGACCGTGTCGCTCTATGCCTCCGCCGGGGGCGACGAGTTCATGACCGAATGGCAGGGTTGGAGCGACGCGCTCGGCCTGCCGATGATCGTCAACGACATCGAGGACGGCTGGCGCCGGATCGGTGAGTTGAGGGCGGCCAAGGTGCGTCCACGTCGCCGCCGGCACAGTACGCTCAAGCGCCGCCGGCCGGTCTTTCTGGCCAGGCGCAAGGCCGGTTCGCCGGTTCTGGCGATGGCGGTCTATCGCGGCGAAGACGAGATCATCGCGCGGAACTGAACGTCATTGGCGTCGACCTACTTGCACTTCCTGAGCTTCACCAAACCGCCGGGCTGCAAATTCATTTCGGCGCGGTCGGTGCCGTCGAGCTTCAGCGTGTAGCGCGCTTGCGCGTTGCTGATCTGGCCGGTGGTGAATTCATCGATCACGCGCCATTGCGACAGACCGTCATCGGTGATCGTCCGGTTGCGATAGGCGGGCACGCCGCCACCCGTATCGGTGCGCTGGTTGCCGTTGAAGGTGATGACGCGTAACTTTGTACAGTCTATCGGGCCCGGCGCAGTCGAGGCGCTGACGCCCCAGCGGCCGGAGATCGGATAATTGCCGGCGAAAGCGGGCACGGCCGCGGTCAAGGTGACGGCGGCAAGGGCGGTAATCCACATCGACGATCTGGCCATGCGCGCTTGTAACACGCTCGGCGCGCCGGCGGTTTCAAAAAATCCAGCGGGGTATGCTTAACGAACCTTGTACGCTCGCATGAAAGTCCGCACGGCGATGCCGACGACATAGGCGATGCGTTCGTCGGTCGGCGGCGGGCCGAAGTTGAACAACATCGGCTTGAGCATGGTGGCGTGGCAGGTCTCGATGAACTGCGCCGCCGCGATTTCGCAGTCGTCGATGTCGAGGATGCCGGCTTCGACCTGTGCTTTGAGATAGGCGGTCAGACTGGAGAGACCGCGGGCAGGGCCGGATTCGTAGAGCTTGCGGCCGACCTCGGGCATGCGCTCGGCGACTGCGATGACGGTGCGCCAGGACGACAGGCGCTGGGGATTGCCGAGCGCCTTGACGAAAGCCTTGCCGCGCTTGAGCAGCACCGCCTCGACGTCATGGTCGTTGGGGTCGAAGTCGAACACGCCGTCGAGCTGCATGATGCATTCGCCGCGGACCATGCCGTCGAACAGATCGTCTTTGTCCTTGAAGTAGACATAGAGCGTACCCTTCGACACGCCGGCCGCCCTGGCGATATCCATCATGCTGGCCGCATCGAAGCCGCGGTCGAGGAATACCTTGCGGGCGCCGTCCAAAATCTGGCGCCGCTTGGCGCTGTCATCAGCGGTATCGGCCGGACGTTCCAGCAGGCTGGTCGCCTGAATTTCACTCATCACCAGTCTCCCCGAGACGAATTCTATCGTCGCGTCAGTCATTTGCGTGGTTCCAAGCGGCCTGTCCCCCGACGAATCCGCCCGTTGGCCACAGAAAATTATATGGCGCAATCCATCTAAAGAATCAATGACCGAACCGTTCGGTCAATCTTGACAGCCTCCCTATACCGGCGTATTTCCCACGTTGACCGAACGGTTCGGTCATTTGGAGCTATTCTATGTTGCAGCGCGCCAAGAGTTCCGACGGGTCGCGGCTTAGCGTCGTCGCCCCGGGTCAGGCCGTCCCCGAGCAAGCCGCTCCCGCGGTGCAGGCGGGCGAGGCCGCGGAGCAGGTGATCGCCAAAGAGGACGCCAAGGCGGCGCAGCCGGAAGCGCCGGCCGCCAAGGCGGGCCTCGGCGCGGCGCTCAAGGCGAACCGCAAGCGCGTGCTCATGGGCGTCGGCGCCGTCGCCGCCATCGCGGCGATGTGGGCCGGATACGATTACCTGACCACCGGCCGCTACCTCGTTTCCACCGACGATGCCTATGTCCGCGCCGATGCGACCACGCTCGCGGCCAAGGTGTCCGGTTACGTGGCGTCGATCGCGGTCGACGACAACGCTTACGTCCATGCCGGCGACGTCATCGCCCGCATCGACGATGGCGACTACCGCCTCGCGGTCGATGCCGCGCGCGACAAGGTCGCGACGCAGCAGGCGACGGTTTCCCGCATCGGCCGGCAGATCGATGCGCAGCAGGCCGTAGTGACGCAGGCGCAAGCGCAACTTACGTCGGCGGAAGCACAGGCCAAGCGCGCCGAACTTGAACTCGCACGCCAGCAGAAGCTGGCCGGCAATGCCTTCGCCAGCCAGCAGACCCTGGAGCAGGCGCAGTCCAACCGGGATCAAGCCAACGCGTCCGTCGTGTCCGCCAAGGCGCAGATCGTCGCCGCGCTCGCCAATGTCGATGTGCTCAAGGCCCAGCAGGTCGAGGCCTCACGTACGCTCGACGAACTCAAGACCGCGCAGGCCAAGGCCGAACGCGACCTGTCGTTCACTGAAATCCGCGCGCCGATCGACGGCGTCATCGGCAACCGCGCCGCCAAGACCGGCGACTTCATGCAAACCGGCCAGCGCTTCGCCAGCCTGGTGCCGCTCGACGACGTCTATATCGACGCCAACTTCAAGGAGACGCAGCTCGGACGCCTGCGCCGCGGCCAACCGGTCGATGTCAGCGTCGATGCGCTGCCGTCGCACGACATTCAGGGCACGGTGGAAAGCATGTCGCCGGCCTCGGGCTCGGTGTTCTCGCTGCTGCCGCCCGACAACGCCACCGGCAACTTCACCAAGATCGTTCAGCGCATCCCGGTGCGCATCAAAGTGCCGGCCGACGTCGCCAACCGCAAGCTGCTGCGGCCCGGCATGTCGGTGGTGGTCAGCGTCAACACCAAGTCGGCATCGAATTCGTCCGTCGCGGACGGCGGTTCCTGGTTCGCGGCTAAGGCCGCGCCGATCGTGACCCGTTCCGCATCGAACGACCTCTCTCTCCGGCGGTAAGCGAGCCGTAACATGAGTACGCTTACCGCCAACGACGCGCTTCCGGTTGCCGCCTATTCCCCGACAGGCGGCACCGGAAGCGCGGAATCTCTCGCCGCCCGCCGGCGGCTGTACGGCTTCGTCGTGATGTGCTTCGGCATGTTCATGGCGATTCTCGACATCCAGATCGTGTCGGCCTCGCTTTCGGAAATCCAGGCCGGACTGTCGGCCTCGGCCGACGAAATTCCGTGGGTACAGACCTCGTATCTCATCGCCGAAGTGATCGCGATCCCGCTGTCCGGTTACTTGTCGCGCGCGCTCGGCACGCGCACTTTGTTTACCGTCGCTGCCGCTGGCTTCACCTTCGCCAGCGTGATGTGCGGCCTGTCTTCCTCGATCAACAGCATGATCCTGTGGCGTGCGCTTCAGGGTTTCATCGGTGGCGGCATGATCCCCACCGTCTTTGCTGCCGCCTACATCATCTTCCCCGGTCCCCGGCAGAAGATGGTGGCTCCGGTGGTCGGGCTGATCGCAACCCTTGCCCCCACGATCGGCCCGACTGTCGGAGGTTACGTTACCGAAGCGATGTCCTGGCACTGGCTGTTCTTCGTCAACATCGTGCCCGGCATCGCAGTGTCGCTGCTCGCTTGGACCCTGATCGACATCGACAAGCCGGACTATTCGCTGCTCAGCCGCTTCGACTGGTGGGGCCTGTTGTCGATGGCCGGCTTTCTCGGCGCCGCCGAATACGTGCTGGAGGAGGGGCCGCGCAAGGAATGGTTCGACGACGACGTCATCGTCACGCTGGCGATCATCTCGATCGCCTCGGCCATCGCCTTTTTCGCGCGTTCGCTGATGGCGAAGAATCCGATCGTCGATCTGCGCGCCTTCACCAACCGCAACTTCGCGATGGGCAGCCTGTTCTCCTTCGTGCTCGGCATCGGGCTTTACGGCCTGACCTACCTCTATCCCGTCTATCTGGCGCAGGTGCGCGGCTACAACGCGTTGATGATTGGCGAGACGATGTTCGTCTCCGGCGTCGCCATGTTCATGACCGCGCCGGTGGTCGGCCAGCTCACGCAGCGTGTCGATCCGCGTTACATCCTGATGACGGGCTTCCTGCTGTTCGCCGTCGGCACCTGGCAGATGACCGGTCTGACCAAGGATTGGGATTTCTGGGAGCTGCTGTGGCCGCAGATCTTCCGCGGCATCGGCCTGATGGCGGCGATGGTGCCGGTGACCAATACCGCGCTCGGCACGCTCGATCCGGCGCGGCTGAAGAATGCCTCCGGTCTGTTCAACCTGACGCGCAATCTCGGTGGTGCCATCGGTCTTGCCGTGATCAACACCGCGCTCAACGACCGCATGGACCTGCACCTCGCGCGGCTGCACGAGGCGGTGAACGGCGCCAGCATCGCCGCCACCGAAACGCTCAATCAGTTGACGCAGAAGTTCGGCGGCACCGATGGCGCGCTGCAGGCGCTCAAGCAGATGTCGTTGATGGCGCGCCAGCAGGCGCTGGTGATGAGCTTTGCCGACGTGTTCTGGATGCTGACCGCAATGTTCGTGCTGCTGGCTGTCGCCGGCATATTCATGAAGCGCCCGGCGCCGGTCGCGGCCGGAGCCGCGGGGCACTGAAATTCAGCGAAGAAGGAGCGCGCCATGCCGCCTGTCGCACTGTTCGGACTAAGCATCGCCTTCAGCCTCCTCGCCTGGGGGCTGGTCACGGCCTACGCCATCTGGCCGGCGCTGCGCGAGCGCAGCTTTGCCGACGCCATGCGGCCGCTGCTCTTGCTGCATAGTTTTCGCTTTATCGGCCTGTCGTTCCTCGTGCCGGGCGTGGTGTCGGGCGACCTGCCGGTTAATTTCACTTTCGATGCGGCCTACGGCGACGTGCTCGCGGCGCTGCTTGCTGTCGCCGCGCTGGCATCGCTTCGTACGCGGTTCGCCATTCCGCTGCTCTGGATCTTCAACCTGTGGGGCAGCGCCGATCTGCTCAATGCCTTCTACCAAGCCAACGCCGGCGGGATTGTGTTCGGCCATCTCGGTGCGACCTTTTTCATTCCGACCGTGCTGGTGCCCTTCGCGCTGATCACGCACGGGCTCATGTTCGGCCTGCTGGTGCGGCAGGCGCGCCGACCGAGCCGGCGCGCGCCGCTTTCGTTAGCCTAGGCTGGCGCCAGGACCGACGCGCTCGCCGTGATGCGGCGGCAACAAAAATATTGCAATAATTTAATGTTAGGCCGCGTAAATGCGGCACCAATTTCGTCAAATTTATGCGAGAGACGCTTCACTGTTTCCACGGCGTTCGTCGTGGCTTTCACATGGGGGCGACGTCATTGAGTGCACGGCCTTTTCAGGCCGGGCTCTGGGATCGCTCGCCATGAATTATCGATTGCTCGCCATCGCTGCGGCGTTTTGTGCATTCGCCGCGCCGGCATTTGCCGCCGACACCCACGACGTCAAGGGTCTGTATCTGCTGACCGATTATCCGGCCGTCACCGTGCAGCCGGGCGCGACGTCCACCATCAACATCAAGCTGCACAATTACGACATGGCGCCGGAGCGCCTCGCGCTGTCGGTCGGCGGCGTGCCGAAGGGCTGGACCGCCACCTTGCTCGGCGGCGGCCAGCCGATCGCCGCGGCGATGCCGGCGGCCGATGATACGACCTCGATCGATCTGCGCCTCGACGTGCCGAAGGATGCGGCGATCGGCACGCAGACCATTACGGTGAAGGCCGACGGTCCGAACACGCATATCGCGCTGCCGGTCGCGGTGTCGCTCGCCAAGGAACTGCCGGCGAAGCTCTCGCTGTCGTCGCAACTGCCGGAGTTGCGCGGCAACGCGCATTCGAGCTTCGAGTATACCTTCACCATCAAGAACGACAGCGGCAAGAAGCTGCTGGTCAGCCTCGCCGCGCAGGCGCCGAATAATTTCGACACTTCGTTCACCGAAGCCTACGGCACCCAGCAATTGACCGCGATCCCGGTCGAGGCCGGCAAGACCAAGGACGTGAAGCTCAAGGTCAGCCCGCCCGATACCGTCGATGCCGGCCATTATCCGGTCAAGGTGAGCGTCGTCGCCGACGATGCAAAGGCAACGGCCGAAGTTGCGCTCGACATTACCGGTCAGCCGAAGCTGTCGCTCGCCGGCCGCGAAGGCCTGCTCAGCGCCAGCGCCACCGCGGGCAAGGAAAGCTCGGTGCCGGTGGTCGTCAGCAACACCGGCACGGCGCCGGCCGAGAACGTGAAGCTGTCGAGCAACGCGCCGAGCGGCTGGAAGGTGTCTTTCGAGCCGAAGACCATCGCGCGCATCGCGCCGAACCAGCATGCCACGGTGCAGGCGCTGATCACGCCGCCGGCCAAGGCCATCGCCGGCGATTACGTGACCGCGTTGACCGCTTCGACCCATGGCGAGAACGGCAGCGCCAATTTCCGCGTCGCCGTCACCACCTCGACGATGTGGGGCATTGCCGGCGCCGGCCTGATCGGCGCCGCACTGCTCATCATGGTCGGTGCGGTTGCCCGCTTCGGACGACGCTGATGGACGCCATCGTCCTGCCCCGCGCCGGATCGGCCCCTTCGGCCGCCCCGGCGCAGACCGTGATCGCGGTGAACGGGCTCACCAAGCGCTACGACACGGCCACCGCGGTCGACGGCATCACCTTCAATGTCGGCGCCGGCGAAATCTTCGGCCTGCTCGGGCCGAACGGCGCCGGCAAGACCACGACCATCCTGATGCTGCTCGGTCTGAGCGACATCAGCGCCGGCACGGCGCGCGTCTTCGGCCACGATCCGATGCGCGAGCCGCTGCAGGTCAAAAGGCTGATCGGCTATCTGCCGGACACCGTCGGCTTCTACGACAACATGAGCGCCGCCGATAACCTGCATTATACCGCGCGGCTGATCGGCATTCCGCGCGCCGAACGCGACAAGAAAATCGCGGCGGCGCTCGAGCGCGTCGGCCTCAAGGATGTCGCCAACAAGAAAGTCGGCGCCTTCTCCCGCGGCATGCGGCAGCGGCTCGGCCTCGCCGAGATCGTGATGAAGGAAGCCCGCATCGCCATCCTCGACGAGCCGACCAACGGCCTCGATCCGCAGGCGAGCCTCGAACTGCTCGACCTGATCCGTTCGTTCAAGGCGCATGGCATGACGGTGCTGCTGTCGTCGCATCTCCTGGACCGCGTGCAGAGCATCTGCGACCGAGTCGCTTTGTTCAACGCCGGCAAGATCGCGCTGATGGGCACCGTCGGCGAACTCGGCGCCCAGGTGCTCGGCGGCGGCTTTGCCGTCGAGGTCGAAGCCGACGGCGGCGAGCATCTGGCGAAGCGGCTCGCGGCGTTGCCGGGCGTGCGTCAGGTGAGCGAGCCGGCGCCCGGCCGTTTCCGCATGGTCTGCGATCGCGACCTGCGTGCCGAGGCAGCCGCCGAAGTGGTGGCGGGGAAGGGCAGACTGAAACAGCTGTCCCTCGACCGGCCGAGCCTGGAGACGATCTACACCCGCTATTTCCAGAGCCACGACAACGCACGGGAGGTGCCACATGCGGCGTGAGGGTTCGGCCCTGCGCGGGCTTGGCGTGGTGACGCTGAAGGAATTGTCCGACCACATGACCAGCGCGCGCATGCGCGTGCTCGAATGGCTCGTCGTGCTGGTGGCGCTGGCGGCGGTCTATGCCGCCATCACCCAGATTCGCGACGTGACAGCGGAGGATCCGTTCCTGTTCCTGCGCCTGTTCACGACGGCGCGCGATCCGCTGCCGTCATTCACGGCTTTCCTCGGCTTTCTGGTGCCGTTGATGGCGATCGGCCTCGGCTTCGATGCGGTGAACGGCGAGCATTCGCGCCGCACGCTGTCGCGCATCCTGTCGCAGCCGATCTATCGCGACGCGCTGCTGTTCGGCAAATTCCTGGCCGGCCTCGCGACCTTGTCGGTGAGCCTGATCGTGTTGTGGCTCATCACCATCGGCCTTGGCCTGATCATGCTCGGCGTGCCGCCCGGCGCCGAGGAGATGGCGCGCGCCTTCATCTTCCTCTTGGTGACCATCGCCTATGCCGGGGTGTGGCTGGCGCTCGCGATGCTGGCCTCGATCGTGTTCCGCTCGGCGGCGACCGCGGCGCTGGTCACGCTCGGCTTCTGGCTGTTCATCACCTTGATCTGGCCGGCGCTGTCACCGGCGATCGTCACCGCCTTCGTGCCGAGCAACGACGAAGCGACCCTGGTGATCGCGGCGCAGTCGCTGGCAAGGTTGTCGCCGTCGACTTTGTACGGCGAGGCGGTGATGGCAATCCTGCATCCGGCGACGCGCACGCTCGGCCCGGTCTACATCAGCCAGTTGCAGGGCGCGGTGATGGGTTCGCCCTTGTCGCTGTGGAGTAGCGTGATGGTGGCCTGGCCGCAGATCGTCGGCCTGATCGCCGCCAGCATCCTCCTGTTTGTCGGTGGCTATGTTGCGTTCCAGCGTCAGGAAGTAAGAGCGTAAGGGTGTCCAACGCCGTTCGTTCCCGGAGGGAGCGGGAGCGAACGGTGGCACCTGTTGCGGCCGAGCACGGAACGTCGGCGGCGGATTGGCGTTGGTCGTCTGTGGGGCGAGCCTCAACGAAAAGGCATCGCCAATGACGGCTTCGACATCAAACCCGCAAGCGACTCCCGGCCCGGAAACGACGCGTCGCGATTTTCTCTACATTGCCACCGGTGCCGTGGCCGCGGTCGGCGCCGCGGCCACGCTGGTGCCGCTCATCAGCCAGATGGAACCGGACCGCAGCACGATCGCGGCCGGCGCGCCGATCTCGGTCGATATCAGCCGGATTTCACCCGGCCAGCAGATCCAGGTGTTCTGGCGCTCGCGCCCAATCTTCATCATCAACCGCACGCCGGCGGCGCTGAAGACCTTGCAGGATCCGAAACTCATCGGCCGGCTGAGCGATCCCGGCTCGGACGAATTGCAGCAGCCGCCTTACGCCAAGAACTGGCACCGCTCGGCCAAGCCCGAATACGCCGTGCTGGTCGGCATCTGCACGCATCTCGGCTGCATTCCGAAGTTCTACCCGACGCCCGATCCGTCGACGCCGGCGACCGACTGGCTCGGCGGCTATTTCTGCCCGTGCCATGGCTCGAAATACGATCTCGCCGGCCGTGTGTTCTCTGGCGTACCGGCGCCGTACAATCTGCCAGTGCCGCCTTATCGTTTCGAGAACGACCACACCTTGCGCATCGGCGAAAATCCGAGCGGCGTCAGTTTCGATCTCGGCGAGGTGCGGCAGCTTTGACGCTTACGCCTTCCCGTATCCGCCCGCCGTCGGCGTCTGAATAATCACCGCTTCGCCGGCATCGATCTCGGTAGCGTCGCAGCCTTGCAGCCGCTCCATGGTGCCGTCCTTGCGGCGCGCCCAGTTCTCGCCGACCTGACCCGGCTCGCCGCCTTCCAGCCCGAAGGGCGGCACGCGACGGTGACCGGACAGGATGGTGCAATCCATCTTCTCGAGGAAGCGGATGGTGCGGCGGATGCCGTCGCCGGCATGCCACTTGCCCTTGCCTCCCGAGCCCTTGCGGATGTGAAAGTCCTCGAGCAGCACCGGATAACGGAATTCAAGAATTTCCGGATCGGTGAGGCGGGTGTTGGTCATGTGCGTGTGCACGGCGTCGGTGCCGTTGAAGCCGGGACCGGCGGGCGAACCCGAGCAGATCGTTTCGTAGTACTGATACTGGTCGTTGCCGAAGTTGAGGTTGTTCATGGTGCCTTGGGCGCATGAAAGCGCCTTGAGCGCGCCGAACAGGCAGTTGGTCACCGCCTGCGACACCTCGACATTGCCGGCGACGACGGCCGCCGGATATTCCGGCGTCAGCATCGATTTCGGCGGCACGATGATGTTGATCGGCCGCAGACAGCCGGCATTCATCGGAATATCGTCGGCCACCATCATGCGGAACACGTAGAGCACGGCGGCGCGCGTCACCGGTTCCGGCGCGTTGAAGTTACTCGGCTGCTGCGGCGAGGTGCCGGTGAAGTCGACCGTCGCCTCGCGCTTCTTCTTGTCGACCGAGATCTTCACCTTGATGACCATGCCCTGGTCCATCGGGTACTCGAACGACGAGTCGTGGAGGCGGTCGATGACGCGGCGCACGCTTTCGGCCGCGTTGTCCTGCACGTGCTTCATATAGGCCTTGACCACGGGCAGGGTGAATTGGTCGACCATCTTGCGCAGCTCGGCGACGCCGCGTTCGTTAGCGGCGATCTGGGCCTTGAGGTCGTTGACGTTCTGGATCGGATTGCGCGCCGGGTATTTCGCCCCGGTGAGCAGATCCATCAGTTCCTTTTCACGGAACTTGCCGCGATCGACCAGCTTGAAGTTGTCGATATAGACGCCTTCCTGCTCGATATTGGTGGCGTTCGGCGACATCGAACCGGGCGAGATGCCGCCGACATCGGCGTGGTGGCCGCGTGAGGCGACCCAGAACAGGATGGCCTTCTTCTTGTCGTCGAACACCGGCGTGCAGACGGTGATGTCCGGCAGATGCGTGCCGCCGTTATAGGGCGCGTTGATGGCGTAGACGTCGCCGGGCGCGATCTTGCCCTTGTTGTCGCGGATGATGGTTTCGACCGAGCGGTCCATCGAGCCGAGATGCACCGGCATATGCGGCGCATTGGCGACCAAAGTGCCGTCGGAGGCAAACACCGCGCAGGAGAAATCGAGCCGTTCCTTGATGTTCACCGAATAGGCGGTGTTCTGCAGCGACACGCCCATCTGTTCGGCGATCGACATGAACAGGTTGTTGAACACCTCGAGCATCACCGGATCGGCATGGGTGCCGATGGCGTGAACGCGCTTGAGCTTCTGCTTGCGCGACAGAACGAGGTGATTCTTCGGCGTCAGTTCGGCCTCCCAGCCGGGCTCGACGACGATGGTCTGGTGCGGTTCGATGATGATGGCCGCGCCCTTGACCTTGGCGCCGATCTTCAACTGATCGCGGGTATAGACTTTCGCCTCGTGCCAGGCGCCGTTGGAATAGAAGCGCGTGGCCTTGGCCGGCTTCGGAAGTTTCGCCGCCGCGCGACGGGTCGCCTTTTCGTTGAACTTGGCGCCGCCGCCGATCGCTTCGACCGATACCGCCTCGATGACGAGTTCCTTGTTGCGGTCGATGAAGCCGAAGCGCGCCTTGTGTGCCTTCTCGAAAGCGCGCTGCATGGCGGGCAGGGGACCGGATTCGACGATCAGCGCGGTATCGGTGCCGGCGTAACGGATATGGGCGCGCTGGATCACCTTGATCTTGGCGGCGGGCACGCCCTGGCCGATCACTTCGTCCTTCACCGTCTTGCCGAGCGCGTTGCCCGTCTTCTTCAGCGCGGCGAGCGCCTTCGTGCCAAAGGGCAATTCGATCGCCTGTTCGCGCGTCGCGCGGATATCGGCGAGTCCCATGCCGTAGGCCGACAGCAGCGACGAGAACGGATGGATCAACACCTTGGTCATGCCGAGTGCATCGGCGACGAGGCAGGCGTGCTGGCCACCAGCGCCACCGAAGCAGTTCAGCGCATAGCGCGTCACGTCGTAGCCGCGCTGCACGGAGATCTTCTTGATGGCGTTGGCCATGTTCTCGACGGCGATCTTAATGAAGCCGTCGGCGATTTCTTCCGGCGACTTGTCGCCGACCTCTGTCGCCATGGCGTTGAAGGACTTTTCAACGGCCGAGGCGTCGAGCGGCTGGTCCTGCTGCGGGCCGAAGATCTTCGGGAAGAATTCGGGCAGCAGCTTGCCGGTCATCACATTGGCGTCGGTGACCGCGAGCGGCCCGCCCCGGCGATAACAGGCCGGGCCGGGATTGGCGCCGGCACTATCGGGGCCGACGCGGAAACGCGCGCCATCGTAATGCAGGATCGAGCCGCCGCCGGCCGCGACCGTATGAATGAGCATCATCGGCGCGCGCATGCGCACGCCGGCGACTTCCGTTTCGAACGCGCGCTCGTACTCGCCATCGAAGTGCGAGACGTCGGTCGACGTGCCGCCCATGTCGAAGCCGATCAGCCGGTCGAAGCCGGCCTGCTTGCCGGTCTCTGCCATCGACACCACGCCACCGGCCGGACCGGACAGGATGGCGTCCTTGCCCTGGAACAGTTCGGCGGCGGTGAGGCCGCCCGACGACATCATGAACATCAGCCGCGCACCGGAGGTCCTGGTGTCCAGCGCATCGGTGACGCGCGACACGTAGCGGCGCAGGATCGGCGACAGATAGGCATCGACCACGGTGGTGTCGCCACGGCCGACCAGCTTGATCAGCGGCGACACTTCATGGCTCACCGACACCTGCGCGAAGCCCATGTCGCGGGCGAGCTTCGCCAGCTTCTTCTCATGCTCGGGAAAACGATAGGCGTGCATCAGCACAATGGCGACGGCGTCGATGCCATCCGCTTTGGCGGCTTCAAGCGCGGCGCGGGCTTCGTCGAGATCGGGCTCGCGCTCGACGGTGCCATCGGCGCGCACGCGTTCGTCGATCTCGGCGACGCGTTCATAGAGCAGTTCGGGCTTGATGATTTCGAGGGCGAAGATCTTCGGCCGCGCCTGATAGCCGATTTTGAGCGCGTCGCGGAAACCCTTTGTGATGAGCAGCAGCGTGCGGTCGCCCTTGCGCTCCAAAAGCGCGTTGGTCGCGACCGTGGTGCCCATCTTCACCGCGCCGACGGTCGCCGGCGGAATCGGGTCGCCATTCTTGAGGCCCAGCAGGTCGCGAATGCCCTGCACGGCGGCGTCGGCGTAGGCTTCCGGGTTTTCACTCAACAGTTTGTGGGCAACGAGGCTGCCGTCGGGGCGGCGGCCAACCACATCGGTAAAAGTACCGCCGCGATCGATCCAGAAATCCCAGGTCCCGCCGGCGGTCCGGCGCGCGGTCTGGCCCGCGCCTTGCTTGGTCTTTTGCTTTTTCGCCGCCTTGGTTGTCGCCGCCCGTTTGGCCATTGCCGATCTCCTTGCTGGCATGACTAAAACAGAGCGCGAAAAAATCGTCAATAATTCGTTGACAATTTATCTGATGCCGGTACGCTTTTCCCAATCTCGCGGGGGAGCTGGGATGACAAGAGCAGGGAGTGCGACAAAGATCGACCCGGCCAAGGCCGAAGCGGCGTTGACGCTGGGGCCGATCGTGTCGTCGGCGCATCTGGCGACCGGCGCGATGCCGGTCCTGTCCGAACTGGAATTCGGTCTTATCCTACTCGACCACGCGTTCGAGCGCTGGATGGTGCGTTGCATCGCCGCGGCCGGCGTGCCCGATTTATCGCCACTCGACGTCCTCGTTTTGCACACCATCGCGCATCGCGGCCGTGCTAAGCGCGTTGCCGACATCTGTCTCGTGCTCAACATCGAAGATACCCACCTCGTGACCTATTCTCTGAAGAAGCTCGACGCGCACAAGCTCCTGGTGAGCGGCAAGCGCGGCAGCGAAAAAACCGTCAACCTCACGGCCAAGGGCGAAGATGTCGTGCGACGCTATCGCAAGATCCGCGAAGCCCTGCTGGTCCAGTCGGTGAAAAGCGCCGGCATGGATGAAAAGCGGCTTTCCGAAATCGCCACGCTGATGCGTGCTTTGTCGGGCCATTACGATCAGGCTGCGCGCGCCGCGGCAAGTTTGTAACGAGGCAACCGGCGGTGGAGCAAAAGTCTACATCCCGCGCGGTCCGCGCGACTTGCACCGAAACCGCACCTGCGGCCACTATCAGAACGGAGATCGCATGATCCGTATCGCGCTGGATAAGCTGTATTTGTGGTCGGGATACGCCGCCGGGTTCTTCCTGGTGGCGATCTTCGCCATCATGATGTTCATGTCGGTCGGCCGCGAGTTCGACGTCAATATCCCGGCCGGCGACGATTTCGCCTCCTGGTGCATGGCGGCGATGGCGTTTCTCGGCCTCGCTCACACCTTCAAACGCGGCGAGATGATCCGCGTTGGCCTGGTGGTCGAGAAAGTGACCGGGAAAAAGCGCTGGGCAGTGGAATTGATCGCGCTCGGCATCGCCACGATCTTCACCGTGTATTTCTCCTGGTTCGCGGTGCGGATGACCTACGACTCCTTCCGCTTCCATGACATGTCGACCGGCGTCATTTCTGTGCCGCTGTGGATCCCGCAGATCGGCTATAGCGCCGGTCTCGTCATTCTCGCCATCGCGCTGATCGACGAAATGATCCACGTGCTCAAGGGCAACAAGCCGAGCTACGAGAAAGAGCCGCCGAGTTCGCCCGATGAATTCGTCGAGCGCGTTGCAGCCGGGGGGGCCGGCTGATGTCGTTGCCCCTGGTCGATCTGGCGCTGGTCCTGCTCGCGGCGCTCATCTTCATTCTCGGCAGCGGCGTCTGGATCGCGGTGGCGATCGGCATCGTCGGCTATATCGCCATGAACCTGTCGGCCAGCGTGCCGGTCGGCTCGGTGCTGGCGACGACAGTGTGGAGTTCGAGTGCGTCGTGGACGCTCGCCGCGCTGCCGCTCTTCATCTGGATGGGCGAAATCCTGTTCCGCACCCGGCTGTCGGAAGAGATGTTCCGCGGCCTGTCGCCCTGGGTGCAGTGGCTGCCGGGCCGTCTGGTGCATGTGAACGTCGTCGGCTGCGGCATCTTTGCCGCGGTGTCGGGTTCATCGGCCGCGACCTGCGCCACCATCGGCAAGATCTCGCTGCCGGAGCTGGAAAAGCGCGGCTACGATCCCGGTCTCGCTCTGGGCTCGCTGGCCGGCTCCGGCACGCTCGGCCTGCTCATACCGCCGTCGATTCCGATGGTGGTCTATGCCGTCACCGCCAACGTCTCGGTGCTGCAGGTCTTCCTCGCCGGCTTCCTGCCGGGCGTCCTCGTGATGGTTTTGTACTCCGGCTACATCGCCGGCTGGTCGCTGCTCAATCCGTCGAAAGTGCCGCCGCGCGATCCGCCGCTGCCATTCAAGGAAAAGCTGCGGCAGTCGACCAAGCTGCTGCCGTGCCTGCTCTTGATCCTCGCGGTGTTCTTCGCGCTGGTGCTCGGTTTCGCCACCGCGACGGAATGCGCCGCCTGGGGCGTGACCGGCTCGCTGATCCTCGCCTGGTGGAGCGGCACGCTGACGCGCAAGACGTTCTTCGAGAGCGTGATGAGCGCGACGCGGCTCACTTGCATGATCATGTTCATCCTCGCCGGTGCAGCCTTCGCCACGGCGGCGATGGCCTATACCGGCATTCCGGCGGCGCTGGCGGTCTGGGTCAAGGGTCAGAACCTGACGCCGAGCATGCTCGCGCTGTATCTGTCGATCATGTACATCATCCTCGGCTGCCTGATCGACGGCATCTCGATGATCGTGCTGACCGCCGTGGTCGTGCTGCCGATGGTGCAGCAGGCCGGCCTCGACCTGATCTGGTTCGGCATTTACCTGATCATCCATGTCGAGATGGCGCAGATCACGCCGCCGGTCGGCTTCAACCTGTTCGTGCTGCAAAGCATGAGCGGCAAGGACACGATGACGGTGGCCAAGGCGGCTTTTCCGTTCTTCATTCTGCTGCTGGCCGCCGTGTTCATCATCACCGAATTCCCGCAAATCGCTCTCGTTCTGCCCCGACTGGCGTTCCCGACCGGCTGACGGGGCTTGCTTTGCCGGGGACGTTTTCTGCTAGGATTTGGACAATCAACAGCAAGGTGTGAGGCAAACAATGTCAAAACCGATGATCCGTACTGCCATGCTCGGCCTGTTGGCCGCCGCTGCGCTCAGCGTGCAGCCGGCCGTGGCCCAGACCAAATGGAATCTTCCGGCCGCTTATCCGGCCGATAATCCGCACAGCGTCAACCTGTCGATGTTTGCCAAGGACGTCGCCGACGCCACCAAGGGCAAGCTCGAAATCACGGTTCATCCGGGCGCGTCACTATTCAAGGCGCCGGACATCAAGCGCGCCGTGCAGACCGGGCAGGCGCAGGCCGGCGAAGTGCTGATCTCGATCCATGAGAATGAGGATCCGGTCTTCGGCGTCGACGTCGTGCCGTTCCTCGCGACCAGCTTCCCCGAAGCCAAGAAGCTGTGGCTCGCCTCCAAGCCGATCATCGAGAAGAAGCTCGCGGCGCAGGGTCTCAAGGTGTTGTTCGCGGTGCCGTGGGCGCCGCAGGGCATCTATACCAAGAAGGACCTCAACACGATCGAGGACATGAAGGGCCTCAAGTGGCGCGCCTATAACGTCGGCACCGCGCGCATCGGCGAACTCGTCGGCGCCCAGACCGTGACGATCCAGGCCGCCGAACTGCCGCAGGCGCTGGCGACCGGCGTGGTCAACTCCTTCATGTCGTCGGGCGGCACCGGCTACGACTCGAAGGTCTGGGAAACCCTGACCAACTTCTATGACGTGCAGGCCTGGATCCCGAAGGACATCACCTTCGTCAACAAGGCGGCGTTCGATGCGCTCGACAAGCCGACGCAGGAAGCCGTGCTGAAGGCGGCCGCGACCGCCGAAGCCCGCGGTTGGAAGATGTGGGAAGAGAAGGCCGGCTGGTACCTCGACCAGCTCAAGGCCAAGGGCATGAAAGTTCAGCCGCCGAGCGCCGCGCTCAAGGCCAGCCTGAAGAAGATCGGCGAGCAGCTCACCGCCGACTGGAAGAAGAAGGCCGGCGCCGACGGCGAGGCGATCCTCGCGGCCTACAACAAGAAGTAAGAAACGCTCCCTAATCCGGAGCCACAGGAGCCGGCGCATGCCATCCGCATGCGCCGGCTTTTCTATTGACGATAGCTGTCGCCGCTACAGTCGTCCCATCAGGATCAGAATCAGCAGCACGATGATCACAAGGCCCAGGCCGCCGCCGCCGTAATAGCCGGTGCCGTAGAATGGGCCGCCGCCGATGCCGGAGAAGCCGCCGAGCAAAGCGATGATCAGAATAATCAGAATGATGGTGCCAATAGACATCGCACGATCTCCTTGGGAAATTGGTGTCGCCTCGATGCGCCGCTGGCGAGCCTCGCGGCTCCTTCCGTCCGACGGCGATGCCGGTGACAACGGGGCGGGGTGATGAAAGTTCCCGGAAATCCGGTTTGATGGCTTGGCCGGAAATAGAAACAGCCCCCGGACAACGTCCGGAGGCTGTTCTTGCTTCGGGCTGTTGGTGGTGCTCGGTTAGCGGCCCGCCTGTCGGTCGATCAGTGGCGTGATGCGTCGGATCGAGACGCGGCGGTTCTCGCGGGACGGTCCGTCGGTCGGCACCTTGAGATATTCCTCACCGTAGCCTTGCGTCACCAGGTTTTCCGGCGGTACCTGAAATTGCTCGGTGAGTGCCACCGCCACGGCTTCGGCGCGGCGATCGGACAGCGACAGGTTGTCCTCGGCGTTGCCGACGGCGTCGGTATGGCCTTCGATCAGGAACACCTCGCGCGGATTGCGTGAGATGGCGCGGTTGAGGCCGTCGGCGATTTCGGCCAGCCGATCGATCTGGCTCGGCGTCAGCTGCCATGAACCGCTGTCGAAGTGGATGTCGAGATCGATGCGCGGCATGTAGGCGCGCAGCGGTTCGCTGTAGCGGACTTCCTCGAGCGTATAGCGGCGATCGATGCGCTCGATCGGCGGTGCCATGAAGAGACTCCAGATGGCATCGCGCGTGATGCCGTCGCCATCGAGGATGTAGCGGTCCCGCGGGCCGCGCCAACGCGGCGGCGGCACGTTGACGAAGAAGTTCTGTTGCGGACCGCTATAGCTATTGTCGATGATCACGATCTGGCGGCCATCGCGATCGCGGCGGACACGGCGCAGCAGCCGGCCGCTACGGTCGGTGGTGGTGATGATTTGCGTGCCGTCCGGACGGACGATGACGCTGATCGTGTCATTGCCGCGCTCCATGACGCGCACGTCGCGCGCATCGACAGCGAAGCGGTCGGCTTCGTTGTGGCGGATGAAGGTGCGATTGCCGTCGCGCACGATGGTTCGATCACCCTCGGTGATGATGGTGCGATTGCCCTCGCGCACTTCATGACGTTCGCGGCGCAGATCCTCGACGCCGCGCGTCGGCGCCTGGTTGTTGCGGCGAATGAAGTCGGCGGCCGAGCGGGCCTGGGTCGGCGGCGGCGGTGGCGCAATCGCCGGACGATTGGGCTGCGGCGCGCGAGCGGCCGTGCCGTTGGGCGGCTGGTTCGGACCCTGTTGCGGCTGCTGTTGAGCCGCCGGCGCCGGTGGCGCAGCCGGTTTGGTTTGGGCGGCCGACGGTGGTGGTGGCGGCGCAGCCGGTTTGGTTTGCGCGGCCGGCGGTGGTGGCGGCGCAGTTGGTTTGGTCTGCGCAGCCGGAGGTGGCGGTGGGGCAGGCGGTTTGGTCTGCGCCGCTGGAGGCGGCGGTGGCGCAGCCGGTTTGGGCTGAGCCGCCGGAGGCGGAGGTGGCGCAGCGGGCTTCGGCTGGGCGGCAGGCGGCGGCACGGTCGGACGCGGCGGCGCAGGCGGATGTGCGGCCGGCGGGGGCGGCGGTGCGGGGTGATGGACGGCCGGAGGCGGCGGCGGCGCCGGGTGATGGATGGCGGGCGGCGGCGGAGGCGCCGGTGGCTTGGCGGCTGGCGGCGGTCCATGCGGCGCCGGCGGCTTTTTCGGTTCTTCCTTCTTCTTATTATCCGCAGGCGGCGGACCCGGCGGCGGCGCGGGCTCGGTCTGGGCGATCACCAGATTGGCGGGCGCGGCGTGAGCCTGCGAGGACGGCATAGCAAAGCCCGCGACTGCGGTCAGTGCGGTGCAGGCAAGCAGGAACGATCTGGCGGATGTCATCGTGACAGGACTCCGGATTGAAGGGGAACGCGGCGCAACGACGGCAGACAGCAAGTTGCGCGATCAGGGCCCAAGGCGGGCCGGAATATCTCCTATTAACGCTGACGGCATGGTGCGGTTCCGAGGCTGAATTGCGACTGAACGGATTGCGGCGGAATTGTCACCAACTCTTTTGCAATCGTGGCGCGGCAACTCTAATGTCGCGGGCGCTGCAGCAAGGGGTAAGGCTTGTCGAGCGACGATAACGATCAACGCCTCAACCGGGCGCTTGCCGCATATTTGCGTCAGGAGATCCAGGCGCCGGCGCTGGCGATTGGCGACTTCCTCGACATCCTGAGCGAGGATGCGCGCCGCCTCGGCCGTGACGACATCCTGAACGATCTCGACCGCATGCAGAGCGCCGCAGCCAAGCTCAACGCCTTTGTCGCCGCCGTGGTCGCCGGCCAGGGCGGAGCCGGCGACAACGATCACGACTTCAACCGCCGTCTGCGCCACGACCTGCGTACGCCGCTCAATGCGGTCATCGGCTATAGCGAGATGCTGATCGAGGACATGGAAGGCGACGGCGACAGCGCCTTGCGCGACGATCTCTTCAAGCTCAAGCAGGCCGCCGATCAGTTGCTCGGTCAGATCGACGCCATGGTGGCGCTGACGCACGCCGACGACGCGCCGATCGCGCAGGAAGACAAGCTCGCCGCTCACGCTGGCATCGTCGCCGACGTGCTGCGCACGGTGCAGCCGTTGCACATCGGCGCCTCGCACCTTCTCGACCGGCAGAGCCGTATTCTCGTCGTCGACGACAACGCCGCCAATCGCGACGTTCTGGAGCGGCGGCTGACGCGCGAAGGCCATGCCGTCGTCACCGCCGCCGACGGCGCGCAGGGGCTCAAACTCGCCGCCGAGGGCGACTTCGATCTGGTGCTGCTCGATCTCATTATGCCGGAGGTCAGCGGCTTCGAGGTGCTGACGCGCCTCAAGAGCGACGCGCGCACCGCGCATGTCCCGGTCATCGTCATCTCGGCGCTCGACGAGCTCGACAGCGTCGTGCGCTGCATCGAGGCGGGCGCCGAGGACTACCTGCCGAAGCCGTTTGACCCGATCCTGCTGCGCACGCGCATCAACTCGTCGCTGGAGAAGAAGTGGTTGCGCGACCGCGAGAAGAAGTTCGTCGCCGACCTCGAGGCGGAGAAGAAAAAGTCTGAGACGCTGCTGCTCAACATCCTGCCGTCGAGCATCGTCAATCGCATGCGCGACGGCGAACTGAAGATCGCCGACCGTGTCTCCGAATCGACCATCCTGTTCTGCGATCTTGCCGGCTTCACCGTTCTGTCCGGCACCATGCCGGCCGAGCGCGTGCTCGATTTCCTCGGCCGCATCTTCACCGAGTTCGACGCGCTCGCCGCCGAGGCCGGCGTCGAGAAGATCAAGACCATCGGCGATGCCTATATGGCGGCGGCCGGCATTCCCGAGCCGCAGGCCGACCACGCCGAACGCATTGTCACCCTGGCGCCGCGCATGATGCGGGCGGTACGCGACGTCGCCGCCGAGACCGGCCTGGCGCTCAACGCCCGCATCGGCATCCACACCGGTCCGATCGTCGCCGGCGTCATCGGCACGCACAAATTCGCCTATGACGTCTGGGGCGACAGCGTCAACACCGCGAGCCGCATGGAATCGCATTCGCTGACCGGTCGTATCCATCTGACCGAGGCGACCTGCCGGGCGCTCAAGGGGCGCTTTCCGCTCGAGCCGCGCGGCATCATTGAGGTGAAGGGCAAGGGCCCGATGGAGACGTATTTTCTGCTGGAGGAATGAGCGCGGCTGGCCTAAAGCTCGGGGCGCGCGCTGCCAATTGCGGGGCTGACCGGTGCAAGTCCATTTGAAGCGAACATTGTCGTCCGAGGAAGAACACGCCTTTCTGCGCGCGACGCTCGACCACATGCAGAACGGCGTCGCCATGTACGACGCCAAGCACAAGCTGGTCACTTGGAACCAGCGCTTCGTCGATTATCTGGAAATGCCCGAGGAATTCCTCGGTACCGACCGCACCTTCTCCGACTACATCCGCTATCTCGGCACCCGCGGCGAATTCGGGCCCGATGCCGATATCGAGAAGGAGCTGGAGAAGCGCCTCAAGGTGCTGGCGACCTCGCATTCCTTCGAGCGCACGCGGCCGGACGGCATGGTCATGGAAGTGCGGCGTGACCCGGTGCCGGGCGGCGGTTTCATCGCCATCTACACCGATATCACCGAGCGCAAAAAGCAGGAACTGGCGCTGCGCAAGGCGATGGAGGATGCCGAATCCGCTAACAAGGTGAAGTCGTCCTTCCTCGCCAATATGAGCCACGAACTGCGCACGCCGCTTAACGCCATCATCGGCTACAGCGAATTGCTGGCCGAGGACGCGCAGGACCGCGGGGACGAAGCGGCGCTCGGCGATCTGGAAAAGATCAGTGCCGCTGGCAAGCATCTGCTCGGACTGATCAATGAAATTCTCGATCTCTCCAAGATCGAAGCCGGCAAGATGGAGGTCTATCTCGAGCGCGTCGATCTCAAGAAGGCGATCGCCGACGTCAAGACCATCGTCGAGCCGATGATCGTCAAGAACGGGAACCGGCTGGTCATTGAATGCCCGCCGGATATCGGCGCGCTGAGGACCGACATCACCAAGATCAAGCAGTGCCTGATCAACCTGTTGAGCAACGCCGCCAAGTTCACCAAGCAGGGCACCGTGCTGCTGCGGCTGTCGCGCGAGACGGACGAGCACGGCGTCGAGCAGTTGCGCTTCGACGTCGGCGACAGCGGCATCGGCATGACGCCGGAGCAATTGGGTCGGCTGTTCCAGGCGTTTACCCAGGCCGATTCTTCGACCACGCGGAATTTCGGTGGCACCGGACTCGGACTCACCATTACCCGGCATTTCGTCACCATGCTCGGCGGCACGATCGACGTCGTCAGTGCGCCGGGGAAGGGCACGACCTTCAGCATCGTGCTGCCCGATCGCGAAGGCGGCAACGCTGATGCGACCGTGGCCGAGGATCTCGGCCTGGCGCCGGAAGGCGTCGCCTCGGCGATCACCGTGCTGATCGTCGACGACGATCCGGCGGTGCACGATGTGTTGTCGGCGACGCTCGGCCGCGAGGGCTATGTTCTGCTGCACGCCCGCGACGGCGCCGAGGCGTTGGCCATCATGCGCAAAACGCCGCCCGACATCGTCACGCTCGACGTGCAGATGCCGAAGATCGACGGCTGGTCGGTGCTCGGCATCATGAAGTCGGAGCCGGCGCTGGAGCAGATCCCGGTGATCATGCTGACCATCGTCGACGACCGCAATCTCGGCTTCTCGCTCGGCGCCTCGGAGTTCATGACCAAGCCGATCGATCGTAACCGGCTGACCGCGCTGTTGCGCAAGCTGGCGCCGGCGAAAGCCGACTCGGTGATCCTGATCGTTGACGACGATGCGGATGTGCGCGAGGTCGTGGCATCGACCGTCAAGGCGGCGGGCTTGACGCCGGCGCAGGCCGCCAATGGCCGCGAGGCGCTCGGCTGGCTCGCCAGCAACAAGACGCCGTCGCTTATCCTGCTCGATTTGATGATGCCGGAGATGGACGGCTTCGAATTTCTCGAGAAGGTGCGCGAAATCGACAGCATGAGCGAAGTGCCGATCGTCGTGCTCACCGCCAAGGATCTCAGCGAAAACGAACGCAGCGTGCTGGCCGAACGCACGCTGCTGGTGCTGAGCAAGAGCGGCCAACCGATCGGGACATTGGGTTCGGCGCTGTCGGCTTTGGCCCGCCGCCATCACGCCGCGTCACATCAGAATGTCGGACGAAAATAGGGACTGCCGCTGATGAAAGTTCTGCTGGTCGAAGACAATGAGATGAATCGCGACATGCTTTCTCGCCGTCTCGCGCGCAACGGCTACGAGGTGGTGATGGCGGTCGATGGTCAGCAGGCGGTGACCATGGCCGGTTCGGAAAGTCCCGACATCATTCTGATGGACATGAGCCTTCCGGTGATCGACGGCTGGGAGGCGACGCGCCGCGTCAAGGCCGATCCGGCGACGAAAGAGATTCCGGTGATCGCGCTGACCGCGCACGCCATGGCCGAAGACGAGAGCAAGGCGCGCAATGCCGGTTGCGACGACTTCGACACCAAGCCGGTCGATATCCAGCGCCTGATCGGCAAGATGAAGGCGCTCACCGGCGAAGCGTGACGCCAGAACTGGTGAGGGCCCGGCGATTTCCCGCCGAGCCCTCGTCATCGTATCAGCCGACCTGTAAGCCGGGTTCTGTATGGCCCGAGCGCGAACGCGCGGACGTGACGGCCATTCATCTGGTGCGCCGGTTGCCCGGCGCATCGTGCAACCTACCCGGATGACTGACCTGGACAGGCCTGGCGCCCGAAGGCGTCAGCGTCATCCCTATTCGGTTTTGCTCCCGGTGGGGTTTGCCGTGCCGTCTTCGTTGCCGAAGACGCGGTGCGCTCTTGCCGCACCTTTTCACCCTTACCGCGGCCGATACGCTACGTGGCCGAGGCGGTTTGTTTTCTGTGGCACTGTCCCTGAAACCGGCGCGGTGAGGCGCAAGTCCCGCCGGACGTTATCCGGCACCGTTTGTCCATGGAGCCCGGACTTTCCTCCCCGGCCACCTTTCGGCATTGGCGCGGAGCGGCCGTCCGGCCGACTGACACATAAAGGAATGGAGATTGGCGGGGTTGCCGTCAAGGCAAGCCGGCAAGCGATCGCGCATGATCCCGAAAAGTGGTTTCCGGCTTTCGGAAAAGGTCGTGCGCCAAGAGACGCGCAAAGAGAAAAGCCAAAAAAATCCCGGACCGGTCGAGGGGGGACCGGTCCGGGGATTGCCTTGGGAGGCAAGTCAAGCGCGCCAACTGGAGGGAACGGCGCGCTAGCTCAGACGTCTCGCAGGAGGTTCAGCCTTCGAGAATTCGGTTAGGCGGCGGCGCCTTTGTGGGCGGCCGGGCGATGAAAGCCGGCGAAGAAACGCTTGATCGTCGTGTTCAGCTCGGCGGCGGCGGCGCGCAGAGCCTCGGCGCGGCTGGCGCGGGCGGCGGCGACGACGCGTTCGATGTCGGCAGCGGTCGGGTTGGCCGGAATGTGGAAGCTGGTCATCTTTCTCTCCGAACGCGTGAGGGGTTGGTCATTCCCCATGCGTTAACTGCATAGTATTATCTTCCATTGAAATGATAATCCGCTAATATACGCATACATCTGTGAACGAATGGAATAGATATGGATACGACATCCGACCTGCGGGTCTTCGTCCGCGTCATGGACCGGGGAAATTTCTCTCAAGCCGCCAGTGACTTAGGGATTACGCCCTCCGCCGTCTCGAAGCTCGTGTCGCGGCTCGAGGACCGGCTCGGTGTCAGGCTCCTGGAACGGAGTACACGCCGGTTGGCCCTGACGCCGGAAGGAGAGACCTTTCTCGCCCGGGCCCGGCAAATCGTGGCCGACATCGAGGAGGCCGAGGCCGAAGTGGCGCGGGTCCGCGGCGCGCCGCGCGGCAAACTGAGCATCAATTCCGGTACGGCCTTCGGCCTGCACCAGCTCACCCGCGCGCTTCCCGAGTTCCTGGCGCGCTACCCCGAAATCGAGATCGAACTGTCGATCACCGATCGGCTGGTCGATCTGATCGAGGAGCAAACCGACATTGCCGTGCGCTCGGGTCACATTCCGGAAGGCCCGTTCATCCAGCGCAAGCTGGCCGACCTCGAGCGCGTGATCTGCGCGGCGCCATCTTATCTGGCGCAGCGCGGCACGCCGCAGACCGCGGCCGATCTCAAGGCGCATGATTGCATCGTCGTCGCCGGTCCCGGGCTCAGTCGCTGGCCGTTCAAGACCCGGAGTGGCATAGACGTCGTCGACGTGCGGCCGCGCGTCACCACCGACAGCGCCGAGGCAGCGTTACGCATGGCGATCGAAGGCGCCGGCATCATCCGCTTGTCCGACGTCATCGTCGGCGATCCGTTGCAGAAAGGCCAGTTGGTGCCGCTGCTCACTGCGATCCACCACGTCGAGCCGTTTCCGCTGGCCGCCGTTTATCCGACCGGCCGCAACCGGCTGCCGCGCGTCGCCGTGTTCATCGAATTCCTTCGCGAGCGTTTTGGTCACGCGCCGTGGCGCATCGCCAATATGGCGGGCGCGCGCAGCGGCTCTTAAGCCGCCCGCCCGCCGCTGCGATAGTCGCTCGGCGTTATGCCCATCAGGCGGCGGAAGCGGCGGTTGAAGGTCGACAGGTCGTTGAAGCCGGCATCGTACGCGATCATCGCCACCGGCTCGTCCCCGCCGCGCAGCCGGAGCGCGGCGCGATTGAGCCGCGTGCGCAGGATGTATTGATGGGGCGTGACGCCGATGACCTGCCGGAAGGTGCGCAGGAAATGAAACGGGCTCATCGCCGCGTCGCGCGCCAGTGCCGCGATCGTGAGTTTCGTATCGGCATCGGCTTCGATGCGCCGCGCCGCCAGCGTGACGCGGCGCTCGTCGCGGATACTCGGCACCTGTCGCCGGCGCGACGGCGTCAGCAGCGCCGCGACGGCGGCGGACAGGCGCAGCATGACCTCTTCGAAGGCCCCATTGTCACGGCTATCGCGCGCGGCTTCGGCGGCGGCGAGGATCGGCGTGAGTTCCTGAAGCGGCGGCAAAGCCGGGCGGTCGAAAGTCGTTTTGCCGCCGCCGGACGCGGCGACGATGTCCTCGAAGCATTGCGGTGTCATATGGAAGGCGAGGCAACGATCGCCCGGCGCGTGTTCGTGGCCGCATTCGAAGCAGGCGCCGGCATTGCCGAGCAGCAATGAACCCGGCACCAGAACCGCGGATCCGGCGCGCGTGCGATACTGGAATGAACCCCGCGTGACCACGGCGATCGAGACGCCGCCATGCTGTTCCTCGAACGCCTTGTCGCCCGGTCCGCTGTCGCAAATGATGTCGCGGACCTGCCAGCCCGGACTTTCTGCAATGACGGTGGAGGTTGCGGCCATGGCTCCAATCTAGCGCGGATTGCCCGGCGTTGAAACGCCGGACGCCCGCGCAGAATAGCAATTTTTCCCAAGCGTACCGAAGCCGCGTCCATTAGCTCTGCCGTGATACGACGGAGCACTAGGATGGCCTCACAAACTTCGCGATTTATCGAAACCTTGTCCTCGTCCGGCCCCGCGGCGGACCGCGCCGACAAGCTGAAGCTCTACAGCCGCTTCATCGGCGACTGGACCTTCGACGCCACCGTCAACAAGGACGATGGCACGCAACATCGTGGGCAGGGTGAGATCCACTTCGCCTGGGTGCTCGACGGGCGCGCTATTCAGGATGTCTGGATTCTGCCCGGCCTGTTTTATGGCTCGACCTTGCGGGTCTACGATCCCGGCATCGATGGCTGGCACATTCTGTGGAGCGATCCGCTGAAACAGCTCTACACCCGGCAGATCGGCCGCGCGCAGGGCCGCGACATCGTGCAACTCGGCGACGCCGCTGGCGTTCATATCCGATGGAGCTTTTCCGAGATCACGGCGGATTCATTCCGCTGGCGCGGCGAGCGATCGACCGATGGCGGCGCGACCTGGTTTCAGCAATCCGATTTCCACGCACGGCGAAATTGACCAACAGGAGACGATAACATGTTCGATCACATCTCGTTCGGCGTGCGCGACCTCGCGCGGACGCGGCGCTTCTACGACGCGGCCTTGGCGCCGCTGGGCGTGACGTTGAAATATCAGCGCGAGGACATGCTCGGTTACGGCCGCGACGCGATTGCGCTCTGGATCATTCCAGCAAAGCGGCCGGTGCCGGCCGACATGGAATCGGGTTTGCACGTCTGCTTCGCGGCGCCGAGCCGCGAAAGCATCGATGCCTTTCACGCGGCGGCGCTGAAGAATGGCGGCACCGACAACGGCGCGCCCGGCCTGCGCAAGGACTATGGCGACAACTACTACGCCGCCTTCGTCATCGATCCGGACGGCTACCGGCTGGAAGCCTATTGCGGAAAATAGCGGTCGTCAGCCGAGCGGCGGCGGCCGGGTGTCGACCAACGCGCGCAAGGTCATCTGCGTCGACGGATCGGCGATGCCGTCGACGCGTGCCGGCCGGAAGTGACGCTGGAAGGCGGTGATGACGTCGCGCGTCTTGTCGTCATACTGGCCGGTTTCCTCGACGCCGTAGCCGTAAGTGGCCAGCATGCGCTGCAGCCGCGCCACCCCGTCGCTACGGTCGCCGGGGTGCAGCTTGACGCCGTCCATGTTGGCCGGCGCCGGGCGCACCCAGTGGCCGATCCCTGAGTCGCTCAGGAGTTCCCACGGGAACTTTTCGCCCGGGTCCTGCTTGCGCGACGGCGCCACGTCGGAATGCGCCAGCACGCGATCCGGGCGGATGGGGCCGCGCCGTGTCACAATGGACTTGCACAGCGAGATCACCGCCGCGGTCTGGCGCAGCGGGAAGTCGGCATAGCCGAATTCATGACCGGGGTTCACGATTTCGATGCCGATCGAACAGGAATTGATGTCCGTCTCCCCGGCCCAGAACGAGACGCCGGCATGCCAGGCGCGCTTGGCCTCGGGTACGCACTGGACGATCCGGCCGTCCTCGAACACGACGTAATGCGCCGAAACCCTGGATTCGGCCGCGGTCAGCCGCTCAAGCGCGGCGTCGCCGGTCTGCATGCCGGTGTAGTGCAATAGAATCAGGTCCGGGCGTCGGCCGCCGGCCCGTTCGTCCACGTTCGGGGACGGTACGACATCGGCAACGACGAAAGAATCCGGCTGAAAGGCGGCCATGGCCGGGGGTACGTCCAGTTCGACAAGGAGGTGAGGAGCCTCTATTTGCCCTCGCCGTCGCGGAAATCAAGCGGGGCCACCTTTTGGCCCCGGAATCGAAACAAATCCTTAAGTTTAAGAGTGGCTTAATGGACCGATCGCTGCGTCGGCGCCTTCGCGAGGGGGGCGGCGCTCGGTCCGTCCCCTAATGCCGTTTTTCGCCCATGGTCGCCATCGCAATCTCATTCAGAAGGGCTGGAGCCTGCTGCGATGAGGTCCGAGAGCATGGTCCGATGCGCCGGCGCCTTGGCGGCGAACGCCGCGGAACAGGGAATAGGCGAGACTGGAGCGATTCGCGGGGATTGGCACGGAGCATGATGGCATTGCGCGACGATTCCGGGTTCGCCATGCCGCATATCCCGGTGCTCGGCCGCCAGGCGGTCGAGTTCCTCGATGTGCACGACGGCGGCCTTTACATCGACGGCACCTTCGGCGCCGGCGGTTATACACGCCTGATCCTCGACGCGGCGCTGGGCGCGCGCGTCATCGGCATCGACCGCGACCAGAGCGCGGTGGCGCGCGGCGCCGATCTGGTCGAAGCGTCCGGCGGCCGGCTTACCCTGGTCGAAGACCGTTTTTCCAACCTCGACGGCGTCGCCCAGGACTGTGGCGC
This sequence comes from Pseudomonadota bacterium, assembly GCA_018242205.1. Lineage (GTDB taxonomy): Bacteria > Pseudomonadota > Alphaproteobacteria > Rhizobiales > Xanthobacteraceae > Pseudolabrys. The sequence continues at coordinate 75,867 of JAFECJ010000003.1, forward strand.
GCCGCAGGTGGACGGCATCGTGCTCGACATCGGCGTGTCGTCGATGCAACTCGACCAGCCCGAGCGCGGCTTCTCGTTCCGCTTCGACGGCCCGCTCGACATGCGCATGGGCGGCGATGGCCCGAGCGCCGCCGATATCGTCGCGCAGGCCGGTGAACGCGACCTTGCCGACATCATCTATCGGCTTGGCGAAGAGCGGCATTCGCGCAGCGTCGCCCGCGCCATCGTCAAGGCGCGCGGCGAGGCGCCGATCCAAACGACTGCGCGGCTCGCCGCCATCGTCGCCTCGGCGGTTCGCGCCAAGCCGAACGAGATCCATCCGGCAACGCGTACGTTCCAGGCGCTGCGCATATTCGTGAACGATGAACTCGGCGAGCTGACGTCCGCGTTGCTCGCCGCCGAACGCATCCTCAGGCCCGGCGGCCGTCTGGTCGTCGTCTCGTTCCATTCGCTCGAGGACCGCATCGTCAAGTCGTATCTTGCCTCGCGCGCCGAGACCCGCGCCGGCTCGCGCCATCTGCCCGATGTCGAGCGCAGCGAAGCGCGCTTCCTGACGCTGACGAAAAAGCCGGTGGTCGCCGATGATGACGAAGTCGCGCGCAATCCGCGAGCTCGGTCGGCCAAGCTGCGCGCGGCCGAGCGCACCGCGGCGGCGCCGCTTGCCGGCGATCTCGACGATCTGCTGCCGCGCCTGCCGTCCATCGATGACGTGATGCGGGGCGCCTGACATGATGCGGATCCTCCACATCCTCGTCATCGCCGCGCTGATCTCGGCGGCATCCTACGTCTACAAGATCAAGTTCGATTCCACGCTGCAGGCCGAGCGCGTCGCCAAGCTGCGCGGTCAGTTGCGGCACGAGCGTGACGTCGTCGCCAGCCTGCGCGCCGAGTGGGCCAAGCTGCAGACGCCGGCGCGCATTCAAGGGCTCGCCGAGCGCCATTTGAAATTGCAGCCAATGAAGACGACGCAGTTCGACACGTTCGACAATCTGCCGCCGCGCCCGCCCGAAGTGCCGCCGCAGGACGATCCGATCGCCTCGATGATTGTACCGGGCCAAAAGGCGCCGGCCGAAACCACCGGCAGCATCGGCAACCGTGGAGCGGTGCGATGAGCGTAATCGGCACCGCAACTTCCGCCGCGACGGCAAAGCGCGGCGAAACGCGCTGGCAGCGCCTGCTGCGCACGATGCTGTACGGCGCCAACGTCGATCGAAACGTCAAGGCGAAAGCACGGCTGTTGCTGGCGATGGTCGTTTTCATCGGGCTCTACGGCGTCATCGCCGGTCGCCTCGTGGTGTTTGCGATCGTCAGCGACAGCCATAGCGGTCGCCGCAGCGTAACCCAGGACGCGGTCGCGACCGCGCGTCCCGACATCGTCGATCGCCGCGGCGCGATCATTGCCACCGACGTGAAGACGCCATCGCTGTTTGCCGAGCCGCGCAAGCTGATCGACGTCGACGAAGCGGTCGAACTGCTCACCGCGACCTTGCCCGAGCTCGACGCCAAGGAGTTGCGCGAGCGGTTGTCGTCGAACCGCGGCTTCGTGTGGCTCAAGCGCGAGATCACGCCCAAGCAGCAGAAGGAAATCTACCGGCTCGGCCTTCCCGGCATCGGCTTCCTCACCGAGAACAAGCGTATCTATCCGAATGGCCCGGTGGTCTCCCATGAGATCGGCCACGTCAACGTCGACAACCAGGGTATTGCCGGCATGGAGAAGTGGCTCGACGGGCAGGGTCTCGCCGCGCTGCACATGGCCGGCCTTGCCACCGACCGCCTGCAGCGGCCGGTCGATCTCGCCCTCGATCTGCGCGTGCAATTCGCGCTGCGCGACGAGCTCGTCAAGGCGCGCGAGAAATTCTCCGCCAAAGCGGCGGCCGGCATCGTGCTCAATGTCAACACCGGCGAGATCGTCGCCATGGTGTCGGAGCCGGACTACGACCCGAATAATCCGCGCGAGGCCAACGACCCGACCCGCATCAACCGTCTGACCACCGGCGTTTTCGAGATGGGCTCGACCTTCAAGATATTCACGCTCGCGATGGCGCTTGACTCCGGCAGGGTCACGCTCAACTCGCAGTTCGACGGGCACCAGACGCTGCGCTACGGCCGCTTCACCATTCACGACGATCATCCACTGCCGCGCATGCTCAGCGTGCCGGAGATTTTCACCTATTCGTCGAACATCGGCGCGGCGCGCATGGCGCTGTCGCTCGGACCGGAATATCACCGGGCGTTCCTGAAGAAGATGGGACAGCTCGACCGGCTGCGCACCGAGCTCCCGGAAAGCGCCGAGCCGATCGTGCCGAAGCGCTGGGGCGAATTGAACACGGTGACGATCGCCTTCGGTCACGGCCTGTCGGTGGCGCCGTTGCAGGCGTTGATGGGCGTCGGTGCCGTAATGAACGGCGGTCTCCTGATCCCGCCGACCTTCCTGAAGCGGTCGCCGGAAGAAGCGCGTGCTTTAGCGAGGCAGGTGCTCAAGCCGGAGACGTCGCTGCAGATGCGCTATCTGATGCGGCTCAATTCCGAAAAGGGCACCGGTACCAAGGCCAACGTTGCGGGCTACTATGTCGGCGGCAAGACCGGCACGGCGGAGAAGGTCGTCAATGGCCGCTATGCCAAGAACAAATTGTTGACCGATTTCATCGCTGTGCTGCCGGCGGACAAGCCGAAATACCTGCTACTGATTATGCTCGACGAGCCCCATCCGACCAAGGAAACCTACGGCTTCGCCACCGCCGGCTGGAACGCCGCGCCGACGGCGGCCAAGGTGATCTCGCGCATCGGTCCGCTGCTCGACATGCAGCCGCGTTTCGATCTGCCCACTGCCGATCAGTTGATCCTGGCCAGCGGCAAGGTGGTGCGGTGATCCTCGGCGATCTCCTTACCGAGGCGATGCTCGGTCCGGGATTCGCGCACCTGGCCATCACCGGCGTTTCATCCGATAGCCGCAAGGTGCAGCCCGGGTATCTCTTCATTGCCATCGCCGGCAGCAAGGCCGACGGCGCGCAGTACGCTGCCAAGGCCGTCGAGGCCGGCGCCGTCGCCGTCGCCGCCGAACACAAGCCGGCCGGGCTGCCAGTGCATGTCGCCTTTGTCGAGGTCGCCAGTGCTCGGCGCGCCTTGGCGCTGGCCGCCGCGCGATTTTTCCCGCGCCAGCCGAAGACCATCGCCGCCGTTACCGGCACCAGCGGCAAGACCTCGGTCGCCGCCTTCACGCGCGAAATCTGGACCACGCTGGGCTATGAGGCGGCCAGCATCGGCACGGTCGGCGTCGTGTCGCCACGGGGCGAGATCTACGGCTCGCTGACGACGCCCGATCCGGTCGATCTGCATCGCTCGCTCGATCAACTGGCGGGCGAGGGCGTCACCCATCTGGCGCTGGAAGCCTCTTCGCACGGCCTCGATCAGCATCGGCTCGACGGCATCCGCATTGCGGCCGGCGGCTACACCAATCTGTCGCGCGACCATCTCGATTATCACCCGACACTGGAAGCCTATCTCGCCGCCAAGCTGCGGCTGTTTTCCGATCTGCTCCCGTTGAACGGCACCGCGGTGATCAATGCCGACGATGCGCATGCGCCGCAGGTCATCGACGCGGCAACGAAGCGCGGCCTCAAGGTGATGACGATCGGCAAGGGCGGTGACGGTATCCGTATCGCCGATGTCGCCATTGACGGCTTCGCCCAGCGCGTCACCTTCGTTCACGCCGGCCAGGCCTATGACGTGAAGCTGCCGCTGGTCGGTGCTTTCCAGGTCGATAACGCCGCGGTCGCAGCCGGTCTGGTCATCGCCACCGGCGGCCGGCCGGCGCCGGTCTTCGCCGCGCTGGAAAAACTGAGCGGCGCCAAGGGCCGCCTCGAACTCGCCGGCAGCTATCGCGGCGCGCCGATCTTCATCGACTACGCGCACAAGCCGGACGCACTCGACAAGGCGCTCGAGGCGCTCAGGCCCTATGCCAGGGGCAAGCTCGTTGTCGTGTTCGGCGCCGGCGGCGACCGCGACGCCGGCAAGCGAGCGATCATGGGCGAGGTCGCGCATTCAAAAGCCGATCGGGTCATTGTCACCGACGACAATCCGCGTAGTGAACAGCCGGCCGCGATCCGCGCCGCGATCCTGGCCGCCGCGCCCGGCGCCACCGAGGTCGGCGACCGCGCTGATGCGATCCGTGCCGGCATTGCTGGCCTCAATAAAGGCGACGTGCTGCTGATCGCGGGCAAGGGCCACGAGATCGGCCAGATCGTCGGTGGCAAGACGCTGCACTTCTCCGATCACGAGGCGGTGGCAAACGTGTTGAAGGACTTGCCGGCATGACCCCGCTCTGGACCCTCGCCGATATGGCCCGCGCGATGCACGCTGAGATCAATGGCGCGCCGGCGGACGCCATCACCGGCATCTCCATCGACACCCGCACCATCGGCAAGGGCGAGGCCTTCTTCGCCATCAAGGGCGACGCGCGCGACGGTCACGATTTCGTCGAGGCAGCGCTGCAGGCTGGCGCCGGTGTTGCCGTCGTGGCGCGCGATCAGCGTGCGCGCTTCGCCGCCGATGCGCCGTTGCTGTCGGTCGAAGATGTGCTTGACGGCTTGCGCGATCTGGCGCGCGCCGCGCGCGCTCGCACCGAGGCGAAGATCGTCGCCGTCACTGGCTCGGTCGGTAAGACCGGCACCAAGGAGGCGCTGCGGCTGGCCCTCGGCGCCGACGGTCCGACCCATGCCTCGGCCGCGTCGTACAACAATCACTGGGGCGTGCCGCTGTCGCTGGCGCGCTGCCCGGCCGATGTGAAGTACGCTATCTTCGAGATCGGCATGAACCATGCCGGCGAGATCACGCCGCTGGTGAAGATGGTGCGACCGCATGTCGCCATCGTCACCACAGTCGAGCCGGTGCACCTGGAATATTTCGGTTCTGTTGAGAAGATCGCCGACGCCAAAGCCGAAATATTTCTCGGTGTCGAGTCGGGCGGCGCCGCGGTGATCAATCGCGACAACCCGCAATATGAAAGACTGAGGGCAGCGGCCAAGGCGGCGGGCGTCGAGCGGATCGTCGCCTTCGGCGAAAACGAATCGTGTGAAGCGCGATTGATGCGCTTTGCTTTGCGCGCGGATACCTCCTGCGTCCATGCCGACATTCTCGGCAACGAGATGCACTACAAGCTCGGCGCGCCGGGGCGGCATCTGATCAACAATTCGCTGGCGGTGCTCGCCGCCGTGTCGCTGATGGGCGCCGATCTGGCGTTGGCGGCGCTGGCGCTCGGCAAGTTGCGGGCGCCGACCGGTCGCGGCGCGCGGATCATGTTACGACCGCCGGGCGGCAGCGCGCTGTTGATCGACGAAAGTTACAATGCCAATCCGGCGTCGATGGCGGCGGCCATCGCGCTGCTCGGCCAGGCCGAGGTCGGCAAACTTCCGAACGGTTCTTGCGGCCGTCGCATCGCCGTGCTCGGCGACATGCTGGAACTGGGCGGCGAGGGCGCCGATCTGCACCGGGCGCTGGCCGCCAATCTCGAGACTGCAAGTATCGATCTTGTATATTGTTCTGGACCGCTGATGCATTCGCTGTGGCAGGCTCTTCCCTCCGGGCGTCGGGGCGGCTATGCCGGAACTGCGGCGGAACTGGAGCCTGCCGTCCTCGGCGCCGTTCGTCCTGGCGACGCGGTGATGGTAAAGGGCTCGTTCGGGTCCAAAATGGCTCCTATCGTCAAAGCGTTAGAACGAGTCTATGCGGGCAGCCCGGCGCCCGAGGCGGATGCCGGAGCCTGACAGAGCCCTACGGCGGCAAGGCGACCTCGATGTTTTATTGGCTGACGGAACTTTCCGATAAAATCTCGTTCTTCAACGTCTTTCGTTACATCACTTTCCGGACCGGCGGCGCCGTTGTCACCGCGCTGGTCTTCGTCTTTCTATTCGGCAGCCCGATCATCGACCTGCTGCGGCTGAAGCAGGGCCGCGGCCAGCCGATCCGAACCGACGGGCCGCAATCGCATCTCGTCACCAAGAAAGGCACGCCGACGATGGGCGGCCTGATGATCCTGTCGGGGCTGCTGGTCGCCACGCTGCTGTGGGCCAACCCGGTCAACCCTTATGTCTGGATCGTGCTCGGCGTCACGCTGGCGTTCGGTCTGATCGGTTTCTATGACGATTACTTGAAAGTGACGAAGCAGACCCATGCCGGCTTTTCCGGACGCACCCGGCTGATCGCCGAAGCCACGGTGGCGGTGATTGCCTGCACCGCGATCGCCTATATCGGCAAGGGGCCGATGGCGACGTCGCTGGCCTTTCCCTTCGTCAAGGAACTGGTGATCAATCTCGGCTGGATGTTCGTCATCTTCGGCGCCTTCGTCATCGTCGGCGCCGGCAACGCTGTGAACCTGACCGACGGCCTCGACGGTCTCGCCATCGTGCCGGTGATGATCGCGGCGGCGAGCTTCGGGCTGATCTCCTACGTCGTCGGCAACGCGCTGTTCTCGGAGTATCTGCAATTGCACTACGTCGCCGGCACCGGCGAGCTCGCCGTGGTGTGCGGCGCGGTGATCGGCGCCTCGCTCGGCTTTCTCTGGTTCAACGCGCCGCCGGCCTCGATCTTCATGGGCGACACCGGTTCGCTGGCGCTCGGCGGAATGCTCGGCACCATCGCGGTCGCGATCAAGCACGAGATCGTACTCGCCATCGTCGGTGGCCTGTTCGTGCTCGAGGCGGTGTCGGTGATCGTGCAGGTGGTGTCGTTCAAGCTGACGGGGAAGCGCGTCTTCAAGATGGCGCCGATCCACCATCACTACGAACAGATGGGCTGGACCGAACCGCAGATCGTCATCCGCTTCTGGATCATCGCGGTGGTGCTAGCGCTCGCCGGGCTGTCCTCGCTCAAGCTGCGCTAAATGATCCCCGTCACCACCTTCGCCGATCAAAAAGTCGCCGTGTTCGGCCTCGGCGGCTCGGGGCTTCTGACCGCGCGCGCGCTGCAGGCAGGCGGCGCTCATGTCATCGCCTGGGATGACGCGCCACTGAAGATCGAGCAGGCCAATGCTGCCGGCATCGAGACCGCGAACCTCGCCGACATCGATTGGTCGGATGTCGTCGCCCTCGTGCTGTCGCCGGGCGTGCCGCTGACGCATCCGACGCCGCACTGGACCGTGCAGCGCGCCAAGCGCGAAGGCGTCGAGGTGATTGGCGATATCGAACTGTTCTGCCGCGAGCGCGCGCTGCATGGACCGGATTGTCCGCTGGTCGCCATCACCGGCACCAACGGTAAATCGACCACGACGGCGCTCACCGCGCATCTGATCAGACACGCGGGGTGTGACGCGCAGATGGGCGGCAATATCGGTGTGCCGGCGCTTGCGCTCGAACCCTTCGCGCCCGGACGGCATTACGTTCTCGAAGTCTCGTCCTATCAGATCGACCTCGCGCCCTCGCTGCGGCCGACCGTCGGCGTCTTCATCAACCTGACGCCGGATCATCTCGATCGTCACGGCACCATGGAGAACTACGCCGCGATCAAGACATTGGTCGTCGCGCAGATCGAGCCGGGCGGCACCGCTGTCATAGGCGCCGATGATAAATGGGTGCGCGCGGCCGCCGACCGCCTCGAACGCGCCGGCCGCAACGTCGTCCGCGTGTCGGTCGAGCGGCAATTGCGCGACGGCTATTTCGCCGACGGCACGCGCATCATGCACAGCGTCGGCGGCAAGGCCTATCCGGCGGCGCAGCTCACCGGCATCGGTAGCTTGCGCGGGTCACACAATGCGCAGAACGCCGCTTGCGCGGTGGCCGCCTGCGTCGCGCTCGGCATCGATCTGACCGCGATCCAGAAAGGCCTGGTCTCGTTCCCGGGGCTGGCGCACCGCATGCAGACGGTCGGCCACAAGAGGACCGCGACCGGCGACATTCTCTACGTCAACGACTCCAAGGCCACCAACGCCGACAGTACGTCGAAGGCGCTGGCGAGCTTCCACGACATCTTCTGGATTGCCGGCGGCAAGCCGAAAGCCGGCGGCATCGAGAGCCTGTCGGAATTCTGGCCGCGTATCCGCAAGGCCTACCTGATCGGCGAGGCGGCGCCGGACTTCGCCCGGACGCTGGACGGCAAGGTCGATTACGAGATCAGCAAAGTTCTGTCGGCGGCGATCGACGCTGCGACCCGCGACGCCGAGGCCGCCGGGCTGAAGGAGGCGGTGGTCCTGTTGTCCCCGGCCTGCGCCTCGTTCGACCAGTATCCGAATTTCGAGGTGCGCGGTAAGGCCTTCGCCGACCTGGCACTCGCTGCTCCAGGTGTGAAGCCAATCTAGCGCCGGGCGCCCGCTTTCGCGGGCCATGACAGACTTTCTTAACCCTTCGCTAACCGTCCCGCGTCAGCTTGAGCCCTTACGGGGCCCCGGGACGTTCCTCATGATTTCGCGCGCACAACGCACCCCCATCGGCGAATGGTGGTGGACCGTCGACCGCCTGACCATCGCCGCTGTTGGCGCCCTGATGCTGGCCGGCATCGTGCTTTCTCTCGCCGCTTCGCCGCCGGTCGCCGGCCGCATCGGCCTAGACCCGTTCTACTTCGTCAATCGTCACATTTTCTTCCTGTTTCCGACCATCGCCATCATGCTCGGCGTGTCGTTCCTGACGCCGCACCAGATCCGCCGGCTGTCGCTGATCGTCTTCTTCATCAGCCTGATCATGGTCGCGGTGACGCCCATCTTCGGGATGGAGATCAAGGGCGCCAAGCGCTGGCTGGTACTGTTCGGCGTCAACATCCAGCCGTCCGAGTTCCTCAAGCCGGCTTTCGTCATCCTGATCGCCTGGCTGTTCGGTGAATCGGCCAAGCGCCCGGAAATGCCGGCCAACACCTTCGCGCTGATCCTGCTGCTGACGGTGGTCGCGCTGCTGGTGATCCAGCCCGACTTCGGCCAGACCATGCTGATCGTCTTGGTGTGGAGCGCGCTGTTCTTCATGGCCGGCATGCGCGTCATCTGGATGTTTGGCATCGCCGGCGCCGCCGGCTTCGGCCTCCTGGTCGCTTATTACACCGTGCCGCATGTGGCGAACCGCATTCAGCGCTTCCTCAACCCGCAGTCGGGCGACACCTTCAACATCGACGTCGCCACCGAAAGCTTCATGCGCGGTGGCTGGTTCGGGCGCGGCCCGGGCGAGGGCACGGTCAAGCGCATGCTGCCGGAAGCGCATACCGACTTCGTGTTCTCGGTGGCGGCGGAAGAATTCGGTGTCGTGCTCTGCCTGGCGCTGGTCGCGATCTATACTTTCATCGTCGTGCGGGCGATGCTGCGCGCCATGCGTAATGACGATCCGTTCTGCCGCTTCGCCGCCGCCGGGCTGACCATGCTGTTCGCCACCCAGTCGGCGATCAACATGGCGGTGAACCTGCATCTCATTCCCGCCAAGGGTATGACCTTGCCGTTCATCTCCTATGGCGGCTCGTCGATGCTGTCGCTGGCTTACGGGATGGGCATGCTGCTGGCGCTGACGCGCGAACAACCGCGCGGCGCCATGCTCGCCGCGCCGGACGACATGTTGCCGGCCGGGAGCAAGGGCTGATGCCGCAAGCGGTTGCGCCGCTGGTGCTGCTGGCCGCCGGTGGCACCGGCGGCCATCTTTTTCCAGCGGAATCGCTGGCGGTGGTGCTGAAGAAGCGCGGCGTCACCGTCGATCTCGCCACCGACGTGCGTGCCGCGCATTTCGAGTTTCCGGCGCGCCAGGTGCATCTCATTCCGAGCGCCACAGTCCGCGGCCGCGATCTTCTAGCTCTGGCGCGTACCGCCTTGATGCTGACGCGCGGCACGCTGAAAGCATGGTCCACCATTGGCCGCATCAAGCCCCAAGTCGTCGTTGGCTTCGGTGGTTATCCGACCGTACCGCCGCTCATCGCCGCGTCGTGGCGGGGCGTACCGACGGTGCTGCACGAACAGAACGGCGTGATGGGCCGCGCCAACAGGCTGCTGGCCGCGCGCGTCACCGCGATCGCCACCGGCTTCCGCGTGCTCGACAAGGTCGACGACAGGGTGCGCGCCAAGCTGACCTTCACCGGCAATCCGGTGCGGCCGCTGGTGATCGAAGCGTCGAAAGTGCCTTACCACGCCCTCAATGCCGACGGTACTTTCCGGCTGCTGGTGTTCGGCGGCAGTCAGGGCGCTCGGGTGATGTCGGACGTGGTGCCTGAGGCCATTGGAAAACTCGATGCACACTTGCGGGCGCGGCTGCACGTCGTGCAGCAGGCGCGGCCCGAGGATGTCGACGCCGTCGCGGCGCGCTATGAAAAGCTCGGCGTCGCCCACACTTGCGCGTCATTCTTCTCCGATCTGCCGGTACGCATGGCGGCGGCGCACCTCGTCATCTCGCGTTCGGGCGCTTCGACCGTCGCCGAACTTTCGGCGGTTGGCCGGCCGGGCATTCTGGTGCCGCTGCCGCACGCGCTCGATCAGGACCAGTTGGCGAACGCCGGTGTGCTGCAGGACGCGGGCGGGGCGGTTCGCATCGTACAGGCCGACTTCACGGCGGAGCGGCTGGCCCAGGAAATCGCGGCACTCGCGGCGGAACCGGCGCGACTTGCCGCCATGGCGCAGGCGGCGAAAGCCGCCGGTACCGTCGATGCCGCCGAACGGCTGGCCGATCTGGTGATGAAAATCGCCGGGATTTGACATTTCCCGCCGCGCCCGGGAAAAGCCCTTCGTTACGGATCAAACAGCTGAGGTTGTTCTTATGAAACTGCCGCGCGAACTCGGACCGGTGCATTTCGTCGGCATCGGCGGCATTGGCATGAGCGGCATCGCCGAAGTTCTGGTCAATCTCGGCTATACCGTGCGCGGTTCCGACGTCTCGGAGAACGCCAACGTCAAGCGCCTGCGCGACAAGGGCGTAGTCGTCGAGATCGGCCACAAGGCGGAGAACCTGGACAACGCCGACGTCGTCGTCGTGTCGTCCGCGATCAAGCCGGACAATCCGGAACTCGTGGCCGCGCGTGCCCAGCGCCTGCCGGTGGTGCGGCGCGCCGAGATGCTCGCCGAGTTGATGCGGCTGAAATCCTGCGTTGCCATCGCCGGCACCCACGGCAAGACGACGACGACCTCGATGGTGGCGACCTTGCTTGACTCCGGCGGCTTCGATCCGACCGTGATCAATGGCGGTATCATCAACGCCTACGGCACCAATGCACGGCTCGGCGGCGGCGACTGGATGGTGGTCGAGGCCGACGAGTCCGACGGCACCTTTCTCAAGTTGCCGGCCGACGTCGCCATCGTCACCAATGTCGACGCGGAACATCTCGACCACTTCAAGACCTTCGCAGCGGTGCAAGAAGCCTTCATTCACTTCGTCGAGAACGTGCCGTTCTACGGTTTTGCCGTGATGTGCACCGATCATCCGATCGTGCAGCGCCTGGTCGGCCGCATCGCCGACCGCCGCATCATCACTTATGGCGAGAACGCGCAGGCCGACGTGCGCCTCGTCGATCTGGTCAACAAGGACGGCAAGCAGCATTTCAACGTCGTCTTCCGCGACCGCAACGGCGCCGAGGTGCATCGCATTGCCGGCCTCGAATTGCCGATGCCGGGCCGCCACAACGCCCTCAACGCCACGTCCGCGATTGCCGTGGCGCACGAGCTCGGTATCGCCGACGACAAGATCCGCGCGGCTCTCGGAAAGTTCGGCGGCGTCAAGCGGCGCTTCACCAAGGTCGGCGAATGGAACGGCGCCACCATCATCGACGACTACGGCCATCACCCGGTCGAAATCGCCGCGGTGTTGAAGGCCGCGCGCGAGTCGACCCAGAACAAGGTGATCGCCGTGGTGCAGCCGCATCGCTACACCCGGCTCAAGAGCCTGTTCGAGCCGTTCTCGACCTGCTTCAACGACGCCGATGTCGTTGTCGTTGCCAATGTCTATGCTGCCGGCGAAGCGCCGATCGAGGGCGCCGACCGCGATCATCTGGTGCAAGCCTTGCGCGCGCGGGGCCATCGTCAGGTGATACCGCTCGACGGCCCGGAGCAGCTTGCCGGCATCATCAAGGGCCTGGCGAAGCCGGGCGACTATGTCGTCTGCCTCGGCGCCGGCTCGATCTCGCAATGGGCCTATGCGTTGCCCGGCGAATTGAAGGCGCTGGGTTGACGCGTCGCCGCTCGGCGCGTCACAGGCATTGGCGCGTGTACATCGTGACGGCGGATTCATACAGCCGATAGGCCGCCCGCAACTGCGCGAATTCCTTGGCGCAGGTTTTGCGGCCGAGGCTGTCGGCGACGCAGGCGGTGAATGCGTCGTTGGCGGTATGCAATTGCGCCAGGATGTCGTTGTAGTCCCGCACGGCATCGCCACATTCATCGGCCAGGGCGGTGGCCGGTATGGCGAGCGCCGCGGCGACGACAGCGACACGGATCGTGTGTTTCACGTGCTTCCTCCCTTGCCGCTTCGTGCCGTCGGCGTGCCGTCCGGCGCCACGAATTGGACCGCCCCTGGCGCTATGCTACAGGAACTCCGGCGGTCGAGGCCACCCGATCGATTGCGCGTGATGTGAGATGATTTTTTCCGACCTCGTTCCCGATCTGAAAGCGAAACTCCCGGCGCTGCGCGGCCGTCTGTCGGCCAACCAGACGCTCGGACCCTTCACCTGGTTCCGCGTCGGCGGCCCGGCCCAGGTGCTGTTCGCGCCCGAGGACGAGGACGACCTGGCCTATTTTCTCAAGCATCTGCCGGCCGACATCGCGGTCACCGTGATCGGTGTCGGTTCCAACCTGATCGTGCGCGACGGTGGCGTCGAAGGTGTGGTGATCCGGCTCGGCCGCGGCTTCAACGGCATCGAATGCAGCGGCGACACCGTCACGGCCGGCAGCGCCGCACTCGACAAGCGCGTTGCCGAAGCGGCGGCGGCCGCCGGGATCGGTGGGCTCGAATTCTATTTCGGCATTCCCGGCACCATCGGCGGAGCGGTGCGCATGAACGCCGGCGCCAATGGCGGCGAGACCAAGGACGTCCTGGTGTCGGCGCGCGGCGTGACGCGCCAGGGCGAGATCGTCGCGTTCGACAATGCCGCGCTGCAGTTCAGATATCGCGGCAACGGCGTCGACCCGTCGATCATTTTCACGTCGGCGACGTTTCGCGGCCAGTTGAAAGATGCCGACGCGATCCGCGCACGCATGGCCGAGGTGCAGCAGCATCGCGAGACGGCGCAGCCGATCCGCGAGAAGACCGGCGGTTCGACCTTCAAGAACCCGCCCGGCGCCAGCGCCTGGAAAGTCATCGACGCCGCGGGACTACGCGGCTTCGCGGTTGGCGATGCCCAGGTCTCCGAGATGCACTGCAACTTCCTGATCAACCGCGGCAACGCCACCGCCGCCGACATCGAAACGCTCGGCGAGACCATTCGCGAGCGCGTCAAGGCGCAGTCCGGCATCGTGCTGGAATGGGAGATCAAGCGGATCGGCGTATCGAACTGACGGCATTCAGCCGCCGTTATTCGGGCCTTGCAACTTGAGCAGTTCGGTCAGCGGTTCCGGGCCGAGCCGCACCGCGCCGGCGAATGGATGTTCCTGCAAGGCGATCAGGCCGAGCGCGATCACCGCGGCGACCGAGAAGACGGCGAGCGCGGCGACCTGCGCGTTGCGCTTCTGCAGATGCACGACGCCGATGGCGATCTGTGTCATGATGCCAAGGATCAGCACGATCGACCATTTTAGTTCGCTGGTCGAATCGGAGGCCAGCGACAAACGCTCCGAGCGCGCATTCGATACGCGCACCGCGGCGTTTATCAGTGCGGAGCCGACCGGATTACCGGCGTCGCGCGCGATGGCCGGTTCGCTCAATTCGCGCAGCAGTGCGTCGAACGCCTTGTCCACCGACGGCGCGCTGTCGCCGTTCGCCATGGCCGGCCATTCGTCGCGCGCCACGGCCTTGATATAGGCGGCCCAGTCGGTGCGGATCGTGGCCATGTCGGTTTTTGAGGCGACGCTCAGCGTGAAGATATTGCGCAGTTCGGCCGCCTCGGTCTGTACGGCGCGGGCGGCCTGGCGGTTGCGGTCGGCGATGTCGCTGGCGAGGAAGCCGGCCATCAGCGCGAACAGGATGGCGACGGCGCCGAAGAACGGCGCCACCACGCCGTCGAAGCGCCTGATCGTTGTGCCGAATGGCCGGCCAAAGGCGACCCAGAAGACCAGCGTCGCCGTCATGCCGAAAAGTGCGGTCAGCACCGCGAACACGCCGAAGGCGGGCAGGTCGATCCACGCTTCGATCACGCCGTGCCTCCATGCCGCACTTCGATGTCGATCGCTACCCGCGCCGCATCGTCGATGCGGCGCCTTTGGCCGGGAAATGTTAAGGCGACCGATTTATAGAAGAGCAGTCTAACTCTTGATTCGGAGAGCCGCCATCAGCGCCGGAAAGCATGTCGCCGTTCTCATGGGGGGCTGGTCCGCCGAACGTGACGTGTCGCTGCGGTCAGGCAAGGCCTGCGCCGACGCCGCCGAGCGGGCCGGCTACCGCGTCAGCCGCGTCGATGTCGGTCGCGACATTGCGCAAGTGCTTGCCACTCTCAAGCCGGACTGCGCGCTCAATGTGCTGCACGGCCGACCCGGCGAGGACGGCACCCTGCAGGGCTTGCTCGAAATCATCGGCGTTCCGTACAGCCACTCCGGCGTCATGGCCTCGGCCGTGGCCATGCAGAAGGACGTCGCCAAGGTTCTCCTGAAAGAGGCCGGCGTGCCGGTGCCGGGCGGCAAGGTGGTGGACCGGCGCGATGCCGGCCGCGCCCATGTCCTGCCGCCGCCTTATGTGATCAAGCCGATCGCCGAAGGCTCCAGCGTCGGGGTCTTCATCGTGCGCGAGGATCAGGCTCATCCGCCGCAGGAATTGACGCGGCCGGACTGGAAATACGGCGAACGCCTCCTGGCCGAGCCGTTCATTCCCGGCAAGGAACTGACCTGCGCCGTGGTGGCCGGCAAGGCGACCGGAGTCATTGAGATCATCGCCAACACCAAATTCTATGACTACGAGGCCAAATACGCGCCCGGCGGCTCGACCCACCTGTTGCCGGCGCCGATCGCGGGTGAGGTCACTCAGGCTTGCCGGCGCTTTGCCCTGATGGCGCATCAAGCGCTCGGTTGCCGCGGCGTCAGCCGAGCCGATTTCCGCTACGACGACAGCCGGCCAGGCATCGCCGGGCTTGCCTGCCTCGAGGTCAATACCCAGCCGGGCATGACCGAAACCTCGCTGGTCCCCGAACTCGCCGCCCATGACGGCATGAGTTTCGAGCAGTTGGTCGCCTGGATGATCGAGGACGCGTCGCTGGGACGGTGAGGTCGTTACCCTCTCACAAGGGGAGGGTAAGACCGCGGCGGCCATTGACCCCGTTCCGTGCCAGAAAAGCCACGGGCCGCAAAAGGTTACTGGAACCTCCTCCCAATCCGTCAAACTTTACTAATCGTTTACCAAATGGCCGGAAGACTAGGTCCGAACGGTGCCTCGTGCGCCGCGTCGGGTTCGTGCGCCTTTGCCGTGGCAACGGGACCGCCGCCCATTGATGGGTCAAACGTTGGAAGAATCGGTTGCGATGGATCGTCGGGGATACCTCGCTCAATCGCTGAACATGCACAGCGCGCGCGCGCCGGGCCGGTGGCGCCGTCCGTTGCGCCGCTGGTTCGCCACGCTCGTCTCGCTCGACATTCCGCGCGGCGCCGGCTCCGCGGCGGCGGCGATGCTGCTGCTCGGTAGCGTCTGCTATGGCGTCGTCAAGGGCCAGCATGCCGACGCCATCGTCGCGAACGTCCGTGACATCTGCGACGCCGCCGCCAATGCCGCCGGCTTCCGCATCGCCGAGGTGGCGCTCGCCGGCCAGCACGAACTCGGCCGCGACGAAATCCTCAAGGTCGCCGGCATCACCGAACGTTCCTCGCTGCTGTTCCTCGACGCGGCGCAAACGCGCGCACGGCTCCTGACCAATCCGTGGATCGCCGATGCCACCGTGCTCAAGCTCTATCCCGGCCAGTTGCGCATCGAAATCAAGGAACGCCAGCCTTTCGCGCTCTGGCAGAAAGACGCGCGTACCGCGCTGATCGCCGCCGACGGCACCGTGCTGGAGCCGGACGTGCCGGCCCGTTTCGCCAAACTGCCGCTAGTGGTCGGCACCGGGGCTGAGCGTGTTGCGCCGAATTTCCTGGCGCTGCTGTCGCGCTTTCCAGCCATCTCCAGCCAGGTCGGTGCCTCGGTGCTGGTCGCCGAGCGGCGCTGGAATCTGCATCTGAACAACGGCGTCGAAGTGCTGCTGCCGGAAGATCATGCCGAAGCCGCGCTGCAGACGCTGATCGACCTCGATCGCGACAAGAAGCTTTTGTCGCGCGACATCGTCCTCGTTGACCTGCGCCTTGATGATCGGGTGACCGTGCGGCTATCCGACGCCGCCGCCGCGGCGCGCGATGAGGCGATCAAGGCCGCCGAGAAGAACAAGAAGAAGCAGCGCAAGGGTGGCGAAGCATGACCGTGCTGCGCTTTGGCCTCACGCCTAAGATGAAACCGGTGTCGCCGCGCCGCGCCGCGGTGGTGGCCGGTCTCGATATCGGTACCAGCAAGGTGGTCTGCGCCATCGCCCGGCTCGAGCCGCAGGCGCCGCAGGACGTGCTGCGCCGCCGCAGCCATGGCGTTCGCATCCTCGGCTTCTCGCACGTGGCGGCGAGCGGCATGAAGGCCGGGCAGGTGGTCGATCTGGTCGAAGCCGAAGAGGTCGTGCGCCAGGCGATCGACGCGGCCGAAAGCATGGCCGGCGTTCAGCTTGAATCCGTGGTCGTGTCGCTGTCCGGCGGCCGGCTCGGCTCCGAGCGCTTCATTGCCGACGTCGAATTGAACGGCGGCGCCGTAACCGACGGCGATATTGCCCGCGTTCTGGCGGCGGCGAGCCGCCATTCGGTGCGCGATGGCCGCGCCGTGCTGCATTCCCTGCCGATCGGCTACGCCCTGGATTCGGCGAAGGGCATCCGCGAGCCGCGCGGCATGCTGGGCAACCGCTTTGGCGTCGACATGCACATGGTCACGGCCGACGTCGCCACCGTGCGCAACCTGATGCTGACTGTGGAACGCAGCCATCTGGGCGTCGAGGCCATGGTCGCCTCGCCCTATGTGGCCGGATTGGCCTGTCTCGCCGACGACGAAGCCGATCTCGGCTCGGCCTGCATCGATCTCGGCTCGGGGACGACCTCGGTCGCGGTGTTCTCCGGCGGCCGCTTCGTTCACGCCGACGGCTTCGCGCTCGGGGCGCACCACGTCACCATGGACATCGCCCGCGGCCTCAACACGCCGATCGCCAGCGCCGAGCGAATCAAAGCGGTTTATGGCAGTGTTTTGAGCGGTGGTTCGGACGAACGCGACATGATCACGGTAGCCTCGGTCGGTGATGACGAGCGGGAGCCGCCGCAGTTCGTGTCGCGCGCCTCGCTTGTCCGCATCATCAAGCCGCGGATCGAGGAGATACTTGAATTGATGCGCGACCGGCTGGCGACCTCTCCGTTCGCTGCCGAAACGCGCGCTCGCGTAGTTCTCACCGGTG
Organism: Pseudomonadota bacterium; assembly: GCA_018242205.1. Taxonomy (GTDB): domain Bacteria; phylum Pseudomonadota; class Alphaproteobacteria; order Rhizobiales; family Xanthobacteraceae; genus Pseudolabrys. The sequence goes on from JAFECJ010000003.1 coordinate 93,390, forward strand.
GCGGTGCGCAATTGCCCGGTCTCGCCGACCTGGCGTCGCGCATCCTTCGCCGTCCGGTGCGGATCGGACGTCCGCTGGGTGTAGCGGGGCTTCCCGAAGCGGCCAAAGGGCCGGCCTTCGCGGTGGCCGCCGGCCTGCTCGTGTATCCGCAGGCGGCACATCTTGAACACTTCGAACCGCGGCGAACGCGGCAGTTGATGACGGGTACAGGCGGGTACATTTCACGGGTCGGACAGTGGTTGCGCGAGAGTTTCTGACCCTCGGTCTAACGCAAGGACGAAACCTAAAAGCGGCCGGCGTGGCCGGAACAATTCGGTGGCACAACGCGAGCGCCTCAGGCGCCCGCTTTCAGGCGCCACCCGTGCAATCAAGAGGCAGGTGACATGACTATCAATCTGAAGATTCCGGACATTCACGAGATGAAGCCGCGCATCACCGTGTTCGGCGTCGGCGGCGCCGGCGGCAATGCCGTCAACAACATGATTGCGGCGGGTCTCCAGGGCGTCGATTTCGTCGTCGCCAACACCGACGCGCAGGCGCTGACCTTGTCCAAGGCCGAGCGCATCATCCAGATGGGCTCACAGGTCACCGAAGGCCTGGGCGCCGGTTCGCAGCCGGAAGTCGGCCGCGCCGCCGCCGAGGAAGTGCTCGACGAGATCCAGGATCATCTGTCGGGCGCCCACATGGTGTTCGTCACCGCCGGCATGGGCGGCGGCACCGGCACCGGTGCGGCTCCCGTGATCGCCAAGGCGGCCCGCGAGATGGGCATCCTGACCGTCGGCGTCGTCACCAAGCCGTTCCACTTCGAAGGCCAGCGCCGCATGCGCTTCGCCGAAGCCGGCATCACCGAGCTACACAAGGTTGTCGACACGCTGCTGATCATCCCGAACCAGAACCTGTTCCGGGTGGCCAACGAAAAGACCACGTTCGCCGACGCCTTCGCGATGGCCGATCAGGTGCTCTATTCGGGTGTCGCTTGCATCACCGACCTGATGGTCAAGGAAGGCCTGATCAATCTCGACTTCGCCGACGTCCGTGCCGTGATGCGCGAGATGGGCAAGGCGATGATGGGCACCGGCGAAGCCACCGGCGAGAAGCGGGCGCTGACCGCGGCTGAGGCCGCGATCAACAATCCGCTGATCGACGATGCCTCGATGAAGGGCGCCAAGGGCCTCTTGATCTCGATCACCGGCGGCAAGGATCTCACGCTGTACGAAGTCGACGAGGCTGCGACCCGCATCCGCGAGGAAGTGGACGTCGATGCCAACATCATCGTCGGCGCCACCTTCGATGAGACGCTGGAAGGCACCATCCGCGTGTCGGTAGTCGCCACCGGCATCGACAAGGTTGGTATCGCCAATCAGCCGCTGCCGGCCGAGAATGTGCTCAAGGAGCTGGCCGGCAAGATGCGTCAGGAAACCAAGCGTATGGCCGAGCGCCCGGCGCCGCGGATGCAGACCGGCGTCAATGCCGGCGTTGCCGCGGTCGAGCAGGCCGCCCATGCCGCGGTCGCCGCTGCCCTGGCGCCAGCGCCGACGCCGGCGCCGGCCCCGAGCACGATCGAGGACGTCTCGATCCGCCCGATGCCGATCAAGCCGTCGCTGTTCGAGCCGGCTCCGATGGACGCGCCGCATGCCGAAGCCGAGATGCCGGAGGCATTCATTCCGCCGGCCCCGGAAATGGTGAAACGGACGCCGCGCATGCCGCGCGTCGATGAACTGCCGATGCCGGCGCAGAACCAGATCGCTGCCACCCGTGGTGAAATGCACGACGACCATCCGCAGAAACAGCGCATGTCGCTGATGCAGCGACTGGCTTCGGTCGGACTCGGCAAGCGTGCCGACGAGGCCGAGCCGGCCCCGCCGCGCATGGCCCGCCCGATGCCGCAATTCGAGCAGCCGCCGATGCGGCCGACGGCCCGCAATCCGGAAGGCCGCCATCCCGAATCGCGGCCGGCTGATCCGGTTTCGGAATACGCCCGCCGGGCACAGCCGCAGGGGCTCGACCCTCACGGGCGTACCGCGCCTGTGCATAACCAGGGTCCGGAAGATCAGCTCGACATCCCGGCGTTCCTGCGCCGTCAGGCCAATTAACGAATTCGGCTGCCCCGCCAGGGACTTATGGTGGGGCAGCCGACCAGGCCTTTGTGTGTGTTGGAATTTCTAAGTTGCTGATTTATTTGATTGTTTTCTTTGCGTGGCCGCCGAGTGCCGTGCCATCCCCTAGATCCCCGGTAAGGTAAATCCCAGTCCGCCGCCGCCGCCTTGCTTAAATTGCGGCAGAAAAGAGTAACAGTCGGTAAGAAACCGTGTTTTGGATGAACCCGGTCCTGGGCCTAAGTTGCGGACGCGACAGGGGCTTTTCGGTCTTTCAAGGGATTGCCCGCGTTTGCAGGAAGTTTCGTGCGTAGGCTCGGCTTGTGGCCTCGCGTAGGCTGAAGTGGGATTGCGCCAAGGCAATGCCACGGAAATGGGGTCGATGAAGGGCGCTAAACAAACGACACTCCGTGACGAAGTTGCCGTCACTGGCGTCGGAGTCCATTCCGGGCGCACCGTCACGCTGAGCTTGCTGCCGGCGGATGACGACGCGGGTATCGTTTTTCAGCGTGTCACGGCCGACGGTTCGATCGAACGCGAGGTTCGCGCCGACGTGCGCGCGGTGACCGCCACCGAATTTGCCACTGTGCTCGGCGATGCAAACGGCCCTCTGTGCTCGACCGCCGAACATCTGCTCGCCGCGCTGCGTGGTTTGCACGTCGACAACGTCGTCGTGGAAATCGACGGCCCGGAAGTGCCGATCATGGACGGCAGCGCCATGCCTTTCGTCGAGGCGCTCGATCAGGCCGGCCTTACCGACCGCGCGTCGCCGCGGCGTTTCATCGAAGTCATCAAGCCGATCCGCGTCGCCAACGGCAACGCGTTCGGCGAGTTGCGGCCTTACGAGCACGGCTTCCGTGTCGAGGCCGAAATCGAATTCGATCATCCGCTGATCGGCAAGCAGGCGCTGGCAGTCGATGTCACGCCGGACACCTTCCGCAACGAAATCGCGCGGGCGCGCACCTTTGGCTTCATGAAGGACGTGTCCAAGCTGTGGAGCGCCGGTTACGCGCTTGGCGCCTCGCTGGAGAATACGCTGGTTGTCAGCGACGACCGCGTCCTTAACCCGGAAGGCTTGCGCTATTCCGACGAATTCGTTCGCCACAAGGCGCTCGACGCGATCGGCGATCTGGCGCTGGCCGGCCTGCCGCTGATCGGCGCCTACAAGACGGTTCGCGGCGGCCACAAGCTCAACAACGCCGTGCTGACGGCGCTGATGGCCAATACCGCCGCCTGGCGGGTGGTCGAGGCTCCGGTCGAGCGGCCTCGGGCCCGTGGCCATGCCGACTTGGCCGTTGGCGTTCCGGCCGCGGCTTTCGGTCCGGACGTTTCCTGATCCGGGCTTGATCGGGCGCCTTCCGGCGGCCTTCCAGGACCGCCTTATTCCCGGCCGATTGTGCCCCTAATCGCTTGGCCCGGGCGCTGTTTTTGCATTAAATCGCGGCGCTCCGGACGGACCCTCGGCCCGTTAACGATATTGGGTCAGAACACCCGCAATCAGCGGGGTTGAGGGTTAAAATTACGTCCATGGGCAGCGTCGACGGAAAAGGCGGTATGAGCTTGCGTTTATCCTCCACAGCCCGCTCCGGTTTCGCTCAGCGCCTCGCGCGCGGCGCGGCGCTCGTGATCCTGACCGTGAGCCTCGGTGCCTGCTCGAGCCTGAACATTTTCGGCAGCAAGGACGACACCCCGCCGGACGAGCCGGCCGACCGCCTCTATAACGAGGGCTTGTTCCTTCTCAACAACAAGAAGGACATCAAGAAAGCGGTGGCGAAGTTCGAGGAAGTCGACCGCCAGCACCCCTATTCGGAGTGGGCGCGCAAGTCGCTGCTGATGTCGGCGTACGCCCAGTACGAGGCCGGCAACTACGACGAATGCGTCACCTCGGCCAAGCGCTATATCGCGTTGCATCCGGGTAGCCCGGACGCTGCCTACGCCCAGTTCCTGATCGCATCGTCTTACTACGATGAGATCCCGGACATCACCCGCGACCAGGACCGCACCGAAAAAGCGCTCAACGCGCTCGACGAGGTGATACGCAAATATCCGACCAGCGAATACGCCGTGAGCGCCAAGCAGAAGGTCGAGGTCGCCCGCGACCAACTCGCCGGCAAGGAAATGCAGATTGGTCGCTATTACCTGGACAAGAAGGACTACACCGGCGCCATCAACCGCTTCAAAGTGGTCGTGACCCAGTATCAGACCACGCGGCAGGTCGAGGAGGCGCTGATGCGCCTGACCGAGGCCTATATGGCGCTCGGCATCACTCAGGAAGCCCAGACTGCCGCCGCCGTACTCGGCCACAATTTCCCGGACAGCCCTTGGTACCAGCACGCCTACGCGCTGGTGAAGAGCGGCGGCCTCGAGCCCAACGAAAACAAGGGCTCTTGGATCAGCCGGGCCTTCAAGAAGGTCGGCTTGGGCTGACCTCTGTGGTCTTTCCCGGGGTGGCCGGAGGCTCGCCCTTGTGCCGGCCGTCGCCGTCTTTAATGATGAGCACGAATCGGCAACATGCGATGCCGTAACGGCCCGTAGGGTTCGACCATGCTCTCCCGTCTCTCGATCCGCGACATCGTCCTGATCGACCGGCTCGACATCGATTTCGCCGCGCATCTGGCCGTGCTGACCGGTGAGACCGGCGCCGGCAAGTCGATCCTGCTTGATTCATTCGCGCTGGCCTTGGGCGGCCGTGGCGACCAGTCGCTGGTGCGGCAGGGCGCGGAACAGGGGCAGGTGACCGCGGTGTTCGAAGTCGGGCCGAAGCATCCGGCCCGCGCCATCCTCAAGGCCAATGACATCGCCGACGAGGACGAGTTGATCCTGCGCCGGGTCCAGTTTGCCGATGGTCGCACCCGCGCCTTTGTCAACGACCAGCCGGTCAGTGTCCAGGTGATGAAGCAGCTCGGCGCCGCCTTGGTCGAGATCCACGGTCAGCACGATGATCGCGCGCTGGTCGATGCGGCGACGCATCGCGCGCTGCTCGACGCTTTCGGCGGCCTGGAAGACGACGCCGCCAAGGTCGCGACGTTATGGGAGGCACGCCGCACCGCGCACGAGGCGCTGGAATCGCATACGGCCGATATCGAACGTGCCCAGCGCGAGAGCGAATGGCTGCGCCACGCCGTCGGCGAACTCGACAAATTGGCACCGCAGGCCGGTGAGGAAACCACTCTGGCCGAGCGGCGAACGGTGATGATGCAATCGGAGAAGGTGGCGCAGGATCTGCGCGACGCCTTCGACGTTATCGCCGGCTCGAACTCGGCAGTGCCGGCGCTCGCCGCCGCCGTGCGCCGGCTTGAGCGTCGCGCCACGCAGGCGCCGTCGCTGGTCGAGCCGTCGGTGAAGTCGCTCGATGCCGCGCTCAATGCGCTGGAAGAAACCCGAGGTCACCTTGAAGCCGCGTTGCGCGCCGCCGATTTCGATCCGGCCGAGCTGGAGCGCAACGAGGAGCGGCTGTTCGCGCTGCGCGCGGCGGGGCGCAAATACAATGTGCCGGTCGATAACCTCGCGGCACTGGCGGCGAAGTATCGCGACGATATTGGTTTGATCGATGCCGGCGAAGCCAAGCTCAAGGCGCTGGCCAAAGCCGCGGCGCAGGCCGATGCCGATTTTCGCGCCGCCGCCGAAACCTTGTCGAAGGCGCGCGTCAAGGCCGCGGCCAAGCTCGACAAGGCGGTCAACGGCGAACTGCCGCCGCTCAAACTGGAGCGCGCCAAGTTCTCGACCCAGATCGACACCGACGCCAACGCGGCCGGCCCGAACGGGATCGACCGCGTCGAGTTCTGGGTGCAAACCAATCCCGGTACCAAACCAGGTCCGATGATGAAGATCGCGTCCGGCGGCGAATTGGCGCGTTTCCTCCTGGCGCTGAAAGTGGTGCTGGCCGATCGCGGTTCGGCGCCGACTTTGGTGTTCGACGAAATCGACACCGGCGTCGGTGGCGCGGTGGCCGACGCCATCGGCATGCGGCTGGCGCGTTTGGGCAAGAACGTGCAGGTGCTGGCGGTGACCCATGCGCCGCAGGTGGCGGCGCGCGCCGACCGGCATTACGTCATCTCCAAGGACGCGCTCGACAAGGGCAAGCGCGTGGCGACGCGCGTCACCGAAGTGGCGGAAGATCACCGCCGTGAGGAAATCGCCCGCATGCTCGCCGGCGCCGAGATCACCAATGAAGCCCGCGCCGCGGCCGAGCGACTATTGAAGGCGAGTTGAGCCTCTATTGATAGGGGCTTTTGGCCGCCGGCACGGCGGCTTCGGCGTTCAATGGCGGTGTCGGCACATAGTGCGATGGCTTGACGCCGCCGGCCGCATGCCGCGTGCGCGCGTCATCGATTGTTTCCAATAGATCCTTCGCCGCCATCGCCGCCTTGCGATCCAGCACCTGCGGCGACGGATCGTCAGGCGGCGGCATCATATTGGCATGGTAATAGGCCATCTTCTGCGCCGCCGGATCGACGACCCGGTCGACATCGAGGTCGCGCGCATTGGTGCCCTTGGGCGTGACCGCGGCGCCGCCGACGAGTTCGAGATCGAGCCACCATTTTTTGACCGGATTGCGCCGGCCATGGCCGATGCGGTCGTCGAACCAGGTGGCGAAGGGCACGGTGATCGGCTTCAGCCACAACAGATTGACGCCGATCCAGCTCGCGATCCGCGTCAGCAAGGCGCCGTCGGCATCGACGACCTTGTTGATCGGGCAGGTCTTCATGCAGCGACCGCAGGCCGAGCCGCGCGCATTGGTGAGCCGATAACGCGTGCAGCGCTCGACGTCCGGCTTCCACATTTCGTAGCCATTGAACATCACCTTGTCGCCGAAGGGTATGGCGTCGCAAGGGCATTCGCGCGCGCATTTGAGGCAGCCGTTGCAGAAGTCCTGCAGGCCGAAATCGATCGGCTGGTCGCTGGCCATCGGAAAGTCGGTGGTCAGCACCACCGACTTGAAGCGCGGCCCGACGAACGGGTTGAGCACCAGTTCGCCGATGCGTGACAATTCGCCCAAACCCGCCCAGAGGATGAGCGGAATATGCAGCACGTCGGAATCGGCATTGGTCTGCGAGCGCGCGGAGAAACCGAGTTCGCGCAGCATCTCGGCCATGATGCCGGCGATGACGGCGCCCCGCAGGTAGGCGCGCATCGACTGCGAGCCGGAGATCCAGTCGTCGCCGGACGCGCCCTCCATGGTGTCGAAGCCCTGGTCGATCAGCATCACCACAGCGTTGCGGTGGTAGGGCTCGATCGCGCTGCCGTCCTCCTTGTGCGAGAACCAGGCGTAGCGCGGAATATGGCTAATGCCGGTGAGGTCGGCGCCGAGTGCGTAGGACAGAGACTTGATCGCATTGGCGTTGGCTTGCGGGTCGCGGTATCGGTCGCCGGCGGGAGAGGGCGCCGGCGCGCCGCCCTGGAACGGCACCAGCGAGCGGATCACCTGCAACAGGCTCCAGGACAGCGGCGTCTTGAAAGCGAAGCGCGTACGTTCGGTTTTCGCCTTGTCGCCGAGGTCGCCGTGCAATGCGCGCTGGAAGAAGGCGGCGCGCTTCGGCACGCGCGGCACCTCGTCGTCGAGGATCAGGGTCGTCGGACGCTCGACGCGCTTGACCGTCTCCATCGGATAGGCGGACAGATGCGTCTTGCGCCGGGCGCGGCGGTTGCGCTCGCGCCCCGAACGCGCGCCATTGATGCCGAGCCAATAGGCCAGCCCCTTGGCCGACAGCGCGCTGGGATGCAGCGGCAGATCGATCGCCAGCGCATAGTCCGTCGTGACGACGGCGATGGAAAAATCGTCGAGATAGGGATTGCGCAGTCGGTCGCCGTCACGCACCGCGAGCCCGGCCAACACCGCGAGCCGGTCGTGATCGACGAGGCTGAAACCGTCGAGATGCGCGCGCGCGGCAAAGCCCATCGCCCGGATGTGGCCGGCGATGCAGACGGCAATTTCCGCGGCGCGCATGTCGGCGACTGCGGCCTGTGCCGGCCGGACCCAATCGCGGGCCAGGTTGTCGGCTTCCGGCAGGCGCGGCCGTTCGACCAGGAGCACGATGGCATGGCTGTGGCCGGGATGGTCGGTGCCGGCGCGCCAGGCGGTCGTCGGCATCGCGCAGACGCCGACCTGCGCGGCATCGAGGAAATAGGCGGCGCCTTTGATATCGGCCGTCCGCGGCGCGAGATCGTCCGGCACGGGAGCCCGTTGCGGCGCCACGTCGCCGTCGGCGAATTTGGCGAAGAGGGTGCGGTAGTGGTCGGCGGCGCGCGCCAGCGGCCCGTCGGACGCTGGAGCCGCAGAGGCGCCGATCGGCGGCCGTGCGATCTCGGCGGCGATGATGCTGGCGTCCCGGGTCAAGGTTTCGAGCGGAAAGGAGCCCCGGTCGAAGGGACGATTTTGGCTGCGCGGGTGAATGAACATGAGCGGTGGACGTTTCCTTGGGGCAGACCTTGTTCCGGCCTTTGTTTGCCCGCGCAGCTTCGGGTAATTTGCCGTCCGGCGCAATCGTCAGCGCCTCGCAGTTCCGCACCGAGATCGCATGGCCAAGAAATCCACCAAAGTCCGCACCGACAAGACCCCGGTCGAGCTGCTCACTCGAAAGCAGGCCGACGCCGAGCACGCGCGGCTCGGCCAGGAGATCGCCGGCCACGACAAGCGCTATTACCAACTCGACGCGCCCACCGTCACCGATGCGGAGTATGACGAGCTGCGCAAGCGCTACAACGCGATCGAGGCGCGCTTTCCTGAGCTGCGCACGCTGGAATCGCTGTCGTTGAAGGTTGGCGCTGCGCCGGCGCGCAGCTTCGCCAAGGTACGCCACGCCGTGCCGATGCTGTCCCTCGACAACGCCTTCGCCGAAGAGGACGTGGTCGATTTCGTCGGCCGCATCCGCCGCTTCCTGCGGCTCGGTGAGGACGAGCCGATCACGTTCTCCGCCGAGCCGAAGATCGACGGCCTGTCGATGTCGCTGCGCTATGTCGACGGCGAACTCGTCACTGCGGCGACCCGTGGCGACGGCCAGGAAGGCGAGGACGTCACGGCGAACATTCGCACGCTTAAGGACGTGCCGCAGAAGCTCAAGGGCCGCAACATCCCGAAGATCACGGAAGTGCGCGGCGAGGTCTACATGACCAAGGCCGACTTCCTGAAGCTCAACGAGCGGCAGAAGGAGGCGGGCGCGCAGATCTTTGCCAATCCGCGTAACTCGGCCGCCGGCTCGCTGCGTCAGAAGGACCCGACCGTCACCGCGTCGCGCCCGCTCGGCTTCTTCGCTTATGCATGGGGTGAGATCACCGAGAGGCCGGCGGACACGCAGTCTGGCATGATCAAGTGGTTCGAGCATTGCGGCTTCACCACCAATCCGCTGACGAAAATGTGTCGCTCGGTCGACGAACTCATCGCCTTCCACCGCAAGATCGGCGAGCAGCGCGCGAAGCTCGACTACGACATCGACGGCGTCGTCTACAAGGTCGACCGCATTGATTGGCAGGAACGCCTCGGTTTCGTCTCGCGCACGCCGCGCTGGGCGATCGCGCACAAATTCCCGGCGGAACAGGCGACGACGACGCTCAAGGATATCGAGATCCAGGTCGGCCGCACCGGCTCGCTGACGCCCGTTGGCAAGCTGGAGCCGGTCGGTGTCGGCGGCGTCATCGTGCAGAACGTGACGCTGCACAACGAGGACTACATCAAGGGCATCGGCGGCGGCGGCGAGCCGTTGCGCGAGGGCCGCGACATCCGCATCGGCGACACCGTCATTATCCAGCGCGCCGGCGACGTCATTCCGCAAGTGGTCGATGTCGTCCTCGACAAAAGACCGAAAAGCGCGAAGGAATATCATTTCCCCAAGAAGTGTCCGTGCCCGTTGAAGACCGACGTGGTGCGCGAGGAAACCGCGACCGGCGAGGAGGGCGCGCGCAACCGTTGCACTGGCGAGTTCGCCTGTCCGTTCCAGAAAATTCAGCATTTGATGCTGTTTGTGTCGCGCCGCGCCTTCGACATCGACGGCCTGGGCGAGAAGCAGATCGAATTGTTCTATGACAAAGGCTGGGTCAAGGAGCCGGCCGACATCTTCACGTTGGCGTCGCGCAACTCGAAGATCAGGCTCGAGGACATCGAGGGCTACGGTGAGACCTCGGTACGCAATCTGTTCAACGCCATCGACAGTCGCCGCGAGATCGGGCTCGACCGTTTCATTTATGCTCTGGGGATAAGGCAGGTCGGCGAGACCACGGCCCTGGCACTGGCGCGCGGCTACGGCTCGTGGAAGGCATTTCACGATGCGGCGCTGAAGGTGGCGAAAGGCGATGAGGAAGCCGTCGCCGAGATGGATGCTCTCGACCAGATCGGCGACACGGTGATCCAGGCGGTCGCGGCTTATTTCAGCGAGAAGCACAATCTCGGCATCGTCGAGCGGCTGACCAAGGAAGTGACGGTGCTCGATGCCGAGAAGCCGAAGACGGATTCCAAGGTCGCCGGCAAGACCGTGGTGTTCACCGGCTCGCTGGAGAAGTTCACGCGCGACGAGGCCAAAGCCACCGCCGAGCGTCTCGGCGCCAAGGTGTCGGGCTCGGTGTCGAAGAAGACCGATTACGTCGTCGCCGGTCCTGGCGCCGGCTCGAAGCTTGCCGAGGCCAAGAAGCACAATGTCACGGTGCTGACCGAGGATGAGTGGCTGAAGCTGATCGGGTGAGCATGGTGGTGCCAGACCGGCCTCATGGTGAGGAGCACGGCGAAGCCGTGCGTCTCGAACCACGAGGCCGCCCCATCCTTCGAGACGCCCGCTACGCGGGCTCCTCAGGATGAGGGCGGATTGGTCGGCTACTCGGGACGACTATATCGCCCTTGTCGCCTGTTCCAGCCAGCTTTGCGTCGCCGGATCGAGCAGCGGGCAAAGCGCCTTGTGCACGCGCGCGTGATAATTGTTCAGCCAGTGGTGCTCATGCGTGGTGAGCAACCGCGGATCGACCAGCCGACGGTCGATCGGCGCGAATGACAAGGTCTCGAAGGCATTGAGCGGTTTCTCGGCGCCGTCGGGCGATGCCGCCGCGATCACCAGCACCAGGTTCTCGATGCGGATGCCGTAAGCGTCGATTTTATAATAGCCCGGCTCGTTCGACAGGATCATGCCACACTTGAGCGGCGTATGGCCGAGCTTGGAAATGCGTGCCGGGCCTTCATGCACCGACAGATACGAGCCGACGCCGTGGCCGGTGCCGTGATCGAAATCGATCCCGGCCTGCCACAGCGGGATGCGTGCCAAAGGATCGAGTTGCGCCCCGGTGGTGCCGACCGGGAACACCGCTTCGGCAATGGCGATATGGCCTTTGAGCACGCGGGTGAAGCGATCGCGCATTTCTTCGGTCGGCGTGCCGTTGATTACCGTGCGGGTGATGTCGGTGGTGCCGTCTTCGTATTGCGCGCCGGAATCGATCAGAAACATCTCGTCCTTGCCGATGACGCGGTTCGTCGCCGAAGTGACGCGGTAATGTACGATGGCGCCGTTGGGTCCGGCGCCGGAGATGGTTGGGAACGAGACGTCCTTCAATAGGCCGGTTTCGCGCCGGAAGGATTCCAGCGCTGCGACCGCCTCGATCTCGGTCAGCTTGCCGGACGGCATCTCGTGATCGAGCCAGCACAAAAAGCGCGTCATCGCCGCGCCGTCGCGCAGATGCGCGGCGCGTGTGCCGGCGATCTCGGCATTGTTCTTCACCGCCTTCATCAGCGTGATCGGATCGGCGCCGCGCGTCGCTGTGCCGCCGCGCTCGGTCACGATCCGGGTCAAGGCATCAGCGGCGCTGGCCTGGTCGAGCAGCACCGTCTTGCCCTTGTACGTCGCCAGATCTCGCGCGAGCTCGTCGGTCGGGCGCAGGTCGGTCAATTCCTCGAGTGCGTTGCGCACTTCGTCGGTTAGCTTCGCCGGATCGATATAGAGGCGCGGGCGGCCGTCGCGCGGGATCGCGGCAAAGCCGAGCGCCAGCGGCGTGTGCGAGACGTCGGAGCCGCGGATGTTGAAGGTCCAGTCGACATTCTGCGGATCCGACACGATCAGCGCGTCGGCGCGGAGCTTCGTGAGTTCATCCTTGATGCGGGCGAGCTTGTCGGCAGCGCTTTCGCCGGCGAGCGCCAGAGGCCGTAGAGTCACGGGTCCATTGGGCGGCGCCGGGCGATGCGTCCACAAGGCGTCGATCGGATTGTCGTCGACCGCAACCAACGTCGCGCCAACCTTGGCGCAAGCTTTGGCAAAGCGCTCGGCGCTGTCGCTGGTGTGCAGCCAGGGATCGAAGCCGATGCGGTCGCCGGCCTTGATGTTGGTCTCCAGCCAGGTGGCCGGCGGGTTGTCGACGAAATGCTCGATGGCAAAGACCGACATGTCGGCCTGGGATTTGACCTGCACGGTATAGCGGCCATCGACGAACAGGGCGGCGCGCTCGGCGAGCACAATGGCGGCGCCGGCTGAACCGGTGAAGCCGGTCAGCCAGGCGAGGCGCTCCTCGCTCGCCGGCAGGTACTCGTTCTGTTGGCGGTCGGCGCGTGGCACCAGGAGGCCGGTCAGGCCGCGGCGCTTGAGTTCGGCGCGCAGCGCCGCCACCCGGCGGCTGCTTTCGGCGCCTTCGCTGAGGTCGTCAAAGGTCTGGAAATGGGTTTGGAACATGGCTGGCACTCTAACGGCACTCACGGCACCGGCAACACAGGGCCGGCCTGACGATCTTGTATGCATAGCCCGCGACGGCACCGCCGGTGGGTGAAAGTTTTGCAACGCCGCGGCGCTCCTTTGCGCAAGCTTGCTGCGCCGGCGGCCGTGCCTGACTCACAATTGTGCATTGCACTAAAATTGACATCCGGTTGCCTTAAAAATTGACGCCAATTAACGCTTAGTATCTGATTTTTCAGGGCTTCTATGCGATCTCAGGGGATGTTCGCAGATGCGGGATGATCTATGTTGCAATGCAATAGCGCGATTCGTAACCGGATCGCCTCGATGGAGAGTGACATGGTTGCCCTGACCTACAGCGAAGCCCCCGCCGTAACCGCCGCCAAGACCGCGACGAAGACCGCGACGAAGACCGCGACGAAGACCGCGACGAAGACCGCCCCGGTGGCCGAGGCCCAGGCGCCGCGCGCCGGCTTTTTCGCCCGCTTTCTCGACGCGATGATGGAAGCGCGGATGAAGCAGGCGCAGCGCGAAATTCGCCTCTACGCCCGCCGCACCGGCGAAGGCGAAGCGCCGTTCGGCGGCCGCTAAGCCAAAGCGGTTCGCGGCGCGGCCCTAACGGCCGCGCTTGAAGATCAGCGTGGTCCAGCCTTCGAGATCGCGCCGGCGCTCGAGCGTTAAGCCCTGCGCCGCATAAAACGACCGCGCTGCATTGGCGTGGCTCGGCAGCAGGCCCGACAGCACGACGCGGCCGCGAGGCGCCGCGAGGCGCGAGATCGGCACCGCCAGCCGCGTCAGCGGCCCCAATAGAATATTCGCGAAAATCAGATCGTAAGGCGCGCCTTTTTGGATATCGGGCGCCCGTGTTCCTGGCGCGTGCACAAGAGAGATGAAGGGCCCGACCCGGTTGAGCCGGGCATTGTCGCGCGCGGCGTTGACCGCGACGCGGTCGATATCGGTCGCCACCGCCCGCGTGTGAAACACCTTGGCCGCGGCGATCGCCAAGACGCCGCTGCCGGTGCCGATATCCAGCACGTGAAACCGCCGCTTCTGCTTGGCCAAAGCCGCGAGCGCCATCAGGCAGCCGCGCGTGGTGCCGTGATGGCCGGTGCCGAAGGCCAAAGCCGCCTCGATCTCGATATTGAGGTCGTTGCCCTTGAGCCGGCCGCGATCGTGCGAGCCGTGGACGACGAAACGTCCGGCCCGTACTGGTGTCAGTCCGGCCAGGCTCTCCGCCACCCAGTCGCGGGTCTCGACCGTCTCGATGGTCAGCGCCGCCGCCGCCGCCGGCCCGGCGACGCTGCCGACCAGGCCGCGCAGATCGGCGGCGTCCGGGACGTGGCCGAAATGCAGCGCCACCTGCCAGGAGCCGTCATCGGCCTCGAACGAAGCGCAGGCGACATCGTCCCCGTCCAGCATCTCGTCGAGCAGATCGGCGATGCGCCGCGCCGTCGCTTTATCGGCGCAGACCAGACGGGCGACGGTGGTGGAATCGTGCGAGGCAGGGTTCATGCGCGGACATTCGCGCGGCGGCAGGAACTTGGCAACGGCCTTAAAAATCTGTCGTCCTCCGCGAAAGCGGAGGACCCAGCGCTTCGCTGCGTCAAAGAAAGTAAGCGCTGGATTCCCGCTTTCGCGGGAATGACCGGAGTGTGCGAATGCGCGCCGCCCCTAATGCCGCTTGAAGTACTGCACCGCGCGCTCGTGCTGCTCGGCCGCCTTGCGCGAGCGGAAGGTGCCGAGGCTGCGGCGCTTGCCCGTGGCCGGGTTCTTCTTGCGCGAATAGAGCCGGTAGCGGCCGTCGGGCAGCTTGCGGATCATAATGCGGCCCTCCCGCGCCTCAGCGGCTGTAGTAATAATAGCGCGGCGGCGGCACTTCGTAACCGTCGCCCGGCACCACGTAATAGCGCCGCTCGCGATAACGCGGCGGCGCCTGGAACAGGCCGCGCGGCCGCTCATAGACATAGGTGTCGCCGTCGGTGGTTTCGCGCCAGCCGCCGATGACGCGCTGGCGCGGCTGCGGCGGCGGTTCGACGACGCCGGCGCGGCCGTCGAGGTCGTCGGTCGAGTAGGTGCGGCCGAACTCGCCATTGCCGGCGGCCGCCGGCGCCGGCGCTCTCCGCCGCGCCACCGCGGGCGCCGCGTCCTCGACCGTGCCGGTGAGCACGACGCGCGTATTCGCCATCTTGTTCTTCTTCACCAGCGCCCACAATGTCGCCGCGTGCGCGACCGACAGCCGCACGCAGCCATGCGAATGCGGCGCGCCGTCGATCTTGTGATTGGTGCCGTGGATGGCGTGGCCCTTCATGGTGAAGAAGATCGAATAGGGCATCGGCGCGTCGTCCCACTCGCGGGAGAAGTGGTCCTTCTCCATGCGGAACGGCTTCCACTCGCCCGACGGCGTGTCGTAGCGCGCGACGCCGGTCGACACCGGCCAAGTGTAGAGCGTGGCGCCGTCCTCGGCGACGGTCATGGTCTGGGTCGATTTGTCGACCGAGATCAGGAGCTCGGCCCGCGCCGGGGCGGCGAAGGCGGTGATCAGGCCCGCCGCGGCGAGTGCGGCGGCGAGACGGGTGAGGCGACGCATGACAAATCCTTCCACAACCCCTCGAACGGTGAGGATGCGGAGCGGGTGGGGCGGGAATGTGGCGGGGTGCTTGCGGCGGATCACGGAGATGTCATTGCGGGACGCGAGCTTAAGCGAGTGATCCGGAACGTACCGGCTTCATGCCCTCATCCAGAGAAACCTGCGTAAGCGTTCGTCTCAGAGGAGCAGGTGGTGCTTTGGTGATATTAGAAGAGCGTCCGCGCTGCGATAAGAAAACGTGTTTGGGTCGAAAGGAAAGATACGCGGCGCGCAGAATGAAGTCACCGGGCGCAGTTGCAATTCACATAACATTCAATCAATATTTGAGGAGGGACCCTTTAAAAAATTCTATATTCCGGGGGAGACGATGGCAGAGCCGGTAACAATGATACCCCAGGTTTTTTTATCGCTTTCAGGAAAAGACGACCAGTTCGTCGAAAAAGTCTGGCGGCATTTGCCTGAAGGCCTCGCGCTCTTTTACCGATACAGCTTTGCCAATGGCGAGCGGCTTCTGGAAGCAATGGAAAATGGCGTCGATCAAGCGTCCGTGTTTGTTTTTTTTGCTTCCGCCGACTCAATAGAATCCTGTTGGGCCCGATTTGAAGTCGACCGCGCTCGCATCGCAAAGATCAAGCGGCCGAATATTAGAACCCTAGTTTTTCCATTGTCGAGAGATATCACTCCGACAATGCTTCCCGGTTGGATGCAGGAATTTTGGGTCCCGGCTGCTGGGTGGAATCCTCGCGACATCTCACGATACATCCGTAATACGATCACGGCGCCTCCGATTGCGCCTGCGGCTTTGTCTATTCCGGTTATCGGGCGGGGGCAGTTGCTCGATGTTGCGACACAGCGACTAATGTCAAGCGTTGCAGAAACTAACGCGACTCCAAATGTCTTTCTGTTTGGTGGAATTGCTGGAATTGGACGACGGACATTCGCGCGATATTTTATGAGGCAGGCTTTTCCGGCATTGCCTAATTTGGCATTTGGACCGGAAATTCAATTGCCGCAATTTGCGGACCTGGCCGACCTTTACAGATCATTGAGAGAGCAGATCGAGAGCAATTTTTCGATACAGAGCTTTGAGCGAGACTTGAATCTATTTCGTAATTTGGATCTCAAAGATCAGATATCCGAAGTTTCGAAATCGGCGCAGTATTTTGGTGATTTGGGGCAAGCGGTCTTCGTGGCTACGGGGAGTGGCCTGTTAGAAGAGCGAGGCAATTTAAAGCCTTGGGTTGGTCCCCTGTTTGAAATGATTGGCCAACAGGCGGGGACGAAAATGTGTTTCGCTTCGAATCGCCAATTGAGGGACGAAGATCTCCGTCAATGGAAGAACGCGCTTCAGATCTTTGTGCCGCCATTAAAGGAGCCTGATATTGGAGCTTTAATGACCGCAACATCAACGGCGTTTGGGGGGAAGCCTATAAGGCCAACTGAAGTTCTGTTGCGTTCGATTGGTGGGCACGCGCAAGTCGCTAAAGCAGCCGTTCGCCTAATGTCTCAAAAGGGCGAACATTTTTTCGATGTGGATCCCCGTCCGCTTTACAGCTTACAAGACGAAATTCTTTCGGAGAATCTGGAGCTAAATTCACTGTCGCAGGTCCAGCAAGAGATTCTTTGCATGCTAAGTTGGGTGCCGCAGTTAGATGGTCACCTCCTGGAAAGCGCCGCCAAGAAGCGTCATGGAATTGATTCAATCAAGTTTGCCGAGGCGCTGGACGACTTAATTCTAGGGTGCCTCGTATTGATCTTAGAATCGGGATACACGATTTCCTCTGCAATACGGCAAATGTTTAGAAGAAAGTATGGTTATGGTCCGGACGGATTGATTGAAAGCTTTTCAGCTGTCCTTCAGGAGTCTTGGTCTGAATCACTTAGGACGGGCGAGTTTAGCACAGACCTGTTTGATGCCTTCGTGTTCATGCACGCGTTAGAAGGAAGGTCTCTGCCTCGAGAGTTTAGAGACCTGTTGTTGCCTTCGACTTTGCAACAGGTGGTGCAAGATACTTATTCACGAGGAAGGTATGAGGACGATTCCGTTGCTCTGCGTCGAGTGACGACTTGGGGTGCGATCTGTCGTGAAATGAAAATGGATGAGGCTGTTAGAGAAGAAATTCTGTCAACGGTGATTCTGGCGCACGTCAGGCTTTCTGAATATTCGGAGGCGGAGAAGATTCTCTTAGAGTTTGATCGTCTTGGATATCGTTCGGCTTCGTTCTTGCGGGGGTTTGCGCTTAGGCGACAAGGTGCGTATCGTGATGCTCTTCCATATTTAAAGGAGGCTCTTGCTGCCAGAAAATATATCCGTTCAACTGTGCAAGAGTGTGCGACATGTTATCAGAAACTTGGTCAGCAGAGGGAGCTTGCCGAATTAGTAGATAAATATCGGTCGCTCGTAGAAGATAATGTGCCTCTTCTGGATTTTCATATAGGCACACTTATTGCCGGCGGAAAAATTGATGAAGCGCAAGCCGCGATTCGTCGGCTGAGGTCGCTTGCGGACAATGAGGGGCGGGCAATTATTCGACAGGCCCAAATTTTTATTCAACAGCACAATCCCGCGGCGGCTGAGGCGGTTCTGACGGATCTGATACAAAGACGCGAGGGGAACCCGGTGACTGCGCGAAGGTGGAGGGCCATCGCGGCTATGAACCTTGGCAATTTCGCGAATGCACGAAGAGACATTGAATATATTCGCGGACGAACTGGCCGACAAAGTACGGCCCTGCGGTTGGATGTCTACTACGCAATTGCGGATGGAGATTACGATCGTGCCGAAAGGCTTTTTAGTCAACTTCCGAATGCTTCCAATGAATCGATTCTGAAGATGAGAATTCTCAGCGCGAAGGCCGGGGACGTCCGAACGTCGCTGGCAGAAAAGGAGAGGTTGCGCGGAGAAGCGGGCGTCTTGCGAAGGCAGAATCGTCTTCTAGGTGAGTACGATTTTGACTAAAGTTGCCTGGCCAAGTCTTTACCGGCTTTGTCGGTCGTGGACTGTTTTCCAGCGGTGACGCGACTGACATTGTGGGAAAATTACTTGAAATGCGTGCGCGCAACCGCGTAGGCTTTGGTCCGAGACCGATTTGGAGGGCGGCATGCTCTTCCCGGGATCTCAAGTTCTGCTAGCTCTTGGCGTCGCGCGTCTTTTTGCGGAAGAAGGATCAAAGAGAAGCGAGGCGGTAGATTGCCAGAAGAGCTATCCCTCTCACACCAACCTCTTCCCCCTCGCATCCTGCACCATCTCGATCCGGACCAGCGCGCCGATGCCGATGCCGATGCCGATGCCGGTGTCGGCGCCGTCGTGGGTCTGTTCGCGCTCCGACAGCAGCGAGAAGATTTTATCGTGCACCGGGCCGCTCTCGTGCAGCTCGACCTGGCCGAAAAAGCGCAGGAAGCCGGATTCGAGAAGCCCGTCGCGCTGCGCCTTGAAATTCGCATCCATGATGCAGACGCGCCGGTCGTGGCTGGATGAGGGCGGTTATAGGGGGCATGGGGCGGCCGGGCCATTTGGGGGGCTTACCCTCTCCCCTTGTGGGAGAGGGTGGCGAGCAGCGATTGCTGCGAGCCGGGTGAGGGGGCTTTCGTTCGGCATCTCCCCCTCACCCGCGCCTTCGGCGCGACCTCTCCCACCAGGGGAGAGGTGACCGGAGTGTGCCGCTAAACCCTCTCCACGAAACTATCCACCACGCGCTTTTCGCCGGCCTTGTCGAAGGCGATGGTCAGCTTGTTGCCGTCCACGGCGGTGACGTTGCCGTTGCCGAACTTCAAGTGAAACACGCGGTCGCCGGGTTTGAAGGCGGAGGCGGGGCCGGAGGATTTGGCGATCAGCTCGCCTTCGATCACGAGGGGCGTGCGCTTTCTTCCCTCTCCCCTCGTGGGAGAGGGTGGCGAGCGGAGCGAGCCGGGTGAGGGGGCGCGGCGTCCGGTAGCTTCCCCCTCACCCGCGCCTTCGGCGCGACCTCTCCCACCAGGGGAGAGGTGATCCGAGTATTCATCCTCATCCTGATTGAACACACCGTCCGGCACATAACGCGGCTGGCCGCTTTCGCTGAAGCCACCCGAGCCGCGCCGGCCCTGCGCGCGCTGCCAGCCGGGCGTCGAATATTTCGAGCCGAAGGAATTGACCTCGTCGAAGCGCGACGGGCCGTAGCCCGACATGCCGAAGCCGCCGGTGCCGCCGGGCGGCTCCTTCACCTCGACATGTTGCGCCGGCAGTTCGTCGAGAAAGCGCGACGGAATGTTGCTCTGCCACAGGCCGTGCACGCGGCGATTGGTGGCGAAATAGATCTTGGCGCGTTTGCGCGCGCGCGTGAGACCAACGTGAGCGAGGCGGCGCTCTTCCTCCAGCCCGGCCTTGCCCTGCTCGTCGAGCGAGCGTTGATGCGGGAACAGGCCTTCCTCCCAGCCGGGCAGGAACACGGTGTCGAACTCCAGCCCCTTGGCGGAATGCAGGGTCATGATGCTGACCTTCTGCTCCGAGTCGCCTTCGGCCGTGTCCATCACCAGCGAGATGTGCTCGAGGAAGCCGGCGAGGTTCTCGAACTCCTCCATCGAGCGCACGAGTTCTTTCAGGTTCTCCAGGCGGCCGGCGGCGTCGGCCGAGCGGTCCTTCTGCCACATCTCGGTGTAGCCACTCTCGTCGAGCACGATCTCGGCCAATTCAGTGTGCGGCAGCGTGTCCTTCTGCTTGCGCCAGCGCGCGAAACTCTCCATCAGCGCGCGCAGCGCGTTGCGCGGTTTCGGCTTCATCTCGTCGGTGGATGAGAGCAGCGCGGCCGCCTCGGTCAGCGGGATACGCTGCTTGCGCGCATAATCGTGCAGCATCTGCACGGCGGCATCGCCCAGGCCGCGCTTCGGCGTGTTGACGATGCGTTCGAACGCCAGATCGTCGGCCGGCTGGGCGATGACGCGCAGATAAGCCAGCGCGTCGCGGATTTCGGCGCGCTCGTAGAACCGCGGACCGCCGATGACGCGATAGGGCAGGCCGAGCTGGATGAAGCGCTCTTCGAATTCGCGCATCTGGAACGAGGCGCGCACCAGGATGGCGATCTCGTCGAGCGGGTGGTCCTCGCCCCGATCGCGGGCGGCACGCTGCATCTGCTCGATCTCTTCGCCGATGGCGCGGGCTTCTTCCTCCGAGTCCCAGGCGCCGGTGACTTCGACCTTCTCGCCGTCCTCGTCCTCGGTGTGCAAGGTCTTGCCGAGGCGGCCCTCGTTATGCGCAATCAAAGTCGAGGCGGCGGCAAGGATGTGGCCGGTCGAGCGGTAGTTTCTTTCCAGGCGAATGACCTTGGCGCCCGGGAAGTCGTGATCGAAGCGCAGGATGTTATCGACCTCGGCGCCGCGCCAGCCATAGATCGACTGGTCGTCGTCGCCGACGCAGCAGATGTTTTTTTGCGCGGGCGTCGCCGCGTTCTCTCTTCCCTCTCCCCTTGTGGGAGAGGGTGCCTGAGCGGAGGCGGAGCCGAGCGAAGGCGGGTGAGGGGTCGGAGCCGACGGTGAATCCCAGGTGTCCTCAAGGCTCACCCCCTCACCCGGCTCGCTGCGCTCGCCACCCTCTCCCACAAGGGGAGAGGGTAACTGAGTTTGCGGCGCCGCCTGCGCCGGCATCTGCGCCAAGAGCCGCAGCCACAGATACTGCGCGACGTTGGTGTCCTGATATTCGTCGACCAGGATGAAGCGGAAGCGCTGCTGATAATTCTTCAGCACGTCCGGGTGTTCGCGGAACAGGCGGATGCATTCGAGCAGCAGGTCGCCGAAGTCGGCGGCGTTCAAAGTCTTCAGGCGCTCCTGATAGGCGGCGTAGAGCTTCTTGCCCTTGCCATTGGCGAAGGAGGCGGCTTCGCCGGCCGGCACCTGCTCGGGGGTGAGGCCGCGGTTCTTCCAGCCGTCGAGGATCATGGCGAAGACGCGCGCCGGCCAGCGCTTCTCGTCGATCTTCTCGGCTTCGATCAGTTGCTTGATCAGGCGGATCTGGTCGTCGGTGCCGAGAATGGTGAGGTCGCTGCGCAGGCCGATCATCTCGGCGTGACGCCGCAGGATCTTGACGCCGATGGCGTGGAAGGTGCCGAGCCAGGGCATGCCCTCGACGATCTCGCCGACCATCTGGCCGACGCGCTCCTTCATCTCGCGCGCCGCCTTGTTGGTGAAGGTGACGGCCAGGATCTGACTGGGATGAGCGCGGCCAAGGTTGAGGATGTGCGCGATGCGGGTGGTGAGCACCCGCGTCTTGCCCGTGCCCGCGCCGGCCAGCACCAGGACGGGCCCGTCGAGCGTCTCCACCGCCTCGCGCTGTTCCGGATTGAGCGCGGCGAGATAGGGCGCCTCGCGTTTCGCCTGCGCTCGCGCGGCGATGCCGCCGGCGGCGGGGCGCACCGGGGCGGGCGCGGGTTCGAAGCGTTTGGGGTCGGCCATCTGAATTGCGATTCCTTCAAGGCCAAGATGGCACTCGAAGGCCGCAATTTCGAGGGCAGCCGGGCAAAATGTCCGGTAGTTTCGGGCCGGAAATCAGCGGTTTAGGCGGTGCTGTGGATTATTCCTGCTCTATTTCCGCGCCGGCATCGCGAGGCCGACGCCGCCCGCCGGTCAGGTTCAGAGGAAATACCTGAGCTCCTGCCCCTTGTCGCCGGCCAGGTAGGGGTCCTGCCATTCGTCCTTGGTCTGCAGAAATCCCTTGCCGGTCGGCCGCTTCGGCTTTGGCTTGCCCTTGAGCATGGCGTCGCGGTTCTGTTGCTCGAGCGCCGCGCGGTATTTGTAATGGTCGTAGACGTCCAGCACATGGACGGTATAGGCGAGTGCCAAGGCCTGGTTGCCGCGGATGATCAGCATATTTTCGTCGTTGGCGTAGGAAGCCTTGAAGCCGAGATTGTGGCTGCCGGTGATGACGACGCAGTCGTCTTTCGACAGCGGATCGATAACGACGATTTTGTCGTGAATGATGGCGTGGCCCGCGGTCAAAAGCTCGCGCTGGAAATCGCCTACCAGGTCGTCGATCGCGGCGGCGCGAATCATGAGAACATTGGGCGCGCCTTCCGGGCTGAAGATCGCCGCATTGGGAATCTTTGGCGCCGACTTGTCGCGATCCTTCGGCGGCTGCTGATAGCCCGGTACAGCCGTTGGATCG
Source organism: Pseudomonadota bacterium (assembly GCA_018242205.1). Taxonomy (GTDB): domain Bacteria; phylum Pseudomonadota; class Alphaproteobacteria; order Rhizobiales; family Xanthobacteraceae; genus Pseudolabrys. The sequence goes on from JAFECJ010000003.1 coordinate 115,836, forward strand.
CTGATCGCGCCGTACACCGTCAGATTGGGGTCGAGCCGGCCGAAGTTGATGCCGGCCGATACCACCGTATTGATATCGGCGCCGTCAGCTTCGCTACGGCCCGGGTTGAACACCAGGAAGAAGATCGCGCGCTTGGCTTGCTTCATCAGTTGGAAAACAACGGCGAGGTCGGGCGGCACGGTGCGGTTCTTCGGCGTGCCGGTCTTGGGCGTATTCGGCGAACACCATAGCTCGACGTTGGTGTTGCCAGCATCCATGGTCAGCTTGTTCGGCGTCGCATTGGCTTTGCGCAACGCCTTGCCCTGGTCGCTGGCCAGCGGCGCGCTGAGCGGCTTTGGCATCGGCAGCTTGTCGTCATGCAATCTGGTCCAGAAATCGAAATAGGCTCTGGCGATATCTTCGGATTCGATGACAATCGTGTTGTTGGACTGCGCGCAAAGGCCGGTCTGCGTCCAATTGGTGCTGCCGGTCCAGACCATGATCGGCTTGTCGTTCTTGTCCAGCAACACCGCGAACTTGTTGTGGCCGATATGCGCTGAATTGTTGAACATACGGTTCTGCAACCGCGTCTTCATCAAGGCCGACAGCTTCGCGCGGGCATCGGCGTTGGTAACGTCCCATTTGGTTTTCTGACCGGAGCCCTTCGGCGGCGACTTGCTTCCGGCGGTGGTCAGAATCATTTTCAGCCGCTTCTGGTTCTTCGCCAGCAGGTCGATCAGTTCCGGATCGGACAGTTCATAAAGCGCCAGATGAAGGGTGCCGTCTTCTTCGTCCGCACGCTTGAACATCGATGCCAATGCCGGGATGATGTCGCCGCCGAGAAATTCGCGGATCTTGTTGCCGGGCGTGGCGATCGACTCCTTGAGCTTCTTGAGGCTTGGCAACTCGCCGTCCTTGGCACCGAGCTGCTTGCGCAGATTTTGCGTGGACAAAATGCCGTTGTTGAAATAGGCGGCGGCGTCGCCGAAATCGCTGGTCACCAGAATTTCATTGGTCTCGAACGCCGGCCCGCAGATGAAAAGGGGGATCGGCGCGCCTTTATACTTGCCGGGCTGCGCCGTTGGCGAAGGCGGCACCGGCTTGCGCCCGGGTGCAGCATGGCCGACCGGCACGATTTCATATTTCGCCCGAAACGCGGCGTCTCGCACGGCGAGGCTGTTGCGGCTGCGACGGAGCGTCAGATCGCGCCAGGAAAATTTCTGAATGGGCCAGACGCTGGTGTCCTGTTCTTCCCATTTTGGATTGGACTGCGTGTCGAATGCGACCCAGGTCGGCAGCAGGCGGCGTTCGCCGGTGTCGAGATTGATGCGGGTGATCATGAAGCCGAGACAGCCGTTGATCTTGCCGTCGGTCTTCCAGGCCAGATAGGCGACTTCGTTATTGCACCAGGCCTTCGCAGAAACGATGTTCGTCATGGGAGCCTCGTCCACCAGACTTGTCGTTTTGTGAAATACAACTAATAAGTGTAGATGTTGTCCTGGGCCATTACAAGCACCGCCGGCGGTCGGCGGCCCCGACTCTGACGGCGAATTGTGACAGGACGACTTTTCGCGACGCGAAGCGTTACGATCGGCTGGAGCGACTTACGGCTTTTGGGGCATGGCAATCCGCCGGCCGACCGCGGCGGGAACGGGCAGGGCGGCATGGGCCGCCTGCATGCGGGCGAACGCCGCCATGACCGTCTCGGGGAACGGCGCGACCTTCTTGGCCGTCATGTCGACATGCACCGTCATGGTCTCGCAGGTCGCCGACACCCAGCCTTCGGTGGCGTGGAGAAGTTCCTCGTAGACGTGGAAGCGCTTGGCGTCATAGCCGATGAGCTGCGCCGTGATGCGCAGTGGCGCGTCGATATGCACCTCGCGCAGGTAGCGCACATGGCTCTCGACGACCATGGTCGAATGCTTCGTCGCCGCGAGATAGTCGGGGCCGAGGCCGAGCGGCAGATAGAATTCATCGATCGCGCGGTCGAACAGCACGTTGTAATAAGCGACGTTGAGGTGGCCGTTATAATCGATCCAGGCCGGCTCGATCGCCATCACCGAGGACAAAAATGGCGCCGGTATTGAGTCGGGCATCGGGCCTCCTGCCACGCAAAACAATCCCTATCTATAATAGAGTGTGCGGCGCTTCCACTGGGGCATCATGGCGAAAATACCGATCATCGGCGATATTACGGTTTTACGAGATTTGCCGGACTGGCTCGGCGAGGCGGCCAATCTCACCGAACTGGCGAAAGGCTCGACCGTCTGGCTCGCGGCGACGGGGCTGTCGCGCGCCGGCAAGACGGTGTTCATCACCTCGCTTGTCCACAATCTCTTATCCGCGCTGCATAACCCGAACCGCATGCCGCTCCTCAAAGCGGTCGGCGAAGGCCGGCTGTTGGCGGCGCAGCTCGAAGCGGTGCGCGCCCACACGCTGCCGCGCTTTCCCTATGCCGCCAATATCGAGGCGATGGCCGGGACGCCGGCGGTGTGGCCGGAGCCGACCGCCGACATCAGCGAGATCGGTATCGACATCCGTTTCGCACCGACCGGTCTCATCGGCCAGTTGCTCGGCCCGATCAGCGGCCACGCCGCGACGTTGAAACTGCGCATTGTCGATTATCCGGGCGAATGGCTGCTCGACCTGCCGCTGCTGTCGCAGAGTTACGCGGAATGGTCGCGCACGACGCTTGGCTTATGGAAGCGCGGCTTGCGCGCCGACCTGGCGCGCGACTACGTCGCTTTCATCGCCGAACATCCGGCGACCGAGACCGCCGCCGACGCCGTGGCCAAACAGGCGCACGATCTTTACCGCGCGCTGCTGGTTACCGCGCGTGACAAGCATGGCCTGAGCTATCTGCAGCCCGGCCGCTTCGTGCGGCCGGGCGCGCTGGCCGACGCGCCTTATCTGTGGTTCGCGCCGCTCGAGGTGCCGCAAGGCACGGATCGCTTCGCCGCCGGCTCGCTCGGCGCGCTGATGGCTGAGCGCTACGAGGTCTACAAGCGCGAGGTGGTCGAGAAATTCTACGCCGATTATTTCCGCAACTACGCGCGGCAGATCGTGCTGGTCGATGTGTTAGGGGCGCTGCTCGCCGGCCGCGAGGCCTTCGAGGACACGCGGCTCGCCACCGAAGCCATCCTGCAGAGTTTCCGCTACGGGCAGCACAACATCCTGACGCGGCTGCTCGGCGCCTCGCGCGTCGAGAAGGTGCTGTTCGCCGCCACCAAGGCCGACCACATCCCCGACAGCCAGCGCGAACACATGAGCATGCTGCTGCGTCACATGGCGGCCCTGCCGGTGCTGACGGCGCGCGGCCGCGACGCCGATATCGACGTCATGTCGATCGCCTCCGTCGCCTCCACCGTCGAGGCGACGCAGCAGGTCGACGGCCGCGAGGTCGAGGTCGTGGTCGGCCGCAAGGTCGGCGCCGCGAAACAGGCCAAGTTTCTCAGTGGCGAAGTGCCGGTACGGCCGCCGCGACCCGATGAATGGGGCGCGCCATTCCTCGACGTGCCGGTGTTCGAGCCGCCGCTGATCGACCCGGCGCCGGTCGACGGCATCCCGCACATCAATCTCGATCTGGCGCTCGATTATCTCATCGGAGATCGGCTGCAATGAGCGACCCGCGCGATCCGCAGAGCCGTCCGTTCGTCATCGAAGAAGACGTGCTCGACGCCGGCAAGTCGGCACGGCCGTCATCGCCGATGGTGTTCGCTACAGAGGAGACCGAGCGCGTGGTGCCGCGCGAGCGTGCCATGGTCTCGCCGGCGCCGCCCACGCCGCGCAAGCGCGATGGCTGGCGGCGGCTCGGCTTCTGGGCGATCGGTATTGGCATTGCCGGCTGGATCGGCGTCGATGCCTGGCAGTGGATCTCCGACGCTTTCATGCGTAGCGCGACGCAGGGCTGGGTGGCGAGCAGTGTGGTCGGCATCGGCGTTGCCGGCGCACTCCTGATTATCGGTCGCGAATTGCGCAGTTTCTGGAAACTGACCAGCGTCGAAGAGAACCAGCGCCGTCTCACCGACAAAGCGTTGCGCCCTGCCGAGATGCGCGCCGCGATCCGCGACGTGCTCGCCGTGGTGCCGAAAGATCGCGAGACCACGGCCGCGATCGAGAACTATCAGCGCCAGCTGCAGCAACACCATACACCGGCGCAGCAGCTCGAGATGCTGTCGCGCACGGTGATGGCGCCGCTCGACCGCCGCGCCGAAGCGGTCGTGCGCCGCTCGACCGCCGGCGGTTTCGGCATCACCGCGGTGTCGCCGACGGCGTTGACCGACGTGGTGTTCTTCGTCGCCATGGCGGTGCGCATGGTGCGTGGCGTCGCTTCGGTTTACGGCCACCGTCCGACCGCGGCGGCGACGGTGCATCTGCTGCGCCGGCTGGTCGTCGAGGCGGGGCGTCTCGGTGCCGTCGATCTCGCCGGCATGACGCTCAGCCAGCATCTCGGCGGCGCCATCGCCGAACGCATCGCCGCCGGCACCGCGGAATCGATGTATGCCGGCCAGCGCATGGCCCGCATCGGCCTCATCACCATGGCCATGTGCCGGCCGGTTCCCTTCGAGCCGAACGAGGTGCCCGGCCTGTTCTCGTCGCTGATCGGCAACCTTTTCGGCCGTAAAGCCGGGTCCGACAGGGCGGCGGGCGAGAAATAATCCACAACGCGGCCGCCGCGTTAACCAATTCTTAACTAAGTGGTCCTCCGGCCGAGGCCCTCGGCTATCTTCGCCTGGCTAAGGAGCGGCCAGGATGACGAGCCAGATTGCGGCGGCCAGAAACGCCTTCACCAAGATCGCCTCGATCGGCGTCTCGATCGATTTAGCGGCTGCGCGAGCCGTGCTGCGGGTCGGCGCGAAGGGCGCCTTTCTTGTCATGCTGGCCCTGATGATCGTGGCCTACGCGGTTTCGGTGAGCCGGAGCCCGGCGCCGCCGCCCGAGCCGCTGCCCCCTTACATCTATTCCTGACGGTACGGGCGGCGGCCGCCAACGCTTGACGTCGGCCCCGCGCCCCGACACGGTGCCGCGTCCAACCGAAGCCGGGGCCTCGCCGTGACCACCGATACCGTTGCCGAACCATCCAGCCCGACTCGTTTTGCCACCGCCATCGCCGATCTGACGGCGGCCTTCGGCAATCGCGTCGTCACCTCCCGCGCGGTGCGCGAGCAGCACGGCAATACCGTGACCTGGATCGCCAATCAGGCGCCGGATGCGGTGGTCTATCCGCAGTCGACCGAGGACGTGCAGCAGATCGTGCGCATTTGCGCCAAGTACAAGATGCCGATCATTCCGTTCGGCACCGGCTCGTCGCTCGAAGGTCACGTCAACGCGCCGCAGGGCGGCGTGTCGATCGACTTCCGCGACATGAACAAGCTCATCGCGGTGCATGCCGAGGATCTCGATTGCGTCGTACAGGCCGGCATCACTCGCAAGGAGCTCAACGAGCAACTGCGCGATTCCGGTCTGTTCTTCCCGATCGATCCCGGTGCCAATGCCTCGCTCGGCGGCATGGCATCGACGCGCGCCTCCGGCACCAATGCGGTGCGCTACGGCACGATGAAGGACAACGTGCTGACCATGAAGGTGGTGCTGGCGAATGGCGAGGTGATCGACACCGCGCGCCGCGCCAAGAAGACTTCGGCCGGTTACGATCTCACGCGGCTGATGGTGGGCTCCGAAGGAACGCTCGGCGTCATCACCGAATTGACGCTGAAGCTTTCGGGAATTCCCGAGGCGATCTCCGGCGGCCGCTGCCCGTTCCCATCGGTCGAAGCGGCGTGCAACGCCGCGATCCTCACCATCCAGAGCGGCATTCCGGTGGCGCGCATCGAGTTGCTCGACGCCTTGCAGGTGAAGGCGCTCAATCTCGGCTCCAAGATGGGGCTGCCGGAAACCACGCTGCTGCTGATGGAATTCCACGGCACCGAAGCCTCGGTGAAGGAGCAGGCTGAACGCTTCGGGGAGATCGCCGCCGAGTTCGGCGGCGGACCGTTCGTCTGGACGGCGCAGGCCGAGGAGCGCACCAAATTGTGGGAGGCGCGGCACAACGCAGCGTTCTCCAACTTCCAATTGCGTCCCGGTGCGGCGATGATCGCGACCGACGTTTGCGTGCCGATTTCGCGGCTCGCCGAATGTGTCACCGAAACGCAGGCGGACATCGAGGAGAGCCGCATCGTCGCGCCGATCGTCGGCCATGTCGGCGACGGCAATTTCCACCTCACCATGCTTGTCGATATCAACGATCCGGACGAGGTCAGGCGCGCCAAGGCGCTGTCCGACCGTCTGGTCAAGCGCGCGCTGGCGATGGACGGCACCGCGACCGGCGAACACGGCGTCGGCCAGGGCAAGATGAAGTACATGGAGGTCGAGCACGGCGCCGCCGCGGTCGCGGCGATGCGCGCCATCAAGCAGGCGCTCGACCCGCAGAACATCCTCAATCCGGGCAAGATGCTGCCGGCGGGCTGACGGACTTGTCTCGGGCGCCGACAATCATCCGCGTCATCCTGAGGAGCGCGCCGTTTGGCGCGCGTCTCGAAGGATGGGGCCGGTTGAGGTCCGAACTCTGTTTTGCCTCCCGACATAGATTTGCCAACGGATTCCGCGAATAATGCCTTATATTGCCATGCGGTAGGGCGCGCCGGCCGGGGGCCGCGGCGTGCCGCGGGAGTTGGCGTGCAGACAACCTTACTGGGATTGGCGATTGCGATCATTCTGGCGCTGGTAGCGGCGCTGGTCGGGCCGCTGCTGATCGACTGGAATGGCTATCGAACGATATTCGAAACCCAGGCCAGTCACGTGCTGGGCGCGCCGGTGCGCGTCGGCGGGGCAGTCGATCTGCGGCTCCTGCCGTCGCCGCGGCTGACGCTCAACGACATCCAGGTCGGCGCGCCGGGCGGTAAAGGGGCCGACGAGAGCATCAAGGCGCGCTCGCTCGCGATTGAATTCGCTCTGGCGCCGCTGTTGCGCGGCGACTGGCGCGCGACCGAGCTGACGATCGCCGGGCCGCGAATCAATCTGGCCGCCGACGCCGCCGGCCACGTGCGAACGCCGGGCCTGGCCTTCGCCTTCAATCCCGACGATCTCACCATCGACAAGCTCGGCATCGAGGACGGCACGGTGACGATCAACGAGCCGGATGGCGCCAAGCTGTCGTTCGAGCGCGTCTGGTTCAACGGCGAGGCGCGCTCGCTGCTCGGTCCGTTCAAGGGCGAGGGCGCGGCGACCATCGGCGGCGAACTCTATCCCTATCGTCTGTCTTCCGGTCGTTACAATGAAGACGGCACCGTGAAGGTCCGACTCAATGTCGACCCAGTCAGCCGCCCGCTCAGCATCGAGACGGACGGCGTCCTGACGCTCACCGGGGTGCCGCAGTTCGAAGGCACGCTCAAGCTCGCCAAGCCTGTCGGCATTGCGCAGAAGGGCGGTGGCCGCCTGACCCAGCCCTGGCGCGTCCGGTCCAAGCTCAAGGCCAATGCGCAATCGGCGCTGCTGGAGCAACTCGAATTTCTTTACGGCTCGGAAGAGCAGGGACTGAAGCTCACGGGCGATGCCGATTTCAGGTTCGGCAGGAAGCCACGCTTCGAAGGCGTGCTGTCGGGCCGCCAGATCGATCTCGACCGCGTGCTCGCGGCGGAGAACGGTGGACGTCCACCGCCGGCCGCGGCGATCCGCGACCTGATCCAGCTTGGTGGCGGCGCCTTCGCGCCGTCCTTCCCGATTTCGATCGGTCTCGGCATCGACCAGGTGACGCTCGGCGGCAACGTGGTGCAGAACCTGCGCGGCGATCTGTCGAGCGACGCCAGCGGCTGGAACCTCGACCGCTTCGAATTCCGCGCGCCGGGCTTTACCCAAGTGAAGTTGTCCGGTCATCTGGCGGTCGGCGCCGCCGGCGTCGCCTTCACCGGACCGGCCGAGATCGACGCCAACGATCCGAAGATGCTGGCGGCTTGGCTGGAAGGCCGCAGCGACAAGACGAAATCTTCCGCGCCGATCGATATCAGCCCCTTGAGCATTCGCGGTGATGTCACGCTCGGCAGTGAGAAGATCGCCATAGAAAGCCTGAAGGCGACGTTCGATCGCAAGGTCGTGTCCGGCCGCTTCGCCTATACGTTTGCCTCGCGCAGCGCGCCATCGAAGCTCGACGCCGCGCTCAACGCGCCGGATCTCGATCTTGACGCCACGCTCGGCTTCGGCATGGCACTGGTGTCCGGCTCGACGCTCGAGCGGCCTCGCGACATGACCATTGCGGTCGATATCGGCCGGGCCAGCGTCGGTGGCTTTTCCGGCCGCAACGCCAGCGCGCGGCTCAAGGTCGATGGTGACGGCTTGCAGATCGACAAGCTCAGCGTGGCCGACCTGGGCGGTGCGGCGTTTTCGGCGAGCGGCCGCATCGACACGCGCGCGGCGACGCCGCGCGGCAGCATCAATGTCGATCTCAACGCGCCCGACATGGCGCCGGTCTTCGCGCTGATGTCGCGCTTTGCGCCGGCGACGGTCGGCGCGCTCAGCGCCCATGCGACAGCGATGGCGCCTGCCAAATTGCAGGCGCGGTTGACCATCGACGGCGCGGCGCCGGGAATCGCCAGGCTCGGCGTGCAAGGCCGTCTCGGCGAGGTGCGGCTCACGCTCAACGGGCAAGGCAACGCCGCTGCCGACGTGCTCAGCCGCGGTGACCTCAAGATCGACGGCGCGCTCGAAGCCGATGACGGCAAGACGCTACTGGCGATGCTCGGGCTCGATAAAGCGTTCGCCACCGAGTCGGGACCGGCCTCGCTCAAGATTAACCTCATCGGTCCGGCGAATGGTGATCTTCGTCTCGATGCGCGCCTTGCCGCCAAGGGGCTCGAGGCCAAGGCGACCGGCACCGCGCGGCCTTTCGCCGCCGCGCCGACGGCGTCGCTGCACACCACGATTGCGCACGCGCGTCTCGCGCCATTGCGCGGCCGCGCCAATGGTGAGACCGCCACGCCGCCGCTTGCCTTCGACGGCAAGTTGACCTTGAGCGCCGAGCAATTGTCGGTCTCGGACGTCAATGCGACCGTGGGCGGCACGACGGTGCGTGGCCAATTGGCGATGACCTTGGCGTCGCCGCACCGGCTGTCCGGCGACATCGAAGCCGATAATGTCGACGCCGGCGGCTTGGTCGCCGTGGCGATCGGCATGCCTTCTGCGACCAAAGGCGCCGACAACATCTGGACGTGGTCAAGCGAGCCATTCACCGATGGCGTCTTTGGCAACTATGCCGGAGCGGTGATGTTCAAGGCGCGGCGTTTGGATTTGACGTCGCGGATTGCCGCGCGCGAATTCAGCGCCAAGCTTGGCTTTGCCGATCGCGCATTGACGATCGGCGACATGGCCGGCGATATCGGCGGCGGCCGGCTCGGTGGCTCGATCGCCTGGCAGGACACCGATCTCGGTCTGAAGACCGAGGCGAAGGTTGCATTGAAAAACGCCGATGCTGCCGCGCTGCTACCGGCGGGCGCGCGACCGCCGGTGACCGGTAAGCTCGATCTCTCGGCTGATTTCCACGGTTCCGGTCTGAGCCCGATCGCGCTCATCGGCTCGCTGCAGGGCGAGGGCACGGCAGTCCTCGTCGACGGGCAATTGGCCGGCCTCGATCCGCGCGCGTTCGATACCGTCACGCATGCCGTCGATCAGGGCGTCACCCTGGACAATGAGCGCATCGCCACCATCGTCACCAGGGCGTTGGATAGCGGGCAACTGCCGGTCAAGCGTGCCGAACTGACCTATGCCTTGAGCGCTGGGCAGTTGCGGCTGACGAAGTCGCAGGTCGACAGCGCCGCCGCCGACCTGAGCGTCACCGGCAATGTCGATCTCACCGATGGACTCATCGATGCGCGGCTGGTGCTGTCCGGTCATGACCGGGCGGCAGGTTCGCGGCCCGACATCTTCATGGCGCTCCGCGGCCTGGCTCCAGATCCGTCGCGCAGTGTTGATGTCTCGGCGCTGGCAGGCTGGCTCACCTTGCGCGCTGTCGAGAACCAGGCGAAGCGTTTGAAGGCGCTCGAAGCGGCCCGACCAAAACCGGCGCCGGCATCGCCGCCGCCAGCACCATCGCCGCCAGCCGCGACCGAACCGTCGCGAGGGTCCGATGCGAGCGGATCGATACCGGCGCCGTCGGCCGCACCGCCGGCGGTGCGCGCGCCGCCCAAAACGGAAATGGCGCCAGCATTGCCGGCGCCACTCAATATCAAACCTGCACCGCAGCCCGGTCAGGCCGTCGATGGCAGCGCTGGGCCGGCCTTGCTACTCCGGCCGCAGAACTGACGTCACCATGCGTGCGGTCGCGGTGTTGCGAACCGGCTCGGAGGCCGAGCCTGCGTCGTCTCCCTGCGCGCGATAGAAATCGAGTACAAAGAGGCGGATGGCCGACGACAAGTTGCCGTGGTGACGGCCGGTGTCGATCGTCGCCACAAGATCCGACAGCGTCATATCGCGACGCGCGGCGATTTCCTTCAGGCCCTGCCAGAACGCGTCTTCAAGGCTGACGCTGGTCTTGTGACCGGCAATAACGATCGAACGTTTCACAACTGGAGAACTCATGAGCGGTCTCCTGTTACAAGTTTGTGTCCGTCAAGGGTCCGACTTTCCTGGTCGCGGCGGGCGGCATCGCGATCATGGAGGTGTTGCGGGCGTCCGTGGAGCAGACGCTTGGCCGCAGCCTCTTGTTCCGCGTCGCGCCGCTTGGACCGCTTGCGCTCTCTGCGAAGATTGACAACCTCAGCCATGCTTCTCACTCGCGTCTCGCCGGGACTGCGGTAACGCGTCGCCCACCGGCGGCCCTCCCGAATCCCCCACCTTCATTGGTGTGTAGTAATGAAGCTTATCACGATCTTCTTCGCGAAAGACTGTGGCAAAATTTCAATGCGGACAGTTGAGCATAATATTCTACAGCCAATCTCTTCAGAATGACTTGCAACGGGCAGCTTATCAGCAGGCTTTTACACGGTATAATCTAAGTATAACCGGATAGCCTGCAGGAAGTTATTTGTTGGCGGAGGCTATATTCTCTGAAACGGATCGTTATGCCCCATTCGTGGCGAATATTAGAACATCCGATGTCAGTAAATTAGTATCTGGATACTATTCTGGCCGCCGCGTTATACATTCAGTGCACTGAATGTAGTGCCTGAATAAAAGCCTGGACGTGCAGTTGCTGTTGCAAATCTTTCATAAAATTCCCGAAACCGTCATCGCCGATACCGGTACCTTCGCCGGTCAGTCCAAACCCGGCCGTGTCATGTTTTCGGGGCGGACAATCCTGTCGAATTCGGCTCCGGTCACAAAACCGAGGCGGGTCGCCTCTTCGCGTAACGTTGTACCGTTTGCGTGTGCGGCCTTCGCCACCTGCGTCGCCTTGTCGTAGCCGATATGCGGCGCCAGCGCGGTTACCAACATCAGCGAGCGGCTCATCAGTTCGGTGATGCGCTCGACATTCGGCGTGATGCCGACGATGCAGTTGGCGGTAAACGAGTTCGCCGCATCGCCCAACAGGCGGATCGACTGCAACATCGCGTTGGCCATGACCGGATTGTAGACGTTGAGCTCGAAATGGCCCTGGCTGCCGGCGACCGTGATCGTGGTGTGATTGCCGAACACCTGGCAGCAGACCATGGTGAGGGCTTCCGACTGCGTCGGGTTGACCTTGCCGGGCATGATCGACGAGCCTGCTTCGTTGCTCGGCAGATTGAGTTCGCCGAGACCGGAGCGCGGGCCGGAACCGAGCAGACGAATGTCGTTCGCGATTTTGAACAGCGCGGTGGCCGCCGCATTGATGGCGCCGTGTGCGAACACATAGGCGTCATGAGCGGCCATATGTTCGAATTTGTTCTCGGCGCTGACGAAGGGCAGGCCGGTGAACGTGGCGATGCGCTTGGCGAAGCGTTCGGCGAATTCGGGATGAGCGTTGAGCCCGGTGCCGACCGCGGTGCCGCCCTGCGCCAGTGGCATTAGTTCTTGTTGCGCGGCCTTGAGCCGTCCGATCGACGATTTGACCTGCGCGGCATAGCCGGAAAATTCCTGGCCCAAAGTGATCGGCGTCGCATCCATCGTATGGGTGCGGCCGATCTTGACGATGTTGGCGAACTCTTTCGTCTTGGCATCAAGCGCCGCCTGCATCGTCGTCAACGCCGGGATCAGATGATGCGCGATGCGCATGGCAGCGGCGATATGCATCGCCGACGGGAAACTGTCGTTCGACGACTGCCCCATATTGACGTGATCGTTCGGATGCACCGGCTTCTTGGCGCCGAGCGTGCTGCCGAGCGCGACATTGGCGATATTCGCGATCACCTCGTTGACGTTCATGTTGGTCTGGGTGCCGGACCCGGTCTGCCAAACCACCAGTGGAAAATGACCGTCGAGCTTGCCGTCGGCAATGTCCTGTGCCGCGGCGACGATGGCGTTGGCTTTTTCGGCATCGAGCAGGCCGAGGTCACGATTGACCTCCGCGGCGGCGCGTTTCACCAGGCCGAGGGCGTGAATGATTTCGGCCGGCATGCGTTCGTTGCCGATTCTGAAATTGCGCAGCGAGCGTTCGCTCTGCGCGCCCCATAGTCGATCGGCGGCGATATCGAGCGGGCCGAAAGAGTCGCTTTCGGTGCGGGTGGTCGCCGTCTGTCCGGGGGATTTCGTCATCGGTCAAACTTATGCCGATCGATGCGGCGAACAAGCCTGCGGCGCGCCGAAAGTCTCGGGCTTCGACTATTTCTTGCGGAAGCGATCGAGACGGACGACTTCGCCGCCACCCAACGGCTTGTCCGGATCGGGTTCCGCGGGCGCAGCCGGGCTTGCCGATGCCACCGAGGGTATCGACGGCGCGGTGCTGCCGGCCGGCAGCGCCGTCGGCTTGGCGTTCTGCTGGCCGGAGGCCGGAGACTTGCCGTTCTTGGTATTCTCGGCAGGTCCAATGCTCGCCGGCTTCGCCGCGCCCGGGGCCTGCGCCTGGTCTTCGCTGGCTTCCTCGAATTGCAGGCCGAATTGGACCGACGGATCAAAGAACCCGGTCACTGCAGTGAATGGCACATAGAGCTTTTCCGGAATGCCGCCAAACGACATGCCGACCTCGAAACCCTGCTCGGTCACCGCCAGGTCCCAGAACTGGTACTGGAGAATGATGGTCATTTCTTCCGGGTACTGGGCACGCAGCCGGTCAGAGAGGCGCACCCCGTCGGCATGGGTCTGGAAGGAAATGTAGAAGTGGTGGTCGCCCGGCAGGCCCTTTTTCGCGGTATCCACGAGCACAGTCCGGACGACGCCGCGCAGTGCCTGCTGGGTGAGAAGATCGTAACGGATGTGGTCGGCCATTGAAGTTCCGAGGGTGCGGCACAGAGTCGGACGTCACTCTAGCGCAGATGGCTGCGCTGCGGGAGGCGCGTCGGGCGCTTCGCCAACACATTGCCGCCATTGCCGAAACAGAGAAATGAAAGTGGAGGCTTCTGTTGCCAGGTGCCTCCGAACCCCGCCTAACGGAGCTTATCCCGTTAGGACTTGTAGGCTTGGTTTTTCAGGACCGCTTAGGCGGCCTGAGCAACCGGAGCATAGTTGTCGTTGGCAACTATGAGATTGGCCCGATAACGGCGGAACCATGCCGAGCGAAAGTACGTCCTTTACGCCCTCGTCGATCCTAGTTCGCCCCCGCCGGTATCGCCCGCAAAGTCTCCCCTCACGGGAAGACCGGCCCCGCCTCAACGAACGGGTGTGCCTGGTATGGCGAGCGACACGGGTGGAGGCGCCGGGTACTGCCCCCGGGTCCGAAAGGTTTATTTCGACGTCCGTTTATCGCCATAGACCGGGTTGCCCCGGCACCTGCGAATATAGGCGGAAATCATTGACGACGTAAGGCCGGGCCGGGCGTGCCCGGCAGGATTATTTCGGTAAATGGCGCTTATCGCCCGGGGGTGGGGGCCGATAAGACCGGGTAAACCAAGTCATTTCGAATTTGCTGTATCCCACAGCGGAGCAATCGCTAATTAACCGTCCCCCGGGCAGGGTGTGGTCGTCCGATGCAGAACGCGTCCTTTGTGTACCATGTTCCGTGCCGCTACCGACCTGGCTCGTCAATTCGCCCGCGACTATCGGGGCAATATGGCGATCACCTTCGCTCTCGTCTCGGTACCTATCGTGGTCTCGGTCGGTGCGGCTGTCGATTACAGCCTGGCGAACCGGACCAAAGCGGCGCTTGATTCCTACGCCGATGCGGCGGCGCTGTCGGTGGTCAACACCAAGGCCATGTCGATGACCTCATCGGCGGCGCAGACGTCGGCCGTCAATTTCTTCAAGGCGCAATCGGCGACCTTGAAACGCGGCAGCGTCGGATCGGTTTCGGCCAAGGTTACCGACAGCTCCAAAGGGCGAACCGCCATCGTCACCTACACCGCTTCGGTGCAGACCACCCTGGCCAACGTCGCCGGCATCCATCAGATCAACATCTCCGGTCAGTCGACCGCAAATTCGGCGTTGCCGACCTACATGGACTTTTACATGTTGCTCGACAATACGCCGTCCATGGGCGTCGCCGCGACGACGAGCGACATCTCGACGATGGTCAACAATACGTCGGACCAGTGCGCCTTCGCCTGTCATCAGATGGATGCGGCGCCGAACGACTATTACGGGCTGGCCAAGTCGCTCGGCGTCACCATGCGCATCGACGTGGTGCGCAGCGCCACGCAGCAGCTGATGGACACCGCCAATAACAGCCAGGTCGTCTCCAACCAGTTCCGCGCCGGCGTCTATACTTTTGGTGCCCAGGCCGAATCGATGGGCCTGACCAAGGTCGCGTCGCTGTCCTCGAATTTGTCGCACGTGAAATCGCAGGCAAGCGCCGTCGATCTGATGACGGTGCCGTACCAGAACTACGCCAGCGATACCGATACCAATTTCGACAATATCCTGGCTGCGATGAACAACGAGATCGGAACGCCCGGCGACGGTTCGACCCCGGGCAAGCCGCAGAAGGTTCTGTTCTTCGTCTCGGACGGCGTGCAAGATGCAGCGACGTCGAGCTGCCTGAAGACCACCGTTCAAGGCCGCGACCCGCAAACCGGCACTTATTATACGCGTTGCCAGTCGCCACTTAACACCGCAACCTGCACGACGATGAAGAGCCGCGGCATCAAGATCGCCGTGCTGTACACGACCTATTTGGCGCTGCCGACCAACGGCTGGTACATGTCGTGGATCGATCCGTTCAACAATGGGCCTTACGGTCCGTCGCCGAACAGCGAGATCGCCAAGAACATGCAATCCTGCGCGTCGCCCGGGCTGTATTTCGAGGTGTCGCCGACGCAGGGCATTTCCGACGCGATGACCGCGCTGTTCCTCAAGGCCTCGCAGCAGGCGCGCCTGAGCAAATAGCCGAAGACCTTTACGCCCGGCCGCTTTGATCCTTCACCGCCGCGCCGAACGCTTCGAACAGCGCGCGGTTGATCGGATTGGTCTGCGGATCATATTCGGCATGCCATTGCACGCCGAGCGCAAAGCCCGGCGCGTCCGCAATGCGGATCGCCTCGATCGTGCCGTCATCGGCCAGACCTTCGACGACGATGCGCTGGCCCGGCTCGAGAATGCCCTGGCCGTGCAGTGAATTCACCCGAATGCAGTCGCTGCCGAAGATTTTGGCGAAGACGCCGCCCGCCGTGAGATGCACGTTGTGCCGGTCGCCGAAGATGACGGCCTGATCAGGGTGGATGTCGCCGTTCGGCAGCCGCGGCATACGATGATTGATGCGCCCCGGCAGTTCGCGGATTTCCGGATGCAGCGTCGAACCGAAGGCGACGCCCATCTCCTGGAAGCCGCGGCAGATGCCGAGCAGCGGCACGCCGCGCGCGACGCAGGTCTTGATGAGGTCGAGCGCCAGCGCATCGCGCGGTTCGTCATAGGGCTCGTAGCTCTTGTGCGGGTCGACGCCGAAGCGGGTCGGATGCACGTTGGCGCGGGCGCCGGTCAGCACGACGCCGTCGACGACGTCGAGCAGGGCATCGACGTCGGTCATTTCCGGCGAACCGGCGAAGATCAAAGGCAGGGCGCCGACGACGTCATGCACGGCGCGCAGATTGCGCTCGCCGACGCGTTGCGCCGGGAAGCGATTTTCCGCCAGATGCATGCTGCCGATAATGCCGACGACGGGCCGTTTCATAAATTTCGACTCGGGATGATGACCTTATAGCACCTAGCCACGCAGGTCGGCGAAGGCTGCGTCGAGTCGCGCCAGCGCCTCGTTGAGGATCGGCCGTGGCGTCGCCAGGTTGAAGCGCAGCCAACCGTCGCCGCCGGGCCCGAACTGCTGTCCGGGGCTGGCGAAGATGCGGGCGCGCTGGGCGACGCGGGCGGCGACATCGTCGGCGCTCAAACCGGTGCCGGAGAAATCAACCCAGGCGAGATAAGTCGCATCGAGCCGCATCGAGCGCGCGCCGGGCGCCGCCTTTTCGATCGCCGCGTCGAACAGGTCGCGGTTTTTCTCGAGATAGACGAGCAACTGATTGAGCCATTCCTCCCCGGTACGCCAGGCGGCTTCAGTCGCGATCATGCCGAAGGAGGGCAGCGAGGTGAGGTTGGCGGCGGCGACGCGGGCGTTGATCTTGGCGCGCAACGCGGCATTCGACGTGACCAGCGCGCCCATGTGCGCGCCGGCCAGATTGAAGGTCTTGGTCGCGGCAAAGCAGGAGACCAGCCGATCGGCGATTTCCGGCGCGGCGGTCAGCGTCGGCGTGTGCTTGGCGTGGCTGAAGATGAGATCGCAGTGGATTTCGTCCGAGGCGAGATAGAGATTGCGCTCGGCGCAGAACCGGGCCAGCGCTGTGAGTTCGTCCGGCGACCAGACGGTGCCGCCGGGATTATGCGGGCTGCACAGGAAGACGATTCTGGTGCGCGGTGTGATCAGCTTGCCGAGCGCCTCGAGGTCCATGGCGTAGCGGCCCTGCTGATTGACGAGCTGGGCGTCGAGGATGCGCCGGTCATTGGCGAGAATGATCTTACGGAAGGCGTGATAGGCGGGCGGGAAAAGCACAATCTCGTCGCCCGGTTCGCTGAGCGCCTGCAGCACCATGCCAAGGCCGGCGACGATGCCCGGCACCGGGGTCACCCAGGCGGTGTCGATGGCGAGGCCGTGGCGGCGCTTGAGCCACTGGGCGAGCGCCTCGGCCCAGGTCCCGGTGTCGGCATAGTAGCCATGCACGCCGCGATTGACCTCCGCTGTCAGCGCCTCGGCCACGCCGGGCGGCGCCGCGAAGTCCATATCGGCCACCCACATCGGGATGGCGTCGGGCGCAGTGATGCCGGAAAGCTTGGCGATATTGTCCCATTTTGACGAGTGGGTGCCGCGGCGCTCGATGATACGGTCGAAGTCAAACATGCGGCGGACGGCTCCCTGAGGAATGCGAGTGCCGCCTTTGATGATCGCCGCAAGGCGTCGGGTCAAGGCACGTTTACGGGACCGCTGCTTCCCGGCCCGGCGGTGGCGGGTTAAGCCATAGGCGACGGTTTCTCTCGATTCCCGTAGGCGCCCGCCCGAGACCCCCATGACCGACGTCGCCGAGTCCGGACCAACCCTTGTTCGTCCTTCGCTGGGCGAATTGTTCATGGCCTTTGTCGCCGTCGCGCTGTCCGGCTTCGGCGGCGCGCTGCCCTGGGCACGACGCATGATCGTCGAGCGTAAGCGCTGGATGACCGCCGAGGAGTTCAACGAGGACTTCGCGCTGTCGCAGTTCCTGCCCGGGCCCAATGTCGTGAATTTCTCGGTGGTGTTCGGCGCGCGCATCGCCGGCGCCGCCGGCGCCGCCGTCGCCTTTGTCGGCCTGATGGGCCCGCCGCTGCTGATCGTGACCGTCATCGCCGTGCTCTATGCGCATTACGGCGATCTCGAGGTCTTGAGCCATATCCTGTCGGGTATCAGCGCCGCAGCCGCCGGGCTGATCATCGCCATGACCATCAAGATGGCGAAGCCGCTGTTCGCGCGGATCGGCTGGCCGGCGGCCATCGCGATTGTCGCGTTCGTCGGCGTGGCGATCGTGCGCTGGCCGTTGCCGCTGGTGCTGGTCGTTCTCGCCCCGATCGCCTTTGCGCTCGCCTGGTTCTATCCGGTCGGTACGGTGAAGCGATGAACGACGATAGTCCGCTCACCGCGCTCGCCAGTTATTTCGCGCTGCTGTCGCTGTTCGCCATTGGCGGTGCCGTCGCCGCAATCCCGGAGATGCATCGCGTCGCCGTCGACGCCATGCACTGGATGAACGACCGCCAATTCACCGACAGCTTCGCCATCGCCCAGCTCTCGCCCGGGCCGAATGTCATGATCGTCACGCTGATTGGTTATCACGTCGCCGGTTTTGCCGGCGCCGCGGTGGCGACGGCGGCCATGTGCGGGCCGACCTGCATCGTCGCTTATTTCGCGGCTCACACCTGGAATCGTTTCAAGATGGCGCGCTGGCGCATCGCGTTGCAAGCGGCGCTCGTGCCTGTGTCGCTCGGGTTGATCGGCGCGAGCGCCTTCGTGCTGGCGCGCGCCGCCGACAAGACGATCGCGGCCGGCGTTATCACGGTCGCGACGGTCGTGGTCGCCGTCTTTACCCGCATTAGTCCGCTGTGGCTGTTCGCAGCCGCGGGACTGCTGGGAATGACCGGCTGGTTGTGAACTTGCCAAATTGTCGCACGTCCCTCGCGCCGACCCTGTGTTAGACGCATCCGAATACTGCGGTCGGTGCGGGCGACGAGGGCGAGAATGGCGGAGAACACAAAACACTCCCCCGGGGGCGGGGATGTTTTTCCATTGCGGATCAGAGCTCCGCGCGACTTTTTTGGCGGCCTGGTCCTGATCGCGCTTGCCTTGTTTGCGCTTTGGGCGGCGAGCGATCTCTCCGGCGTGAGCGGCTTTTCCTTCGGCCCCGGCACCGTGCCGCGACTTTTTGCCCTGCTGTTGATCGTCGTCGGCGCCGTGGTCGCCATCGGCGGCCTGCTCAATGACGGGCCGCCGCTGGAAAGCTATGCGCTGCGCGGGCCGGCCTACGTCGTCAGCGCCATTATCGTCTTCGCGCTGCTGATCCGCGGCGCGCACTTGGGTGCCGGAATTCGAATACCTGAGTTCGGCCTGGTCATCGCGACCTTTCTTGCCTTCATGATCGCGGTCCTGGGCGGCCACAAAATACGGTTGGTGGAAAGTCTGGTTGCGGCGGCGGCGATGACGGCGTTCTGCGTCGTTCTGTTCCGATACCTGCTACAACTGCCGTTCCCGCTATGGCCGACTTTCTAAGCGGGGACATGGGCGATGAGTGATCTCTTTTCCAACCTGTGGCTTGGCTTCTCTGTTGCCGGCCACCCGATTAATCTCGGCTTCTGTCTGCTCGGCGCATTGGTCGGTACGCTGGTCGGCGTTCTGCCCGGTATCGGCACCGTGGCGACGATTGCCATGCTGCTGCCGATCACCTTCGGCCTCGATCCGATCGGCGCGCTGATCATGCTCGCCGGCATCTATTACGGTGCCCAGTACGGCGGCTCGACTACCTCGATCCTGGTCAACATCCCGGGTGAGGCGACCTCGGTCATCACCTGCCTCGACGGCCACCAGATGGCGAAGCAGGGCCGCGCCGGTGCCGCGCTGTCGATCGCGGCGATCGGCTCGTTCTTTGCCGGCTGCGTCGCCACTGTTCTGGTGGCGGCGCTTGGCGAGCCGCTGACCAGGGTGGCGCTGGAGTTCGGTCCGGCGGAATACTTCGCGCTGATGCTGCTCGGCCTGATCTTCGCCGTGGTGCTGGCGAAGGGCTCGGTGGTCAAGTCGATCGCGATGGTGACGACCGGGCTGCTGCTGTCGACGGTCGGCTCGGACATCGACACCGGCGTCGGCCGCATGACGCTCGGCATGCCGGAACTGCTCGATGGGATCGGCTTCACCAACGTGGCCATGGGCCTGTTCGGCTTCGCCGAAATCATCCGCAATCTCGAAATCTCGTCCGTGAACCGCGAGATCGTCGAGAGCAAGATCAAGGGCCTGATGCCGACGCGCAAGGACCTGCGGGAATCGGCCTGGCCGATCGCGCGCGGCACCGCGCTCGGTTCGATCCTCGGCATTCTGCCCGGCGGCGGCGCGGTGGTGTCGTCCTTTGCTGCCTATACGCTCGAGAAGCGGCTTGCCAAGGATCCGAAGCGCTTCGGCAACGGTGCCATCGAAGGCGTTGCGGCGCCCGAAGCGGCCAACAATGCCGCGGCGCAGACGTCGTTCATTCCGCTGCTGACGCTCGGCATCCCGCCCAATGCCGTCATGGCCCTGATGGTCGGCGCCATGACCATTCACGGGATCATCCCCGGCCCGCAGGTGATGACCAAGCAGCCCGAATTGTTCTGGGGCATGATCGCCTCGATGTGGTTCGGCAATCTGATGCTGGTGATCATCAACCTGCCGCTGGTCGGCGTCTGGGTGCGCCTGTTGCGTGTGCCTTATCGCATCCTCTTTCCGTCGATCATCGTGTTCTGCTGCATCGGCATCTATTCGATCGACAACTCACCAAGCGACGTCATTATCGCGGCGTTGTTCGGTCTGTTCGGCTATTGGCTGGTGAAGCACGACTTCGAGCCTGCGCCTTTGGTGCTGGCCTTCGTGCTCGGCCCGCTGATGGAGGACAATTTGCGCCGTGCCATGTTGATCGCGCGCGGTGACGCGTCGGTCTTCGTGACGCGGCCGATTTCGGCTGTGCTCATCGTGGTCGCGCTGGCATTGCTGACGGTCGCCGTGCTGCCGATGATCCGTAAGCGCCGCGAGGAGGTTTTCGTGGAGTCGGAAAACTAGCGCCGGCGGACGTTCGATTGCGACGCGCCGGGCCGATCCCTCGATCGGCTCGGCGTTTGTCGTTTGGCCGCCTAGCGGTTGGCCGGGCTGCTGCTGGACGGTCCGAACAGGATGCGCTGCGGGTTCTTCGCCAGATCGGTGACGGCGCGGTCGATATTGCCGATCGAGCGGTGCAGATCGTTACCGACGATCGCGATGTGCTTGTTGGCCGTATCGGTTACCTTGGTGATCCCTTCGGTGATCTCGGCGGTGCGCTTGTCGAGATTTTCGGCCAGCATCGTTGTCTGCTTGTCGAGGTTGGTCGTCAGCTTGTCGAGATTGTCCGCAACCTTGCTGGTATCTGCCTTGAGACTGACCGCGAGGTCGTTGATCGAGCTCATCGCCTGAGCACCGTTGCCGACGAGTTCGTCGATCTTCTTGCTGTTGCGCGCCAATGCGTCGGTGAAGGTTTCCAGGTTCTTGATCGTGTTGCGCAGGGATTCCTGGTTCTCGACGATGATGGCGTCGGCCTTGGCCAAAGTCTCGCGCACCGCAGTACCCATGTCGCCCGCGGTCGAAGCCGCGCGCAAGGTGGGCAGGTCTCCTTTCTTGGCCGCCGCAAGCGGCGGCGCCGAGGCGGTACCGCCTTTCAGCGACACCGAGGCAATGCCGGTCAGGCCGGCGTATTCGAGCGTCACCACGGTGTCGGCGCGGATCGGAGTGCCGGGCGTGATGGCGATGACGGAGGCAACTTCGGAGGGCTTGTCGGTCAGCCTCATCTCTGTGACTTCACCGACCCGGATGCCGTTGAACAACACTGGACCGCCGACCCGCAGACCCGAGACCGATCCTTCGAACACGACGAGGTAGGACTTGGTTTCCTTGCTGCCGCCGGCCGTATGGATCCAGTAGACGAAGCCGAACGCGGCGGCGATCACGGCGAACGTGAACAAGCCGATCAATGCGAATTTCGCCCTGTCTTCCATCGCTCAACTCCTCATGCGCGCTTTTCAGTGACGCGCCGTCCCTTTATCGCCACCTGGAAATCGGTATGGGCCCGCTCGCCGTGGAAATACTCTTTCAGCCACGGATGCTGCGAAGCCAGCATGACGTCCATATTGCCGACCTCGACGATCTTGCCTTCGCTCAGCACCGCGATGCGGTCGCAGGTGCGATGCAGGCTGTCGAGATCGTGTGTCACCATGAACACGGAAATGCCGAGCGTCTCCTGCAAGGTGAGCAGCAGGTGATCGAACTCGGCGGCGCTGATCGGATCGAGGCCGGACGTCGGTTCGTCGAGGAACAGGATTTCCGGATCGAGCGCCAGCGCGCGAGCGAGCGCCACGCGCTTGATCATGCCGCCCGACAGTTCGGACGGGTAGTTGCGATACACGTCGGGCTTGAGGCCCACCATCTCCAGCTTCGAGATCGCAATCTCGGTCGTCAACTTCGGCGACAGCCGCAGATATTCGCGGATCGGAAACTCGACGTTTTTGCCCGAGGTCAGCGAGGAGAACAGGGCGCCCTGCTGGAACAGAACGCCCCAGCGCCGGTCGACGGCCTGGCGCTCGGCCTGGCTGGCCTTGGAGAGCTCGACGCCGAGCACCTCGATCGAGCCTTGCTGCATCGGCAACAGACCGATGATGGTGCGGGTCAGCACCGATTTGCCGGCCCCCGAGGCGCCGACGAAGCCGAGGATTTCGCCGCGCTTGAGATCGAGGTTGACGCCGTTGAGCACCCGGCGCGACGCGAAGTCGACCACCAGATCCCGCACCTTGATGACGGCGTCCTCGGACCGCGTCGGCATGATCAGATCCCGACCGAGGCGAAGAACACGGCGAACAAGCCGTCGATGACGATGACGAGGAAGATCGATTTCACCACCGAGTCCGTGGTCTTGGCCCCGAGCGACTCCGCCGAACCCTTCACCTGCATGCCCTCCATGCAGGCAACGAGGCCGATGATCAGCGCCATGAACGGCGCCTTGATCATGCCGACGGCGAAGGTCTGGCCGTTGATCGATTCATGCAGGCGCGACATGAAGATCTTGGGATCGATGCCGCCGTAGAGCCACGCCACCAGGCCGCCGCCATACAGCGCGGCCATCGAGCCGAGAAAGGTGAGGATCGGCACCGCGATCATCAAAGCGAGGATGCGCGGCAGCACCAGCACCTCGATCGGATCGAATCCCATGGTGCGCAGCGCATCGACTTCCTCGCGCATCTTCATCGATCCGAGTTCGGCGGTGTAGGCCGAGCCGGAGCGGCCGGCGATCATGATGCAGACGATGAGCACGCCGAGTTCGCGCAGCACCAGCACGCCCACCATGTCGACGACATAGATGTCGGCGCCGAAGGTGCGGAAGTGGAAGATACCCTGTTGCGCGATGATCGCGCCGATCAGGAAGGTGATCAGCAGGATGATCGGCACCGCGTGCCAGCAGACGCGCTCGAGGTGATTGACCATCGAGGTGATGCGGAAACGCCGCGGATGCGCGCACACGCTCAGGAAGGCGACGACGAGCTGGCCGGCCATCTGGAAGATCGTTGTCAGGTCGGTGGTGACCGCCATCATCGTGCGGCCGACGCTTTCGAACGTGGCGACGAGGCCGGTCTGCTTGTACTTGAGCGGCGTCAGCTTCTGCTGGCCGGCGCGCACTTTCTCGAACAGATTGCGATAGCTCGCCTGCAGGCCGACGAGCTCGGTTTCGGCGCCGCGGCTCTTCCAGATCCGCAAGGTGCGCTCGATCAGCCAGGCGCCGTAGGTGTCGAGCTGCTCGACCTGGCTGGCGTCGAAGACGACGCGGCGGACTTCGCCCTGGCCCGGCTTGCCGGTATGGCTGGCGGCATCGATCAGCGGTTCCAGCGTGCGGGCGTGCACGGCCGTCCAGCGGCCGCCGGCTTTCAGGTCGAGGCCGTTGTCGCGCGACGGGCCGTGGTCGAGGGTGGCTGCGGTCAAGCGGGGCTCGCGGTTGAGAACGACGAAAAGAGGCGAGGGCGCGCCTGGCGCCCCGCGGTATGAAATTAACGCATTGTTAAGGTTAGGAAATGCCGATTAACTTTTACGGTTAACGGCGCCGCGGATGGAACTTGTTGTTTTTCCGCACCTTTTTCGGCCGTTGATAACGCGTCCCGGATCGTTGCCGGGCCGGGTAATCTTCCCCATGTTCTGACGAGTCGCCGAACCCAGAGCCCGCCGATGCGCCAGTACCTCGACCTGATGGATCACATTCTCCGCGACGGCGTGGAAAAGCGCGACCGCACCGGCACCGGCACGCGCTCGGTGTTCGGCTATCAGATGCGCTTCGACCTCGGTCAGGGCTTTCCGATGCTGACCACCAAGAAGCTGCACCTGAAGTCGATCGTCCACGAACTGCTGTGGTTCCTCGCCGGCGACACCAACATCAAATACCTGAAGGATCATGGCGTGCGTATCTGGGACGAGTGGGCCGACGAGCGCGGCGATCTCGGTCCGGTCTACGGTCATCAGTGGCGCTCGTGGCCGGCCAAGGACGGCCAGACCATCGACCAGATCAGCCACGTCATCGACATGATCAAGCGCAATCCGGATTCGCGGCGCCTCATCGTCACGGCGTGGAATCCGGCCGACGTCGACAAGATGGCGCTGCCGCCGTGCCACTGCCTGTTCCAGTTCTATGTCGCCAATGGCCGGCTGTCGTGCCAGCTCTATCAGCGCTCGGCCGACGTGTTCCTCGGTGTGCCGTTCAACATCGCGTCCTACGCGCTGCTGACGATGATGGTCGCGCAGGTCACCGGCTACAAGCCCGGCGACTTCGTCTGGACCGGCGGCGACACGCATCTTTATCTCAACCACGTCGAACAGGCCGAGCTGCAACTGTCGCGGGCGCCGCGCGCGCTGCCGACCATGAGGATCAATCCTGAAGTGAAGGACATCTTCGGCTTCCGCTACGAGGATTTCGTGCTGGAGAATTACGATCCGCATCCGCACATCAAGGCGGCCGTCGCGGTATGACCGTCACCATCCGCGACGCGCGGCCCGCCGACGCGGCGCTGATCTTCGATCTCATCGGCGAACTCGCCGACTACGAGAAGCTGTCTCACGCGGTCGATGCGACGCCGGACATGATCGCGGCTGCGCTGTTCGGCGCCACGCCACGGCTGTTCTGCGACATCGCCGAGTGCGACGGCGAGGCGGCCGGGCTTGCCATCTGGTTTCTCAATTTCTCCACCTTCCGCGGCCGTCACGGCATCTATCTCGAGGATCTGTTTGTGCGGCCGCGCTTTCGCGGCAAGGGCCTCGGCAAGGCGCTGATGGCGCGGCTCGCCGCGCGCTGCGTCGAGCAGGGCTATGCGCGGTTCGAATGGTCGGTGCTCGACTGGAACGCGCCGTCGATCGCGTTCTATCAGTCGATCGGCGCCGAGGTGCTGCCGGACTGGAAGATCTGCCGCATGAGCGGCGATGCGCTGACGAGCTTCGGCGGCGAGACAAAGCGATGAATGCGCAGCCTGTCCACATCGTTCTCGTCGCCGCCATCGGCGAGAACGGCGTCATCGGCACCGACGGTCAGTTGCCGTGGCGGCTGAAGTCGGATCTGCAACATTTCAAGCGCGTCACCAGCGGTCGGCCGGTGGTGATGGGGCGCAAGACTTTCGCTTCGATCGGCAGGCCGCTGCCGAACCGCACCAACATCGTGATGACGCGCGACCTGCAATTTGCCGCGCCCGGCGCGACGCTCGCCACCAGCCTCGACGCCGCGCTGGCGATCGCCCGTGACGATGCGCGGCGCCGCGGCATCTATGAGATCATGATCATCGGCGGCGGCGACGTGTTCGAGGCCACCATGGCGATGGCCGATCGGCTCGAAATCACCCACGTGCACGCCAGCCCGAAGGGCGACGTCGTATTCCCGGCGATCGATGGCAAGGTCTGGCGCGAAACCATGCGGCAGCATTACGACGCCGGACCCGACGACGACGCCAGCTTCGACACGGTCACCTACGAGCGGCGCTAGATCGTCGGTTCAGGCCATCACCGAATAGCCGCCATCGACCGGGATCGCCGTGCCGGTGAGAAAGTCCGAGGCCGGCGAGGCCAGAAACACCGCGATGCCGGCGAAGTCGTCCGGCTGTCCCCAGCGCCCGACCGGCGTGCGCGCCACGACGCGTTCCTGCAGACCGGGCACCTGTTCGCGCGCCTTCTTGGTCAATTCGGTGTCGATCCAGCCGGGCAGGATGGAGTTGACCTGGATATTGTCTTTCGCCCACGCGACCGCGAAGGAGCGCGCCATTTGCACGATCGCACCTTTGCTCGAGGCGTAGGGCGCGGCGTAAGACGAGGCGAAGATCGACATCATCGAGCCGATATTGATGATCTTGCCGCCGCCCGCCTTTTTCATGTGCGGGTAGACCGCCTGCGAGCACAGGAAGGCGCTGGTGACATTGGTGTCCATCACCAGGTGCCACTCCGCGGCAGTCAACTGCTCCGGTGGCTTGCGCACGCTGGTGCCGGCATTGTTGACGAGGATGTCGAGCCTGCCGAACTTGCCGGCGGTGGCGTCGACCGCCGCGCGGCACGACTCTTCCTTCAGCACGTCGATCTCGATGAAGTCGGCCTTGCCGCCGAGCCCCTTGAGTGCGGCGAGTGCCGCGTCAGCCTTGGCCTTGTTGCGCCCGGCAATCATGACGGTCGCGCCGGACTGCGCCAGCCCCTTGGCCATGCCGAGCCCAATGCCGCCATTCCCACCCGTGACCAGGGCAACACGGCCCGTCAGATCAAACGTACCCATGAAGTCGGTCCTCCCGCCTGCTCGCGCTCTTGTTTTGTCGCGACGGCCGCTATTTACCACAGTCCGAGCGCGGACGAGATGCATGGCCGGTTGGTGAGGCCCGCCAATATCGCCGATTCCGCCTGAAATGCGGCATGTCAGCGCGTTGTATCGAGCCCTTGCGTCCCCTATAACCCCTCCCAACTAAGGGCAGGCCCGCAATTGTCGCGGCGTCGGGAGAAATTTGCATGCCATGGAGCAATCAAGGCGGTGGGGGTGGCGGCGGCGGCCCGTGGGGTTCGGGCGGCGGCAAAAGCCCCTGGGGCTCCAGCCCGCAACAGCCTGGCAGCAAGCCGCCTGATCTCGAAGAGATGCTGCGGCGCGGCCAGGATCGCCTGCGCGGCGTGCTCCCGGGAAACATGGGCGGCAAGGGCGTTGCGCTTCTGGCGCTGGCCGCGGTCGCGCTTTGGGGCTTCTCCGGATTCTTCCGCGTGGAGCCGGATGAGCTCGGCGTCGTGCTGCGGTTCGGCAAGGAAGTGCGCGAGGTGCAGCCCGGCTTGAACTATCACCTGCCTTATCCGATCGAGACGGCGCTGACGCCGAAAGCGCTGCGCGTCAACAAGATCGACATCGGCATGCGCACCAGCGATGACGTGCGCCGCGGCTCGACCGTGCGCGACGTCCCCGAAGAGAGCCTGATGCTGACGGGCGACGAGAATATCGTCGATGTCGATTTCTCGGTGCTGTGGAAGGTGAAGCCGACCGGCGTCGGCGATTACCTGTTCAATATCCAGAATCCCGAAGGCACGGTGAAGGCGGTGGCCGAAAGCGCCATGCGCGAGGTAGTCGGCCGCTCCGACATTCAGCCGATCCTGACCGGCGCGCGACAGACGATCGAGAATGCCGTACACGAACTGATGCAGAAGACGCTCGACAATTACGGCGCCGGCATCCTGATCCAGCAGGTGCAGTTGCAGAAGGTCGATCCGCCGACGCAGGTGATCGATTCGTTCCGCGACGTGCAGGCCGCGCGCGCCGACCTCGAGCGCGCCGTCAATGAAGCGCAGACTTACGCCAACCGAGTCGTGCCGGAAGCGCGCGGCAAGGTGGCGCAGATCACGCAGGCCGCCGAGGCCTACAAATCGCAGACCGTGGCGGAAGCTACCGGTCAGTCTTCGCGCTTTAACCAAATCTACGAGCAATACAAAAAGGCGCCCGCCGTGACGCGCGAGCGCATGTATCTCGAAACGATGGAACGCGTGCTCGGCGGCGCCGACAAGGTGATCCTCGATTCCGGCGCCAACGGTTCGCCCGGCGTGGTGCCTTATCTGCCGCTCAACGAATTGGCGCGGCCGGCGCCGGCGCGCAGCCCGGGAGCCAAGCCATGAGACTAAATTTCATCGGCGGCGTCTTCGCCGTCATCGTGGCGGCTGCACTCATCGTCGGATATTCGTCACTGTTCACGGTCTATCAGACGCAGCAGGCGCTGGTCGTGCGCCTCGGCGAACCGAAGCGCGTCGTCAGCGATCCCGGCCTGCATGTGAAGCTGCCGTTCGTCGACAGCGTCATCTTCGTCGACAAGCGCATCCTCGATCTGGAGGCGCCCGCGCAGGAAGTCATCGCCTCCGACCAGAAGCGTCTGGTGGTCGATGCCTTTGCCCGATACCGGATCAAGAACCCGCTGCAGTTTTATCAGACCTTGGGTTCGATCCAGGGCGCCAACTCGCAGCTCGCGATCCTGCTCAACTCGGCGCTGCGCCGCGTGCTCGGTGAAGCGACCTTCACTCATGTGGTGCGCGACCAGCGCGCCGACCTGATGGACCGCATTCTGCAACTCGTCGACAAAGAAGCAGCCAGCTACGGCATCGAGGTCGTTGATGTACGTATCCGCCGCGCCGATCTGCCGGAGCAGAACAGCCAGGCGGTTTATCAGCGCATGCAGACCGAACGTCAGCGTGAAGCCGCGGAATTCCGCGCGCAGGGCGCCCAGCGCGCTCAGGAGATTCGCTCGCGCGCCGATCGCGAGGCAACCGTCCTGGTGGCCGAAGCCAATTCCCGCGCCGAGCAGATCCGCGGCGAGGGCGATGCCACCCGCAACCAGATATTCGCCGAGGCCTTCAACAAGGATCCCGACTTCTTCGCTTTCTACCGCTCGATGCAGGCCTACGAGGCCAGCCTGAAGGCGGGCGACACCCGGCTGCTCTTGAAACCGGATAACAATTTCTTCCGGTTCTTCAATCAGCCTTCGGGCACGGCGCCTGCACCGGTCCCGGCAGTCCCCAAACCTGCCGCGCCGGCGCAATAACGGCGCGCAGGGGGGCATGTCGGACTTTCTGGCTGCTTTGGGTCTGGTCTTCGTGATCGAGGGCCTGATCTTTGCGGCGTTTCCGGTTCACGGCAAGAAAGCCATGCAGAGCGTGATGGAAACGCCGGAAGGCACGCTGCGCGTTATCGGAATAGTTTCCGCAGTGATCGGCGTGCTGATCGTCTGGCTGGTCCGGGCTTAGGGCGGCGCCGGCACCGCCTGCAGCCCTGGGCTGATTGGCATTTTCGGCCGCCCGGAGTGCGCGGGCGGATCGTCGGCGGCCGCCCTTGAATCGCCGCTAATTCGGGGTCACTTTGTAGGCACCCCCTCCCAGGAGAATCGACGCCAATGGGCGCCCCTTCGTTTCGTTTCAAGACGACTTTCGCCCTCGTGCTGGCGGCGAGCCTCGCCGCCCCCTGGTTCGCTCAGCCAGCGCTGGCGCGCGGACCGGAAGGCATTGCCGACGTCGCCGAGCAGGTGATCGACGCCGTGGTCAACATCTCGACCAAGCAGACGGTGGATCTCAGCACGGACAAGATGCCGCAACTGCCGCCGGGCTCGCCGTTCGAGGAATTCTTCGAGGAATTCTTCAAGAACCGGCGCGGTCAGGGCGGCACGCCCGGACCGAATGGCAATCAGCAGTCGCGCCGGGTGAACTCGCTCGGCTCCGGCTTCATCATCGACCCGGCCGGCTATGTCGTCACCAACAATCACGTCATCGCCGACGCCGACGAGGTCAATGTCATCCTCAACGACGGCACCACGCTCAAGGCTCAGTTGGTGGGCACCGACAAGAAGACCGACCTCGCGCTTCTCAAGGTCGATTCGCCCAAGCCGCTCAAGGCGGTGAAGTTCGGCGATTCCGATAAGCTCCGCCTCGGCGAATGGGTGATCGCGATCGGCAACCCGTTCTCGCTGGGTGGTACCGTGACCGCCGGCATCGTGTCGGCGCGGAACCGGGACATCCAGTCGGGTCCCTACGACAACTACATCCAGACCGACGCCGCCATCAACCGCGGCAACTCGGGTGGCCCGCTGTTCAACCTCAATGGCGAGGTCATCGGCGTCAACACGGCGATCATTTCGCCGTCGGGAGGCTCGATCGGTATCGGCTTCGCCGTGCCGTCGAAGACGGTCGTCAGCGTCATCGATCAACTGCGCGAATTCAAGGAAGTACGTCGCGGCTGGCTCGGCGTTCGCATCCAGCAGGTGACCGACGAGATTGCCGACAGCCTCAATATCAAGCCGGCGCGCGGCGCGCTGATCGCCGGCGTCGATGACAAGGGCCCGGCGAAGCCGGCCGGCATCGAGCCGGGCGACGTCGTCGTCAAGTTCGATGGCAAGGACATCAAGGAGATGCGTGACCTGCCGAAGATTGTGGCTGAAACCACGGTCGGCAAGGATGTCAGCGTCGTCATCATCCGCAAAGGCAAGGAAGAGACCAAGACGGTGAAACTCGGCCGTCTTGACGACGGCGAGAAGCAGGCATCGCTGACGCCGAAGAAGGACCAACCGGCGGACGACAAGACGTCGGTCAAAAAGGCGCTCGGCCTCGATCTCGCGAACCTCAACGATGCGGCGCGCAAGAAGTACAAGATTCAGGACAAGGTAAAGGGCGTGCTCATCACCGGCGTCGAACCGAACTCGCCGGCGGCGGAAAAGCGTTTGCAGCCGGGCATGGTGATCGCGGAGGTGCAGCAGCAGGTGGTGACCGATGCTGCCGATCTGCAGAAGCGCATCGACCAGTTGAAGAAGGACGGCAAGAAGGCCGTCGTTCTGCTGGTGGTGTCGCCGGACGGCGATCCGAGCTTTGTCGCCATCGGCCTGCAGTAGGCGGCGCCTGATCTCACGACAGAGGGCCGGGCGCTTGCCCGGCCTTTTATTTGCGTGCGGCTGTCGCGCTCAACCGGCGACGAACTCGTCGCGGCGGTAGCCCTGAATGTAGAGCAAGGCGGTGAGGTCGCCGTGCTCGATGCGCACAGGTGCGGCAGCGGCCACTTTCGGCTTGGCGTGATAGGCGACACCAATTCCGGCCTCGGCGATCATGTCGAGATCGTTGGCGCCGTCGCCGACCGCCATGGTCTGGTCCTTGGTCAGGCCAAACTCCTGGCGCAGTTCGAGCAGCGCGGCGCGCTTGGCGTCGCGACCGAAGATCGGCTCAGCCACCGTGCCGGCCAGCTTGTGGCCGTCGATCACCGTCAGGCTGTTGGCACGGTTCTCGTTGAAGCCAATCATGGCGGCGACGCGATCGGTAAACAACGTGAAGCCACCTGACACGAGCGCGGTGTGGGCGCCGTTGGCGCGCATCGTGCGCACCAGCGCCTGAGCGCCCGGCGTCAACCTGATTCGGTCGCGCAGCACCTCGTCGATCACGGACACCTTGAGGCCCTCGAGCAATGCGACGCGCTCGCGCAGCGCAGGCTCGAAGGCGATCTCGCCGCGCATGGCGCGCTCGGTGATCGCCGCCACATGGGCCTTCAGACCGGCGTAATCGGCGAGTTCATCGATGCACTCCTGGCCGATCATGGTGGAGTCCATGTCGGCGAGGAAAAGCTTCTTGCGGCGACCGGCCGACGGCTGCACCACGGCGTCAACGCCGGGCGCGGCGCCGCGCAAGCTCTCGGCCAGCGCGCGTTGGTCGATATCGGCGCTTGCGCTAAAGGGAATGTCGGCGGCCCGGCCGAGGTCGAGCCAGACGGGCGCGGCGGCGGGTGAGGGCAGGATCGCGCGGGCGCGGTCGAGCAGTGCGGAATCGAGCGAGCCGGCCGTGCCGGCGATGAGGGTAGCGGTAAACGATGCGGATGAGGTCATAGGATGCCGGATGTCAAACAGGCGGTGCTTATCGCCGGTCCGACCGCCAGCGGCAAGTCGGCGCTGGCGCTGGCGCTGGCCGAGCGCCTCGGTGGCAGCATCGTCAATGCCGATTCAATGCAAGTGTATGCCGGTCTGCGCGTCATCACCGCCCGGCCGACCGCCGAGGAGGAAGCACGCGCGCCCCACGTCCTGTATGGCCATGTCGATGCCGCCGAGACCTATTCGACCGGGCAGTGGCTGCGCGATGCCGCCACCGCGATCGCCGAGATCGCCGCGGCAGGGCGGGTGCCGATCGTGGTCGGCGGCACCGGCCTCTACTTCAAGGCTTTGACCGAAGGCTTTGCCGCCGTACCGCCGATCCCGGCCGAAATCCGCGACACCGTGCGGGAGCGTCTGGCGCGTGACGGAGTGGCGCCGCTTTACGCCGAACTGACGGCGCTCGACCCGGTCACAGCAGCCCGGCTGATGCCGCTCGACCGCTCCCGCATCGCGCGGGCGCTCGAAGTGACGTTGGCGACTGGGCGTTCCATCAGCGACTGGCACGGGACGAATACCGAGCCGGTCGTTTTGCCGGAGCAGGCGCTCAGGGTCTTCGTCACGCTGGAGCGTACCGAACTGGTGTCACGCATCGAGGCGCGCTTTGCCGCAATGCTTGCGGCAGGCGCCCTCGACGAAGTGGCGGCCTTGGCGGCGCGCAACCTCGACCCGTTGCTGCCGGCGATGAAGGCTCACGGCGTGCCGTGGCTGATTCGCCATCTCCGCGGGGAGATCTCGCTCGACGAGGCGACGGCCGGCTCGGTCATGGACACGCGGCGCTACGCGAAGCGGCAGCACACCTGGTTTCGCGGTCAAATGAAGGGGTGGCCCCTGGTGCCTGTTGATCGGGCCTTTGACGAAATTCTTGCTGCCCTACCAGGGTAGCGAACGATAAGACCGTTTATCATTTTTTTTAAACAGTCTGCGATATATAGAATCTCCTGCCCGGTTTATGCCTCTTTAATGCCGACGCTGGAAACTCGTTCAACCTGTGGAGAATGAACGCGATTTCTGGAGTCGAGTAATCATGGCGGCTTTTGCCTTTCGGACTATTTCAACGCGTATTGCAGTGACGTTTGCACTTGTCGTGCCGATCGCCGTCTGGGCGCTGTCGGCCGAGACCTATCGTTCGATTGAACTTCACAGCAAAGCGCAAAAGGCCGACCGCCAGAACACCGCGGCGAACGCGCTCATCCTCGGCGTCTACGACATTCTGATCGAGCGCGCCTACACCAGCAGTGCGCTGCAGGCCGCCAGTCCGGCAACCGATTCTGTTGTTAAGAACCTTGAGGACCAGCGCAAGGACGCCAAAACCAAGATCGACTCGGCGTTCGCCGCGTTGCTTAAGGAGGACTTCCCGCGCAAGGCCGAACTGGTTACCGAATTCAACGAAGCGCGCCAGAAAGCCGACCTCTATCGCAAGAAGGCCGACGAAGCGATCAAGCATCCGAAGACAGAGCGTGACGCCGACACCATCAAGAACACGGTTCCGGCGCTGTCGCATTTCGTCGTCACCGCGCAGAAGCTGTGGAATCGCGTGTTGAGCAGCACCAGCGCCATGGATCCGGAACTGGCACGGCTCGCCGACATTCGTATCTATGCTTTCAATATGCGCGACATCGGCGGCAGCGAGCGCTCGACGCTGGCGCAGTCTTTGTCGGCCGGCACCGCCATTCCGCCCGCCAATCTCGAAAAGATCCACAACATCCGCGCCCGGGTGGATCTGCTGTGGCGACTGCTGCAGGCGAGCCTGATCGACGGCGAACACGCGCAGATTACCTCCGCCGTCAAGGCGGCGACCGAAAGCTATTTCGGCAAGTTCCGCTCGCTGTCCGACGAGATGCAGAAAGTCTCGGCGGCTGGCGGCAAGTATCCGATGACGACGGCCGAGTGGGTGCAGACGACCACGCCGCTTCTGGCGACGCTGCTCGACGTCATGAACGGTGCGGGCGCGGCGAGCGAAGCCTATACGGCCAATCTCAAGAGCTCGAGCCTCAACAGCGTGATCATCAGCGGTGTGCTGCTGGCGGCTTGTATTGCCATCTTTTTCGGCGCGATCGCCTTCTCGGTGATGACCGTTGCCCGACCGCTGCGGGCATTGACGAAGCCGCTCGGCGAAATCGCCGAGGGCAATTTTGCCATCGACGTGCCGCATACCGACCGCATTGACGAAATCGGTCAGATTGCCGTCGCCGTTGACGGCATGGCTGGCAAGGTCCGGGAAGCGCTGGTGCAGATCAAGATCGCGGCGCGCGAAGTGACGAACGCGTCGGTCGAGATTTCCACCAGCACCACCGATCTATCCCAGCGCACCGAAGAACAGGCCGCGAGTCTGGAAGAGACCTCGGCGGCGATGGAGGAAATCTCCTCGATCATCAAACAGAATGCCGAAAACGCGCGTCAGGCGAGCCGATCGGCAGCCGAGACCCGCGACGTCGCCGACAAGAGCGGCGCAGTGGTCGGCAAGGCTGTCGAGGCGATGGCGCGCATCGAGGAATCCTCGAAGAGCATTTCGGAGATCATTGTCGTCATCGACGAAATCGCGCGGCAGACGAATTTGCTGGCGCTCAACGCCGCGGTTGAAGCGGCGCGCGCCGGCGAGGCCGGGCGTGGCTTTGCCGTCGTCGCCGCCGAAGTGCGCAGCCTGGCGCAGCGCTCGTCGCAGGCCGCCAAAGACATCACGGCGCTGATTACCAAATCCGGCGGTCAGGTTCAGGAAGGCGTCGCTCTCGTCAATCAGGCGGGTGAAGCGCTGGGCCGGATCACGGCGTCGATTCAGAAGGTCAACACCCTCATCAACGACATCGCCAATGCCAGCGCCGAACAATCGAGCGGCGTCGACGAGATCAACAAAGCGATGACGATGATGGATACGGCAACGCAGCAGAACTCGGCCTTGGTTGAGGAAAATGCGGCGACCGCCAAGGTGCTCGAGCAGCAGGCCAAGACGATGGATGGCCAGGTTGGCTACTTCCGCATCGATGCGGAAGGCGAGACGGCCGCTGACGACCAAAGTGTTGCCGAGTACCGGACGGTTACGCCCGTGACGTCGCGGCGCGCGTCTGCGGCCACCCACAAGGCGGCCTAAAGCGTCCTGCGGAGCGCCGCGGTCGTCGCGACGCCCCGCCAATCAATACGCATCGTCATCCTGTTATTGAAGGCTGCGTCGCGCACCAATCTTAAAGTAGATGAATATTCTGCCGCATCGAAATAATCCGGAGGTACCGTACTACTATTATCATTCCGTTCAATTTTCCCATCGATGTTCAACGTCACCGGTTCATCGGGATCCTTGCGGGAAATGAACATGCTCAATCGATTGTCCGTCAACGCCCTGTTGAAATCGGTCGTCGGTCTGATGGCTGGCGTCATCATGATCGCCGTCGCGATCGGTGCCTGGCAGTCATGGCGGGAATATCGGTCGGCCAACCTGTTGTCGAAAGTCGCAGTGGTTTCGACCCATCTCTTCAAGGCATTGCCTGAGCTGCGCGTGGAGCGCGCCCAGGCGTTTCGCTACCTGGGTCTTGAGAAGGCACCGGAAGACCGGTCGTTGCTGATCGAGTCGCGAAAAGCCGAAATGCCGGCGTTGAAAGCCGGGCTGATCGCGCTTCGTGACATCGATGCGCCCGGCATCGCCCAACAGGCAGATGCGCTGGCGGCCATGATTCAGAAATGGGAAGCGCTGCAGGCCGAGACCTCGGCTGCCTTTGATAAGCCGAAGGCGGAGCGGCCCTCTGGCCTCGCCGACACCTATTACAAAACCGGCGGCGATCTGCTCAATCTGCTGGACGGGATTTCGGCGAACTTGACGAAGCTGGTGAAGCTGCGCGATCCCTATGTCGATCAGCTGTTCAATATCAAGCAGCTCGCCTGGGCGGCCCGCAATCAGGCCGGCGACAGCAACACGCTTGTTTCGAATGCGGTGGGCGGCCTGAAAGCGTCGTCGGACGTCGTAACGAAGTACGAAGCCAGCTTGGCAGCCGCTTATTCGTCTTGGTCGGGCATTGAAGGCATCGTCGTCGGCATGCCTCTGCCTGACAGCTTCACGCAGGCCCTGCAAAGCGCGACGAAAGAGTTTTTCTCCCCGGATTATGCCAAGCTGCGCCGTCAGCAGCTTGATGCTGCACTGGCCGGACAACCGCTGAAAGTGCCGGCCAAAGAGTGGGTCCGCTTCTCGGTCGGAAAGCTCAACCTGATCCTGGGTACGGCTAACGCGGCCCTCGCTGCCATCGCCGAGCGTGCCGATTTGCTTCAGCAGAATGCCATTTGGACGCTGACGATACAGTTCATCATTCTCGCCATGGCCTGTGTGCTGACCGTCGGCGTCGTCGTGTTGCTGTCGCGCCGCGTCACCAGGCCGCTGAGCCTGATCCAGGACGGCATGATGAAGGTTGCCGAGGGCGACTTCAACGTCACGCTGCCGACCATGACGGCCAAGGACGAGGTCGCGCAGATCGTCAATGCGGTTGGTGTGATGATCGACCAGGTCCGTCACACTATTATCGAGATCAAGAGTTCGTCGCGTGAAGTGACCAACGCATCGGCTGAGATTTCCCTTAGCACCGCCGACTTGTCGCAGCGCACCGAAGAGCAGGCCGCGAGCCTGGAGGAGACCTCGGCCTCGATGGAAGAGATCGCCAACACGGTGCGTCGCAACGCCGAGAACGCTCAGGAGGCCACAAAGTCGGCCCGGGCGACCCGCGAGGTGGCCGATCGGGGTGGTGAGGTGGCAGGCCGTGCCGTGAAGGCGATGGCGCGGATCGAAGAGTCCTCGCGCAAGATCTCGGACATCATCAGCGTCATCGACGAGATCGCCCGTCAGACCAACCTCCTGGCGCTCAACGCTGCCGTCGAGGCGGCGCGCGCCGGCGAGGCGGGTCGCGGCTTCGCCGTCGTGGCGTCCGAGGTGCGGAGCCTGGCGCAGCGCTCGTCGCAGGCGGCCAAGGATATCGCCGAGCTGATCACCAACAGTACTGGACAGGTGAAAGAAGGCGTCGAACTCGTCAACCAGGCCGGCGGCGCGCTCAACGAGATCGTCGAGTCGATCCGATCCGTTGCCGATGCGGTCGCGGAGATCGCCAGCGCCAGCTCCGAGCAGGCGACCGGCATCGACGAGATCAAACGCACGCTCGACCAGATGGATGAACTGACGCAGCGCAACTCGGCGCTGGTTGAAGAGAATGCGGCCACCGCGCAGACGCTGGAAAGCCAGGCCCGGACGATGAACGACCAAGTAGCGTTCTTCCAGGTGGGCGAAGGTGCGCCGCCTGCCGCCACCGCTTCCGTGCTGGCGTCGAAGCCCGCACCGTTCAAGACCAAAAAGGCCGCCTAAGGGCGGCCTTCTTTCAAGGAAGGAAACGAGACTTCAAGCGGGTCCAGAGAGGGGCCCGCCGGGTCTGCGCGGGCTTTGCCGGTCGCGGAATCCGTTTGGAATTGAATTTGGAATGGGAATGGGAATGACATGCTGAACAACATCTCGGTGAGCCTGCTCCTCAAGACCGCCTTGGGTGTTATGGCTGCGATGATTATCGTCACTCTGTCCATCGATTCGGTGATCAGCTGGCAGCGCTATCGGGATACGCAATTCGACTTCAAGGTGGCGGAGGTGTCGTCGCCGATTTTTGTGGCGCAACACTCAGTACGCCTGGACCGGTCGGCCACTTATCGCGATCTTCTGTCCGATAAGACGACCGGTACGTCGCAGCTGATCCGTGACGTTCGGGCTCGGGAGATCAAGGCGCTCAACCAGGCTGTCGCTCTTCTGGACGGCATCGACATTCCGCAGGCCGCCGACGATTTCCGGGCACTGCGAGATATCGTCCGGCAGTTGCCAGCTTTGCATGAGCAGACCGACCTCGCCTTGACCCAGGCCAAGGCGCTGCGGCCGGCGGATTTGGCCAAAGCGTTCTCCGCGCGGCTTGCCGCACTTTCCTCCCTGCTTGACCGCATTTCGGATAAGCTCGGCAATTCCATCAGGCTCGACGATGCGCTGATCGATCAGATAATCCTGATCAAGGACTTCGCCTGGATTGCACGTAACACCGGCGGTGGCGATGCTTCCGTCATGATCAGCAACGCCGTCAACGGCGTGGCCATGCCGCCGGATACCCTGCAGCGCTACACGGCGGAAATGGCGAAGGCCGAAGTCGCCTGGGATGCGGTCACGTCTTTGATGAGCGGCCTGAAGCTGCCCCAGGCGCTGATCGAGGCCAAAAAACAGGCGGACAGCGGCTTCTTTTCGTCGGATTACATCGCGTTGCGCCTGCGGATGCTGACCAAGGCCCTGGCGAAACAACCGCTCGAGATGCCGGCGGAACAATGGCTTCCCTACTCGGTCAAGATGAACACGACGATCTTGGCGGTCGCCGAGGCGGCGCTCGAATATGCCCGTGATCATGCCGCTGATCAGGGTGCGCGTGCGGGGCGTTCCTTGATCCTGCAACTCACATTTCTGCTGTTCGCGGTCGTGCTGAGCGCGCTACTGATGCTCATGATCTCACGGCGCATCATCAACCCGCTGATCCTGATCCGTGACGCGCTGGTCCGGCTGGCCGAAGGCGACTTCAAGACTGGCATGGCTGGCACCGGCCGCAGCGACGAAATAGGCAATATTGTCTCGTCGGTGAACGCGATGATCGATCGCATCGGCGCAACGATCGCGACGGTCAAGCTGTCCGTGCTCGAAGTGACCAGTGCGTCGGGTGAGATCGCGGTGGCCACCACCGACCTGTCGCAACGTACGGAGGAGCAGGCGTCGTCGCTGGAGCAGACGACTTCGTCGATGACCCAGATTGCGACCACGGTTCGCGATAATGCGGCGAAGGCGCACAAGGCTCAGCAATCGGCCGCCGCGACGCAGGAAATCGCCGATCGTGGCGGCGAGGTTGCGAACCGCGCCGTCGAGGCGATGTCCCAGATCGAAGAATCGGCCGGGAAGATTGCCGATATCATCGGCGTCATCGACGAGATTGCGCGCCAGACCAATCTTCTGGCGCTCAATGCCGCGGTCGAGGCGGCGCGCGCCGGTGAAGCTGGCCGCGGCTTTGCCGTCGTTGCCTCCGAGGTCCGCAGTCTGGCGCAGCGCTCGTCGCAAGCCGCCAAGGATATCGCCATGCTCATCATGACGAGCGGCAGCCAGGTCAAGAATGGCGTCGAACTCGTCAACGAGGCTGGCACGGCTCTCAACCAGATTGTGGAATCGATCCGGGAAGTTGCCAAAACCTTTGCCGGTATCGCAGAGGCGAGCGCCGAACAGGCCGTCGGCATCGAGGAGATTACGAAGGCACTGGCCCAAATGGACGACGCGACCCAGCGCAATTCGGCCCTGGTCGAGGAAAATGCCGCGACGGCACAAAACCTGGAAAGCCAGGCCCGCGCCATGAACGAGCAGGTTGGCTTCTTCCAGGTCGATGCCGTTGGTCACGACGTCACTGGGGGCCCGGAGGCCAAGCCCGTAGCCGCTCCGGCGCGCAGACCGGCGCCGGCCGCCCGTGCAGCCTAAGGCCGAGCCAAGCAGGCATCAGGGGCGGCGC
Source organism: Pseudomonadota bacterium (assembly GCA_018242205.1). Classification (GTDB taxonomy): domain Bacteria; phylum Pseudomonadota; class Alphaproteobacteria; order Rhizobiales; family Xanthobacteraceae; genus Pseudolabrys. The sequence goes on from JAFECJ010000003.1 coordinate 155,021, forward strand.
CGGCGGGTCCAGGCTCGCGGCGTCACCCTTGCCCGTGATCGGGGACGGGACTAGCATTCGACTTAACCCTTGACCGGGGATATCGGCGCTCCTATAAGGCGCGCAACGAAAGTTCGGGCACTATCCGCTATGCGCAACATTATTATCCTCGTAGGTAAGGTTCGGACACTGGCTGGGTAGCCCCACGGGGCACCCACAGTGAGTGTCCGAACATGGCCCTTCGCGGGCCTTTTTTATTGGCCGAACGACAGCAGACAGCGACGACAGAGAAGGAAGCCGACGATGACGAAGGAAACGGCATCGACCCGAGAAATGACCGGCGCGGAGATGGTCATTCAAGCGCTTGCCGATCAGGGCGTGAAGCACCTGTTCGGCTATCCCGGCGGCGCCGTCCTGCCGATCTATGACGCTCTGTTTGCGCAGAAGGCGGTGCGACACATTCTCGTCCGTCACGAGCAGGGCGCGGTCCATGCCGCCGAGGGCTATGCCCGGTCGACCGGGAAGGTCGGTTGCGTGCTGGTCACGTCCGGCCCCGGCGCCACCAACGCCGTCACCGGCCTCACCGACGCGCTGTGCGACTCGATCCCGCTGGTCTGCATCACCGGCCAGGTGCCGACGCATCTGATCGGCAACGACGCCTTCCAGGAATGCGACACGGTCGGCATCACGCGGCCCTGCACCAAGCACAATTATCTCGTGAAGCGGGTCGAGGACTTGCCGCGCATCCTGCACGAGGCCTTCCATATCGCCGCCAGCGGCCGTCCCGGTCCGGTGGTCATCGACATCCCGAAGGACGTGCAGTTCGCTACCGGCACGTATTCTGTGCCGAAAGAATTCCCGCACACCGGCTATCATCCGAAGGTGAAGGGCGACAGCGCGGCCATCAAGGCCGCCGTCGAACTGATGGCACGGGCGAAAAAGCCGATCTTCTACACCGGCGGCGGCGTCATCAATTCCGGCAAGCATGCCAGTCAGTTGCTGCGCGAACTGGTCAAGACGACCGGCTTCCCGATCACCTCGACGCTGATGGGTCTGGGCGCTTTCCCCGCGGCCGATCCGCAGTGGATGGGCATGCTCGGCATGCACGGTACGCTGGAAGCCAACATGGCGATGCACGATTGCGACGTCATGATCTGCGTCGGCGCGCGCTTCGACGACCGCATCACCGGCCGCATCGATGCCTTCTCGCCGGGCTCGAAGAAAATCCACATCGACATCGATCCGTCGTCGATCAACAAGAACATCCACGTCGATATCCCGGTCGTCGGCGACTGCGCGCATGTGCTCGAAGACATGCTGCATCTGTGGAAGGCCGAGAAGAAGCAGGCCGACAAGAAGGCGCTCGGCGACTGGTGGAAGCAGATCGACAAGTGGCGCGCCCGCAAGTCGCTGGCCTACCGGGCCTCGAACGAGGTGATCAAGCCGCAATACGCCATCCAGCGGCTGTTCGAACTGACCAAGGACAAGGACACCTACATCACGACCGAGGTCGGTCAGCATCAGATGTGGGCGGCGCAGTTCTATCACTTCAACGAGCCGAACCGCTGGATGACGTCCGGCGGCCTTGGCACCATGGGCTACGGCCTGCCGGCCTCGGTCGGCGTGCAACTCGCGCATCCCAAATCGCTGGTCATCGACATCGCCGGCGAGGCCTCGGTGCAGATGACGATGCAGGAATTGTCGACGGCGGTGCAGTACCGCCTGCCGATCAAGATCTTCATCCTCAACAACAGCTACATGGGCATGGTGCGCCAGTGGCAGGAATTGCTGCACGGTAGTCGTTATTCGGAGAGCTATTCGGAAGCGCTGCCGGACTTCGTCAAGCTCGCCGAAGCCATGCACGCCGTCGGCATCCGCTGCGAGAAGCCCGGCGATCTCGATCACGCCATCAAGGAGATGATCGATATCGATCGTACGGTGCTGTTCGACTGCGTCGTCGACCAGAAGGAAAACTGCTTCCCGATGATCCCGTCGGGCAAGGCGCACAACGAAATGATCCTCGGTGACTCCGGCGTGTCGCTCGACGACGCCATCACCGAGGAAGGCAAGATGCTGGTTTAAACATGCTGTCGTCCCCGCGAAAGCGGGGACCCAGTACACACTGTCGATGCAGAGATTACTGGATCGTCCGCCTTCGCGGACGATGACAGTCCGGAGCAAGGATCAGGCCCGTGAACGCCAACGCTAACATTCCGTCGTCGACGTCGCATTATCCGACCGCGACCAACGTGCAGAAGCCGGAAACCCACACCTTGTCGGTGCTGGTCGATAACGAGCCGGGCGTGCTCGCCCGCGTCATCGGCCTGTTCTCCGGCCGCGGCTACAACATCGAGTCGCTCACGGTGTCGGAGACCGAGCACGCCAAGCATCAGTCGTTGATCACGGTGGTCACCACCGGTACGCCGATGGTGATCGAGCAGATCAAGAACCAGCTCGATCGTTTGGTGCCGGTGCACCGCGTCGTCGACATGACATTGTCGGGCCGCTCGATCGAGCGCGAATTGGCCATGGTGAAGGTGAGAGGCAAGGGCGATGAGCGTGTCGAGGCGCTGCGCCTGGCGGATGCGTTCCGCGCCCGCGTCATCGACGCCACCACCGAGAGCTTCATCTTCGAGATCACCGGCAAGAGCGAGAAGATCGAGCAGTTCGTCGCGCTGATGCTGCCGCTCGGTCTGGTCGAGGTCTCCCGCACCGGTATCGTTGCGATCGCGCGTGGACCGGACACGATGTAAATGACCTATGACGTCTTCGCGGCGCTGTTGCTGTTCGCCTTCGCGACCTCGTTCACGCCCGGACCGAACAACATCATGGTGACGGCTTCCGGCGTCAATTTCGGCTTTGCGCGGACGGTGCCGCACATGGCCGGGATTACCGCCGGCTTCGTCGTGCTGGTCACGGCCGCCGCCGGCGGCTTGGGCGCGGTCTTCGCCGCCGCGCCGGAGCTGCAGACGGCGCTCAAGATCGCCGGCGCGCTTTACATGCTTTGGCTGGCCTGGAAGGTCGCCAATTCGCGGCCCGACAGTGGCGGCAAGATCGACCTCGCCAAGCCGATGACGTTCTGGCAGGCGGTCGCTTTCCAATGGGTCAACCCGAAGGCCGTGGTCATGGCGCTGACGGTGATCGCGCTCTATGTGCGGCCGGAGCACCGCGTCAGCGACGCCCTGATCGTGCTGGGCGTCGAGCTTCTGTTCACGATCGGCACTGTGGTCACCTGGACGGGTTTTGGCGTGGCGCTGCGCGGCCTCCTGGCCAATCCGCGCCACGCCAGAACCTTCAACATCATCATGGCCTTACTGCTGGTCGTCAGCATCGTGCCAATGGTCCTCTGACGGGGGCTTTTGGGCTTGTGGGCGCGTCCGGAGCGTCCTAGAAGCAGGGCCGAATTTCCGGGTAAGGCAACAACACCGAGTAGAGGAAAACCATGCGGGTTTATTACGATCGCGACGCCGACATCAACCTGATCAAGGGCAAGAAGGTCGCCATCATCGGCTATGGCAGCCAGGGTCATGCCCACGCGCAGAACCTGCGCGACAGCGGCGTCAAGGAAGTCGCGGTCGCGCTGCGCAAAGGCTCGCAGGGCGTCAAGAAAGCCGAAGGCGCTGGCTTCAAGGTCATGGAAGTGGCCGCCGCCGCCAAGTGGGCCGACGTCATGATGATGCTCACCCCGGACGAATTGCAGGGCGACATCTATCGCGACCACCTGCACGCCAACATGAAGGAAGGCGCCGCGCTTCTGTTCGCGCATGGCCTCAACGTGCACTTCAGCCTGATCGAACCGCGTGCCGACCTCGACGTCCTGATGGTCGCGCCGAAGGGCCCGGGCCACACCGTGCGTTCGGAATATGCCCGCGGCGCCGGCGTGCCGTGCCTGATCGCCATCCATAAGGATGCGTCGGGCAACGCCCACGACCTCGGCCTGTCTTACGCTTCGGCGATCGGCGGCGGCCGCGCCGGCATCATCGAAACCACCTTCAAGGAAGAGTGCGAGACCGACCTGTTCGGCGAACAGGCCGTGCTGTGCGGCGGCGTGGTCGAACTGATGAAGGCCGGCTACGAGACCCTGTGCGAAGCCGGCTACGCGCCGGAGATGGCCTATTTCGAGTGCATCCACGAAATGAAGCTGATCGTGGACCTGATCTACGAAGGCGGCATCGCCAACATGAACTACTCGGTGTCGAACACCGCCGAATACGGCGAATATGTCACCGGTCCGCGCATCATCACGCCGGAGACCAAGGCCGAGATGAAGCGCGTGCTCAACGACATCCAGTCCGGCCGCTTCACCCGCGACTGGATGCTGGAGAACAAGGTCAACCAGACCTCGTTCAAGGCGACCCGCGCCAAGCTCGCCGAGCACGGCGCCGAAGTCGTCGGCGCCAAGCTACGCGACATGATGCCGTGGATCCGCGAACGCGCCATGGTCGACAAGAGCAAGAACTAAGCTCTATCGATCGACAGCAATCACAAAGGCCCGCCTTGTCGGCGGGCCTTTTTTATGCGTCGAGCGTCTTAAAGATTCGATGGCGGGCAGTTCGGTGTTTGATTCCAATTACCAGATCCGCACCAGTCGTTGACCAGTTGACCTAAATACGCTTGGTTGTTGCCCTCCGGGAACGCGTAGACCATGACGCCGGCATAATCGTTGTTCTTGAGCCAGCTCACATCGCCGGCCGGATTGGACGACGGTTGATTGGCCCAGTAGCCCTTCGACAGCGCGTTGGTGGCCATGCCGGCCGTCACGTATTGCGGCAACACATATTGCGGCGGCGCGCCGTAGCTCATTTCCCAGCCATAGGTCAGTGTCTGTTCCAGGGTCACGCCCTGGCAGGGCACGCCGAAGTACTGAATGTCGCTCCACAGCGCCTTGGAGATGATCTTGTCGGGCATCGCCTTCTGCATCATCGAAGTCACCATCGCCAGCGACGTGGTGTTCGGCGTTCCTGACGAGTATTCGTCGTCGATGTCGATGCCATCCAGGCCGTACTGGCTGACGACGCTCTGCAGTTGAGCGGTGAAGGCCTGGGCATCGCTCGCGCTCGTGAACTCCGACCAACCGGATGCGTCGTGATTGTTCAGAAACGTCAGCAGCGCGGTGAGCCCCAGGCCCTGCAGATAGGAAACGGCTTTCGATTGCAGGGCCGTGACGATGTTCGTATTGCCGCAAGCCAGCGCGCCGCCCGAGGGCACAGGGACGTTTGGCGCCAGCCGAAGCGCGCCGCTCGCCGGCGTGAGATTGATGTTGGCGGCGAAGATGCAGGCCACATCGACGGCGGGAAGTCCCTGTGCCGTCGTATAGCAACCGGCGGAGGCGAGGTTCGTGGGCGTGACGTTGGTGATGTAGGCGATGCTCATGCCGTCTTTTTGGTAGGCGTCGCATTGCGGTGCGCTGCCGAACCACGGCTCTCCCGTGAAAAACACGGCATCGCCGGGGTTGAAGGTGCGTGTCGGGTTTCCCGCCGTCGCTTCCAGCACCATGTACTCGCGGCAAAAGAAAAAGAAGCTGATCGACGGATCGAGCGTCGCGATCCGGAACGCCTGTTGCGGCGAACACTGCGGGACGGTTTTGACGAGGCCACTCCAGTCGGCGCCCTTATACATCGCGACGTCCGGTGTCTTTTTCCAAGGCATGACAATCCTCCCAAGGCTACGTGATGGCTGCTCGCCGACCTTGATTGCTTGGATATTGATTGAATTATAGTTATATACAACTTTAAATAGCAATAGGGTGGGTCTTGTCGACGAGCGTGTCGGCGCGCGTGTTTGCCGAGAGCAGGAGTGTGTCTCTTCAAGCCAAAGGCGAGAGGCAAAGGCGACGGGCTCTTCTTCTTGAGCGGACGGGCAAGAACGAGGCGCGATTTGCCGCCTGCCGCTCCGATTGCATTGTCCGCACGAGCCGTTAGTTTGCGCGCCAACGGACGTGGAACGTGCAAGGGACGGGAATGGCGATGGCGGCAGCGATGACCGCAACAACGACGGCGAATGAGGCGGCGGTGGCGCTGAATGCCGTCGACGTCGCCTTCCGCGTGCCGGGCGGCGGCGTATTTCGCGCGGTGTCGAACGCCACGCTCAATGTCGCCGATGGCGAGTTCGTCTCCATCGTCGGGCCGACCGGCTGTGGCAAGTCCACGCTTCTCAATATCGCCGCGGGCCTGCTGCCGCCGGCGGCCGGCACAGTTGATATCTTTGGCAGGCCGCTTGGCGATCTCAACCGCCAGGCGGGCTACCTGTTTCAGGCCGATGCCCTGTTCCCGTGGAAGACCGCGCTTGAGAACGTCGCGATCGGCCTCGAGATCGTCGGCGTGCCACAGGCCGAGGCGCGCGCGCGCGCTAAGGAGTGGCTTGGCAAGGTTGGGCTCGGCACCTTCGGTGATCGTTACCCGCACACGCTGTCGGGCGGCCAGCGCAAACGCGTCGGTCTCGCTCAGGTGCTCATTCGCGATCCGAAAATTCTCCTGATGGACGAGCCGTTCGGACCACTCGACGCGCAGACTCGGCAGATCATGGGTAACCTCTTGCTCGACCTGTGGAGCGCCGACCGTAAGGCGGTGCTGTTCGTCACCCACGATCTCGAGGAGGCGATCGCTTTGTCCGATCGTGTCGTCATCATGTCAGCAGGGCCTTCCTCGCGCATCATCGGCGACTGGCGCGTTACCCTGCCGCGGCCGCGCGACATTGCTGACGTCAAGCTCGATCCGGCGTTTCACGACCTGCACCGCGACATCTGGCACATGCTTAAGGAAGAAGTCATCAAGGGCTACGCCCAGGCGGAGGGCCGGTGATGACGCTCATCGGAGTAACCGTCGAGGCGATCTCGGCGCAACCCTCTCCCCTTGTGGGAGAGGGTGGTCCCGAGCATCGCGAGGGACCGGGTGAGGGGGCGACGTTCAACCTTCGCGCTGACCCCTCACCCGTCCTCGCTTGGCTTCGCCTTCGCGAGGACACCCTCTCCCACAAGGGGAGAGGGGAAGAGAGAATGTCGCCATGTCTCGTATAACTCTGCTCACGCTGCAGATTGCCGTTGCCGTCGTCGCCGTCGGCGCTTGGTACGTGCTGTCGACCTATCCGGTTTTCGGCGTGATCCTGCTGCCGCCGTTCTTCTTCTCGACACCGGGCGACGTCATCAAGCAGGTCATCGTCTGGTTCGCCACCGGCGTGATCTGGAAACATCTGTGGGTGACGCTGGTCGAATCGATGCTCGCCTTCGTCATCGGTTCGCTCGGCGGCGTGCTGGTCGGCTTCTGGTTCGCGCGCCAGCCGCGCACCGCCGCGGTGTTCGATCCTTACGTCAAGATGGCGAATGCGCTGCCGCGCGTGGTGCTGGCGCCGATCTTCACGCTGTGGCTCGGCCTCGGCATCTGGTCGAAGGTCGCGCTCGGCGTCACGCTCGTGTTCTTCATCGTGTTCTTCAACGTCTATCAGGGCGTCAAGGAAGTCTCGCCCACGGTGCTTGCCAATGCCCGCATGCTCGGCATGAACGAGCGGCAGCTGATGCGCCACGTCTACTGGCCGTCGGCCTTGTCGTGGATGTTCTCCTCGCTGCACACCTCGGTCGGTTTCGCCGTGGTTGGCGCGGTGGTCGGCGAATATCTCGGCGCCGCCGCCGGGCTCGGTTATCTGATCCAGCAGGCGGAAGGGGTGTTTGACGTCGCCGGCGTGTTCGCCGGCATGTTCGTGCTCGCCGCCTTCGTCATTGTCATCGACACCATCGTGACGATGATCGAGAAGCGGCTCCTGGTCTGGCGGCCCGCCATCGGCGATGCAAAACCGTAAGGTCGCCCTGATGTTCCGGCCCTAGGCAACGCCGCCGGGCTGGCCTATCGTCCGCGCCAACCGCCCGGCCGAGAGGCCGGCAAAACACCACCAAGGAGGAAACGGATGTCCAACCTGTTCCGTCGCGTCGCCGGTACGGCCGCCGCGATCGTCATTTCGACCGGCGTGATGGCCGGCTCGGCGCTGGCCCAGAAGGTCACGCTCGCCATCGGCGGCGCCTCGTGCCTGTGCTATCTGCCGACCGTGCTCGCCAACCAGCTCGGCGAATACAAGAAGGCCGGGGTCGACGTCGACATGGTCGCCTTCAAGGGCGGTTCCGACGCGCTCAAGGCCGTGATCGGCGGCTCAGCCGACGTCGTCTCCGGCTATTTCGACCACTGCGTCAATCTGGCGGCCAAGGGCCAGCACCTGCAGTCCTTCGTCGTCTATGACCGTTTCCCTGGCCTTGTGCTCGTCGTGTCGCCGAAGCACAACGACACGGTCAAATCGGTCAAGGACCTGGCCAACAAGAAGGTCGGCGTTTCGGCGCCCGGTTCCTCGACCGACTTCTTCCTCAAATACATCCTCAGCAAGAACGGTGTCGATCCGAACTCGGTCGGCGTCATCGGCGTCGGCCTCGGCGGCAGCGCGGTCGCGGCCATGGAGCAGGGCCAGATCGATGCAGCTGTGATGCTCGACCCGGCGGTCACAATCCTCGCCGACAAGTATAAGGATCTGCGGATCCTCTCCGACACCCGCTCGCAGAAGGACACGCTCGCGGTGTTCGGCGGCGAATATCCGGGCGGCGCGCTTTATACCAAGGCCGAGTGGATTGCCGCGCATCCCAAGGAAGTGCAGGGCATGGCCACCGCGATCATCGCGACGCTGAAGTGGATCCACTCGCACACCGCCGAGGAGATTGCCGACAAGATGCCGGCTGAGTATGTCGGCAAGGACAAGGCGACCTACATCGCCGCGCTGAAGAATACGCTGCCGATGTATTCGAACGACGGCCGGATGGACCCGAAGGGCGCCGCCGCCGTGCTCGCGGTGTTCTCGCAGTCGTCGCCGGACGTGGCCAAGGCGCATATCGACCTGTCGAAGACCTACACCAACGAGTTCGTCGACGCTGCCAACAAGAAGCTGGGCATGAAGTAACGCTCCGGCCACCATCAACGAGATGTGTGGAAACGGCGGGGGAACTTCCCCGCCGTTTCTGTTATTATCGCTCGCATGAACCTGATCTCAATCCAGTCGCATGTCGTCTACGGCCATGTCGGCAATTCGGCCGCCGTCTTTCCCCTGCAGCGCATGGGCGTCGAAGTCTGGCCGATCCATACCGTGCAATTCTCCAACCACACCGGGTATGGCGAATGGCAGGGCGAGGTCTTCGGCGCCAAGCTGATCCGCGATCTGATGGCCGGGCTCGAGAAACGCGGTGTGCTGCCGGAGTGCGACGGCATTCTCTCGGGCTACATGGGCAGCGCCGAGATTGCCGAGGCGATCCTTGAGGCGGTCGGTACTGTACGCCGCGGCAATCCATCGGCGCGCTATTGCTGCGATCCGGTGATTGGCGATGTCGGCAAGGGCGTCTTCGTCCGCGAGGGCATTCCTGACTTCATCAAGAAAAAGGCGCTGCCCGCTGCCGATGTCGTTACACCGAACCAGTTCGAGCTCGATTTCCTCACCGGCCGGCCGTCGAATACCCGCGCCGCCGCGCTCGACGCGGTCAAGGCATTGCACGATCTCGGTCCGCGCGCCGTGCTGGTGACGTCGCTGCATATCGACGAGACGCCGGAGGATTCAATTGACATGCTCGCCTCCGACGACACCGGTTGCTATCTGCTGCGGACGCCGCGCCTGCAGTTGATCGCCAATGGCGCCGGCGACGCGGTGGCGGCGCTGTTCCTGGCGCATTATCTGAGACAGGGCGGCGCCAAGGAGGCGCTGGCCCGCGCCGGCAACAGCATCTTCGGCATCCTGCAGAAGACCGCGGAGGCCGGCGCCGGCGAGATCCAGGTCGTATTGGCCCAGGACGAGGTTACCGGTCCAAGCAACGCGTTCGAAGTCGAACAGCTCGTCGCGCCGCCGCTGAAAGAAACCGAAAGGCAATTGTAATGCGCCGCCGTTTCATCACGCTCGATGTCTTCACCAGGGAGCGCTTTGCGGGTAATCCGCTCGGTATGGTGTTCGATGCCGAGGGGCTCGACACACAGGCGATGCAGACCCTCGCCCGCGAGTTCAACTATTCGGAAACCGTGTTCATTACACCGCCGCAGGCTGCCGGTCATCGCGCCGCCATGCGCATCTTCACGCCGTCGTCGGAATTGCCGTTTGCCGGCCACCCCACCGTCGGGGCGGCGGTCGGGTTGGCGCGCGCCGCTGGCGACAAGACAGTAAGCTTTGTCATCGAGGAAAAGATCGGCCCGGTCGCATGCGACGTGCGTCTGCACGGCGCCGACTCCGGGTTCGCCGAGTTCAAGTTGCCGCAACTGCCGCAGGAGGCTGGCGACCTGCCGGACGCCGCGACGCTGGCGGCGGGGCTCAGCCTCGACGGCACCGATATCGACGTCCAGGCGTTCCCGCCGTCGCGTTGGTCGGCCGGCGTGCCCTTCGCCATGGTCGCCGTGCGCTCGCTGGATGCTGCCGGCCGCGCCAAGCCGAATGGCGAGGCCTTCACTAAGGCATTCGGTGTCGGAGGCCCCGCAAAAGCCTATGTGATCTGCGAAGAGACGGCCGAGGCCGGCCACCAGCTCCACGTCCGCATGTTCGCGCCCGGCATCGGCATTGCCGAGGATCCGGCGACCGGCGGCGCGTTGGCGGCATTCGCCGGGCTCTATGTCGCGCACAAGCGCCCGACCGACGGCGTGCATAAGCTCGCGATCGAGCAAGGCTACGAAATGGGCCGGCCGAGCGTGCTGCACCTGACCCTCGACGTTGCCGGCGGCGTGCTGCGCTCTGCTTCGATCGGCGGCGATGCCGTCGTTGTCACCGAGGGCGTCATCGAGGCATGACCAGCACGCCGAAAGTCGTCCACGTCGACCGCCTCGAACTCGCTTATGAGCCGAAGGCCTGGGCCTTCGCCGACGCCAACCGCCACCAGATCGACGCCGTCTTTGCCGAAGCGCAGGCCAAGAAGCCGGCTCTGTTCAACGGCCGCGTAATGGTCATGCACCGCTGCAGCATCGACCACGGCGTCATGAGCGGCGGCTTCTTGGAAACCGATTACGCCAGCTTTACCTATTGGATCGCCGGCGGGCGGCCGGACGCCGGTATCTACGACTGCTTCGGCGCGGCCGCGCTGATGTCGGCCGACGGCGCCTTCCTGCTCGGCGAGATGGGCGCGCACACCTATAACGCCGGCCAAATCTATTTTCCTTGTGGGACGCCGGACCGCAGCGATCTGACCGGCAACACCGTTGACTTCGATTTCAGCGTCAGGCGCGAACTCAAGGAAGAGACCGGTCTCGACTCGTCGGAACTGACTGATGAACCCGGCTGGACTCTGGCCATGGACGGCGAGGTCATCTGCGCCGTTAAGGTGATGCGCTCGCCGCTTGTGGCCGAGCCGCTACGTGCGAAAATGCTGCGGCATCTCGCCCGCGAGCGCCAACCCGAGCTCGCCGACATCAAGATCGTCCGCGGCGTTGGCGATTTCCATCCGAAGATGCGGCCCTTTGCCCGCATCTTTCTCGCTGCGCGGTTCTCCGGCTAAAGCGACAGGAGGCTTCCATGAAGCTCGATCAAATTGCCAAACGCTTCCGCATCGACAAGCCCGGAGCGTTCAAATTGGCCGCTCACGATCCGGCCGACACCGCGGGATTGTCGATAGACAAGGGTGAAGCCAAGGACCTGCTCAAGGAAGGGATCGAGCGGCTTTCCGACCTTCAGGAGAAGCTCTACGCCGAGAACCGCTGGTCCGTCCTTGTCGTGTTGCAGGCAATGGACGCCGCCGGGAAGGACAGTCTCATCGAACACGTCATGAGCGGCGTCAATCCGCAAGGTGTGCAGGTGTTTTCATTCAAGCAGCCGAGCGCCGAGGATCTCGACCACAATTTCCTATGGCGCGTGGCGCAGCGCCTGCCGGAGCGCGGCCGCATCGGCATCTTCAATCGCTCGCATTACGAGGAGGTGCTGGTGGTGCGTGTGCACCCGGACTACCTCAAGGCACAGCGGCTGCCTGATACGGTCAACGGCAAGGATATCTGGCATCAGCGCTTCGACGACATCCGCGCTTTCGAAAGACATCTGGCGCGCAACGGCACGCTGATCCTCAAATTCTTCCTCAACGTGTCGCGCGACGAACAGCGAAAGCGCTTCCTCGACCGCATCGACGAGCCCGGCAAGCGCTGGAAGTTCTCCATGAGCGATGTATCGGAGCGCGCGCTATGGCCGAAATACATGGACGCCTATGAGGACGCCATTCGCGAAACCTCGACGCCGGAGGCGCCGTGGTACGTCGTCCCGGCAGATAACAAGTGGTTCACCCGGCTCGTGGTCGCCGGTGCTCTGGTTGAAGCGCTGGAAAGCCTGAAGCTTGCCTATCCCAAGGTGGAGGGGGCGGCACTCGACGAACTGGAGAAGGCCAAGGCGGCGCTGAAGGCGGAGAGGTGATTGTTTACCAAACGCCCGGCACCAGCCGAGAGCGTACCTTGTGACAGTAGGCGGCATAGCCTTTCAGGTCGCGCTTGAGCACGCGCTCCTCGTCGAGCAGCCGCCAGGCGAAGACGGCGATGAGTGGAATAACCAGCAGCAGGCTCCAGGTGGAGCCAAGGGCGAGCGGCGTCAGGCCGAACATCAAGAGTGCGCCGGAATACATCGGATGCCGCACAAAGGCGTAAGGCCCGGTGCTGATCACCGGTTGGTCGGCGCCGGTCGTGATCGTCGCCGCCGCATAGCTGTTCTCCGACAGCACATAGCAGACCAAAACGTAGGACAGCAGGACGGCCACATCGGCAGCGATGACCAGCCATGCCGGCACATGCGACCAGCCGAACAGGTGGTCGAGACCGGGCAGCGCGAACAGCAGCACCACGCAGACCGAGGCCAGGCTCATGATGATTTTCTGGTTGTTTTCGGTTTCGGCCGCCGGGCCGACCGCCAGGCGCCGTTCGACCAGCGCCGGATCGTACTTCAGGAAATACAGCGAGCCGCCGATCGTGAATGCCGAGAACAGCGCCCAATAGAGCCAGCCCTGCCAGTAGGTTAGGCTCAGCGACGGCAGCATAATGACGACGCCGAGGGCGACGATGAATTTCGCCGAACTCACCAGCGTCCGGCGCCGGAGTTCAGGGCCGGCTTGCGGGGCAGGGGTTGTTGCAAGGGTCATGGGCGGCTCCGGATTTCAACGCACAAGACCGGGTCTGGTTTGGGCAGCAAACCGTCAGCAATGCTGACCTATTACACCGCTTGCATGGGCCAAGTCCGATCGGCTAGAAACCCCGTTATCCGGTAGCCGTTTAACGGGGACTTTACCGGAATCCGCGACCGTCAGGGTCGTTACTGAGGGTACTTGAGCCAATGCCGACGCGGCAGCCCATCTGCGCGATCGACCCGGCGGCCACCATGGCTAAGCCGGTGGCTACCCTCATTCTGGGCACGCTCCTTCTCCTTACCCGCCCCTGAGGGCCGGCTGGGCATTGCGCCTGGGCACTCGGGGGACGGCGGCAGATCAAGCACCCCAACAAGCGCCCCTCGGTCATGAACCCGGCGCAGGAATCTAGAGAAGGACAATTCCAATGGCTAGCCAGACCCCGTCCGATAAGGACCGTGTCGTCATTTTCGATACCACCTTGCGCGACGGCGAGCAGTGCCCCGGCGCCACCATGACCCACGAGGAAAAGCTCGAGGTCGCCGAACTGCTCGACACCATGGGCGTCGACATCATCGAGGCCGGCTTCCCGATCGCCTCGGAAGGCGACTTCGCCGCCGTCAACGAGATCGCCAAGCGCGCCAAGAACGCGGTGATCTGCGGTCTCTCCCGCGCCGCGCCGAAGGACATCGACCGCTGCGCCGAGGCGATCCGCCCGGCCAAGCGCAACCGCATCCACACCTTCCTGTCCACCTCGCCGGTGCACATGAAGTACAAGCTGCAGAAGGAGCCGCACGAGGTCTACGAGATGGTGATCGCGCAGGTGACCCGCGCGCGCAGCCATACCGACGACGTCGAGTGGTCGAGCGAGGACGGCACCCGTACCGAGATCGACTTCCTCTGCCGCTGCGTCGAGGCCGCAATCAAGGCCGGCGCCACCACCATCAACATCCCGGACACCGTCGGCTACACCACGCCGGAAGAATACATGCGTCTGTTCGAGACTGTGCGCCAGCGCGTGCCGAACTCCGACAAGGCGGTGTTCTCGACGCACTGCCATAACGATCTCGGCATGGCGGTGGCGAATTCGCTCGCCGGCGTCAAGGGCGGCGCGCGGCAGATCGAATGCACCATCAACGGCATCGGCGAACGCGCCGGCAATGCCGCGCTCGAAGAAATCGTGATGGCGATCAAGACGCGCAACGACGTGTTCCCGTACACGACCGGCATCGACGCGACGATGTTGACGCGGGCTTCGAAGCTGGTATCGGCGGCGACCTCGTTCCCGGTGCAGTACAACAAGGCCATCGTCGGTCGGAACGCCTTTGCGCATGAGAGCGGCATCCACCAGGACGGTATGCTCAAGAACGCGCAAACCTACGAGATCATGACGCCGGAATCGGTCGGCGTGAAACAGACCTCGCTGGTCATGGGCAAGCACTCCGGCCGTCATGCGTTCCAGCATAAATTGGCCGAGCTCGGTTATCAGCTCTCGGACAATCAGTTGCAGGACGCCTTCGTGCGCTTCAAGGCCCTGGCCGACCGCAAGAAGCAGATCTACGACGAGGACATCGAGGCGCTGGTCGACGAAGAGATCGCCACCGCCCACGACCGCGTCAAGATCGTGTCGCTCACCGTGATCGCCGGCACCATGGGCCCGCAGACCGCGACGCTCACCGTCGATATCGACGGCAAGCATGTGACGCAGCAATCGGTCGGCAACGGCCCGGTCGATGCGATCTTCAATGCCATCCGCGCGCTGGTGCCGCATGAAGCGGTGTTGGAGCTCTATCAAGTGCACGCGGTTACCGAAGGCACCGACGCGCAGGCCGAGGTTTCTGTGCGGTTGTCGGCGGAGGGCCGGTCGTTCACCGCCAAGGGTGCCGATCCCGATACTCTGGTGGCCTCGGCCAAGGCTTATCTTGGCGCGCTCAACAAGATGATGAGTCGGTCCGGTCGCATCGCCGGGATCGAAAAGCGCATCCACTCGCAGGATGTTGGCTGAGCCATATCGCATCATTGTGCGTTGCAATGCCGCGCCCTTCCCGGGGTGCGGCATTTTCGTTTCGGCGCGTATTTGTTTCGGATTGACGACACTGCGCGCGATGCGGGCAAACGCCAGGCGCATATTTGGCCTTGACCGTCGCGAGCGGCGATGCTCGCCTTTGCCGCACTTGCCCGAGGTCGTATTACATGCGACTTTTGGCGACAACAACGACTAACGAAGTCAATTCGTTGGAATAAACCCGGAGGAACGAACATGCGTCACTGGCTCATTGCCGCTGCCGCGGCTGCCGTTATTGCCGCGCCCCTGTCGGCCCATGCCGACCCGATAGTCATGAAATTCAGTCATGTGGTCGCCGAGAAGACCCCGAAGGGGCAGGCGGCGCTGAAGTTCAAGGAACTCGCCGAGAAATATCTTCCCGGCAAGGTGAAGATCGAGGTCTACCCGAACTCGCAACTGTTCGGTGACGCCAAGGAAATGGAAGCGCTGGCACTCGGCGACGTCCAGTTCATCGCCACCTCGATGTCGAAATTCGGCAAGTACACCAAGAAGCTCGAGGTGTTTGACCTGCCCTTCATGTTCAAGGACATGGATGCGGTGGAGCGCTTCGAGAACAGCAAGACCGGTCAGGAACTGCTGCATTCGATGGAGAACCGCAACTATCTCGGTCTGGCCTACTGGCACAACGGCCTGGCGCAAATGTCGGCCAACAAGCCGCTTCTGATGCCGTCCGACGCCAAGGGCCTGAAGTTCCGCATCCAGCAGTCCGACATCATCGCGGCAAGCTATGAAACGCTTGGCGCCAACGTGCAGAAGCTCGCTTTCTCGGAAGTCTATCAGGCGCTGCAGGTCGGCACGGTGAACGCCCAGGAGAACACTTGGTCGAACATCTTCTCCAAGAAGTTCTACGAGGTGCAGTCCGACTTTACCGAGTCGAACGATCGCGTCATCGACTACATGGTGCTGGTCAACGCGAAATGGTGGAAGGGGTTGCCCGACGATATCCGCGCTGGATTGTCGAAGGCAATGAAGGAAGCCACGGCGGAAAACAACGTGATCGCCGGCAAGCTCAACGACGAAGCCAGGGCCAAGATCGAAGCCTCGGGCAAGGTCAAGATCCACAAGCTGACCGCCGAACAGCACAAGGCCTGGGTCGATTCGATGCGTCCGGTCTGGGAGAAGTTCAAGGGGCAAATCGGTGAGGACATCGTGAAGGCCGCGGTGGCTTCGAACGGTCCGCCGACCAATTGAATCGAAGGCACGTAACGTAATCCTGCAACATAGGCGGTCGCGACGCAGAAGCGCGGCCGCCGGTGGCCGATAATTGGGAGGGGAACGGTGTCATTGCGGGAGGCGATGCACCGCGTCGAGGAGGGCCTTATCGCCCTCATCCTCGGCGTGATGACTATCCTGACATTCATCCAGGTCGTTTTACGCTACGTCTTTAATTCGGGCCTGATCTGGCAGCTCGAGGCGAACTTCTATCTGTTTGCCTGGCTGGTGATGATCGGCATGTCTTATTGCGTGCGCGTGAAGGCGCATATCGGTGTCGACGCCGCCGTGCGCCTGCTGTCGCCGACGCCGCGCCGGGTCGTTGGCATCTTCGTGTTGCTGCTGGCGCTTCTGTACACCGGGCTGATGATCTACGGCTCGTTCGAGTACATCAACCGCCTCTACATCATCAACGTCGAGGCCGAAGACATCCCGGTTGCGACCTGGAAGTTGAGCTTGTGCCTGCCGATCGGCTTCCTGCTGCTGCTCGTTCGTCTTCTGGAAATGGGCTGGCGCATCGTCACCGGCCAGTCGGAAGGTTATGAACTTGCCGACGAGGCCAAGGAAGCGATCTCGGACAGCCAGCTTGACGGCGCGCGCGGGGAGGCGGCATCCCGATGAACGTCGTTTTCCTGTTCGTCTCGCTGCTCGCCATGCTCGGGTTCGGCTTGCCGGTAGCGATGGCGCTCGGCCTGTCGTCGATCCTGACCATCCTGTTCTTCGAAAACGACAGCATCGCTTCGCTGACGTTGAAGTTCTTCCAGACTTTCGAGCATTTCACGCTGCTCGCCATTCCGTTCTTCATTCTGGCGGGCAACTTCCTGACGACCGGTGGCGTCGCCCGCCGCATGATCAACTTCGCGATTGCCGCCGTCGGCCATCTGCCGGGCGGTCTGGCGATCGCCTCGGTGCTGGCGTGCATGCTGTTCGCGGCGGTGTCCGGCTCGTCGCCCGCGACAGTCGTGGCGATCGGCTCGATCGTGATCGGCGGCATGCTGCGGATCGGCTATCCGCAGTCCTTTGCGACCGGCGTAATCGTCAATGCCGGTACGCTCGGCATCCTCATTCCGCCGTCGATCACGATGGTGATCTTCGCGGCGGCGACTGAAACCTCGGTCGGCCGTCTGTTCATGGCCGGCGTGGTGCCCGGCATCCTGCTTGGCCTCTCGCTCATGGTGGCGATCTACATCGCGGCTCGCGTCAAGAAGCTGCCGCGCCAGCCCAAGGCCTCCTGGGGCGAATTGTTCAGGCACTTTCGCGACGCGCTCTGGGGTCTGCTGTTGATCGTGATCGTGATGGGCGGAATTTACGGCGGCGTCTTCACGCCGACGGAAGCGGCCGCCGTCGCCGCGGTCTACGCCTTCGTGATCGCCGTCTTCGTCTACGGCGATCTGCGGATCGTGGAGGTGCCACGCGTACTTCTGGATGCGTCGCGCGTCACCATCATGCTGATGTTCATCGTCTGCAACGCATTCCTGTTCGCGCACGTGCTGACGACGGCTCAGATTCCGCAGGAGATCGCGCGGATGATCGCCGAAGCGCAACTGGCGCCGTGGCAGTTCCTTCTGATCGTCAACATCATCCTGCTGATCGCCGGCAACTTCATGGATCCGGCGCCGATCGTTCTTATTACGGCGCCGATTCTGTTTCCGACGGCCATGCATCTGGGTATCGATCCGATTCATCTCGGCATCGTTTATGTGGTGAACATGGAGATCGGCCTGATCACGCCACCGGTCGGTCTCAACCTGTTCGTTGCATCCGGTATCACGGGTCTGCCGCTGATGGCGGTGCTGCGCGCCGCGCTGCCTTGGCTGATGGTTCTGCTCGGCTTCCTGATCGTGATCACCTATGTTCCGGAGGTGTCACTGTGGTTGCCGAACTTGTTGTTCGGACCCGAGATCAGATAATTACATACCGCCAAGTTGAACCGGTCATTCCATCATGAATGCCGGTTCATCGACATTGCGCCGTGTTAATGATTGCGGTCATTTAATGTGTGTCCGATCATTAACTTGATAAGGCAGCGCAGGGTTTCTCTACTGACCTCCGTTGAATGGCTATCACTCGAAGCTGTTCACCATGGAGGTGGCTATGTTGAAGACTATCCTTGCCGGCACGACTGCACTGGCGATTGCCGGCGGCACGCTGGCTTACGCGCAGAAGGGCCCCGAAGGTCCCAAGGGCGCCGAGCGCTGGCGGCCGACCGCGCAGGACATGGCGGCGTTCGGCGATGCCCGCATCGCGGCGCTGAAGGCCGGCCTGAAGCTGACGCCGGATCAGGAAAAGAACTGGCCGGCCGTTGAAACGGCGCTGCGCGATATGGCGAAGCAGCGTTCCGAACGTTTCGCGGCGCGGGCCTCCGCCGACAAGCCGACCGATCCGATCGAGCGCATGAGCGCGCGCGCGGATGCAATGACACAGCGCGGCGCGGCGCTGAAGAAGCTCGCCGATGCGGCCGGCCCGCTCTACAAGAGCCTCGACGACGGCCAGAAGCACCGCTTCATGGTGCTGGCGCGTCTGGGTGCCGAGCGCGGCGGCTGGCGCGGTCATGACCGCGGCCACGGCTTCATGCGTCACCACGGCCCCCGCGACGGCCGGGGCCCGATGGGACCGGACAATCCGCCGCGGCCGCAGTAGAGGCGGGCCTGACGACCACGACTTTACGCCAAGTGGGCGGGGCCTGGCTTTCTCCCGGAAGCCCGCTTCGTCCCAAGAGCCGCCGGGGTTCGCCCCGGCGGTTTTTGCATGTCAGAACGAGGGGTTAGGGCAGGGATAAAGTCGGACTTTCAGGCCTCTCGGCGCTTGCCATGGCCGGATCGCTTTGCTACACGGGCCGCCTTGCCCATGGAGCCTTCTGGCCGTTGGCAATCCGGGCGCTTAGCTCAGTTGGTAGAGCAGCTGACTCTTAATCAGCGGGTCGTAGGTTCGATCCCTACAGCGCCCACCATTCCTTCCTTTCTCGACGAATGACCGGATGACGACGGCGGGCCGAGGCCGCCGGGAGGCGCCTTGGTGTACTGCGCGGCGGCCTCGCCGGTTTTGACATTGTCGCGGGATATGAGATGCGTTTGCGGGCGCCTCGCGCCCTGGAAGACGGGAACACCGAATTGCGCAGCTACACCGCCGCCGAAGTCAACGCCGCGCTGGATTACCCACGGCTGGTCGAGGCCTTGCGCGATGCCTTCAGGCAAGGCGGCGAGGCGATGCCGGTACGGCAGAGCTACGAGGTCGGCGTGCCGGGCGCGCCGGCGCATCTATTGACCATGCCGGCGTGGCAACGCGGCAGGACGCTTGGTGTTAAACTGGTCACGGTCTTTCCACAGAACGCCGCCAGAGGCCTTGGCGCGGTTTCCTCGCTCTATGTCCTGTTCGACGGCGAGACCGGCGTGCCCCTGGCCATGATCGACGGCGAAGCCTTGACCAACCGGCGCACCGCTGCGGCGTCGGCGCTGGCGTCGTCTTATCTGTCGCGGCCTAACTCGAAGGTGCTGCTCATGGTCGGCACCGGTCATCTGGCCGCGCATTTACCGGCGGCGCATGCCGCCGTGCGGCCCATCGAAAAGGTGCTGGTCTGGGGCCGGCAGCCGGAGCGCACCGCGATGCTTGCCGGGAAATTGCGCAAGGAGGGATTGAACGCTGCCGCCGTCGGCGACCTGACGGCAGCCTTGGCGGAAGCCGACATCGTCAGTTGCGCCACGACATCGACGGAGCCGCTGGTGTTGGGACGGCATCTGCGCCCCGGCATGCACGTCGATCTGGTCGGGGCCTTCACGCCACAGATGCGCGAAAGCGACGACGCGGCGATCGAGCGCGCGCGTGTCTATGTCGACACCTATTCCGGCACGAAGGCCGAGGCCGGCGACCTGTTGCAGCCGATCGCCGCCGGACGCTGGAGCGCCGACAAGATTTGCGGCGATCTGCACGAACTGGCGAGCGGCGCCAAGCCGGGCCGCGGCGATGTCGACGAGGTTACCCTGTTCAAGTCGGTCGGTGCGGCGATTGAGGATTTGACCGCGGCGGCGTTGGTCGATGCCGGTCGCGGCGTCTAAGCGGTGCCGGCTGTGGCTTGCTTCTTCAGCCAGGCGCGAAACGCCTGCAACGGCGGATACGATGCCCGCTTCGGCGGCCAGGCCAGGTAATAGTGGCCGGCACTTTCGACGGCGCCGTCGACCGCTTCGACCAGATCTCCGCGCGACAACTCCGCCTCGATGAGAAACTTCGGCAGCAGCGCCACGCCCATGCCGGCCGTTGCCGCCTGTGCCGCCGTGGCGAACTGATCGATCAGCATGCCGTGAACGTCGTCGGTCTCGATACCCATCGCGGCGAACCAGCGCTCCCAGGCATCCGGGCGCGACACCAAATGCAAGAGCGGCGCTTTCACCAAATCTTGCGGCGTCCTGATCTTGAGCCGCTCGCGTAACGCCGCGCTGCAGGCGGGGACGACGACTTCACCCATCAGCAATTCCATTTCCGCGCCGGACCAGTCGGCCTTGCCGAAATGAATGGCCGCGTCGACCTGGTCGAACTGGAAGTCGAACGGCGCCAGCCGCGTCGTCAGGTTGATGGTGATGCCTGGATTTTCAGCGAGAAACCCGGGCAGCCGCGGCGCCAGCCAGCGCGTGCCGAAGGTCGGCAGGATCGCCAGATTGAGGCTGCCGCCGGCCGGATTGGCGCGCAGGCCGAGCGTGGCGGTGCCGATCCGGCGCAAAGCCTCGTGGATTTCCGCGGCATAGGCTTCGCCGGCGGCGGTCAGCTTTACCGTCTGGCGCTCGCGCAGGAACAGGTCGCAGCCCAGCATGTCTTCCAGCGCGCGGATTTGCCGGCTGACGGCGCTTTGGGTCAGGTTGAGTTCGCTCGCCGCCGCCGTGAAGCTATTGCAGCGGGCCGCAGCCTCGAAGGCGTAGAGCAGGGACATCGACGGCAGAAAGCGGCGCGGGATCGCCATCAGCGGGCTCCGGGGGCGGGGACCGGCTTGCGCCGGGGCGGCCGTTAGGTCATTCCATTTGCTCATGACCTTAAGCCGTAAGGTCGTTTGCATCCATGCCCGGGAAGGCCACACTGGCCGTGTTTTCCATGAAGAACGACCCCCGCAGTCATGGTCTTTGGGAGCGCTCGGCGCCGTCGGCGCCGGCGTCGTCGTCGCTGGCCGGCGAGGTCAGGGCCGACGTCGCCGTGATCGGCGCCGGATTCACCGGCCTGTCCGCGGCGCTGCATCTGGCCGAAGGTGGCGCCAAAGTTGTCGTCCTGGAGGCCGCCGAGGTCGGCTTTGGCGGCTCGGGTCGCAATGTCGGGCTGGTCAATGCCGGGCTGTGGGTGATGCCCGACGAGATCCCGGTCGTGCTCGGCGATACCTACGGCCCGCGCGTGCTCAACCTACTCGGCGGTGCCCCGCGCGTCGTGTTCGATCTGATCCAGCGCCACAATATTCAATGCGAAGCGATGCCGGTCGGCACGCTGCATTGCGCGGTCGGCCAGGAAGGCCTCGACGAACTGAAGGAGCGCGCGCGGCAGTGGCAGGCCCGCGGCGCGCCGGTGCGCCTGCTCGACGCCGCCGAGACGGCGCAGAAGGTCGGCACCACGGCCTATACCGGTTCGCTGCTCGACGAGCGCGCCGGCACCGTCCAGCCTTTGGCCTATGCGCGCGGGCTCGGCCATGCCGCGACCAAGGCCGGCGCGACGCTTTACGCCGAGAGCCCCGTTGTCGGCGCCGATGACGACGGCGCGCAATGGCGACTGCGCACGGCGAAGGGCAGCGTCACCGCGCCGTGGGTGATCGTCGCGACCAATGCCTACACGACAACGCTATGGCCGCAGCTGCGCGCCGAGCTCGTGCACCTGCCTTACTTCAATCTGGCGACGCGGCCTTTGTCCGACAATCTGCGCCGCTCCATTCTGCCCGAACGTCAAGGCGCGTGGGACACCAAAGAAATCCTCAGCTCGTTCCGGTTCGACCGGGAAGGCCGCTTCGTCTTCGGCAGCGTCGGCGCGCTGCGCGGAACGGGCAAGCCGATCCACCGCGACTGGGGCCGCCGCGCCATGACCAAACTGTTTCCGCGGTTGAAGGGTGTCGACTTCGAAACCGAATGGCATGGCAAGATCGGCATGACGGTCGATAACGTGCCGCGCTTCCATCGCCTCGGCCGCAATGTCATCTCTTTCAGCGGCTATAACGGACGCGGTATCGCGCCGGGGACGGTGTTCGGCCGCTGTCTGGCGCAACTCGCGTCAGGCCAGATCGGCGATGGCGATCTGCCGCTGCCTGTGAGTGAGCCGGCGGCGGCGCCGTACCGCGCCGCCAAGGAAATCTATTACGAAGTGGGAGCGCAACTGGCGCATGCCGCGGGCGCCCGCTTCTGACAACCATCGCCAATCCAGACCAGAGAACGGACAGAACGTGACGCAAATTCAGACCGAAGTTCGCACCATCCTCGACAAGCTCGGCGTGACGCAGGCGCAGACCCAAGGCGGCACGCTCAATGTCGTCTCGCCGGTCGACGGCTCGGTCGTCGCTTCGGTGCCGGAAACGCCGGTCGCGCAGGCCGCCAAGCTGATTGGCGAGGCGCACGACGCTTATCTCGCCTGGCGTTCGGTGCCGGCGCCGCGTCGCGGCGAATTCGTCCGCGTGCTCGGTGAAGAGCTGCGCGCCGCCAAGCCCGCGCTCGGCCGTCTGGTCAGTCTCGAAGTCGGCAAATCGCCGTCGGAAGGTCTCGGCGAAGTGCAGGAGATGATCGACATCTGCGATTTCGCCGTTGGCCTGTCGCGTCAATTGTACGGCCTCGTTATCCAGTCGGAGCGCGAGGACCATCGCTTGACCGAGCAGTGGCATCCGGCCGGTGTGGTCGGCGTTATCTCGGCGTTCAACTTCCCGGTCGCGGTGTGGTCGTGGAACGCAGCGCTGGCATTCGTCTGCGGCGACTCGGTGGTGTGGAAGCCGTCGGAGAAGGCGCCACTCACCGCGCTCGCCGTTGAAGCCATTGTCGCCCGTGCGGCGGAAAAATTCGGCGGCGTGCCGAAGGGCCTGCTGACCATGCTGATCGGCGGCCGTGACGTTGGCGAAGCGTTGGTCGACGATGCGCGCGTGCCGGTGCTCTCGGCCACCGGCTCGACGCGCATGGGCCGCATCGTCGGCGAACGCGTCGCGCGCCGCTTCGGCCGCGCCATCCTCGAACTCGGCGGCAACAATGCCTCGATCGTGACGCCGTCGGCCGATCTCGATCTCACCTTGCGTGCTGTCGCCTTCGGCGCCATGGGCACCGCGGGCCAGCGTTGCACCACCATGCGCCGC
Source organism: Pseudomonadota bacterium (assembly GCA_018242205.1). GTDB lineage: Bacteria > Pseudomonadota > Alphaproteobacteria > Rhizobiales > Xanthobacteraceae > Pseudolabrys. The sequence continues at coordinate 178,646 of JAFECJ010000003.1, forward strand.
CTGATCGTGCATGAGAGCGTCTACGACAGGCTCGTGCCGAAACTGGCCTCGGTCTACAAGTCGATCTCGGTCGGCAATCCGATCACCTCCGACGCGCTGGTTGGCCCGCTGATCGACAAGCGCGCTTACGATGCGATGCAGGAAGCGCTCGTGGCGGCGAAGAAGGCCGGCGGCACCGTGCATGGCGGCGAGCGCGTCGATGTCAACGGCCCGCACGCCTATTATGTTCGCCCGGCTTTGGTCGAAATGCCCGGGCAGGTCGGTCCGGTCTGCGACGAGACTTTCGCGCCGATCCTCTATGTCCTGAAGTACAAGTCCCTCGACGACGCCATCGCGTTGCATAACGGCGTGCCGCAAGGTCTGTCGTCGTCCATCTTCGGCACCGACATCCGTGAAATCGAGCAGTTTCTGTCGGCGCGTGGTTCCGATTGCGGCATCGCCAACGTCAATATGGGCACGTCGGGTGCGGAAATCGGTGGCGCCTTCGGCGGCGAGAAGGAAACCGGCGGCGGCCGCGAAAGCGGTTCGGATGCCTGGAAGGCCTATATGCGCCGCCAGACCAGCGCCATGAATTACGGCCGCAAGCTGCCGCTCGCCCAGGGCGTCAAGTTCGATATCTAGAAGCGTTTTCGAGCGAAGTGGGCACCGGTTCGCGTGAAGAAAACGCGTAAAAAAATTCGTCAGGTGAAACGCTGCGCCGAGAATGACGTGGCGTCGTAGCCTGGGGCGCGACCGGCGATCAGGTTCGCCACCAGCCTGCCGGTCGCCGGCCCCTGGATCATGCCGACATGGCCGTGGCCGAACGCATGGAAGATGTCCGGCGAGCCCGAGGCTTGGCCGATGCAGGGCAAGCCGTCCGGTGTCGAAGGCCGGTGCCCCAGCCAGTAGTTGTTCGAGCCGATATCGTTTCCGACCGCGTCGGCCTTGGCGGCGAGGGCAGGAAACATGCGGCGCACGTAATTGAGCAAGATCTTCGCACGCTGCCAGTTCGGCGGCGCGTCAACCGAGGCGAGTTCGACCTGGCCGGCCAGCCTCAGGCCCTGCGGTGTCCAGATCACGCCCATCTTGCCGTCGGACGGCATCAAGCCGGTCGGCAGATCGAAGCCCGGATCGGGAATGACGACGTGATAGCCGCGTTCGGAGATCAGCGGCACGTCGTCGCCGGCCTTGAGTGCCAGATCGCGCGCGTGGACGCCGGCGGCGATGACGGCGCGGTCGCACGGCACAGCGCCGGCGCTGGTGAGAACCGCCGATAGGCTTTTTCCGTTGAAGCTGAAGCCGGTGGCGCGCGCCTTCTTGTGCGTGGCGCCACGGCGCAGCGCCAGTTGGAACAGCGCGTCGCAATAAGCGCCCGGATCGGTGATCTGGCCGCCATCCTCCATCCGCATGCCGAGCGTATAGGCCCCGCCCAGTTCCGGCACCTGTTGGCGCAACTCGGCGGTTTCGATCTTGCGGAAGCGGATGCCGAGGCTTTCGCGGATCCGCCACGCCCGCTGTTCGGCATCGATATCGGCCTGTCCGGGATAGATGAACATCAGGCCGTTGCGGCGGATCAGGTCGGGACGTCCGGCCTCTTCGGCGAGGGCGGCATGGTCCTGTGCCGTCGTCCGGCTCAATTCGTAGCGCTGCGCGGCGCAGACCTCGATTTGCTGCCAGGTGCGGCCGGCCTGGAGGAAGCGGATCAGCCAGCCGGCCAGGGACGGCAGGTGGCGCCAGCGGATGATGAAGGGCCCATTGGGGTCGAGCAGGAAGCCCGGGACTTGTTTCCACAGGCCAGGCGTCGACATGGGCAGGACGGAGCCCGGATTGAGCCAGGTGCCGTTGCCAAAGGAGGCGGCCTGGCGGCCGCCCGCCTCGTCGGGCTCGATAATGACGACGTCGTGGCCGTCGCGCTGCACTTCGAGGGCGGTGCACAGGCCGGCGATGCCGGCTCCGATGACGGCGACGGTTAGCTTACGGTCACTGGTCACGGCTGGCCTGTCTCAAAAACGTCAGAGATGGCTCATCCATACACCAGGTTCAGCGTCCCTGATAGGACGGCGTACGCACGATCAGGCCGTCGAGCGCTTCGGTCACCTTGATCTGGCACGACAGCCGCGAATTGGCGCGCACGTCGAAAGCGGCGTCGAGCTCGGCATCTTCGTCGGGCGAGGGCTGGCCGACGCGCTCCATCCAGGCGTCATCGACATAAACGTGGCAGGTGGCGCAGGTGCAGCCGCCGCCGCATTCGGCGACGATGCTGGCGATGTCGTTGCGTACGGCTGTCTCCATGACCGAAGCGCCGAGTTCGGCCTCGACGGTGTGGACGGTGCCGTCATGTTCGATGAAAGTGATCTTGGGCATAACGAAGTGGCTCTCGTTCTTGGTTGTGGTGGGGCGGGCGACGTTACGCCACGCCGAGTTTCTTCTGCAGGCTGGTCGACGATGTCGTGTATTGGAAAACCAGCCGCTTTTCCGGATAGACGTAATGGTGCACGCGCTGGGCGCACAGCGCGCCTTCGTGAAAACCCGAAAGGATCAACTTCAGTTTGCCCGGATAGGTGTTGATGTCGCCGATGGCGAAGATGCCCTGCCGATTGGTTTCGAAAGTGGAGACGTCGACCTTGATGAGTTCGCCGTCCATGTCGAGCTTCCAGTCCGAGATTGGGCCGAGCTTCATGGTCAGGCCGAAGAACGGCAGCATGGCGTCGCAGGCGACGCGCTCGACGTTGCCGTCCTTGTCCTTGATCGACGCGGTCGAGAGCTGGCCGTCGGCGCCTTCCAGTTCGGTGACCTGGCCGATCTTCAAGTCCATCGCGCCTGAAGCGACCAGCGCCCGCATCTTGTTGACGCTGTCGGGCGCGCCGCGGAAATCGTCGCGGCGGTGCACGAGGGTGAGGCGCTTGGCGATCGGCTGCAGATTGAGCGTCCAGTCGAGCGCGGAATCGCCACCGCCAACGATGACGAGGTTCTTGTCGCGGAAGTTCTCCATCTTGCGCACGGCGTAGTGCACCGACTTGTCCTCGTAAGGCTCGATGCCGGCGATCGGCGGCCGCTTCGGCTGGAACGAGCCGCCGCCGGCGGCGATGATGACCGCCTTGCATTCAAAAGTTTTGCCGCCCGTCGTGGTGACGCGATAGAGCGGGTCGCCGATGTTATCGATCCCCGTCACCATCTCGCCGAGATGGAAGGTCGGGTTGAATGGCTTGATCTGCTGCATCAGCGATTCCGACAGGCCCTGGCCGGTGATCTCCGGAATGCCGGGAATGTCGTAGATCGGCTTTTCCGGATAGAGTTCGGCGCACTGGCCGCCGACCTTGTCGAGGATGTCGACGAGGTGGGCCTTGATGTCGAGAAGGCCGAGTTCGAACACGGCGAACAGGCCGCAGGGGCCGGCGCCGACGATGAGAACGTCGGTCTTGATCGTTTCGCTCATCGATTCTATCCGGCCTTGGCCGGCTCCTTGCTTGGCGTTCTGCTTGGCTTGGCCGGCGCGATCATGCGCATGAGCTCGCTGAGGTTTTGTTCGGGCGAGCGGCCCGTGGTGGTGAGCGTCGCGTCGGCCCTGGCATAGAGCGGTTCGCGGCTGTTGAGAATCGAGATCAGATCGTCCATGGCGCGCGACGAGTTGGCCATCGGCCGCATGTCGCCCTGCGCCATCACGCGCTTCATGTGTTCGTGCGGCTCCGCCCGGATCCAGATCGTGAAGCAGGACGACAGCAACACCTCCAGCGTGCCCGGCTCGGTGACGATCGAGCCGCCGGTGGCGAGCACGAAACGATCATGGCGGTTGAGTACGTCTTCGAGGGCTTCGCGTTCGGCGCGGCGGAAGGTCTCCTGGCCGAACATGTCGAAGATCTCGCTGAGCGAAGCGCCGGAGCGGCGTTCGACTTCGCGGTCGAGTTCGATGAAGGGCACGCCCAGATGTTCGGCAAGCAGGGCGCCCAAAGTCGACTTACCGCCGCCGCGCAGGCCGATCAGGGCGATGCGGTTGCGCTGCTCGGGCTGATCGCCGCGCACCGACCGGAAGCGCTCGGTGAGGATGCGCCGTGCTTCGACCAGGTCCTGTGACGGCAACCGTTCGAGAAACTGTGTCAGCAACACGAGATCGAGTGGCGGGTCGGCGCCGTCATGGACGAGTTGGGTGACCGGCATGCCCATCGCGCGGGCGATACGGCGCAACAGCACGATGGAGCAATTGCCGAGGCCGGCTTCGAGCTGCGCGATATAACGCTCCGATACCTTGGCCTGGCGCGCCAGAACCTTACGCGACATGGCGCGCTGGCTGCGCAGCATGCGCACACGCTCGCCCAGCCGACGCAGATAAAGGTCGGATTCGCGGGGCGGTTTCCTCGGTGCGGCTTTTGTCTGTGCCGAATTCATCGTCGAGCCATACCATGCATTATAATGCTAAAGCAATCGCCATTCGGAACTATTCTGAATTAAATTGTTGCCGGCTACCGGAAACGATGTTAGTCGTATGCATAATAGTGCATATGGCTTTAGCCGCAGGGAAGACTCGCCGGGATGACTGACACCGCTGAGCGTAGCATCGTCGACTATCGCACCGAGCCCGGGCGCTATAAGCACTGGCGCATCGAGATCGACGGCAACATCGCTTATCTCGTCATGGACGTCGATCCGGCGGGCGGCCTCAAGCCCGATTACGAACTCAAGCTCAATTCCTACGACCTCGGCGTCGACATCGAATTGAACGATGCGGTGCAGCGGCTGCGCTTCGAGCATCCCGAAGTGCAGGCGGTGGTGATCAAATCTGGCAAGGACAATGTGTTCTGCGCCGGCGCCAATATCCGCATGCTCGGCAAGTCGTCGCATCAGTGGAAGGTCAACTTCTGCAAGTTCACCAACGAGACGCGGCTCGCCATCGAGGACGCTTCCGCCAACTCCGGTCAGAAATACATGGCGGCGGTGAGTGGCGCTTGTGCCGGCGGCGGCTACGAGCTGGCGCTCGCCGCCCAGCACATCATGCTGATCGACGATCGCCGTTCGGCGGTATCGCTGCCGGAGACGCCGTTGCTCGCGGTGTTGCCCGGCACCGGCGGCCTGACGCGCGTCACCGACAAGCGCAAGGTGCGCCGCGACCGCGCCGATTTCTTCTGCGCCACCGAAGAGGGCCTGCGCGGCGCCAAGGCGGTCGAGTGGAAGCTGGTCGACGAGGCGGTGCCGCCGTCGAAGTGGCAGGACGCGGTGAAGGCGCGCGCCGCCGAGATCGCCAAGCAGTCCGATCGCCCGGCCGGAGCCAAGGGCATCGCGCTGACGCCTCTTGAGCGCAAGATCACCGACGCTCGCGTCAGCTATTCGCATGTCGAGGTCGAGATCGAGCGCGACAAGTCGATCGCCACGATCATCGTCAAGGCGCCGACCGAGGCCGCACCGGCGTCGGTCGATGCCGTGCACGCGAAGGGCGCGGCGTTCTGGCCGCTGGCCATGGCGCGTGAACTGGAGGACGCTATCCTTCATCTGCGCACCAACGAGCCGACCATCAATCTTGTCGTGCTCAAGACCGAAGGCGACGCCAAGGCGGTGTTGAGCCACGACGATGTGCTGCTCAACGGTCATGGTGACTGGCTGTTGCGCGAAATTCGTCATTACGTGAAGCGCGTGCTCAAGCGGCTCGACGTGACGCCGAAGACCTTGATGGCCCTGGTCGAGCCCGGCTCGTGCTTTGCCGGCACGCTGGCCGAACTGGTGTTTGTCGCCGACCGTTCTGCGATGCTGATCGGCACGCGCGAGGGCGATAACCGGCAGCCGGCGGCGATCACGCTCGGCAAGGCCAATTTCGGGCCCTATCCAATGGGCAATGGCCTGACCCGATTGCAGACGCGTTTTCTCGACGATGACGCGTCGCTCAAGGCGGCCGAAGAAAGGATCGGCGAGCCGCTCGAAGCCGACGACGCGATGGATCTCGGCCTCGTCACCTTCGCCTACGAGGATTTCGACTGGGACGACGAACTCCGCGTGATGATGGAAGAGCGCGCCTCGTTCTCGCCCGATGCGCTCACCGGCCTGGAGGCCAATCTGCGCTTCGCCGGACCGGAGACCATGGAAACCAAGATCTTCGGCCGGCTCACCGCCTGGCAGAACTGGATCTTCCAGCGCCCCAACGCCATCGGCGAGCAGGGCGCGCTGAAACTGTACGGCAGCGGCGTCAAGCCGACGTTTAATAAAGAAAGAGTGTAACTTTTACTCCGCTCATTCCCGCGCAAGCGGGAATCCAGAAAGCCTGGGTCCCCGCTTTCGCGGGGACGAACGGTGGAGCCGGAAAGGACCGAGCCCATGGATATCGTCAATGTCGATTACGACGGCCTGATCCCGAACAATGTCGGCCTCAACTCCGACACGCGCGTCAAGCGCGCGCTGGAGAAGTGGCATCCCGGCTACATCAACTGGTGGAATGACATGGGACCGGAAGGTTTCCAGGAGTCGCTGGTCTATCTTCGCACGGCCGTCAGCGTCGATCCCAAGGGCTGGGCCAAGTTCGACTATGTGAAGATGCCGGAATATCGCTGGGGCATCCTGTTGGCGCCGCAGGTCGAGGACCGCAAGATTCCGTTCGGCGCGCATAAGGGCGAGAAGGCATGGCAGGAAGTGCCGGGCGAGTACCGCGCTCTGCTGCGCCGCCTCATCGTCATCCAGGGCGACACCGAGCCGGCTTCGGTCGAGCAGCAACGCCACCTCGGCAAGACCGCGCCGTCGCTCTACGACATGCGCAACCTGTTCCAGGTGAATGTCGAAGAGGGGCGCCACCTCTGGGCCATGGTCTATCTGCTGCACAAATATTTCGGCAGCGAGGGACGCGACGAGGCCGACGCGCTGCTCGAGCGCCGTTCGGGCGACGCCGACACGCCGCGCATGCTGGGCGCCTTCAACGAGAAGACGCCGGACTGGCTGTCTTTCTTCATGTTCACGTACTTCACCGACCGCGACGGCAAGATGCAGTTGGAAGCCCAGGCGCAGTCCGGCTTCGATCCGCTGTCGCGCACCTGCCGTTTCATGCTGACGGAAGAAGCCCATCACATGTTCGTCGGCGAAACCGGCGTGACCCGCATCGTCGAACGCACCTGCCAGGCGATGAAGCAGGCGGGCATCGAGGAGCCCAACGACATTGCGGCCGTGCGCAAGCTCGGCGTCATCGACCTGCCGACCGTGCAGAAGAAGCTCAATATGCACTGTTCGTTGTCGCTCGACCTGTTCGGCAACGAGATTTCGACCAATGCGGCCAATGCCTTCCATGCGGGTATCAAGGGTCGCTTCCGCGAGGAACGTCTCACCGGCGACGACCACAAGCTGGAAAACGATACCTACAAGGTCGCGCGGCTCAAGGACGGCAAGATCGTCGACGAAGACGCCCCGGCCTTGTCGGCGCTCAACATGCGCCTGCGCGACGATTATCTGAAGGATTGCGGGCTCGGCGTGTCGCGCTGGAACAAGGCGATCGAGGAATATGACGTCGACTTCGAACTTACGCTGCCGCACCAGGCGTTCCATCGCCAGATCGGCGAGTTCTCCAAGATCAAGGCCGACCCGCAGGGCAACATCCTCGGCGAAGCGGTCTGGGAGAAGCGGAAGTCGGAATTTCTGCCGAACGACGACGACCGCGTCTATATCGAAGAGCTGATGCAGCCGGAGACCGAAGTCGGCAAGTTCGCCTCATGGATCGCGCCGCCCAAGGTCGGCATCGACAACAAGCCGGGTGAGTTCGAGTACGTGAAGCTGGCGTAGCTGCCAGGGCGCTGGCCAATTCCGTCATGCCCGGCACAAGGCCGGGCATGACGAGTGTCTATTTGAAGCTCTTTATAACCTCTTCCGGTATCGTCGCCGTTTTGATCTTGTCCGGATCGTCGGGGTGCTTGACCGCCCAGACGCGCGTTTCGTTGCCTTCGTTGCGCAGATCGCCGTCGAGCATGATCTTGTGCTCGACCACGAAACTGGTGCGGCGGAATTCGGCGACGCGCGACACCACTTCGATGGTGTCGCCGAACTTGACCGGCTTCATGAAGTTCGCTCCGGCATCGACCAAAGCGATACCGATGATGCCGTAATGCGCGTTGATATCGTGCACCTTCACGCCGGTGGCGGCTTCGAACATCAGCCAGGTGTTGGCGTCGAAGTAAGTGAAGAATTTCGGGTTGAAGACGATACCGGCGGGATCGCAGTCGCCCCACGGCACTTCGAAGCGGCGGCGGTAGGTAAAGGACGTCACGGAGCGTGCTTTCTGGACTTTGCCTTGCGAGGGTCGGGCCATTCGGTGCGATTATGCGCCGCGCGCTCGAACGCTGTCGAGCGTCGTTGCCGCTTGAGTGAGGCCTTCGGCGCGATCGGCAGATGCGGTGCTTCGTCGAGCGCCACCATCAGCCAGTCGAGATCGTCCTCCGGCGTTAGCCAGCGTTCCGGCGCGTAGCGCGTCAGCGCGAAAGGTCGCGAGTATTCGAGCAGCGATTTCTTGCCGCCCGGCAGGCAGTATTCGTGGACGTAGGACATCACCAGTTCGCGCGGTGAGCGGTACACCGGATCTCGCCAGCGCAGCACCGGGTGGTTGGTCTTGCTGATCGCGCCCCACAGGCCGCGCTCCTTGAACACGGTGATGATGTGGTCTGAATCGCTCGGCAGCGCCCGCAGGTCGATCAGCCAGGACGGCTGGCCGTGAAAGGCGAGCGCCGCGACCGCGAACACCGCGCCTTCCGAGCAGTGCGCCACCTTGGCTTTCAGCATCGTTCGCGGCGACATCGCGGTGTCGCCCGCGATGCCGAAATTGGCCGGCACCGCATCGAGGAACGCCTGCACCTTGTGCGGCCTGTCGAGCCGGGCGAACAGGCGCCGCTCGGCGGGGGTGAGCAGGGTGGCGAGGCGTTTGCGGTAAACGGACGTGACCATGGCCGGCCAATCTAGGCGGTTCGGCGGGACGATCGCGGCCGGGGCGGGGCGGATCCACAGCTTCCTTGGCGCCTCCGGAGGCGGCGGGCCCGCTGTTTCGCCACTGGGGCACCGTTTGGAAATAGATTGTTGACATGCGAGCTTTTAAAGAATAACTATTCTTATTTCCCGCCTGATATTGCCGTACTGCAGAATATCCTTCTATTTAGGTCGGTATGTCCCGGTGCGGCCGCTGCTGCCGCGTGTTTGGCCAAGGCGGTTCTGCCCATGTCCTCGATTTTCGCTACCATCCCGAAGACCGCACCCTTCAGCGAAGAGGATGTCGCGCTGCTCAACCAAGTGGTCGGGCCGGCCAGCCCGATCCAGCGCGCCTGGCTGGCCGGCTTCCTCGCCGGGGTCGAGTCGGTGCAGGGCGGGCAGTCGGTCCAGCCGGCGGCGCCGGCCAAGCCAGCCGAGCCGATCACCATCGTCTACGCTAGCGAATCCGGAAACAGCGAGAAGCTCGCTGCCGACTTCGCCAAGAGCGCGCGCAAGAACGGCCTAAAGCCGACCGTCATCGACATGGCCGACCTTGAGACGGCGCATCTGACGATGGCCAAGAAACTGATCGTCATCGCCGCAACCTGGGGCGAGGGCGAGCCGCCGGCTCGCGCCGTGCGCAGCTACGGTGAACTGATGGCCGACAACGCGCCGCGCCTCGACGGCGTCGAGTTCGGCGTGCTGGCGCTCGGCGACACCGCCTACGCGGAATTTTGCGCCATCGGCAAGGCGATCGACGCACGTCTCGAGACGTTGGGCGCCAAGCGTGTCATTGACCGCGTCGATTGCGATCTCGATTTCGCGACGCCCGCTGAAAAGTGGATCGGCGACGTCATCAAGAAACTGGCGCCGGAAGACTTGGGCCGCGGCCGTGTCATCGAAGTCGATTTCGGCGTCAAGCCCGCCGGTTCGCCGAATACCGACATTGTCGAGGCCGAAGTCTCCGAGCTCATCAACCTGAACTCGTCGCGCTCCGACAAGGAGACCATCCATCTCGCTTTGTCGTTCGACGGCCATGCGCCGGAGTATAAGCCAGGCGACTCGCTCGACCTCTATCCCGAGAACGACCCGGCCTATGTCGATGAATTGCTCAAGCTCGCGGGCCTGTCGGCCGACGCCAAATTGCGCGACGAACTGATCCGCACGCGCGACGTCACGACGTTGTCGCTGAAGACGGTCGAGACCTATGCGGCGCAGACCGGCCACGTTTACGTCCGCAAGCTCCTCGACGATGGCGAGGCCAAAGCCTGGATCGTCGATCGCCAGCTGATCGACCTGATCGCCGAATTCCCGACCGCGGTGACCGCCGACACCTTGCGGGCGCTGACGCGGCCGCTGGCGCCGCGCGCTTATTCGATCGCGTCGTCGCGCGCCGAAGTCGGCGACGAAGCCCATCTTCTGATCTCCGCGGTGCGTTATTCGACCAAGGGCCGCGCCCGCAAGGGTGTCGCCTCGAACTACATCGCCGAGCGCGTCAAGCGCGGCGCCAAGGTCCGCGTCAAGCTGAAGCCGAACAAGCATTTCGCGCTGCCGGCGGCGGACAAGGATGTCATCATGGTCGGCCCCGGCACCGGCATTGCGCCGTTCCGCGCCTTCGTGCAGGAGCGCCGCGCCACCGAAGCCAAGGGCCGCAACTGGCTGTTCTTCGGCGACCGGCAATACACCCACGACTTTCTCTACCAGCTCGAATGGCAGGATGCGCTGGCCGACGGCTCGCTGACCCGGCTTGACGTCGCCTTCTCGCGCGACACGCCGGAAAAAATTTACGTCCAGCACCGCATCATCGAGCGGCGTAAGGAACTCGTCGAATGGCTCGATAACGGCGCATCGTTTTATGTCTGCGGCGACGCCAAGGCCATGGCCAAGGACGTCCGCGCCGCTTTGGTGTCGGCCTATGCCGACGTCAAATCCTTGTCGCCGGAAGCGGCGGAACAGGCCGTGGCGCAGCTCGAGCGCGACAAGCGCTATCAGACGGATACGTATTAGAAGGCACGCAACGCCGTCCGCCGTCATCATCCGCGTAAGCGGATGATCCAGTAATCGCAAGCTTAGCGAACGCTTTGGGTTACTGGATGCCCCGCCTTCGCGGGGCATGACGCCGAGAGAGCATGGAAACCGAAGAATGACCGACGAACTCTCGCGTAACGAACACATCAAGCAGGCCAGCGCCTACCTGCGCGGCACGCTCGCCGAAGGCCTTCAGGACAGCGCCACCGGCGCCATCACCGAGGACGACCAGCAGCTGGTCAAGTTCCACGGCATGTATCTGCAGGACGACCGCGACCTGCGGCCCGAGCGCAGCCGCAAGAAGCTGGAGAAGGCCTTCGCCTTCATGATCCGTGTGCGCATGCCGGGCGGCGTCGTCACGCCGCAGCAATGGCTGTCGCTCGATCACGTCGCGACGCATTACGGCAGCGGCAATATGCGGCTGACGACGCGGCAGACGGTGCAGCTGCACGGCATTATCAAGTTCAACCTCAAGGCGACCTTGCGCGCCATGGACGACGTGCTGCTCGACTCGATCGCGGCCTGCGGTGACGTCAACCGCAACGTCATGTGCAACCCTAACCCGTATCAGAGCCGGGCGCATGCCGAAGCCATCGAGCTGGCGCGTACGCTCTCGACGCATCTGTTGCCGAAGACACCGGCCTATCGCGAGATCTGGCTCGACGGCGAGAAGATTGCCGGCGGCGAGGAGGAGGTTTCCGAACCGATCTATGGCCAGACCTATCTGCCGCGCAAATTCAAGACCGTGGTCGCGGTGCCGCCGTCGAACGACGTCGACGTTTATGCCCACGATCTCGGCTTCATCGCCATTCTCGACGACAGCGGCGCTGTCACCGGCTGGAACGTCACCGTCGGCGGCGGCATGGGCATGACCCACGGCGAAACCGACACCTATCCGCGCACCGCGGACGTGCTCGGCTTCTGCCTTACCGAAGATGCGGTCAAGGTCGCCGAAGCGATCTTGACAACGCAACGCGACTGGGGCGACCGCAAGAATCGCAAGCACGCGCGGCTCAAATACACCATCGAGGATCGTGGCCTCGACAATTTTCGCCTTGAAGTCATCCGTCGCTCCGGCGTCGAGCTGGAAGCGCCGAAGCCGTTCAAGTTCACCTCGACCGGCGATCGCTATGGCTGGACACAGGGCGACAACGGCCACGGCCATTTGACGTTGTTCGTCGAGAACGGCCGCATCGCCGACCGGCCGGGCGCGGCGCAGATGTCGGCGCTGCGCCGCATCGCCGAGATCCTGAAGGGAATCCCGGAGAGCGACATCCGCGTTACCGCCAACCAGAACCTGATCATCGCCAATGTGCCGACGGCGCGACAGGCGGAGATCGAGAAAATTGTGCGCGACGCTGGCTTGCTGGCGCCGTGGTCCGGCCTGCGCCGCAACGCCATGGCCTGCGTGGCGCTGCCGACCTGCGGCCTGGCGCTTGCCGAAAGCGAACGTTATCTGCCGTCGCTGATCGACGCGCTGGATGAGAGCCTCGGCAAGCACGGCCTGTCTGCCGACGACATCGTCATCCGCATGACCGGTTGCCCGAACGGCTGCGCGCGGCCTTATCTCGCCGAGATTGGCCTCGTCGGCCGCGGCCCTGGCCGCTATCACCTTTATCTCGGCGCCGCCTTCGACGGCTCGCGCCTGTCCAAGCTCTATCTGCCGGACGTCGATCACGACGGCATTGTCGCCGCGCTCGATCCGCTGTTCGCCGCCTATGCGGCGGGCCGCGACAAGGGCGAGCGCTTCGGCGATTTCGTCATCCGCGCCGGCTATGTGGCGAAGACCGGCAACGGCGCTGACTTCCACGCCAATACCGGGGCGCAGCGCCCGGCCGCTGCATAAGAAAGCAGCGCGTCTGCGCAAAGGCCGGGCAGCGGCCGCGCCGCGCTCGTGAAAGGCGCAATGAACCAAGGACTTAGGGCTCGGCATAAAGCTTGCTGATTTGTGCCCCGAACAAGGACTTCACGCGTGACGATGGCCCGCACACCCGAAGAGACCCGACCCGGCCGTATGCCGCCTTTGGCGCGGCTGCCGGTGTTCTTCGCGCTGTCCGGCAAGCGCGTCGTGCTCGCCGGCGGATCGCCTGCCGCGGCCTGGAAGGCCGAACTGATGCTGGCCGCCGGCGCGCTTCTTGAAGTTTACGCCACGGAATTCTCCGATGAGATGCGCGCCGTCGCCGCCGACACCGCCGGAGGCGCCATCACGCTGATCGAGCGCGCCTGGACGCCGGAGGATTTATCCGGTGCGGCACTCGCCATCGGCGCCTTCGAAGACGATGACGCGGCGGCTGCTTTTGCCGAAGCGTCGCGCGCCGCCGGTGTCCCGGTCAACGTCATCGACAAGCCGGCTTACTGCGACTTCTCCTTCGGCGCCATCGTCAACCGCTCGCCGCTGGTGATCGGCATCTCCACCGACGGCGCGGCACCTGTCTTCGCGCAGGCGATCCGCGCCAAACTGGAATCGTTGCTGCCGGCCGGCTTCACGGCCTGGGCGATAGCGGCGTCGCGCTGGCGCGAGCAGGTGAAAGCATCGGGACTCTCTTTCGCCGGCCGCCGCAAATTCTGGCAGGTTTTCACCGCGCACGCGATGACGAATGCCGAAGCCGCGCCATCGGAGAGCGACTTCGATCGCTTCGTCGCCGAGGTGAAGGGCCTCGGCACCGCGGTCGAGACCGGCACGGTCACCCTGGTCGGCGCCGGTCCGGGCGATCCGGAGTTGCTCACCTTGCGTGCCGTGCGTGCACTGCAGTCGGCCGATGTCATTCTATTCGACGATCTGGTGTCGCGCGGCGTCCTCGATTTCGCCCGCCGCGAGGCGAAGAAACTCCTGGTCGGCAAGACCGGCTTCGGGCCGTCCTGCAAGCAGGAAGACATCAATGCCTTGATGGTGTCGCTGGCCAAGCAAGGCAAGCGCGTCGTGCGCCTCAAGGGCGGCGATCCGCTGATCTTCGGCCGCGCCGGCGAAGAGCTCGACGCCTGCGCGGCAAACGGAATCAAGGCCGAGATCGTGCCCGGCATCACCGCGGCACAGGGCGCGGCCGCCTCGCTCGGCCTGTCGCTGACCGATCGCAAACATTCGCGGCGGCTGCAATACATCACCGGCCACGCACAGAATGGCCAATTGCCTTCCGATATCGATTGGCAAGCCTTGGCCGATCCGGTCACCACCACGGCGATCTACATGCCGGTGCGCACGCTCGAGACGCTGGTCGCGTGCGCCATCGCCAATGGCCTCGATCCGGCCACGCCGGCCGCGGCGATTGCCCGCGCCACGCGCCCCGATCAGCAGGTGGTGTACGCCGCCATTGCCGATCTGCCGGCGCGGCTTAGCGAGGCGAAACTGCCCGGGCCAGTGCTGGTGATGGTGGGCGCCACGGTGGGCTCACGCGCCGGCCGCGATGCTGTCACATCGCGCAAGGCGGCGGCGCGGATCTGACCGTCCTAATCTCAGAAATTTATCGCCCGCCGAAGACGCCGCGTTGCCGTGGCTTTGCGACGCGCGCCGCCACGTGGCGCGGCCCGTGGCGTGGGCGGGCCTGCGGCATCGGTACTGCTTCACGCTCGGAGGCTTGCGCGCGGGCTGAGGTCGCGCTCGGCGCTTCGGCGCGCGGCGCAGACGCCCGCGTCGGCGGCGGCGCGTCCACCTTTGCCTCCGGTTTGGCCGGTACGGCCGGCGCCAGCAGCGGCGGGCTCGGCGACGGGAACGTATCCGGCGAATAGGCGTAGCTGTTGTACTGGTTGTTGCGGATCGGCTGGCTGGCGTCGCGGATGATGCGGTCGCCTTCGCGGCGGTTCTCGTAGGCGACCCCGCGGCCGGAGAAGTTCACGGCATAGATTGGCTTCTTCTCGATCAGCGCATCGGCCACGGCGACCGTGCGGTCGAAGTCGCGACGGTCGGTGGTCAGGCCGCGGTCGAGAACGGCCGAGGCGAAGTTGGCGTTGAGCTTGATCGCCTGGTTCATGTCGCGGCTCGATTTGTCGAAGTCGCGCGTGTCGTAATAGGCGAAGCCGCGATTGTAGAGCGCCAGCGCGTAATTCGGGTCGATCGCAAGCGCCGCATTGTAGTCGGCGATGGCGTGCTCCATGTCGCGCTTGTTGCGGTAGGCGAAGCCGCGATTGTTCAGCGCCCGGGCGTTCTTCGGCGCGAGCTTGATCGCCTGATTGAAATTCTGGATGGCGCTATCGAAATCGCCCTTGGCGTCGTAAGCCAGGCCGCGGCCGTTATAGGCGTCGGCGAAGCTCGCGTCGCGCTTGATCGCGGCGTCGTAGTCGGCGATAGCGCGGTCGAAGTCGCGCTTCTCGGCATAAGCGTTGGCACGGTTGAAATAGGCGAGCAGGTAGTCACCGTCGATCTTGATCGCCTCCGAGAATTCGGCGATGGCGCGGTCGAGGTCGCCCTTGCTGCGCAAAGCGAAGCCGCGGTTGTTGTGGGCGACGGCGTTGCCGGCGTCGAGCCGGATCGCGGCGTCGAAATCGGCGATTGCCGCGTCGATCTCGCCGCGCAGGCCGCGCGTCGTGCCGCGGTCGGTCAGGGCCGAGGACGATTTCGGGTCGAGCTTCACCGCCTGGTCGAAATCGGCGAAGGCGCGCTCGACATCGCCTTTCATGCGGAAGGCCCGGCCGCGGCTCTGATGGGCCAGGGCCTCTTTCGGATCGAGCCGGATCGACTGACTGAAATCGCCGATGGCGCGGTCGTAGTCATGCTTGTCGCGCCAGGCGATGCCGCGCCGATAGTAGGCCTCGGCCGAATTCGGGTCGTAACGCAGCGACTCGGTGAAATCGGCGATGGCGCGGTCGATGTCCTTGCGCTCGTAGGACGCGCCGCCGCGCTGCAGATAGGCGAGGGCAAACTTTCCGTCGATCTTGATGGCATCGCTGAAGTCGGAGCCGGCGCGGTCGAGGTCGTTCTTCAGCCGATAGGCGACGCCGCGATTGTAGAAGGCCAGCGCATTCGTGCGGTCGTAGCGGATCGCCTCGGTGAGATCGATGATGGCCTTGTCGGCGTCGCCGGTGGCGCCGTAGCTCAGGCCGCGGTCGTAATAGGCGATGGCGTAATCGGGCTTGAGCTTGATCGCCGCGCCGAAGTCGGCGATGGCGCGGTTGTAGTCGCGCTTCGACTGATAGGCGCTGCCGCGGTTGTAGTAGGCGGCGGCGTAGGCCGGATTGAGCTTGATGGCCTGGTCGAAGCTGGCGATCGCCTGATCGACATGCCGCTTGTCGCGCAGCGCCAGGCCGCGGTTGTAGAAGGCGAAACCGTTGGCCGGGTCGAGCTTCACCGACTGTTCGAAATCGCCGAGCGCCCGGTCGACGTCGCCCCGGGCGCCGTGAACGACGCCGCGGTCGTTATAGGCCTGAGCGAATCCGGGGTTGAACTTGATCGCCTGGGTGAAGTCCGTCAGCGCCTTGTCGAAATCCCGCGCATTGGCATAGGCGTTGCCGCGATTGTTGAGCGCGGCCGCGTCGGCCGGCGACAGCTTCAACGCGCTCGAATAGTCGGCGGCGGCGCCGGCGTAGTCGCCCTTGTCGTATTTGGCGTTGCCGCGATTGTAGTAGGCTGCGGCATAGCTGGTGTTGAGCTTGATCGCCTGGTCGTAGTCTGCGAGGGCGCGGTCGATCTGGCCCTTGGCGGCATAGACGATGGCACGGTTGTTGTAGAGCGGCGCGTATTGTCCGTCGATGGCGACGGCCCGGTCGAAATCGGCGATGGCGCGATCGGTCTCGCCCTTGATGCCAAAGACGATGCCGCGGTCGTTGAGCGCCAGCGCCTGGCCCGGGCTCAGCCGAACCGCCTGGGTCAGGTCGGCCAGCGCCTTGTCATAGTCGCCCTGGCTCGCCAGCGCATAGCCGCGGGCGCTGTAGGCGGCGGCGAGCTTCGGATCGATGCTCAGCGCCTGATTGTACTGCCGGATCGCCTGGTCGAATTCGCGCTTCTCCTGGAACGCGGTGCCGAGATTGTAGAAGGCCTGGGCGTTCTTGGGGTCGAGCTTCACGGTCTGTTCGAAGTCGGCAATGGCGCGATCGAACGACTCGCGATCGTAATACGCGACGCCGCGATCATAATAGGCCAGCGCGTCCTTCGGATTGAGCTTGATCGCGGCGTTGTAGTTGGCGATCGCCTTGTCGATGTCGCGCTTCTGGTAGAAGGCGTTGCCACGGTTGTAGTAGGCGGCCGAGAAGTTTGGATTGATCTTGAGCGCGCGGTCGAAGTCGGCGATGGCGCCGTCGTAGTCCTTCTTGGCGGCCAGGGCGATGCCGCGGTCGTCGTAGGCCAGCGCGAAGATCGGGCTGACCTGCAGCCGGACGCCGTCATCCTGGTTGTCGCGGTCGAAGCCGCGCTGACCGCGCACCTCATTGCCGCGCGGATGGGCGGCGACGGTATAGTTCGGGGCAAGCTTCACCGCCGCCTCGAAATCGGCGATGGCGTGCGTGTAATCGCGCTTCTCGTAGTAGAGCAGGCCACGGTCGTGCAGCGTGAACGCGTCCTTGCCGTCGATCTTCAGCGCCTTTTCGAAATCGGCGAAGGCGCGGTCGTTGTTGCCCTTGTCGGCATTGGCGTTGGCGCGGTTGTAGTAGGCGGCCTCGTAGTTCTCGTTGAGCTTGATCGCCTCGCTGAAGTCGGCGATAGCGCGATCGTTGTCGCCCTTGCGCCGCCAGGCGACGCCGCGATTGTTGTAGGCGATGGCGTTCTGCGGATCGAGCTTGAGCGCCGCGTCAAAGTCGGCAATGGCTTTGTCGGTGTCGCCCTTGGCGCCATAGGCGATGCCGCGGTCGTAATAAGAGCGCACCGCGTTCGGATTGAGCTTGATAGCCTGGGTCAGGTCCTGGATGGCGCGCTCGTAGTCGCGCTTGTCGTAATAGGCGACGGCGCGGTTGGAGAAGGCCATCGCGAAGTTCGGATCGATCTTGGCGGCCTGGCTGAAATCGGCGATGGCGCGGTCGCGTTCGCCGCGCGCACGCCAGGCGATGCCGCGCCCGTTGTAGGCGGCCGCCAGTTTGCCGTCGAGCTTGATGGCCTGGCTGAAATCGGCGATGGCGCGTTCGTAGTCCGGCTTGCCGATATAGGCCTGGCCGCGGGCGAGGTAGGCCTCGGCATTGCCGGCATTGAGCTTGATGACCTGATCGAGGTCGCGGATGGCGCGGTCGTTGTAGCCGCCGGCCTGCAGTGTCTCGCCGCGGTTGAGCAGCGCCGCCGCGAAGCCGGAATTGATGGCGATGGCCTGATCGAAGTCCTTCAGCGCCTTTTCGATCTGGCCCTTGCTGCGCCAGGCGGCGCCCCGGCTGTTAAAGGCGAAATCGGAATGCGGATCCGCCTTGATGGCGCGGTCGAAATCGGCGATGGCACGGTCGAAGTCGCCGCGCTCCTGGTAAAGCGTGCCGCGGTGGCTGAGCGCCAGCGCGAAATTCGGGTCGAGCTTGATCGCTTGGTCGAGGTCGGCGAGCGCCTTGGCCTGGTCGCCCTTGCGCAGCCAGAGCTGGGCGCGGCTGTTGAAGACGCCGGCGTAGTGCGGGTTGAATTTGATGGCCTGCTCGTAGTCCTGCAGCGCGCGTTCGATCTTGCCGCGCAGCGCATAGGTGTTGCCGCGCTCGGTGAAGGCGGCGCCGTATTTCGGGTCGAGCTTGATCGCCAGGTCGTAGTTGTTGATGGCGCGGTCGTACTCGCCCTTGCCCTGATAGGCGTTGCCGCGGTCGACATAGGCCGCGGTGAATTTCGGATCGAGGCGAATGGCCTGATCGAAATCGGCGACGGCGCGGTCGTAGTCGCGCCGCTCGCGATAGGCGAGACCACGGGCGTGGGCGGCGATCGGGTCGCGCGGGTCGAGCTTGATCGCCTGGGACAGATCGGCGACGGCGCGGTCGTAATCGCGCCGCCCATAATTGGCGATGCCGCGGTTGTAGTAAGCGGCGCCGAAATTCGGATTGAGCTTGATCGCCTGGTCGTAGTCCTGGAACGCGTGGGCGTCGTCGTTCAGGCTCTGATAGGCAGAGGCGCGGCCGTTATAGGCGACGGCACTCTTCGGATCGAGCTTGATCGCCTGGCTGAAGTCGGCGACGGCGGCCTTGAAGTCGCGCTTGTCCTGATAGGCGAGGCCGCGATTGAGATAAGTGCCCGGATAGTTCGGGTTGACCTTGATCGCCTCGTTGAAGTCGGCGATGGCGCGGTCGTACTGGCGCTTTCTCTGGAAGGCGTCGCCGCGGTTGGCCAGCGCCGGCGCGTAGTTCGGATCGATGCGCAGGGCGGTGTCGAAATCGGCGATGGCGCGATCGCCGTCGCCCTTCTTGCCATAAGCGAGGCCACGCTGATTGAGCGCCGCGGTGTAGTCCGGCTTGATGTTGATGGCCTGGTTGAAGTCGCTGATGGCGCGGTCGTAGTCGCGCTTGTCGTAGAGCGAAGCGCCGTGTTCGTACCAGGCTTGGGCGCTTTGCGAATCGAGCTTGAGCGATTGCTCGAAGTCGGCGAGCCCATGGTCGATGTCGCCGCGCGAGCGGAAGGCCAGGCCACGCTGAAAGAAGGCCAGCGCATTCTTGCCATCGAGCTGGATCGACTGGGTGAAATCGGCGATCGCCCGGTCGGTATTGCCCTGGGCCTTCGAGGCCAGGCCACGATTGTAGTAGGCCTGCGCGTTCTTCGGATCGATCTTGATCGAGCGATCGAAGTCGGCGAGGGCGGCGTCGTTGTCGCCGCGCGCGATATTGACGACGCCGCGGTTGTAATAGGACAGCGAATCCTTCGGGTCGAGTTTGATCGCCTGCGACAGGTCGCTCAGCGCGCGGTCGTAATCGCGCTTGGCGAAGTACGAAACGCCGCGATCGTAATAGGCGAGGGCGTACTCGCTATCGAGCTTGATCGCCTGATCGTAGTTGCTGATGGCGCGGTCGTAGTCGCGCTTGTCGTAATAGGCGTTGCCTCGATTGTAGTAGGCCAGCACGTAATTCGGGTTGAGCAGCAGCGCCTGGTCGTAGTCCTTGATGGCGCGGTCGGTTTCGCCGCGATTGCGATAGGCGAGGCCGCGGTTGTTGTAGGCAAAGCCGTCGCGCGGATCGAGCAGGATGGCCTGGTCGAAATCCTGGATGGCACGTTCGACCTGGCCTTTCGACGCATAGGCGATGCCGCGGTCGTTCAGCGCCAGAATGAAATCGGGCTTGAGCCGGATGGCCTGGTCGAAGTCCTGAATGGCACGTTCGTAGTCGCGGATGTCGCGGTAGGCGAGGCCGCGGCTGTGGAAGGCGACGGCGTCGCTGCCGTTGAGCTTGATGGCGCGGTCGTAATCGGGGATGGCGCGGTCCGGCTCGCCCTTGGCGCGATAGGCCATGCCGCGATTGTAGTAGGCGATGTTGTCGTTGGCGTTGAGCTTGATCGCGGCGTCCAGCGCGCCGATGGCGGCCTCGTATTTGCGGCGATCGTAATAGAGGTGGCTCAGCGACTTGAGCGCCTCGCTGTTGCGCGGATCGTATTTGATCGCTTGCTCGAAATCCCGGATGGCGCGGTCGCTGTCGCCGCGGTCGCGCAGCGCCAGCGCGCGATTGT
Organism: Pseudomonadota bacterium; assembly: GCA_018242205.1. Taxonomy (GTDB): domain Bacteria; phylum Pseudomonadota; class Alphaproteobacteria; order Rhizobiales; family Xanthobacteraceae; genus Pseudolabrys. Next base: position 199,095 of record JAFECJ010000003.1, read on the forward strand.
AGAGCGCTTCGGCATTCCTGGCGTCGAGCGCGATGGCCGCGTCGAATTCGTGGATCGCGCCCTCGGCGTCGCCGCGCGTACGCCTGTCCTTGCCGCTGGCGACGAGGTCGATAGCCTTCCTGTGCTGCTGCGCGGTCCTGCTCTTGGCGAACTTCGCCTTGCTGCGCTGCGCCGCCGCGCGCTGCTTGGCGTTATGCGAGCCGGCAATGATGGCGTCGCAGGCGGCGATGCGCTGCTCGATGGTTGCATCGCCTTTGCCGTCGCATTGTTTGATCTGGTCGCGAGTCACGGCGAGGACCGGCGTCGCCGCGATCGTCACGATCGTGGTCAGCGCGATTCTCAGAGCGACGATGCGTGCTCGCGGTTTCATGGCGCCTGTCTCAATTCCCCCGGTGACCGGCTTTCATGACGTCGATTCCCGTACGGGACGGAAACTCGAGCCGATCATGCAGCGGGAGCGTGCGAGATGCGCGCGGAAGCCGCAGTTAACATTAATCCGCCGCGGCGGCGAAGGGAGGCCGGATCAACGGCGACGGGGTCGGCGCCGGCGCCGGAATAAATAACGCGCCGTCCGTTGCCGGCGCGGCGCGTCGTTAATCAATCGGGATACGGCGGCGTTAAGGAAGTTGCTGCTGTTGTTTGATCGCCTGGGCGCGCGCCGCGTTGGTGATTTCCTTCAGAACGTAATCCGGCGGCATCACATAGGCCAGCACCTTCTCTTTCGGATAGGCGGACTGACGCACCATGTTGCCGCTATTGCCTGAGATCAGGATCGGATTGCCCTGGCCGTCGGTGCCGCGCACGACGCCGACATGGCCGTTCTGCGGACCGCCGCGACGCAGGATCGCGATAGCGCCGACGCGGGGGCCGTCGAGCCTCTTGCCGAACTCGAGGAACGAGCGCGCCGCGCGGGAGTGAGTGCCCTTGGCGCCTGCCTTTTTGATGACGAAGTTCATGAAATCGGCGCACCAGAGCTGCGCCGGCAGGCCGAGCTGCTTGGCGTTGGCGCCGCGATAGCGCAGGGCTTCGAGCAGGATCGAAGCACCGCCGGGCACCTGTGCCGCTTGATCGGCGGCTTCGGCGCGGCTGCGCGAGATCGTCTCGAGCGGTTCGACATTGGCGAACCGTTCCGTGCGCTTCATGGTCGTGGCAGACGAGGCCGTCGCGATGCTGACGACCAGACTGCAAACCAAAGCTGTTGCGTAAGATCGTTTCATGATGTCCCAACCCTTCTTGCCGGGAGATCCCCTTGTTTATTCCCCACGATGACTCGGCCGGCGCTGACGCCGTCCGGGATTCATCTTTTGTTATCCTTTCCAAGGTCGGAGCAGGACATCAAGGACATCGAGCGTTGCGAGGGGCAACGTTTGTCGAAATGGTTAATCAGAATCCGGTATGTCGCCTCGTTTTGATACGGGCACGGCGCGCATTCGATAAAATTTGAATCAAACTGTCCGGACGTCAGCGAATGCTGTAGCTGATCGGCACCACGATGGCGATGCGGGCGCCGGGCAGGTCGTTTGGCGGCGGCGGCAGCGGCGACGCGCGCTCGATCATCGCCAGGGTCTCGCGGTCGAGAATGTGTGAGCCGGAGCTGCCGACGACGCGGGCATCATGTACGCCGCCATGTCGATCGACGCTGAAGGCGAGCCTCACTACGCCGCGATCGCCACGCGACTGCGCCTCCGCCGGATAGCGCTTGTAGCGTTCGATCTGCGCGAACAGCCGCGACTTCCAGTTCGGCAGTGCATTGGAATCGCGGTTGGCGCCGGCATTGGCGGCGGCGGCGCGCTCGGCGCGCCGGTCGGCCGAACTCGGCGCCGACGCCAGCGCCGCCCGCCGCGGCTGCGGCTTCTTCCTTTTGACTTCCTTCTTCTTCTCGTCCGGCTTGTCTTCGGTCTTCTCAACCGGCCTCGGCGGCGGCAGCGTCGACAGTTCGGGCTGCGGCGCGGGCTTCACGTCGACCGGCTTTTCGGGCTCCGCTTCTGCCTTCGCCTGTTCGACCGGCTTTTCCGGTTCGGGCAGCGGCTCGGCCTTTTCGACGACTTCTTCAGGCTTGTCCGGCGTTTGCTCGACGCCGGTCTGCATCTCCCGGGCGACCGAGTCGGGCGGCACTTCGGTCGGCGTGGTTTCCGGCGCGACGGCGACCGGGGCCAGATCGAGCATGATCACCGGCGCGTTCGCCAGTTGATCGACGTCATTGCTCCAGCGCGCCATCAGGGCCGCGGCGGCGCCGACATGAATGCCGAGCGCGGCCGTAAAGCACAGAGACCAGCGTGCGAGCGATGCCGGCTTCATCGGGGCGGCGCCGTGTCGGCGTCGAGCCCGACCAGCGCGACGTGCAGATAGCCGCCGCTGCGCAGCTCGTTCATCAGATTCATCAGGTCGCCGTAAGGCACGGTCTTGTCGGCGCGCAGGAACACGCGCTGCTGTTTGTCTCCGGCGGTCATCGTGTCGAGCGCGGCGGCAAGCGATGCCCGCGCCACGGTATCGTTATTGAGCGCCAGCGACAGGTCGGACTTGAGCGTCAGGAAGATCGGTTTGTCGGGCCGCGGTGTCTTCTCGGCGGCGGCCGAGGGCAGTTCGACCGAGACGTCGACGGTCGCCAGCGGCGCGGCGATCATGAAGATGATCAGCAGCACCAGGATGACGTCGATGAATGGCGTGACGTTGATCTCGTGGATCTCGCCCAAGCCGTCGTCGCCATGATCGAGCCGTACCGCCATCGCCCGATTACTCCGCGGCGACGCCGGCGTGGCGACGCCGGTCAAAGGCACCGCGTTCCAATTCGCGGCTGACGAGACGCATGATCGACGCTGTGGCATCGGCGTTGAGCGCGCGATAGCCGGCGATCCAGCGCGAGAAGAAGTTGTACATCACCACCGCCGGAATGGCGGCGATGAGGCCGAGCGCGGTGGCAAGCAGCGCTTCGGCGATGCCAGGCGCCACGACGGCAAGGTTGGTGGTGTGCGCTTTCGAAATGCCGATGAAGGCGTTCATAATGCCCCACACCGTGCCGAACAGGCCGACGAAGGGCGCGGTCGCGCCGATGGTGGCAAGAATACTGGTGCCGCGCATCATGGCGCGTCCCGCCGCCGCTTCGGCGCGCTCGAGACGCGAGGCGATGCGTTCCTTGACGCCGTCGGGCGAAATCGCGTGCGGGCCGGCCGTCTCGAGCGACAGCTGCAATTCGTTGTCCGCTTCGCGCAGCAGCGGCGCAACGCCTCCGGCATTCGCGTCGGCCCCGGTCTTGGCCGCGTCCCAGGTGCGCGCCGCAGCGATCGCGGCGATGCCGCGGTGCAGCCGGGCGCTGGCGCGCATCAGTTCGAGGAGCTTCGCCAGCCAGATCGTCCAGGTGAGCACGGAGGCAAATGCAAGGCCGATCATGACCGCTTTGACGACAATGTCGGCCGCCATGAACATGCCCCAGGGCGACAGGTCGCGCGGCAGCGTGAGCGCGGCCGCGGGTGACGTGGCCGGTGCCGGCCCCGTCACATTCGGCGCGGGCGCGGCGATAGCCGGTTCGGCGGTTGGCGCGGGCGTCGTGACCGCCGTTGCGGCAGGCGTCGGTGTCGTCGTCGGTGCGGTGGTGGCGGTCGGCGCCGCCGGCGTTTGCGCCTGGGTCGTTAAAGGCTGGATCAGCAGCGCGACGAACAGGGATGCGACCCATGCGAAACGGCGGGCCACGGCAGGCTTGGCCGCTGTGAGTTCTCGGGTAACCGACATTGTCATTCCACTGGGAGAGACTTCCGGCCGCAGCCGGTGCCAGAGGCGCCATGCTAGCCGACCGATCGGTGCGACCCTATAGCAGCAATGTGACGGCGCAAGTCCTTATTCGGATGGCGGGATACATTTTAGTCATTCAAATCAGTGCTTTAGAAGAATTTCAAGGAGCGCGTGCTCCGGCTTCTGTCATGCCAAATTCCGGGATCGGCTCGTTATTCGCGCAATTGCCCCCCGATTTGACGCCGTGGCATTGTCCCGCCGCCGTCCGTGGATGGTCGATTCAACACCCGAAGGAAAAACTATGTCCTATTCGATGTCGCAAGCCTTGCTGCCGATCTGCACCGTAGGGCTCGAGGCGCTGAGCGGCGTTATCGACAAGGCCGCGGCCCATGCCGCGGCGAAGAAGTGCGATCCCTCCGTCCTGCTCGGCTGGCGTCTGGCGCCCGACATGTTCGCGTTTGCTCGCCAGGTGCAGGTGACCTGCGATCAGGCCAAGAACGGCGCGTCGCGGCTGGCCGGTATCGATCCGCCGAAATTCGAAGACAACGAGACGACCGTCGACCAGCTCAAGGACCGCGTGGCCCGGACGCTGGCGTACCTCAAGAGCCTCGACAAGGCGGCGATCGATGCCTCTGGCGCGCGCGAGATTGTCTTTCCGCTCGGCCCGAAGAAGGCGAAGATGACGGGTGTCGATTACCTCAACCACTTCGTGCTGCCGAACTTCTTCTTCCATCTGACCGCGTCTTACGCGGTCGCACGCAATTTCGGCGCCGACGTCGGCAAGCGGGATTTTCTCGGCAAGATTCCGCTGACGCTCGTCGACTAGGCGGAAGCGGCGAGGCGAGGGTGCGCGGCCATCGCGTACGCCGGCGAAAAAGCTCACGCAAACAAAAACCGCCCCGGATGCTTTCGCGTCCGGGGCGGCTTTGTCCGTTTGTCCGTAGTCGAGAGGCTTACTCGCGGTAGGAGACTCGGTCGCCTTCGTAGCTGCCGCCCGAGACGCGCGCACCGCCATCGTAACCGCAGTTACAATTGACGCCCCGCACTTCGCGCCGCTCGTTGACCACCCGGGTCCCGCCCTGGACGTAACGGTTGACCGTTTCGTTGCGGGCTTCGGTCCGGTACTTGTTGGTGGTGTTCACCTTGTGCAGGGTGATGTTGCGGATCACCGTGTTCTGGCGATGGACCACGACTTCGCGGTTGATCACCGGCTGGACGTGAACGACCAGGCGGTTTTCTTGCTGCAGACGGGTCCGCTTCACCTCGCGGGTGTGGTCGACGTAGCGAACGCGGGTATTGACCCGCGCCGCACCGCGGACGACCCGGCGGGTGTTGTACTCGGAGTCCGGTCTGCGGCAGTTACAGACCGAGTCATAGTAGGTACCGCCGGCGGCGGCAGCCGGTGTTGGGACGATATTGGCCAGTCCGATCACCAGCAGCGCGCCAGCGATGAGTGATGTGAGGTGTTTCATTTTGGTACGCCCATTAACCATATAAGTGATGCCGCTACCTGCATTTTTTGCCCTGTTAACCATATTTGTAAAGCAGTTTTTTTGCGCGATCGGAGGCGCGGGAAAAGTCGCAAGGTGTAGCGTGCGACGGCGCAAGCCCGCCGACACCGAACACCATTAGTAGATGCGACAGGTCACCGCAGGCGAGGAGGTACGGGTTTGCGCTGCCAAGTGGATGATGGCGTGGCGCGCTCGATCGGCCGGCCGGCCGTCGCGCTCAGCGTTTGAGCTTGTCGATCGCGTTCAGCATTTGTGCCCGGTCCTGGTCGAGCGTCACGCGGACGCTGTCGTCCTTGCCGAGGCGGCCCATCTCGCGCTGATGCGCCACCGTGCCTTCGGTCATCAGCGGCTTGAAGCCGAGTTCGCGCAAAGTCGCGGCCGACTCTTCCATCTCGGCGGCGCGGCGTTCGCCATGCACCGCCATGCGTTCGATGTTGTAGGTGGCGGTCTCGACCCAGTCGATGCCGGGGTAGTTGTTCTTCAGCGATACGGTGACTTCCTCGAGCAGGCCGGCGCGCTCGGCGGCAAGGAAGCACTCGTAGGTGAGCGCCTCCATGCCCTTGATCATGACGCTGCGGATCATCTTGATCGCCGCCGCCTTGCCGGTCTCGGGGCTCTCGACCTTGAACTTCATCTCCAGTTCGTCGAGCAGCGGCGAGATCGCATCGGCATAAGGCCCGGCAACCAGCAACGGGGTCTGGTGGCGCTTGGGATGGATCGGCGCGATCACCGCGATATCGACATAGCGAGCCTTGCTGCCGAGTAGCTTGGCGGTCGCCTGCTTGCGCCCGGGCGAGACCGAGTTGATGTCGAGGTAATAGGGATTGCCGCCAAGGTGCGGCTCGACCGATTGCGCGGCTTCGAGGCTCGAGGCGGCGGTCACCGCGGAAATGACGATGTCGCTGTTGGCGACCGCGTCGGCGGCCGAACTCGCCACCCGCACGCCGAATTTCGCGCCGGCGGCTTTGAGCTTCTCGCCTTCCGGCTTGGGAAACAGGATGTCCCAGGCGGCGATATCGGCGACCCCTTCGTCGCGCAGCCCGGACGCGATCGCCTGGCCGGCCTCGCCGAAGCCGATGAAGGAAATGCGCGGGGTGTTGGAGCGGGTCATAGCGGGCTCTCCTTGCAGGCGGCACTCTAGAGCATATCGAGTGGGGTGGCGCGTTTCGGCGACGGAAACCGCGCGTCGAGGGTCTTTAAGTCTTCGGCGCTCAGCTTGAGATCGAGCGCGGCGATATTGTCATGGAGATGGTCGAGGCGGGTCGCCTTGGGGATGCTGACGATGCCTTTTTGCCGCAACAGCCAGGCCAGCGCGACCTGCGCCGGCGTCGCGCCGTGACGCTGCCCCACGGCTTTGAGCACGGCGTCGCCGAGCATGCGCGCCTGTTCGAGCGGCGAATAGGCCATGATCGGAATGCCGCGTTTGGCGCAGTACGGCATCAGGTCGAATTCGATGCCGCGCCGCGTCAGGTTGTACAGCACTTGATTGGTCGCGCATTCATTGGCGGTGTCGAGGCTTGCCAGTTCGCGCATGTCGTCGATGTCGAAATTACTGACGCCCCAGTCGAGGATCTTGCCGGCCGCCTTGAGTTCGGCGAAGGCCGCGATCGTCTCGCCGAGCGCCGGCCCGCCGCGCCAGTGCAGCAGATACAGATCGATGCGGTCGGTGTTGAGCCGCTTGAGGCTGCGCTCGCAGGCGGCGATGGTGCCGCGCCGCGACGCATTTCCCGGCAGCACCTTGCTGACGACGAACAGGTTGTCGCGCCGAGAATTCTGACCTGTGCCCATGGCCTCGGCGACGATATTTTCCGCCTCGCCATCGCCGTACATTTCGGCGGTGTCGATCAGCGTAATGCCGCGGTCGATGGCGGCGCGTACGGCCTTGACCTCGTCGGCGCGGTGGCGCGCGCTTTCGCCCATGCGCCACGTGCCGACGCCGAAGATCGGCATGACGCGGCCGGAGGGCAGGGCGACTGTCGGTATCTTGAGCATGGCGGCTTTATACGCAAATTGTCCGCCGCGTATAACGCCCCCGTTGCATTATTTATGCACCACCGCAGGCATGCCGTGGGTATGGAACGTCTCGATGGTCTTGAGACCCCAGGCCTGGCCCTTCTTGCGCTCTTCCTCGGTCCAGGTGATCGGCTTCCAGTCCGGCGCCAGCACCAGCCGCGCGCCGGCATTGGCGACCTCGACGCGGTTGCCGCCGGGCTCCCAGACATAAAGGAAGAAGGTCTGCTGCACGGCGTGCTTGTGCGGACCGGTTTCGATGTGGACGCCGTTCTCGAGGAAGACGTCGGCGGCAATCAGAATCTCCTCGCGCGAATTCATGGCGTAGGTCACGTGATGGAAGCGGCCCGGCACGCCGGTGTGATCGCGCGTATAGGCGAAGTCGTAGGACTTGTTGGTGGCGGTGAGCCAGATGCCGGCTTCGCTGCCGTCATTGAGAACGATGCGCTCGGTCAGGCGGAAGCCGAGATACTGTTCGAAGAACTGCCGGCATTCCGAAAGATTGACCGCCAGACCGTTCCAGTGGTCGATGCGGCGCGGGTTGATGCCGCGGCCGGGGAAACGTTGCGCCTGGTTCTTCAGCGACGGCTTGAGCTCCGGCGGCGCCTCATACCATTCGGTGTCGTAATAGAGCTCGATAATGTGGCCGTCGGGATCCTTGCAGATGAAGGTCTTGCCGTGGCCGACATCGCCGTCACTCCAGCCGATCTCGAACGGCGTGCCTTTCAGCGCCGCCGCGCGCCGCTCGAGCGCCTGCGGCGAGCGGGTGCGATAGGCGACGTGCTTCATGCCGTTGGTGTTCGACGCGGTGAGCTTCAACGAATAGCGTTCGTAATCGTCATAGGCGCGCAGGTAGACGCTGTCGCCCTTTTCGGCGGCGATTGTCAGCCCGAAGACCTCGGTAAAGAAGCGCACGCTCTGATCGAATTTCGGCGTCAGCATTTCGAGATGACCGAGATGGGCGATGTCCATGATCGGTTCGGGGGGCAGCTTATTGTCGGTCATCGAAGCCTCGCGTTTTTGTTGGCGGCCTTTTAGCCGCGTTCGAAAGCCAGCACCAGATTGTTGGCCGGCATCTCGACGGTTTTGACAAGTCGCAATCCGTTCTGCGCTGCAACATCCGCCACGCTCTCCAGATCGCGAACGCCCCACTCGGGATTGCGCTGGCGCAGGGAGGTATCGAACGCCTCATTGCTCGGCGCGGTGTGGGCGCCGGCCCGCTTGTAGGGACCGTACATCAGGAGATGTCCGCCGCTCTTGAGGTGGCGGCCGGCGCCGCGCAGGAGATTTTGCGCCACGGTCCATGGCGCGATGTGGATGACGTTGAAGCACAGAATGGCGTCGAGCGGAATTTCATCGTGCCAATACCACTCATTCATTAAATCTATGCCGATGGGCGGCCGCACATTGGTCAGGCCGCTTTCGCGCCGATACACTTCGATCGAGGCGCGGTGCGATTCCATGATGTCGCTCGGCCAGAACGTCAGATGTGGGCAGCGCGCCGCGTAAGTGACGATGTGCTGACCGGTGCCGCTGCCGATCTCGAGCACGGAACCGGTCGCGGTGGCGAGGAAGTCGCCGATCGCGTTCCAGATCGGCTCGGCATTGCGATGGAAAGCGGGCGCATCGAGCCGTCCATCGGCTTCCGCCGGCGGCGATCCGTTCTTGCCGAATTCGAATTGAGCTTCGCGCATCTGTCTTGTCTCGGAACCGTGAGCCCGAGCTGCATATGGCCACGAAACCGGCCATCGTCAAAAGCTCCGGGACGTATTGTTTCGGTCATCGACCCGGGCGACACTTCGCCGGCTAGGACGACGGAGATCCAGCATGAGCGAACCTCCCATTTCACGCGGCTTCCGCGGGCGCGGCGACGCCGCGCGCAATTCGCGTGTCCCGCCCGGCCAGCATCTGGTCGAGGATTTCCCGGTGCTGTCCGCGGGACCGACGCCGCCGCTCGATCTGGCGAACTGGCGGCTGTCGATCGAGGACGGCCCATCGCCGCTGGCCGAGTGGAACTGGGCACAATTCATGGCGCTGCCGCAGACCGATCTGACGGTCGATATCCATTGCGTCACCACCTGGTCGAAGCTGGACACGCAGTGGCGCGGCGTCTCGATCGACACGCTGCTGGAAGCTGCGGGCTTGTCCGAGCCGCCCCAGCCATACGTGCTGGCGCATTGCGATGGCGGCTATACGACAAATATCCCGGCCGAGGATCTGCTCGACGGCAAGGCGATGATCGCCTTTGAATATGACGGCGAGGCGCTCGCCCCCGAACACGGCGGACCGGCGCGGCTCCTGGTGCCGCATCTCTATTTCTGGAAGAGCGCGAAGTGGGTGCAGACGCTGCAATTCGTTGATCCGGAAATTCCCGGCTTCTGGGAAGAGAACGGCTATCACATCTACGGCGACCCATGGCGCGAGCAGCGTTATGACGGAGATTGAGGCGCGCATGATCCCGAAAAGTGGGAACCGGTTTTCGGATTAGATCATGCGCCAGGAAAATGCGGCCGCGGCCGCGCCTAAGAAACAATGGCTCACCGCCACCGTGCGCGAGGTGATCGACGAGACGCCGCGCGTGCGCAGCCTTGTGCTCGACGTGCCGGGCTGGCCCGGTCATCGCGCCGGCCAGCACGTCGATGTGCGATTGACCGCGCCGGACGGCTACCAGGCGCAGCGTAGTTATTCGATCGCTTCGCCGCCGGGCGAGGGCGCGCTGACGCTGACGGTGGAAATGCTGCCGGACGGCGAGGTGTCGTCTTATCTCGCCGGTGAAGCGCGCGCTGGCGATCAGTTCGAATTGCGCGGGCCGATCGGCGGCTATTTTGTCTGGACGCCCGAGCTCGAGGGCCCGCTGTTCCTGGTCGCCGGCGGCTCCGGCATCGTGCCGTTGATGGCGATGTTGCGCGAGCGTGCCGCAAAGCGCGCGACCCAGCCGGCGACGCTGCTCTTTTCATCGCGCACCCGTGACGACATCATCTACCGCGCCGAGCTGGAAAAGCTGGCCGGGCAGGGCGACGGCCTCACCGTCATTCACACCCTGACGCGCGGCGTGCCCGCCGGCTGGACCGGTCTGTCGCGTCGCATCGACGGCACGATGCTCGCCGAATTCGGCATTGCCCCTGACCGGATGCCGCGCATCTTCATCTGCGGCCCGACGCCGCTGGTCGAGACGGCGGCCTTTATTTTGCGCGAACTCGGCCACGCCGCGAAGCTGATCAAGACCGAGCGCTTCGGGCCGACGGGTAAATAGCCGTTGACCCTGCGCGGCTGGCTAAACGGGCGGTAACCACGTAAGATCGGCCCGTGTCGGTGAGGGGGCGTTCATGATCGTCGGTCTGCCGGTTCCCGCGTTCACGGTGATCCACGTCATCATCACGTTGATCGCGATCTTGAGCGGCCTGGTCGTGGTCTTCGGCATGATCGGCTCGCACCGTTTGCCCAAGACGACGGCAATGTTCTGGACCATGACGGTGCTGACGACCGTCACCGGCTTCATGTTCTTCCTGTCGCCGACGCAGGCCAGGGTGCTGACGCCGGCCGCCTCGCTCGGCCTCGTCGCCACCATCGTTTTCCTGATCGGGCTGTTCGCGCTGTATGTGAAGCATGTCTTTGGCGCCTGGCGCTGGATTTACGCCATCGCCGCGACGCTTTCGCTCTACCTCAACGTGTTCGTGCTGATCACTCAGGCGTTCAATAAAGTGAATCTGATCAATCCGGCCGCGCCGATTCCGGTCGCGCAGTCCGGCCCGCCTTTCGGCCCGCCGACGGATTTCCACTTCGCCATCGCGCAGGGGGTGACGCTCGTGATCTTCGTCATGCTCGGCATCGTCGCGGCGCTGAAATTTCGCCGCGGTCCCGGCCTGGCGGCGTGAAGCGGCGCGGCTAGGTTACGCCGCCGGCAAACCCGGATCGAAGCCCTGGTGCAGCACATGCGGCTCGCCCTGGTCGAACTGCATTTCGAACAGCAAATCGTTGTTCGGGCAGAAGGCCGGCGCGAAAGCGAAAGACATCGGCGCCTGCGCCAGAAAGCTCCGGCACTCCGCCTTCGACTTGCAGCCCTGGCACTGGTGCAGGGCGGTCAGATAGGTCAGTTCCGACTGGGCGATGGAGCGGCGCGCCGGATCGATGCCGAGACGCTGCATCATCTCGAAAAGGGCTGGGCTGCTGCTTTGGCCGGTCATAGCGGACCTCCCACGACGTTTAGTCACGATGCTGCGGGCAGCCGCGCTGTTCCATGATCTGGATCAAGTCTCTCGTGCCAAAAAAAGAAGCCGCCCCACGCGGCGGCTTCAAGCTTTGGAGGTTCGGCAATCGCCTATTTCAGCTGAGTCGAAATGCTGTCGAAGCTGGTGTTCAACTTGGTGCCGATCGTGTTGACCGTGACGATGATGGCGACGGAAATACCGGCCGCGATCAGGCCGTATTCGATAGCGGTGGCGCCGGACTGATCGGCGAGGAAGGCCTTCACAAGACGCATGGCAGACTCCTGTTGGAACTGTGGCAATATTGTTATTAGTGGAACTCACAATTCCAGGACAGCCACGTGAATTGGTTACAGCGAATTAGCCATAAGGCCGCTGTCACCGACGCGCGCCGATTTGAATCGGCTTCGCTTCAAAGCTGCTGACAACTCGAGACGCCGCTTATCCGGCCACCACTGGCCACTCGGATCAGCGTGACGCTTAAAGTGTCAGCACTGATTAAAATTCAATCAGAGGTCTTTGACCGAAAACTAGGCAGTTGTTTGTAGCCTGACATGAGCCGTTACGGATCAATAGGTTATTGCCATTGTGACGGCTTGGCACAGACCTTGCGATCCTACTCTTGCGCGAAGAATCGAAGCGAGGACGCGCGTCAAACGCAGGGGATCTCAACGAATGTACACAGTCGTTCAAACGGCCGCCAAGCGGCCGACCGCCCGCAAGTGGCTTGCCGCCGCTGCGGGCCTTGCCATCGCGGCGACCGGCGCGATGGCGCCGGCGAAAGCCGCCGACACCATCAAGGTCGGCATCCTTCACTCGCTCTCGGGCACGATGGCTATCTCCGAGACCACGTTGAAGGACACGATGCTGTTCCTGATCGACGAGCAGAACAAAAAAGGCGGTCTGCTCGGCAAGAAACTCGAAGCCGTTGTCGTCGACCCGGCCTCGAACTGGCCGCTGTTCGCCGAAAAGGCGCGCGAGCTGATCGCCAAGGACAAGGTCGCCGCCGTGTTCGGCTGCTGGACCTCCGTGTCGCGCAAGTCGGTGCTGCCGGTGTTCAAGGAGCTGAACAACATCCTCTTCTACCCCGTGCAGTACGAGGGTGAAGAGTCCGAGCGCAACGTATTCTACACTGGTGCCGCGCCGAACCAGCAGGCGATCCCGGCCGTCGATTATCTGATGTCGAAGGACGGCGGTTCGGTGAAGCGCTGGGTGCTGGCGGGCACCGACTACGTCTATCCGCGCACCACCAACAAGATCCTCGAGGCCTATCTGAAGTCGAAAGGCGTCAAGGATGAAGACATCATGATCAACTACACGCCGTTCGGTCACTCGGACTGGCAGACGATCGTGTCGGACATCAAGAAGTTCGGCTCGGCCGGCAAGAAGACGGCGGTGGTTTCGACCATCAACGGCGACGCCAACGTCCCGTTCTACAAGGAACTGGGCAACCAGGGCATCAAGGCCACCGACATCCCGGTGGTGGCGTTCTCGGTCGGCGAAGAAGAACTCGCCGGTCTCGACACCAAGCCGCTGGTCGGCCATCTCGCCGCCTGGAACTACTTCGAGTCGATCAAGACGCCGGAGAACGCCGCCTTCATCAAGAAGTGGCAGGCCTACACCAAGAACCCGAAGCGCACGACCAACGACCCGATGGAAGCCCACGTGATCGGCTTCAATATGTGGGTCAAGGCCGTGGAAAAGGTCGGCACCACCGATCCGGACAAGGTGATCGACGCGTTGCCGGGCATCACGGCCGCGAACCTGACGGGCGGCACCTCGACCATGCTGCCGAACCACCACATCACCAAGCCGGTCTTCATCGGCGAAATCCGCGCCGACGGTCAGTTCGACGTGGTGTGGAAGACCAAGGGTCTGGTGCCGGGCGATGCTTGGTCAGACTACCTGCCGGGCTCCAAGGACCTGGAATCCGACTGGGTCAAGCTGAAGTGCGGCAACTACAACAAGGTCACCAAGAAGTGTGGCGGCTCGGCCTCGTGAGCTGAGCGCGTCCAACCACCGACGATCCGGGAGGCGGATTGCGTCTCCGCCTCCCGGAACTCTCAAAGAACAAGAAACGTCGCTTTCCTGCCGGGGATCGTGAATATCATGCGCCGTTTGTTCGAACGTTTCGCCATTGCGTTGCTGATGGTCGGCATCCTCGCCGCCGGCACGCTGACGGCCCGCGCTGCCGCCTATGAAGACGCGCTGCCGAAATTCACGCTAGATAGTTTCAGCGACACCGCCGACGCCGTCGACGCCATTGCCGGATCGGGCAGCCCGCACGCGGCGGCGCTGTTGCAGGCGCTCAAGGACCAGCGGCTCCTGTTCAGCGCCACCGACAAGAAGGTGCTGATCAAGACGGCGGACGGCAAACTCACCGATGCCGCGACCGGCCAGCCTTTCACCGCCGCGCCGCCGGCGGACCTCGACAATGTCCGTCTCAACAACCGCCTGCGCAATCTCATCGACGCCGCGCTCGGCGCGCTGACCTTGATGGCGCCGGACGCGGGCAAGCGTTACGACGCCGCGCAGTCGGTGTTCAAGTCGCGCGACGCATCCGCGGCGTCCGCACTCGACAAGGCGATCGCCGCCGAAAAGGACGCCGGCGTCAAGAAGGTGATGCAGGAGGCGAGGGCGGCGCTGACCCTGGCCGACGAAAGTGCGTCGCCGGCCGACAAGGTCGCCGCCATCACGATCATCCGCGACCGCGGCGATCAGGATGCGATGGCGCTGCTGCAATCGCTGCCAGCGGATTCGCCGAAGGAGGTGCTGGCCGCCGCCGGCGACGCCAAGGCCAAGATCGAGCGCAACCTCGCGCTCTGGAGCACGGTGCAGAACTTCTGGTACGGCCTGTCGCTCGGCTCGGTGCTGCTGCTCGCCGCCATCGGCCTCGCCATCACCTTCGGCGTCATGGGCGTCATCAACATGGCGCATGGCGAGATGGTGATGCTGGGGGCCTACACCACTTTCGTCGTGCAGGAGATCATCCGCACCCGTTATCCCGGCCTGTTCGACTATTCGCTGGCGATCGCGCTGCCGCTCGCCTTCCTGTTCTCGGCTATCGTCGGCATCATCATCGAACGCTCGGTCATCCGCTTCCTCTACGGCCGGCCGCTGGAGACGCTGCTCGCCACCTGGGGCATCTCGCTGGTGCTGCAACAGGCGGTGCGCGCGGCCTTCGGGCCCACCAACAAGGAAGTCGGTAATCCGTCCTGGATGTCGGGCGCCTTCGATCTCGGCGGCATTCTCATTACCTATAACCGGCTCTGGATCATCGTCTTCACGGCGATTGTCTTCGTCGCGCTGCTCGCCATGCTGCGCTTCACGCGGCTTGGCCTCGAAATGCGCGCGGTGACGCAGAACCGCGCCATGGCCGCCGCCGTCGGCATTCGCACGGCCAGGATCGACGCGCTGACCTTCGGCCTCGGCTCCGGCATTGCCGGCATCGCCGGCGTGGCGCTGTCGCAGATCGACAACGTCTCGCCGAACCTGGGGCAGGGCTACATCATCGACTCGTTCATGGTCGTGGTGTTCGGCGGCGTCGGCAATCTGTGGGGCACACTGGTCGGCGCCATGACGCTTGGCATCGCCAACAAGTTCCTCGAGCCCTTTGCCGGCGCCGTGCTTGGCAAGATCGCCATTCTCGTCTTCATCATTCTGTTTATCCAGAAGCGCCCGCGCGGCATGTTCGCGCTCAAGGGCCGGGCGATTGAAGCATGATGAAGGTGATTGCTCTAACCGCATGCTCGCTTCACCTCTCCCCGCAGGCGGGGAGAGGTCGGCTTCCGAACGTCGTGAGGAAGCCGGGTGAGGGGGCCTTCAAGTTTGCACACGGCGCCGCCCCCTCACCCGGCTCGCAGCTTTGCTGCTCGCCACCCTCTCCCCGCAAGCGGGGAGAGGGAAGGAGGGCATGATGAAATCGCATCCGCTCATCCGCATGCTCGATCGCGGCTCGACGCTGTTCCTCGTGCTGCTCGCCGCCTTCGCCATCGCCATTCCGGTGCTCAATTTGATGGTGCCGGCGGGTTCGGCCTTGCATGTCTCGACCTATCTCGTCGCGCTGCTCGGCAAATATGTCTGCTACGGCCTCTTGGCGCTGTCGATCGACCTGATCTGGGGCTATGTCGGCATCCTGTCGCTCGGCCACGGCGCTTTCTTCGCGCTCGGCGGCTACGCCATGGGCATGTATCTGATGCGCCAGATCGGCAGCCGTGGCGTCTATGCCAATCCGATCCTGCCGGATTTCATGGTGTTCCTGAACTGGAAGGAACTGCCGTTCTTCTGGTACGGCTTCAATCACTTCGCCTATGCGGCGCTGATGATCCTGTTGGTGCCCGGCCTCCTGGCCTTCGTGTTCGGCTGGTTCGCCTTCCGCTCGCGCGTTACCGGCGTCTATCTGTCGATCATTACCCAGGCGATGACCTATGCGCTGCTGCTCGGCTTCTTCCGCAACAATTTCGGTTTCGGCGGCAATAACGGCCTGACCGATTTCAAGGACATCCTCGGCTTCAACGTCCAGGCCGAGACCACGCGCAACGCGCTGCTGGTCATCTCCTGCCTCGCGCTCGGCGTTTGCTTCCTGATCTGCCGCGCCATCGTCACCTCGAAATTCGGCAAGGTGCTGGTGGCGATCCGCGACGCCGAGGCGCGCACGCGCTTCATGGGTTACCGGGTCGAGAGCTACAAGCTGTTCGTGTTCACGGTGTCGGCCTGCATGGCCGGCGTTGCCGGCGCACTCTATGTGCCGCAGGTCGGCATCATCAATCCGAGCGAATTCGCGCCGGGCAACTCGATCGAAGCCGTGATCTGGGTCGCGGTCGGCGGCCGCGGTACGCTGATCGGCGCGGTGCTCGGCGCCTTCGTCGTCAACTACACCAAGACCTTCTTCACCACCGGCCTCTTGGCGCCATATTGGCTGTTCGTGCTCGGCGGCCTGTTCATCGGCACCACCTTGTTCCTGCCGCGCGGCATCGTCGGCACCTGGGCGCACTGGCGCGCCGGCGTGAAGGAAAAGAGCGAGGCCGCGCGGTCGGCTGCAGCCGAAGACGGCATGCTGCCGACGGCGGGATCGCCATCGACGCAGCCGAGTGCGGCGGAGTAGGGCGCAAAGAGCAAACCATGACCACGGTCGAATACAACGCCGAGACCACGTCCGCGCTGCTCTACCTCGACGGCATCAGCGTGTCGTTCGACGGCTTCAGGGCGCTCAACGAATTGTCCTTCGTCATCGAACCCGGCGAGATGCGCGCCATCATCGGCCCGAACGGCGCCGGCAAGACCACGATGATGGACGTCATCACCGGCAAGACCCGGCCCGACACCGGCGACGTGTTCTTCGAGCAGGGCAAATACGATCTTTCGACCTTGGACGAGACCGAGATCGCCACGCTCGGCATCGGTCGCAAGTTCCAGAAGCCGACCGTGTTCGAGATGCACACGGTCGAGGACAACCTTCAGCTCGCGTTGAAGAACGACCGCAGCGTCAAGGCGACCTTGTTCTGGCAATCGTCTGCCGAGCAGGAAGCGCGCATCGACGAGGTGCTGGAGACGGTGCGGCTGAAGGCTCTGCGCAATCGCATCGCTGGCTCGCTGTCGCACGGCCAGAAGCAGTGGCTGGAGATCGCCATGCTGCTGGCGCAGGATCCCAAGCTTCTTCTGGTCGACGAGCCGGTCGCCGGCATGACCGACGTCGAGACCATGCAGACCGCGGAACTGCTGCGCGAGATCAACAGGACCAAGACCGTGGTCGTGGTCGAGCACGACATGGCCTTCGTCCGCGAGCTCGGCGTCAAGGTGACCTGTCTGCACGAAGGCTCGGTGCTGGCCGAAGGCTCGATCGATCAGGTCTCGACCAACGATCGCGTCGTCGAAGTGTATTTGGGACGGTGATGAGGAGGCTTTGTCGTTGCGGCAAACTCGGTTCACCTCTCCCCTGGTGGGAGAGGTCGGCGCGCGCCAGCGCGCCGGGTGAGGGGGCGTTGCGAAAATTTCCCCCTCACCCGGCTCGCTCACTTCGTTTGCTCGCCACCCTCTCCCACAAGGGGAGAGGGTAAGGAGAAGAACATGCTCCAGGTCTCCAACATCGACCTCTACTACGGCGCGGCGCAGGCGCTGCGCGGCATTTCGCTGAAAGCCGAGCCCGGCAAGGTGACTTGCGTGCTCGGCCGCAACGGCGTCGGCAAATCGAGCCTGCTGCGGGCGCTGGTCGGCCAGCGCCCGGTGAAGAACGGCACCATCACCTTCGAGGGCAAGGACATCACCAAACTGCCGACGGTCGAGCGCGCCCGCGGCGGCATCGCCTATGTGCCGCAGGGCCGCGAGATCTTCCCGCTGCTCACCGTGCAGGAAAATCTCGAGACCGGCTTTGCGCCCTTGTCGCGGGCCGACCGCAAAGTGCCGGACGACGTGTTCACTCTTTTTCCGGTGCTCAAGAGCATGCTCGGCCGCCGCGGCGGCGACCTGTCCGGCGGCCAGCAGCAGCAGTTGGCGATCGGCCGGGCGCTGACCATGCGGCCGCGCCTGTTGCTGCTCGACGAGCCGACCGAAGGCATCCAGCCGTCGATCATCAAGGACATCGGCCGCGCCATTTCCTATCTGCGCTCGCTCGGCGACATGGCGATCATCCTGGTCGAGCAGTATCTCGACTTCGCCCAGGAGCTCGGCGATCATCTCGTCGTCATGGATCGCGGCGCCATCGTCTATCAGAGCGACAAGGCGAACCTCGACGAAGGCGCGCTGCATCGCGCGTTGGCGATTTAGCAGCATTCGTCCTGGCCGGGCTTGTCCCGGCCATCCACGTCTTGCAAGATTTGCCACGCCTTAAGACGTGGATGCCCGGCACGAGGCCGGGCATGACGACCGAGGAAACCGGGTGCTGGTTCAGACGACATCGGACTCCCAAACCTTCCTCGCCAACCGTGCCACCGGCCATATCGGCCTGTCGGTCGTGGCGGCGGACGGCGTGACGCGACGTGCGCAGGTGCACGAACATGGCTCGCTGCGCGCGCGCTTTCCCAATACCCATGACGCGGCGCTCGAGGCCGTCATCGTCAATACCGGTGGCGGCATGACCGGCGGCGACCGCTTCAGCGTCGACATGAGCGTGGGCGAGCGCGCCTCGCTCGTCGCCGGCACCACGGCGGCGGAGAAGATCTATCGTTCCACAGGCCCGGCCGCGGAGATGGCGGTGACGCTGACGGTCGCGCGGGGCGGCAAGCTCGCCTGGCTGCCGCAGGAGACCATCCTGTTCGATCGTGCGCGGCTGTCGCGCCGCATCGACATCGATCTCGCTGCCGATGCCGCGCTGATCATGGTCGAGGCCATGGTGTTCGGCCGCGCCGCCATGGGCGAGGCGCTCAACGAGGGCGCCTTTATCGATCGCTGGCGCGTCCGCCGCGATGGCGCGCTCGTCTATGCCGACACGGCCAAGCTCGATGGCGCCGTCGCCGCTCAGCTCGGCCGCCGCGCCGTCGCCGGCGGCGCCATTGCCATGGCGACGGTGCTGGTCGCGCCGGGCGGCCAAAGAACGCTTGATGACGAACTTGAACGGGTTCGCGCGCTCGGCGACACTTTTGCCGGCGAGGTCGGCATTTCGTCGTGGAATGGTGTGGCGGTGGCGCGCCTGATCGCCAAGGATGGTGCTAGCCTGCGCCGCGACATCATCGCGCTGCTCGGCGCGCTCGGCACGCAGGTGCCGCGACTGTGGTTGCAATAATTTTCGAGGACGATAATGAATCTGACGCCCCGGGAAAAAGACAAGATGTTCATCGCGCTCGCCGCCATGGTGGCGCGCAAGCGGCTGGAGCGCGGCGTCAAGCTCAACCATCCGGAAGCGGTGGCGCTGATTTCCGATTTTATTCTCGAGGGCGCGCGCGACGGCCGCACGGTCGCCGAGCTGATGCGTGACGGCGCTCATGTCGTCACCCGCGCGCAATGCATGGAGGGCATCGCCGAGATGATCCATGACATCCAGGTTGAGGCCACGTTTCCCGACGGCACCAAGCTCGTCACCGTGCACGACCCCATTCGCTGACACCTGTCGGACTTTGAAAAGGACCTGAACCGATGAAGCGCCTTCCCCTGATCCTCGCCGCCATGTTCGCCAGCGCCGCGCCGGCCTTCGCCCATGTCGGCGTTCATGCCGGCGTCGGCTCGACCGCGTCCTTCGCCGCCGGTCTGGCGCATCCGTTCTCCGGCCTCGACCACATTACGGTGATGGTGGCCGTCGGCCTGTGGGCCGCGCTGAAGGGCGGCCGCGCGCTGTGGATCTGGCCGGCGACCTTTGTCGGCGTGATGCTGGTCGGCGGCGCACTCGGCATGGCGCATGTCGCGCTGCCCTTCGTCGAGCCGGCCATTCTCGCCTCCGTCGTTGCGCTCGGCATCATCGTGGCGCTGGCGGTCGATCTGCCGGTCTGGACCGGCGTCGCGATCATCGGTGCCTTCGCCGTCTTCCACGGCCATGCCCACGGCTCGGAAGTCGCCGAGGCCGTTTCCGGCCTCGAATACATGGCGGGCTTTGCCCTTGCCACCGCGACGCTGCATGCGCTCGGCATCGGCTTTGCGCAGGTCGCCGCGCGCCACTCACTGCGTCCGCTGGTGCGCGTCGCCGGTGCGCTCTGCGTCGCGATCGGTGTGGGCCTGTACGCTGGAGTTCTCTCATGATCCCCGGCGAGATGTTCATCAAGGACGGCGAGATCGAGCTCAACGTCAAGCGCAAGACGGTGACGCTGACGGTCGCCAATTCCGGCGACCGGCCGATCCAGGTCGGCTCGCACTATCATTTCTTCGAGACCAACCCGGCCTTGAAGTTCGACCGCAAGAAAGCGCGCGGCATGCGCCTTAATATTGCCGCCGGCACCGCGGTACGTTTCGAGCCGGGGCAGACGCGCGAGGTCACGCTGGTCGCGCTCGCCGGCAAGAAGACGATCTACGGCTTCCGCGGCGACGTGATGGGCAAGCTCTGAAGCAGGACGCGATGGCCGAGGCGACCGACAAAATCACCGAGATCGGCCTCGTGCTGCAGGGTGGCGGCGCGCTCGGCGCTTACGAGTGCGGCGGCGTGGTGGCGCTGCTCGATCTGATCGACGAAGCTGTGTCGGCGGGGCGCACGGTTGTTCTCAAAGCGGTGTCCGGCGTGTCGATCGGCGCCATCAACGCCGCCTGCGTTGTCGGCGCCACCGACCGGGCCGATGCCCGCCGCCGCATCGAGGCGCTGTGGGACGACTTCACCCTGATCGCGCCCGACTTCTGGCCGCACGCAGCGCAGCGCGACTTGGCGTTGTTCGGCTTACCGGGCTTTTACTGGCCGCGCTCGGACTACCTCAATATGACGCGCTGGAAGTCCTATTACGACACGTCGCCGCTGCGCAACACGCTCGAGCGTTACGTCGATTTCGCGGCGCTCAACAAAAGTCCAACGCAGTTCTTCGCAACCGCGGTCAATGTCGAAAGCGGCGAGGTGACGACCTTCTCCAACCGGCGCGTCAACGGCGAGACCGTGGCTGCGATCGACCCGCTGCACATCATGGCGTCCGGCGCGCTGCCGCCGCAGTTCCCCTGGATCACGATCGGCGGCCAGCATTACTGGGACGGCGGCATCGTCGACAACGCGCCGCTCGACGATGCGGTCAACGCTTTTTCGCAGGGCGACGACGTGACGCGCGTGCTCGTCGTCATGAATCTTTATCCGCTCAAGGCGCCGCTGCCGCAGAGCATGACCGAAGTGGACGCACGCGTGCACAGCCTGAGCTACGGCAACCGCATGCGGCAGGACCGGGCGATTGCGAACTACTTCAACCAGTTCATCTCGATCATCGAGGAACTGGCCGATGGCGTGCCGGACGGCGTCAGCCTGCCGCCCGAGCTGGCGCGGCGGGTCGACTGGGCGCGCAGCTTCAAGACCATCCAGATCGTCGATATCGATATGCAGGAATCCCTGGCGCGGCTCGATTCGGAGCGGCGCGTCGACGGCGAGTTCGGTTTGCGCGATTTCTCGGCATCAACGCTGAACCGCCGCCGCCAGACCGGCTATGCCCAGGCGCACAAATCGCTCAAGCCTTACATCTTGTCAGCGCAGCCGGTGGAGCCCGTATGATGACGGCGGCGGCAAGGTCGAACGGGCGCTTCTTGGCGTCGGCAAAAGCCATAACGGGCGGACCGTCGTCCGCCCGTCTCAAGCTCTCGGATCCGTTTCCGGGCTACACGCGTGAGCGCGCCAACCGGTACCCAGTTACTGAGAGCCAGTGCCGGCAAGCTCGGACCGCATTCATCGCCCGCGACGCGAACGCCACCGGCAGCGCTTACGTTCCAGCCCTGAGGCAGGTTTCCCCGCTCCGGCCATGGCGATCAACCCTGTTCGGCGAAGCCAAAGATGATTGATCTGTCACCAAGCCTATCCGTGCCGACGCGCATGACAAGAGCCCGGAATCGCCGGTTGATAACTCTGGGGATTAATAAACAGCCGTGATGTTTGTTCGTTTCGTGCAAGAGACAACGCGCGCTCTGCCTATTCCCTCCCCCCTTGTGGGGGAGGGTTAGGGAGGGGGGTGCATGGCACACGCCGTCGTCGGTTCTCGCAAGCGTGCGCTGGCGAAGTCTTTGCGGCGTGGCATGACTCGCGCCGAGACGCTGCTATGGCGGTGCCTCAAGTCGCATTATATCGGCATGCAATTTCGGCGGCAGACGCCGATCGGTCCATACATTGCCGACTTCTGCTGCCATCGTGCGCGGCTGATTGTCGAACTGGACGGTGAATCTCACGACTTCGCGGAGCAGCAACAGAGTGATGCGCAGCGCGACCGCTGGTTTGCGACGCAAGGTTATCGCGTCTTGCGCTTCACCAATGACGATGTCCTGAAGAATCTCGAAGGCGTCGTTGCCGCTATCGTTTCAGCGATACCCCCCCCCTCCCTGTCCCTCCCCCACAAGGGGGGAGGGGACACTCAAAATTGACACGGAGTTTCCCGATGTCCGTCAAGATGAAGCGTAAAGCCTATGCCGACATGTTCGGGCCGACCGTCGGCGACAAGGTGCGGCTCGCCGACACCGATCTTATCATCGAGATCGAGAAGGATTTCACCGTCTACGGCGACGAGGTGAAGTTCGGCGGCGGCAAGGTGATCCGCGACGGCATGGGCCAGTCGCAGATGACGAATAAACAAGGTGCCGTCGACACCGTGATCACCAATGCGGTGATCCTCGATCACTGGGGCATCGTCAAAGGCGACATCGGCATCAAGGATGGGCGCATCGTCGCCATCGGCAAGGCCGGCAATCCCGACATCCAGCCCGGCGTCACCATCATCATCGGCCCGGGCACCGACATCATCGCCGGCGAGGGCAAGATCATCACCGCCGGCGGCTTCGACTCGCACATCCATTTCATCTGCCCGCAGCAGATCGATGACGCTTTGTATTCCGGCGTCACCACTTTGCTCGGCGGCGGCACCGGGCCGTCGCACGGCACTTATGCCACGACCTGCACGCCCGGCCCGTGGCACATCGGCCGCATGCTGCAGTCGTTCGATGCGTTCCCGGTCAATCTCGGCATTGCCGGCAAAGGCAATGCCTCGCGTCCCGCCGCGCTGGAGGAAATGGTCAAGGCCGGCGCCTGCGCCCTCAAGCTGCACGAGGACTGGGGCACGACGCCGGCGGCGATCGACAACTGTCTCACCGTCGCCGACAAATACGACGTGCAGGTGATGATCCACACCGACACGCTCAACGAATCCGGTTTCGTCGAGGATACGGTGAAGGCGTTCAAGGGCCGCACCATCCACGCCTTCCACACCGAAGGCGCTGGCGGCGGCCACGCGCCCGACATCATCAAGGTCGCGGGCCTGAAGAACGTGCTGCCGTCCTCGACCAATCCGACGCGGCCGTTCACGCGCAACACCATCGACGAGCATCTCGACATGCTGATGGTGTGCCACCATCTCGATCCGTCGATCGCCGAGGACCTCGCCTTCGCCGAAAGCCGCATCCGCAAGGAGACCATCGCGGCCGAAGACATCCTGCACGACATCGGCGCGCTGTCGATGATGTCGTCCGACTCGCAAGCCATGGGCCGCATCGGCGAGGTCATCATCCGCACCTGGCAGACCGCCGACAAGATGAAGAAGCAGCGCGGTGCGTTGCCGGGCGAGAAGGGCGACAACGACAATCTGCGGGCGCGGCGCTACATCGCCAAATACACCATCAACCCGGCGATCGCCCACGGCATGTCGAAACACATCGGTTCGGTCGAGAAGGGCAAGCTCGCCGATCTCGTTGTCTGGTCGCCGGCCTTCTTCGGCGTCAAGCCGGACTTCGTCATCAAGGGCGGCAGCATCGTCGCCGCGGCGATGGGCGATCCGAACGCCTCGATCCCGACGCCGCAGCCGGTGCATTACCGTCCGATGTTCGGCGCTTACGGCAAGTCTTTGACCGCCTCGGCGCTGGTGTTCGTCTCCAAGGCGGCGGCGCGCTCGGGCCTGCGCAAGCAGCTCGGCTGCGAGAAGCAGTTCGTCGCCATCGACAACGTCCGCAAGATCAACAAGAAGAGCATGGTCTTGAACGACGCCACGCCGAACATCGAGGTCGATCCGGAAACCTACGAGGTGCGGGCGGATGGCGAGCTCTTGACCTGCCCGCCCGCGGAAAAGCTGCCGATGGCGCAGAGGTATTTTCTGTTTTAGCGGACCACGCACTTTCTTCCCCTCTCCCACAAGGGGAGAGGGTAAGTCAGAGGCCGCTTCTTGGATCAGTACATGCACCGCGTTCTCTCCATCGTCACCGACTACGACCGTGCGTCCGTGTCAGATCGCGTCGTGCTCGACGCCGACGACCGGCACCGCCGCCGCATCGTGCTGACCGGCGAGAAGGGCACGCAGGTGCTGATCGATTTTCCGAAACCGGTGGCGTTGCGCGATGGCGACGGCCTGGTGCTGGACGACGGCTCGATCGTCGAAATTGCCGGCGCAGAGGAACAGCTTGTCGAGATCGAAGCGCCGAATGCTTTTGAGGCCGTGCGGCTCGCCTGGCATCTCGGCAACCGCCACACCGACGTGCAGATCGTAGGTCACAAGGTACGCATCCGCCGAGATCACGTGCTCGAGGACATGCTGCGCGGGCTCGGCGCGCATCTGACGCCGCTCCAGGCGGCGTTCGATCCGGAGCCGGCGAGCCCGCATGGCCATGAGCACGGCGACCATCATCACGGGCACGATCATGGATGATGTGGTGCGCAAAACCCGCAGCCGTCGTCCCCGCGAAGGCGGGGACCCAGCTCTTTCTTCGCCAAAAGCGCTGGATGCTCCGCTTTCGCGGAGCATGACAACGGTGGGTGCGCAAGGACGGGAAAGCAGTTCCCATCTCCTCCGTCTCATGGCCTGGCTGTCGCCGGCCTTTCCGGTCGGCGCCTTCTCTTATTCCAGTGGCATCGAATGGGCGGTCGAGGCCGGCGACATCACCGATGCGACGACGCTTCAGGACTGGCTCGCCGTCATGCTCACGCAAGGCGGCGGCTTCTGCGACGCGGTGCTGTTCGCGCAGGCGCATCGTGCCACCACCGATCATGACGACAAGGCGCTACGCGACATCGCCGAACTCGCCGCCGCCTTCGCGCCGTCGAAGGAGCGGCATCTCGAAACCACGGCGCAGGGCAATGCCTTCGTCGAGGCGGCGCGCGCCGCCTGGTCCTGCGCGGCGCTCGATACATTGAAATCGGTGTGGCCCGGCCCGGTCGCCTATCCGGTGGCGGTCGCCGTCACCGCCGCCGGCCACGGCATCGCGCTCGATCAGACGCTGCCGGCCTACCTTCATGCCCTGACGGCGAACTGGGTGTCGGCCGGCGTGCGGCTCATCCCGCTCGGCCAAACGCAGGGTCTTCACGTGCTGGCCGCGCTCGAAGCCGCCATCATCGCCACCGCGCAGCGCGCGAGCACGGCCACGCTCGACGATCTCGGCTCGTCGGCCTTCCGAGCCGATCTCGCCTCGGCGCGCCACGAGACGCAGTACACGCGGCTATTCCGGTCATAGCGGGTGGCGCGACTTGTGACACAAGGCCGCAAAAACAATCGACCGATTTCCGCTGCGACGCGCGAACGATCTCTCCGGTTCGGCTTTGTCTCCTGAGGGCGACATGTCGATATCAGGAGAGGTTCCATGACCAAGAGATGGTTGCTGGGTGCGACGACGGCAGTGGCACTGATCGCCACCCCGGCGCTGGCCGCGAACGATTCCGCGCAGAGCAGTGAGCCGGCGAAAGCTGCAAACAACGCGCAGCAGGCGATCGACGAGGCCTTGAAGGATCGCGATACGCCGGGTGCAGTCTCCGGTTCCGCGAGTGACGAGACGGCGGACGGCGACCATTCGGCGGGCGCGACCCGAGGCGACGATCGCGCGATGGCGCAGCGACGGCTGCGCCGGGCGCTAAAGGAGGCCGGCTTCACCGATATTCGCATCCTGGGCGCCACCTACCGGATCAGGGCGAGGGACGACAACGGCAACACGGTTTTCCTGCGCATCAGCCCGGGGATGATGGATCGCCACGGCATGAGCAAGCATGACATGGATCGCGGCGCGACCGACGATAACGACAGGGCGGGGGACGACACCGCGAGTATCGACTTGAACCGCGGCGCCGCGATACGCGGGGAAACCACCGGTGCCGGCGACGGCGGCAAAGCCTATGGCGCCGGACCCATGGCGCCGCGCGGCGAGAGCGCCGGCTATGGCGACCGTCAGGCGGGCGGCGACCCGTCCGCCTTTGACCGCATCTACGACCAGGGCTTCCGTGACGGCTATAACCGCGGCTTCGACCGCGCCCAGGGCTGGCGCTGAGCGGACCCGGCGCAACGGCTATCTGGAAGATAGTCCTTGACGCTGGCATTTCATAGGACTATATACGCCAACGTCCGTCTCCTTCCGAGGGCGCTCTCATGAGGCGTCATGGCAGCGGGAGGCGGACGCGGTGCCCGCGGGCTTGGCGAAACGCACGCCAGGCGCTCGGGCGGCGCCGGGGCTCCGCCCGCCGGCACTAAGACCGGCCGCAAGGA